>DATAAZ010000029.1:0-45478 GCA_036259875.1 Gaiellaceae bacterium
CGCTGCTTGTCGTGCTTGTACTTCTGCTGCAGCGCCTTCAGCTCGGGAGCGACCGCCTGGAGCTTCTGCATCGAGCGGATCTGCTTCACCGTGAGCGGGACGATCACGATCCGCACCATCAGCGTGAGGACGACGATCGCGACACCCCAGTTGAGGCCCGCGGACGTGTGCAGCCACTCGAGGACCGCCGTGAGCGCGTCCTCGATCGGCGTGAGGATCCCCGCGAGGATCACGCGCGCCTCCGGCGAAAGAGCGTTTGGTCGGTCACGTGGTCGACGCCTCCGTGACTCCACGGGTTACAACGCAGGAGCCGCCAGCCGGTGAGGACGAGGCCCCGGAGGAAGCCGTAGTCGCGGAGGGCGTCGATCGCATAGCGTGAGCAGCTCGGGTAGTACTTGCACCGCGGCCCGAGCAGTGGGCTCACGAGCGCCTGGTAGCCGCGGACGGCCAGGGTGGCGAGCACGGTCACGCCGGCGCCTCGTGTCCGGCGGCGTCGGCGAGGCGGAATGCCTCGGCGACCTGGTCGCGCAGCCACCCGAACCCGCGTGCCGCGGCCGCCTCGTCGAGGCCCGCACGCACGACGAGCACGTAGTCGTGCCCGCGCCGTAGGCCGGGCGCGAGCTCGTCGAAGGCGGCGCGGAGCGTCCGCT
Organism: Gaiellaceae bacterium; assembly: GCA_036259875.1. Classification (GTDB taxonomy): domain Bacteria; phylum Actinomycetota; class Thermoleophilia; order Gaiellales; family Gaiellaceae; genus DATAAZ01. The sequence goes on from DATAAZ010000029.1 coordinate 651, forward strand.
TCAGCCGGTTCCGTGCGACCGCGCCTCCGACCTTACGCGAGACGGCGAGGCCGAGCCGGGACTCGGCGTCGTCATCGCGCGGGAACGAGTAGACGACGAGGTACCGCGTCGAAACCGACCGTCCCTTCCGGTAGACCTCGTCGAAGTCCCGGGAGCGGGAGAGGCGCTGGCGGCGCTTCACGGGCGGGCGGCGCTAGGCCGAGAGGCGCTTCCGGCCTTTCGCCCGGCGCCGCTTGATGATCGCTCGGCCCGCGCGCGTTCGCATCCGCGCTCGGAACCCGTGCCGGCGCTTCCGCCGGCGCACGTTCGGTTGAAAGGTTCGCTTCACGACTCCTGGCTGGCCTCTGAGCGCTCGCTCGGCCGGTCGACTCGAGAGAGTTCGGCCGCCCCGGGCGGCCGACGGCCAGTATAGAGAACGCCCATCGTCGGCCCCGTCCCGAGCCGTCCGGACGCAGCTGTGCGCGCGGACGAATTCGCAAAATCCTCGCTTCGAGAAATCCACAGGGCGATCGGCGCATGGCGAGCGCGATCCAGCCCTCTGTCCACACTGTGGAGATGGTTGTGGATAACCATGAAGTGCCTGCTCCCAAGGCGTTTTTACTCGGCTCGTTTTCCCCAGGGAGATTCGTTGTCGCCGCGAATCCCCGCTGCTAAGATCGCCGCCTTCCAGCGTCGGGCAAGGAGCAACTCGAGGGCGTGGAGCGACCTCTCGAACTGAGTGCGGACACCCTGTGGACCGAGGTTTCCGGGCGGCTACAGGAAGCGCTGAACGAGAGCACCTACCGGACCTGGTTTGGGGAGGCGGAGGGGGCTGAGTTGGACGGAAACGTCTTCGTCCTCAGCGTCTCGAACGACTTCACGCGCGAGTGGATCGAGAACCACTTCCGCGGTCTCGTCGAGGCAGCGGTGCGCGACACGCTGGATGAGGAGCGGCAGGTCGAGATCACGGTCCGGCCCGCCGAGCCAGCCGCGTGGGAATCAGAGCCGGCCCGTTGGGGCGCCGACGGCGCCGAGGCTGCTCGCCGCGAGCCCGCCGGGCTGAACCCGAAGTACACGTTCGATCGGTTCGTCATCGGCTCCTCGAACCGCTTCGCGCACGCCGCCGCGCTCGCCGTCGCGGAGATGCCGGCGCAGGCATACAACCCGCTCTTCATCTACGGCGGCACCGGGCTCGGGAAGACGCATCTCCTCCAGGCGATCGCGCACTACATCGGCGACCACGCTCCCGACCTCTCCGCGCGCTACGTGACGAGCGAGACCTTCATGAACGACTTCATCAACTCGCTCAGGGACAAGCGGATCGAAGGCTTCAAGCACCGCTACCGCCACTACGACCTGCTCCTCGTCGACGACATCCAGTTCCTCGAGCACAAGGAACGCATCCAGGAGGAGTTCTTCCACACGTTCAACTCGCTCTACGAGGCCGGGCGCCAGATCGTGATCTCCTCTGACCGGCCTCCCCGGGACATCGCGACGCTCGAGGCACGGCTCCGCTCCCGGTTCGAGTGGGGCCTCATCACCGATATCCAGCCGCCCGACCTCGAGACGCGGATCGCGATCCTTCGCAAGAAGGTCCACGCCGAGGGGAGGCACATCCCCGACCAGCAAGTTCTCACGTTCATCGCAAGCCGCATCTCGACGAACATTCGCGAGCTCGAGGGCGCGCTCACCCGCGTCGTCGCCTTTTCGTCCCTCACCGGACGGCCGATGACCGTCGACCTCGCACAGGAAGTCCTGAAGGACGTCTTCCCACAAGGAGAGATGCCGGAGGTCTCGGTGGAGCGGATCCAGGAGGCGGTCGTCGACCGCTTCGGCATCTCGCTCCAGGAGCTCACGGGCGACCGCCGCTCTCAGGCGATCGTCTATCCGCGCCAGGTCGCGATGTACCTCTGTCGCGAGCTCACCGACAGCTCGCTTCCGAAGATCGGCAAGAAGTTCGGAGGCCGCGACCACACGACCGTCATTCACGCGACCTCCAAGATCGCGAAGCTGATCAAGGAAGACCGGAGTGTCTACAACCTCGTCCAGGAACTCACCGCGCGCATCAAGCAAGCGCGCTGACAGGGCCTGGGGACAAATCTCCGGAACCTGTGCGAATCTCTCCAATCCCGCGCGTTCTGTTGGAAACTGCCGCTTCTCCCCAGACGCGCTCCTCAGGCACACCCCGCACCGTTCCTCACGAGAGCGCCGTCATCCCCGTGTTCCACACTCCCTATGACTACGACGAGGTTTTTTAATTGACGTCTCTCGATACCGTTGCCGCGACGCGGATGAACGTCGCCTGTCGAAGCGAGGAGCTGGCGGAGAAGCTTGCGGTCGTGGGGCGTGGCGTCTCGACGAGGACGAGCGTCCACGTCCTGACCGGCATCCTGCTTCGCGCGGAGGAGGGGCGTCTCTGGCTCGCGGCGACCGATATGGAGATCTCGCTCCGCCTCGCGCTCGAGGCCGGTGTCGAGGAGGAAGGCTCCGTCGTCGTGCCTGGCCGGCTCCTCGTCGACATCGCTCGCCTGCTGCCGCCGGGCGACGTCGTGCTGGAGCACCGTGCCGAGGAGGGAATCGCGCGCCTGACGTGCGGGCCGGCGTCGTACGGGCTCCATACGTTCAGCGCCGAGGACTTCCCGCGCCTCCCGGAGCTCGACGCCACCGACCGCTTCACCGTTGAACGGCAGGCGTTCCTTGACACCGTCGCGAAGGTGAGCCGCTCGGCCTCGCGCGACGAGTCGCGGCCCGTCCTGACCGGGATCCTCGTTCGCTTCGATGAGGGAAAGCTGGTCATGGCGGCGACCGACTCGTACCGGTTGAGCGTCAAGGAGACGGCGCTCGAGCGGGGCCCGGGCCGCGAGCTCGAGGCGATCGTCCCCGCCCGGGCGCTCGGCGAGCTCGCCCGCCTGGCGCAAGCGACCGCGGCCGCCGAGCTCGAGATCGCAATCCAGGAGAACCAGGTCGTGTTCGACGTCGACGGCGTCGCACTGACCGCCCGTCGCATCGACGGGCAGTTTCCGAACTACAAGCAGCTCATTCCCGAGAGCTTCGAGGCCGAGGTCGACCTCCCGCGCGAGGAGTTCCTCGACGTGGTACGCCGTATCTCGCTCATGGCGCAGCGCAAGTCGCCGCTTCGCCTTCGCTTCCAGGAGGGCGAGGTCACGGTGAGCGCCCAGACGCAGGACGTCGGCGAGGCCCACGAGTCGCTACCGATTCGGTACGAAGGGGACGCGCTGGAGATCGGCTTCAACGCCGAGTTTCTACGCGACGGGCTCGAATCGGTCAGCGATGATCGCGTCCGCCTCAAGCTGATCAGCCCGCTCCGGCCAGGGCTCGTGCAGGGCGCGTCCGACGACTTCCTCTACCTGATCATGCCGATCAGGCTCGCGGGCTGAGCGGGCGGGGTTGCGCCCGACAGGGCGTTCGGGTCGGGTGGTGGGGTGGTCGTCTCCCACGTCTCGCTCCGAGAGTTTCGCTCGTACGCGGCTCTGGAGCTTGACGTCGCGCCGGGCCTCGTGCTCGTGACGGGCGCCAACGGCGTCGGGAAGACGAACCTTCTCGAGGCGATCCACGTCGGGAGCCAGGGATTCTCTCCCCGGACGCGCGCCGAGACGCGGCTCATCCGCTTCGGCGAGACGGCGGCCCGGGTCGCGCTTGCCGGGGCCGAGGGTGGTGTGCCGGTGGCGACGCGAGTCGCGTTCGCACGCCGCGAGGCGAAGCGGATCGAGCTGAACGGGGCACCACTCGCGAGCACGGACGAGCTTCGCAGCCGGCTTTCCGTGCTCGCGTTCGTGCCCGACCGACTCGCAGTCGTGAAGGGAAGCCCGATCGTCCGCCGCTCGTACTTCGACCGCATGCTGGGGCGTCTGTTTCCGACCGAGGCTCGCCTGCCCTCCGACTACGGCCGCGCGCTCGCGCAGCGAAACGAGGCGCTCCGCCGCGTCCGCGCGAGCGCCTCGACGGTCGCGGCGCTCGCTCCGTGGACGGAGCGCGTCGCCGAGCTCGGGACGTCGCTCGCGACGGCGCGCAGCGGGGTCGTCGAACTGCTCGCGCCGGCGTTCAGCGAGCGGGCGGCTGCGCTTGGGCTCGTTGACGCCGAGCTGGTGTACGAGCGCGCGCCGCTGACGGTGGGCGCTCTCGACGCGCGCTTGCAGCAGGACGTCGCCCGCGGCGCGACGAGCCTCGGCCCTCACCTGGCCGACGTGCGGATCGCGGCGGGCGGCCGCGAGCTGCGAAGCTTCGGGTCGCAAGGCGAACAGCGGATCGCCGTGCTCGCCCTCGTCCTGGCGGAGGCGGATGTGACTGCCGCCCGCCGCGAGGCGCCGCCGCTCCTCCTCCTCGACGACGTGATGAGCGAGCTCGACGAGAGCCGTCGCGCCGCTCTCGTCGACAGCCTTCCCTCCTCGGCGCAGACGCTCGTCACGGCGACAAGCGCCGAAGCGCTTCCGAGACGAGCGACCGCACCGATGCAAGTGCTCGTCGTCAGCCCAGGGGAGGTGCACCCCGGTTGACGTGGCATCCCAAAACGATCGGCGAGGCCGTACTCGAGGAGTTGGGTCGCTTCGGGGCGGCCGGCGCGATCGGGGAAGTCGTAGCGGCTTGGCCGGACGCCGTCGGGCCGGCGATCGCACAGAACGCGTGGCCGGCCCGCATCGCGCGCGACGGGACGCTCGTTGTCGCGGCGAGCGCGAGCGTGTGGGCGTTCGAGCTCACCAAGCTTGCGGGGGCGATTCACGTGCGGCTCCGAGAGCGGTTGGGCGAGCGGACGCCGCCCAGGCTGCGCTTCGTCGTGGGGCGCTTGCCCGAACGCGGCGCAGAGCCCGTAGCGATTTCGCCGCGGGCCGTGCCACAAGTGAGCGAGGCTGCCCGACGGGCCGCGAGCGAGATCGCAGCGACGATCGAGAACGAGGAGCTTCGCGACCTTGTTGCGAGGGCTGCGGCGGCCAGTCTGGCCCGTCGGTCGCGGGGACGCGGATGACCGGCCCCTCTGGTAAGCTTTGAGGTGCCCTAATTCGCCTTACTAGCAGGGCTTTTTCATGACCGAGACGACGTACACGGCGAAGGACATCACGGTCCTCGAGGGCCTCGAACCGGTCCGGCTTCGGCCGGGCATGTACATCGGCTCGACCGGCTCGCGCGGGCTTCACCACCTGGTATACGAGGTCGTCGACAACTCGGTCGACGAAGCGCTCGCGGGGCGGAACGACCGGATCGAGGTCACGTTGCGCCCGGACAACTCGGCGACGGTTCGCGACTGGGGCTCCGGCATTCCCGTCGATGTGATGGCCGACCAGGGGCTGCCCGCGCTGACCGTCGTCCTCACCAAGCTGCACGCGGGCGGCAAGTTCGGAGGCGACGGCTACAAGGTGTCCGGCGGGCTCCACGGGGTCGGCGTCTCGGTCGTGAACGCGCTCTCCGAGTGGCTAGTCGCCGAGGTCCGCCGCGAGGGGAAGGTGTTCCGCCAGGAGTTCTCGCGCGGTGTCCCGACGACCGACATGGAGCTCGTCGGCAAGACGGCGAAGGACGACACCGGAACCTCGATCTCGTTCCTGCCCGACTCCGAGGTGTTCGACGAGATCGAGTTCTCGACGCAGACGCTCGTCCAGCGCCTCCGGGAGACCGCGTTCCTCACCCAGGGGCTTCGGATCGTGCTCGTCGACGAGCGGGAGGGCGAGGAGCGCCACGAGTTCCATGCCGAGGGCGGCATCCGCGACTTCGTCGCCTTCGTGAATCAAGCGAAGGAGCCGGTCCACAAGCACGTCGTCTACTTCTGCGGCGAGAACGACCTCGGCTACGTCGAGGTGGCGATGCAGTGGAACACCTCGTACGTCGAGTCCGTCTTCTCGTTCGCGAACAACATCAACACGCACGAGGGCGGCTCGCACCTCACGGGCTTCAAGAGCGCCCTGACCGCCACCCTCAACAAGTACGCGCGCGACAAGGGGTTCCTCAAGGAGAAGGAGGACAATCTCGAAGGCGAGGACGTCCGTGAGGGGCTTGCCGCCGTGCTCTCGGTGAAGCTCCGCGACCCCCAGTTCGAGGGGCAGACGAAGACGAAGCTCGGAAACCCGTGGGTCGAGGGTCTCGTCAAGCAGACGGTGAACGCACGGCTCGCCGAGTTCCTCGAGGAGAACCCGGGCGACGCGCGCCAGATCGTGCAGAAGGCGATCTCGGCCGCCCGCGCTCGGCAGGCGGCGCGCAAGGCGCGCGAGCTGACGCGGCGAAAGAGCGCGCTCGAGGGCGCGTCGCTCCCCGGCAAGCTCGCCGACTGCACGATTCGCGACCCCGAGGCGGCCGAGCTCTTCATCGTCGAGGGCGACTCGGCGGGCGGCTCGGCCAAGAAGGGGCGCGACCGCACCTACCAGGCGATCCTCCCCCTCCGCGGGAAGATCATCAACTCGGAGAAGAACCGCATCAACAAGGTGCTCTCGAACGCCGAGATCCAGGCGATGATCACCGCGATCGGGACCGGGATCGGCGACGAGTTCGACATCTCGCGGCTTCGCTACCACCGCGTGATCGTGATGACGGACGCCGACGTCGACGGCTCCCACATCCGCACGCTGATCCTCACCTTCCTCTTCCGGCAGATGCCGGAGCTGATCGACCGCGGCCACGTGTTCATCGCGGTTCCGCCCCTCTACAAGGTCAAGGTCGGAAACCAGGAGTTCTACTTCGAGAAGGACGCCCAGCTCGAGGAGCTCCTCGTCCGCGAGCGCGTGGGCGACCTCGAAATCGGCTCCCGCGACGGCGAGCCGGTGAAGATGACCGAGGCACGGTGGAGCCGTTTCACGCGCGCGCTCGCCGAGCTCGAGGGCTGGACGGCGCGACTGCGCGCCGACTTCGGCCCCGCGCCTGCCGACTTCGTCCTCGCGCACCGCCTGGTCGAAGCCGAGATCGAGCAGCCGGGCGACTTGCCCGCGGCCCTCGCTTCCGTCGGCGAGAACGGGTACGACGTCTCGCTGCTCGGAACCGACGACGATGGGTTCGACGTCAAGGTGGTCGAGAAGGCGACGAACGCGGCGCAGATCGTCCGCGTTCCCATCGAGCTCCTCGCGTCGCCTGTGTACGCGAACGTCCGGCGCGCGTACGCGAGGCTCGGCGAGGTCGTCGGCCCGCCGCCCTTCACGGTGGGCACCGGGAAGAAGGCGCGTCAGGCGGAGACGTTCGTCGACCTGCGGCTGGACGTGCTCGAGGTCGCGAAAGACGGGATCCAGATCACGCGCTTCAAGGGCCTCGGCGAGATGAACGACGACCAGCTCTGGGAGACGACGATGGACCCGTCCCGCCGCCTCCTCATTCGGGTCGACGTGGAAGACGCGTCCGCCGCGGACCAGGTCTTCTCGATTCTGATGGGCGACCAGGTCGAGCCGCGTCGCGAGTTCATCGAGCAGAACGCGAAGGACGTGCGCTTCCTCGATGTCTGATGCTCATCTGACCCGCGAAGGAGGGGGCCCGTGGGGGAACCATGGGTTCCTCCGCGTCGAGAACGCGAAGGACGTGCGCTTCCTCGATGTCTGATCTCGACGTAGGCCCGCTCGGCGGCGGCCGCACCGAGCCGCGCGAGCTCGAGCAGGAGATGCGCTCGAGCTACCTCGACTACGCGATGTCGGTCATCGTCGGGCGCGCACTCCCCGACGTGCGGGACGGCCTGAAGCCCGTCCACCGCCGCGTCCTCTACGGGATGCACGAGGCGGGGATGCAGCCGAACCGGCCGTACAAGAAATGTGCCCGCGTCGTCGGAGAGGTGATGGGGAACTACCACCCGCACGGCGACGCGGCGATTTACGACACGCTCGTTCGCATGGCGCAGGACTTCTCCCTGCGCTACCCGCTCGTTGACGGCCAGGGCAACTTCGGCTCCGTCGACGACGACCCGCCGGCCGCGATGCGGTACACGGAATGCCGGCTGGCGCGAATCGCGACCGAGATGCTCCGGGACATCGACGCGGACACGGTCGACTTCGGCCCGAACTACGACGAGTCGCGGCGCGAGCCGTCAGTTCTTCCGTCGCGGTTCCCGAACTTGCTCGTCAACGGCTCGGCGGGGATCGCGGTCGGGATGGCGACGAACATCCCGCCTCACCGCCTCTCCGAGGTGGTCGATGCGCTCGTTGCCCTCATCGACAACCCGGGCACGACGATCGAGAAGCTGATGGAGCACGTCAAGGGGCCCGACTTCCCCACCGGGGCGATCGTGGTCGGGCGGGCCGGGATCAAGGAGGCGTACCGGTCGGGCCGCGGCCGCATCGTCATGCGCGCGCGCGCACACATCGAGGAGCTGCGCGGCGGCAAGACGGCGATCGTCGTCACCGAGCTTCCGTACGGGGTAAAGAAGGGTGGCGAGACCGGCGTCATCAAGAAGATCGCCGATCTCTACAACGAGAAGGTCCTGCTCGAGATCAGCGACGTCCAGGACCACTCGGACCGAAGCGGGATGCGGATCCAGATCGAGCTCAAGCGCGACTCGGTTCCGCAGGTCGTCCTGAACAAGCTCTTCAAGCACACGCCGCTCCAGACGACGTTCGGCTACAACGCCGTTGCGCTCGTCGATGGGGTGCCGCGCACGCTCTCGCTCCTCGAGCTGCTCACCGAGTACCTCGACTTCCAGCGCGAGGTTGTCACCCGCCGGTCGAAGTTCCAGCTTCGCAAGGCGGAGGAGCGCGCCCACGTCCTCGAGGGGTACTTGATGGCGCTCGACAACCTCGACGCCGTCATCGAGCTGATCAGGGCCGCGGCCGACGCGGACGAGGCCCGTACCGGCCTGATGGAGCGCTTCGGCCTCACCGAGATCCAGGCGCAGGCGATCCTCGACCTGCGCCTCGCCCGCCTCACCGGGCTCGCGCGGAAGGAGATCGAGGACGAGTATGCGCAGCTCCGCGAGCGGATCGCCGAGCTTCGCGCGATTCTCGGCGACCCGGCGCGGATCGACGGCGTGATCCGGAACGAGCTGCTGGAGATCAAGGAGACGTACGCCCGGAACGACGACCGCCGGACCGAGATCGTCGCCGCCGAAGAGGAGCTCGAGCTGGAGGACCTGATCGCCGAGGAGGACATGGTCGTCGCGATCACGCGCTCCGGCTACGTGAAGCGGCTTCCAGTCACGACCTACCGGGAGCAGCGACGCGGCGGGATCGGCGTGATGGGAATGGACCTGAAGGACGAGGACTACATCGAGCACCTCGTCGTCGCATCGACGCACGATTACCTGCTCTTCTTCACGTCGATCGGGAAGGTCTACCGGCTGAAGGTGCACGAGCTCCCGCTCGGGAGTCGCCAGTCGAAGGGCCGCGCGATCGTCAACCTGCTGCCGCTCGCGCAGAGCGAGTCGATCCGGACGTTGATCGCGACGCGTGACTTCAACGAGGCGGAGTTCCTCGTCCTCGCGACGAAGAAGGGCGTCGTCAAGAAGACTCGCTTCGCCGAGTACAACACTCCGCTGAAAGCGGACGGGATCATCGCGATCAAACTCCGCGAGGGCGACGAACTCGTCGGCGTCCTCCACTCGAACGGAGACGACGACATCCTGCTCGTCTCGCGGAAAGGCCAGGCGGCGCGATTCCACGAGCGCCACGTACGGCCGATGGGCCGCGCGACCGAGGGCGTCTCGGGGATGCGTCTCCGCGCCGACGACGAAGTGATCGCCGCGGACCTCGCGCGAAACGACGCCGACCTCCTCGTCGTGACCGAGAACGGCTACGGGAAGCGGACGCGGATCGACGAGTACCCGGTCAAGGGCCGGGGCGCGATGGGCGTGAAGACCGTGCAGCTCACCGAGGCCCGCGGCCAACTCGCCGGCGCGATGGTCGTCCGCGAGGGCCATCAGGTGATGCTGATCTCGACCGGTGGCACCGTCATCCGCGTTGCGGCCGAGGACATCAAGCGCTCCGGGCGCGCGACGCAAGGCGTGATCGTGATGCGCTTGCGCGGCGACGAGCGCGTCTCGACGCTCGCGCGCGTCGTCGAGCAGACGACGGGCGAGGCGGCGGCCGCCGAGTCGGACGGCGGCGGTCCGGTGAACGTCGGGCCCACCGCCGCCTAGCGGCCGAGCCCTTAGCCCGCCTGGCGGAGCCTGCGCGCCGCTTCCTCGGGCGGGAGCGTGTTCACATAGATCTCGGCGCCGAGCTCCAGCCCCGCGAGCACGGTCATGCGGGGCACGACCTCGAGATGCCACCGCTCGCCCGCGTGGAGCCAGGCGTTCCACGCGATCGGCCCCTCGAGCGCGCGCAGACGCCGAACCCCCTCCCGGAGAAGGCGTAGCGCGCCCGCGAGCTCGAGCTCGGGCTCCCCTTCCGCGTGCGCGACGACGAGCTCGTACGGGACGCGGCCCGCCGGGTGACAGGCGAGCACGAGCGAGCCCGACCGGGTGACCTCGAGACGCTCGTCGAGAAGGTCGCGGGGATCTCCCCGCTCAGAGAGAACCGCGGGCGGCGGCCCGTCGAGCCAAACGAGCTGGGAGTGCGAGTGCGCGAGGCTGGCGCCGGCGAAGCGGCCTTCGTTCACCATCGCGTGGACGTAGCCGAATCCATCCTGATTCGCCGCCCGCCGGCGGGCGTTCCACGCGTCGGCGACGAGCTCGACCTCGCCGTCCTCGAGCTCGGCGAAGGAGCGCGCGTGCCGGGGGCTGTGGACGACGACGTCCTGTCGCGCGAGCGCGGGGTAGAGGTTCGGCACGACCCGGACGACCCACCCCGGCGAATCCACCGGTGTGCCGGTCGGCCGACCGAGCGCGAGCGACTCCGGCGGCGTCAGGGCCTCGCGGCCCTCGCAGAACGGACAGCTCTCGAGCTCCTCGCTCGTCGCCTCCTCGAGCCTCCCGACGAAGGCGCCCGGGCGGCGGGCGCGGCCGGGGGCGATCGCAACCAGCCGGCCCGAGAGGGGGTCGCGGCGGAGCTCGGGCGCCGTCAGGTCTGCGCGGCCCCGTCGCCCGCCTGGCCGGTGAGCTGCATGAGCGGCCGGAAGAGCTCGAGCGGGAGCGGCAGGATGAGCGTCGACGAGCGCTCCGACGAGATCTCCAGCATGGTCTGCAGGAAGCGGAGCTGCAGCGTGACGGGGTTCCCGCTCATCACGTTCGCGGCGTCGCGGAGCCGCTCGGAAGCCTGGGCCTCGCCTTCGGCCGCGATCACCTTCGCGCGGCGCTCGCGCTCGGCCTCGGCCTGACGCGCCATCGCGCGTTGCATTCCGGTCGGGATCTCGACGTCCTTGACCTCGACGATCGAGACCTTGATCCCCCACGGCGACGTAGCCTCGTCGATGATCCGCTGGAGGATCTCGTTGATCTTGTCTCGCTCGGCGAGCAGTTCGTCGAGGACGTGCTGGCCGAGCACGCTGCGGAGCGTCGTCTGCGCGATCTGCGAGGTCGCGACCATGAAGTTCTCGACCTGCACGATCGCCTTCTCGGGGTCGATGATCCGGAAGTACGCGACGGCGTTCACGCGGACGGGGACGTTGTCGCGCGTGATGACCTCCTGCGGCGGGATGGTGAGCGTCACGGTCCGCAGGTCGACGCGAACCATCTTGTCGATGATCGGGATCAGGAGGAAGAGACCCGGCCCTTTCGGCGGCGAGCGGAGCCGGCCGAGCCGGAAGATGACGCCGCGCTCGTACTCGCGCGCGACGCGAATCGAGGCCGAGAGCAGGAAGACGAGAACGACGACGACCGCCGCGACGGCGATGAGAGCGACGCTCATGGCGCCATCCTACGCTCCGCTCGCCCGAGGCGGTCGTGGGCGCCCTACACCGGCGCGGCCTCGGGCTCCTCGATGCGCGCCACCTCGAGCACGAGGCCGTCGCCCACGCGCTCGACCCGTACCCGCTCGCCTACGCCGATCGGCCCGTCCTCCGTTCGCGCGCGCCAGAGCTCGCCGTGGACGAACACGTAGCCCGCCGGATCGAGCGCCTGGCGCACGACGGCCACGTCCCCGACCAGCTCCTCCTCGCCCGTCTGGGGGCGCGTCCGGCGGACCTCGACGACCTTCGCGAGCGCGAGCCCGAGCACGAGCGCGAACGTGCCCGCGATCGCGAGCGCGACCCAGACGGAGACCTGGTAGGCGTCGCCGGCCGGGTCGAAGAGCATGAGCGCGCCGAAGATGAAGCTGACCCCGCCGGCCAGTGCGAGCGCGCCGTGGCTCGCCACGAACGCCTCCGCCGCGAAGAAGCCGAGCGCGAGGAGGATGAGGAGGATGCCGGCCCAGCTGACGGGCAGGACCTGCAGCCCGAAGAGCCCGAGCACGAGCGAGATCGCGCCGATCGTGCCGGGAAAGACGAGGCCGGGGTTGAAGATCTCGACCGTGATCCCGAGCAGTCCGATCGACATCAGGAGGACGATCAGGTTGGGGTCCACGAGGAGGTCGAGGACGCGCTTCCAGACGCCCATCTCGACCCGGTCGACCTCGGCGCCCGCGGTATCGAGCACGAGGCCTTTTGGCTCCGTCCGCATGCCGTCGATCTCGTCGAGAAGCATGGTCAGGTCGTCGGCGACGACGTCGACGACGTCCTGGTCGAGCGCCTCGCGCGCACCCAGGTTGTCGGCGTCACGAACGAAGTCCTCGGCGACGTCCGCGTTCCGCCCGTGCTCGGCCGCCAGCTCGCGGATCAACGAGGCCGCGTCGTTCACCACCTTCTTCCGCAGGTCGGCGGGGATCTCCTCGCCGCTTACGTCGACCGGCGTCGATGATCCGATGCTCGTCTGCGGCGACATCGCCGCCACGTCCGCCGCCATGGCGAGGAACGCGCCTGCGGAGGCAGCGCGCGCTCCCTGCGGCGCGACGTAGAGAACGATCGGAACGTCGGCCTCGAGCTCCTTCTGGATGATGTCGCGCATCGCGGTGTCCAGGCCGCCGGGCGTGTCGGTCAGGAGGACGACCGCGTCGTACCCCTCCTCCTCGCCGCGCTCGATCGCGTCGATCAGGTAGTCGGCCGTGACCGGGTTGACGTCGTTCGCGAACTCGACGGCGAGGACGCGGGGCTGGTCGTCCTGCGCGAGCCCGCCTCCCGACGCCGCTGCGAGCACGACGGTCCCGACGACCGCGACGAGGAAAAACCCACGCAGGAAAGCCATTTCCGGGCTGTAAGGATTGTATCTGTCCCCCCTCGAGCCACTTGCAGCGCCGGCCGATGTGTGGTTCGTTCGACCGTCTCGGCCCATGTTCTCGCCGCGGGTTCTCACCGCAGCGCTCGCCGTCGCGCTCCTCGCCGCCGCGCCCGCCTCGGCCGCCGTGCGGGTCGTCGCGCGCGACGAGCCGCTTCCCGGCCCGCTCACCGGCCGGGCGGTGTCGGGGTTCGAGCGGCTCCTCCCGGCCCGGGCGGCGCCCGCGCGGTTCAACCTCGTCGGCGTCCACTGGCGCGGGAGCGGGGCGGTGTGGTTCCGGACGGCGCGCGCGGGCGGTCGCTGGAGCGCATGGCGCGAGGGACGTCCCGAGGCCGAGGACGGACCGGACGCCGGCAGCGCCGAGGGTGACCGGCGCAGGGGCTGGAAGCTCGGGAATCCGTACTGGACGGGGACGGCCGACCGCATCCAGTACCTGCTCTCCGGCTCGGTTAGCCGCCTCCGCGCCCACTTCGTCTGGAGCCCGGTCGGCGCTCCGTCCTCGCCGCGCACGCCGTCGCGCGAAGCGATACCCGACGAACCGGCGGTGATCACCCGCGCGGAGTGGGGCGCGGATGAGTCGATCGTGCGCGAGTCGCCCTCGTTCGCCGATCACCTCGCCTTCGCGGTCGTGCACCACACGGCCGGGGCGACGCCCTCGAGCCCGGCACAATCCGCTGCGATCGTTCGCGGGATCCAGACGTACCACGTTCGCTCGAACGGCTGGAACGACATCGGCTACAACCTGCTCGTCGACCCCTTCGGCCAGATCTTCGAGGGTCGGGCGGGCGGCGCCACGCGCAACGTGATCGGGGCACACGCGCAGGGCTTCAACACCGGGAGCGTCGGGATCGCGGTGCTCGGGATGTATGAATCGAGGACGATCGCGCCCGCCGCGCGAGCCGCGCTCGCGAACGTCCTCGCCTGGCGCCTCGACCTCGCCCACGTCGACCCCGTCTCGCGGGTGACGCGGATCTCGGGCGGGAGCCCGAAATGGCCGGCCGGCGCGGCGGTCAGCCTCTCCGCCGTCTCCGGCCACCGGGACGTGGGCTCGACCGCGTGCCCGGGCTCCGCGCTGTACGGGGAGCTCTCGGAGGTCGCGGCGGAGGCCGGCGCGCTCGGGCTTCCGAAGCTCTACGATCCGCGCGTCGACGGCTCGGTCGGAGGGCCGATCCGGTTCACGGCGCGTCTCTCGTCGCCGCTTCCCTGGACGCTCCAGGTGTTCGACGCCGCCGGCGCGGTCGTCGCGGGCGTGAGCGGGAGCGGCTCGATCGTCGACTGGACGTGGGATGCCCGCGGCGCCGCCCCCGGCCCGTACACGTACTCGATCGACGCGGGCCCCGGCGTCCGCCCGGCGCGCGGGCCCGTCACCGGCGCGCTGCCGCTCGAGCTGACGCGGCTCGCCGTGAGCCCCGCGGCGCTTACCCCGAACGGGGACGGGGTCGGCGACTCGGTGTCGCTCTCTGTCGGCGTCACGGTGCCTGCCTCGCTGGACGCCTGGCTCGAGGACTCGTCGGGAAACCGGGTTGCGGCCGTCTTCAACGATCGCGCGCTCGCGACGGGGGCGAACGAGCTCGTGTGGCGGGGTCGCGCGCTCGGCGGCGGCGCCGTCGAGGACGGCCGCTACCGCATGGCCGTCGAGGTGACCGCGGGGCCGGCAACCGTCGCCGAAGAGATCGGGTTGGTAGTCGACCGAACGCTCGGACACCTCTCGGTTCGGCCGAGCGTGTTCTCGCCGAACGGCGACGGGCGCCGTGAGTCTGTCGCGGTCGCGTTCACGCTCGTGCGCGAGGCGACGGTGCGCGCCCGCGTCGTCGCGGGCTCGCGCACCGTCGCAACCGTCGCGACGGGCCGCCGTGTACCCGGCCGGCAGAGCCTCGCGTGGACGGGCAGCGCGAGCGGCTTGCGTGTGAGCGACGGTCGCTATCGCCTCGTCGTCGACGCGACGACCGGGCTCGGGACCCGCGCTCTCGCCGACGATCTCAAGCTCGACACGCGCGCTCCCCGCGTCCGCGGCCTCTCGGCTCGCAGAAGCGGGCGCGGAACGCTCGTCCGCTTCCGGCTCGACGAGCCCGCGCTTCTCGCCGTGCGGATCGGCCGCGCAACTCTCCATCTCCGGCGCGGCGCCGGTCTCGTCACGGTGTGGCGGCGCGCGCGTCCGCGCAACGTGGCCGTCGTCGCGACCGACGGCGCCGAGAACGTCGGTCGGCCGGTCCGAGCGCGCGTTCGACGGTAGGGCGGGCGAGGGTCGGCGGGGGCGGCTCGCCGACCCCTAGCGTTCGTAGCGGAGCTCGCCGCTCTCGATCAGGCGCCGCTCGCCGCCGACGTCGACCTCCAGGCGGCCGCTCCGGTCGATCTCGATCGCGTAGCCCGTCTCGCCGTTGACGAAGACCTTCCGGTTGCGAAGGAAGTCGCGCGCGCCGAGCTCCTCGTAGAGAGCGGCGAGGCCTCCGGCCGCCCACAGCTTGTACGCGCGTTCGAGCTCGAGCACGAGGTCGGCGAGGAGCGGGCCGCGGGCGCGGCGAACGGCGTCGACCGTGAAGAGCGAGGCAGGCGGGACGGTGGCGTCCTGGGGCAGCTCGTCGCGGCGCTGGTTCACGTTCAGCCCGACGCCGAGGACGACGATGCGCTCGCGAGCCTCCGCGAGGACGCCCGCCACCTTCCGTCGGTTGACCATGACGTCGTTCGGCCACTTGATCTGGCTCGCGAGCCCGAGCGCGCGCTCCACGGTGAGCGCCGTCGCGACGCCGCCCACGAGCGAGAGCTCGGCCGCGCGCCGCTCCGCCGGCGGGCGGAGCAGCATGGAGCAGAGGATCGCCGTCCCGGGGGGCGTGATCCAGCGACGGCCGAGGCGACCGCGCCCTTCCGTCTGCTCGTCGCAGACGGCGAGCGCGCCCTCGTCGAGGTCGGAGCCGAGAAGCGCCTGCGTCGATTCGCAGCGATCCCGATAGACGTACGGGCGCCCGAAGCCGCCCTCAAGGAGCGGCTCGACGACCTCGCGCGTCAGCGAGTCACCTGAGGTTTCGGGCCGCCCCACGCGGATTACACTAACGCCGCCGTGCAACCGTCCATGCCCGCGTTCCGTCTCTCCGAAGAGCACGTGCCCGTGCGGATCCTCCACGCGTACCGAAAGCTCGGCGATCTCGCCCTCGTAGCAAAGGCGCGCGCCGGGGACCGCCCCGCGCTCGACGTGCTCGTCGAGCGCTACTCGCCGCGTGTGAACCGCCTCGCCGCCCAGCTCATGGGCGACTTCGAGGACGCCCGCGACGCGGCGCAGGAATCGCTCATGAAGCTCTGCACGCGCCTGCGCCAGTTCCGGGGCGATGCACAGTTCTCGACGTGGATGCATCGCCTCGTCGTCAACACGTGCCGAGACCTGCAGGAACGAGCGCGCGTGCGACGGGCGGAGCCGCTCGCGGACTCCGACGAGCCCGCGGGAGACGACACCGACCCGACGCGCGTTACGCTGCTCGGCGAGCTTCGGTACGACCTCGCTGAGGGCCTCGCAGCGCTCTCGCCCGACCAGCGAGCGGTCGTCGTGCTTCGTGACGTCTGGGGCTTCTCGTACGAGGACATCGCGCGCGCGGTGCGGATGCCGGTCGGTACCGCGAAGTGCTACGTCCACCGCGGCCGCGAGCGGCTGCGCGCGGGGCTCGAGGAGCGCGTCGCGCCGCCGGTGACCGCCGGCCCTGCGGGCGGCGCGTGAAGGGGCCGCTCGGTCGCTCGCAGATCGAGAGGATCATCCCGCACCGGGAGCCGTTCCTCCTCCTGGACGAGGTGACCGAGATCGAGCCCGGCGCGCGCGTCGTCGCCCGTAAGCGCGTCCGCGAGGACGAGTGGTACCTCGCGGGCCACTTCCCCGGGCGCCCCATCATGCCGGGCGTCCTCATGGTCGAGGCGATGGCGCAGGCGGGCGCCGTCGCGGTGCTCTCGGAGCCGGAGAACCGTGGCAAGCTGGCCCTCTTCGCCGGAATCGACGACGTGCGCTTCAAGCAAATCGTGCGCCCGGGTGACGAGCTCGAGGTGACCTGCGAGCTCGAGCGGCTGCGCGGCCCGGTGGGCCGAGGCAAGGCGAAGGCCACGGTCGACGGAAAGCTTGCGGTGCGCGGCACGCTCATGTTCGCGCTGACCGACGACGGGTCGGCGGCGTGATCGCGGACGTCTCGAGCAACGGTGCCCGCGTGGGGATCACGGGCCTCGGCGTCCACGTCCCCGAACGCGTCCTCACGAACGCGGACCTCGAGCGCATGGTGGAGACGTCGGACGAGTGGATCATCGAGCGGACGGGGATCAAGGAGCGGCGGATCGCCGCGCCCGAGGAGGCCGCGAGCGACCTGGCGCTTCCGGCCGCGCGGCGGGCGCTCGCGCAGGCCGGGGTGGAGCCGTCGGAGCTCGACGTCGTCCTCGTCGCGACGACGATGCCCGACATGCTCTTCCCGACGACGTCGGCGCTCGTCGCCGACGAGCTGGGAGCGCGAAGCGCGGCCGCGTACGACATGCTGGCCGCCTGCTCGGGTTTCGTCTACGGGCTCGCGCAGGCGTACGGCGCGATCTCGAGCGGTCTCTCCGAACGGGCGCTCGTCGTCGGGTCCGAGACGCTCTCGAAGATCGTGAACTGGGAAGACCGCGCGACCTGCATTCTCTTCGGCGACGGCGCTGGGGCGGCGGTGCTCGAGCGCGTCGACGACGGCGGGTTCCTCGGGTTCGACCTCGGCGCCGACGGCTCCGGCGGCTCGGAGCTTCTCGTTCCGGCGGGGGGCTCGCGATCGCCCGCGACACGAGAGACGGTCGACCGCGAGCTGCACGCGATCCAGATGCGGGGCCCCGAGGTGTTCCGGTTCGCGACGAGGATCATGGTCGCCTCGGCGCGGAACCTCCTCGCCAAGTGCGGGGCGACCGTCGACGACGTCGACCTCTACGTGCCGCACCAGGCGAACAAGCGCATCATCGACCATGCGGCGAAGAGCCTCGGCCTTCCGCGCGAGAAGGTCTTCGTGAACATCGAGCGCTACGGAAACACCTCGGCGGCGTCCGTCCCGCTCGGGCTCGCCGACGCGCTCGCGACGGGCGCGCTGGCGCCGGGGACGCGGGTTCTCATGAGCGCTGTCGGCGGCGGCTACACGTGGGGGTCCGCCTACCTGACGTGGGCGAACGGTCGCGCGCGATGAAGATCGCCTTCTGCTTTCCCGGCCAGGGCTCGCAGCAGGTGGGGATGGGTCGCGCGGTCGCCGAGGCGTTCCCGGAGGCTCGGGCGGTCTTCGACGAAGCGTCGAGCGCGGCCGGCTTCGACGTCGCTCGCCTCTGCTTCGAGGGACCGATCGACGATCTGACGCGCACGGAGCTGCAGCAGCCCGCGCTCGTCGCGACGTCGCTCGCGTGCCTGCGCGCGGTCGAGACGGCAGGCATTCGCGCCGACTACGTCGTCGGCCACTCGGTCGGCGAGTACTCGGCGCTCGCCGCCGCCGGGGCCGTGACCGACCGCGACGCCGTCGGCCTCGTCCGCGCGCGCGGGGAAGCGATGGCGGAGGCGGCCGGGGAGCATCCCGGCGCGATGGCGGCCGTCCTCGGGCTCGAGGACGCGGTCGTCGAAGAGCTCTGTGCGGCGATCGAGGGCGTCTGGCCCGCGAACTACAACTGCCCGGGCCAGCTCGTGGTGTCGGGCGAGAACGCCGCCGTCGATCGCCTGGTCGAGGAGGCGTCGAAGCGCGGCGCCCGGCGAACGGTGAAGCTTCGGGTAAGCGGAGCGTTCCACAGCCCGCTCGTCGCGCGCGCCGTCGAACGCCTCCGCCCCGCGATCGGGCGCGTCTCCTGGCGCGAGCCCGCACCGCCGTTCATGTCGACCGTGACGGCGCGCCTCGAGTCTGCGGCGCGAATCGGGTCGGTTCTACTCGACCAGCTGACGGCGCCGGTGCGCTTCACGCAGGCCGTCCGCGAGCTCGTCGGGCAGGGCGTCGGGGTCTTCGTCGAGATCGGGCCCGGACAGGTGCTGAGCGGCCTCCTGCGACGCTGTGACCGTTCGCTGACGACCGTCTCCGTCGGCGACCCGGACGGCATCCGGAAGCTCGAGGAGACGCTCTCCGCTGTTTAGCGGCTCGCCCAGCCACGCCCTCCGGTTTCCGGCCCGCGATGAGACTCCGCCATCCGTCGTTCTCGGCCGTGCCTGTACGAGCCGGTACCGCGGCTCCCTGCGTCGCCGCCGGGCTCGCTGCTCGCGACCCCGAATTCCGGCACCGTGACCGCACGAGCCGCTAGCGCGTTCTGCTCGCTCGAGGGGAGGGCCGCTCTCGTGACCGGCGCGTCGCGCGGGATCGGCGCCGCGATCGCGCGCGAGCTCGCTGCGGCGGGCGCGCGCGTCGCCGTCAACTACCGCACGAGCGCCCCGGCTGCAGAGGAGCTCGCCGGGGAGATCGGCGGCGTCGCGCTTGCCGGCGACGTCGGCGACGCCAACCAGGCTCGCGAGCTCGTCGAGCGCGCGGAGGAGTCGCTCGGCGACCTCGACATCCTCGTGAACAACGCGGGCGTGACGCGGGACACTCTGATCGCGCGCATGAGCGACGAGGAGTGGCACGAGGTGCTTGCGACGAACCTGAGCGGCGCCTTCTACGCGTGCCGCGCGGTCGCTCGGAAGATGCTCCGGCGCCGAAGCGGCGTGATCGTGAATCTGACGAGCTTCGTCGGCCTGCACGGCAACCCCGGCCAGGCGAACTACGCGGCGACGAAGGCGGGGCTGATCGGCCTCACGAAGGCGCTCGCGAAGGAGCTCGGGTCGCGGGGAGTCCGGGTGAACGCCGTCGCGCCCGGCTACATCACGACCGACATCACGGCCGGCCTTTCCGACGAGCTTCGCGAGCGGCTCCTGACGCTGACGCCGCTCGGTCGCCTCGGCGAGCCGGAGGACGTGGCGCGGGCGGTACGGTTCCTCTGCTCGGACGAGGCAGGCTTCGTGACCGGCGAGGTGCTCCTCGTCGACGGCGGCCTGGGGATGTAGAGGAGAAACGGTGGCGACGGACGGACGGCGGCGGGTGGTCGTGACGGGCGTGGGGGCGCTGACCCCGCTCGGGAACAACGCTGAGAGCTTCTGGGAGAACCTGACCGGCGGCGCAAGCGGCGCCGCTCCGATCACCCACTTCGACCCGAGCGAGTTTCCGGTCAAGTTCGGCTGCGAGGTGAAGCGGTTCGACGCGACCGAGTGGATCGACCGCCGCAAGGCACGCAAGATCGACCGCTTCGCGCAGATGATCATCGCCGCCGGCCGGATGGCCGAGGCCGACTCGGGGGTCGCCATCGCCGCTGAAACCGACCGGATCGGCGTCTCGGTCGCGACCGGAATCGGAGGGCTCCAGAGCTTCCAAGACCTCGTCAGCGATCTCATCCAACGAGGCCCGGACCGTGTCAGCCCGCAGACGATTCCGGCGATCATCCCGAATATGGGCGCTGCGTGGGTATCGATGGAGCTCGGCACCCGCGGCCCGCTGAGCTCCCAGTGCACGGCCTGTGCCGCCTCGAACATGGCGATCGGCGAGGCGACGGACGCGATCCGGCTCGGCCGCGCCGACGTCATGCTCGCCGGTGGCACGGAGGCGGGGATCACCCCCGCGGGCATCGCGGGGTTCGGCGCGATGCGGGCGCTCTCGCGGCGAAACGACGAGCCCGAGCGGGCGAGCCGGCCGTTCGACCGCGAACGGGACGGGTTCGTCATGGGCGAGGCGGCCGCGATCCTCGTCCTCGAGGACCTCGAACATGCGAAAGCGCGCGGCGCGAAGGTCTACGCGGAGCTCGCCGGCTACGGGCTCTCCTCGGACGCACAGCACGTGACCGAACCCGACCCCACGGGCCGCCACCCGGCGCGCGCGATGGCGATGGCGCTCGCGGACGCGGGTGTCTCCTCCGACGATGTCGACTACATCAACGCGCATGGGACGTCGACGCCGCTCGGCGACGCGAGCGAGACCCGGGTCATCAAGCTCGCGCTCGGCGACGAGAAGGCGAAGCGCACGCCCGTCTCCTCGACGAAGGGAGCGACCGGCCACTGCCTCGGCGCGTCGGGCGCGATCGAGGCGATCGCGTGCATCTTCGCCGTGGAGCGGGGCGTCGTCCCACCCACGATCAACTACGAGAACCCGGACCCCGAGTGCGACCTCGACTACATCCCGAACGAGGCGCGCGAAGCGAACGTCGAGGTGGCGCTCTCGAACAACTTCGGCTTCGGCGGCCACAACGCCTGCCTCGTCATCAAGCGCTTCACGGGCTGAGGGGATCGACGTGGCCGACCGCTGGGCGTCGTTCGACTGCTACGGGACGCTGATCGACTGGGAGGGCGGCATCCGCGGGACGCTCGCGCGGCTCTGGCCGGGCGCCGACGAGGCGGCACTCCTCGCGCGCTACCACGAGATCGAGCCGCGCGTCCAGCTCGACGGCGACCTCCCGTACCGAGCTGTCCTCGCCCAGGTGCTCCGGCTCCTCGCCGACTCCGAAGGGCTCGAGCTTCGACCCGAGGACGAGCCGGCGTTCGCCGAGTCGCTCCCGTCCTGGCCCGCGTTCCCGGAGGTGCCGGGCGAGCTCGAGGCGCTGAAGGCGCGCGGCTGGCGGATCGCGATCCTCTCGAACACGGACCCCGACCTCCTCGTGGCCTCGCTCGAGCACATCGGCGTACCGGCCGACGCGACCGTCACGGCGGCCGAGGCGGGGTCGTACAAGCCGGCGCACGGTCACTGGCAGCGGCTCTACGAGCGCGGCGAGGTCGACGGGGCGCGGCACGTCCACGTCGCGGCGAGCGAGTACCACGACATCGCCCCGGCGGCGGAGCTCGGCATCCCGGCCGTGTGGATCAACCGGCTCGGCGAGGAGAGCGACCTCCCCCGCGCGGCGGAGCTCCCCGACCTGCGCGGGCTTTCGGACACGCTCGACCTGATCGTCCCTCGCTAAGCTCGGGCGGATGTCGCGGCTCCGCGCCCGCTGCCCCGACTGCCGCACGCTCACCGCTGTCGCGCTCGGACCGGGCTACGAGTGCCATGCTTGCGGGCGGGAGTTCGGCGCCGGGCTCGTCCGCGTGCCGCGCGCGTGGGGGCGAGGCGGTGAGCCGATGGTGGAGGCGGCCCACTTGCCGCTCCCGTACCCCGAGGTCGCCGTCGTCGAAGAGGATTCGCTTCGCGAGCAGAACCTGGCGCTCGCGGCGGCGCTCCCCGAGCGGCCACTCGTCGTAGGCGGCTGCTGCTGCGCGCACATCGGGGGGGTGGAAGGGCTCGCGGCCCGTCACGAGCGGCTCGCGGTCGTCTGGTTCGACGCGCACGGCGACCTCAATACGCCCGCGACCTCGCCGAGCGGCAACGAGTGGGGGATGCCGCTCCGGATGCTGCTCGACTCGCAGACCGTCGCGCCCGAGGACGTGGCGCTCGTCGGCGCCCGAGACCTGGATCCGCCTGAGGAGGAGTACATCGCGAGCTCGGGTATCCGCATCGGCACCGACGGGATTCCCGCTGCCCTCGACGGCGCGGACGCGGTCTACGTCGCGCTCGACGTCGACGTGCTCGAGCCGGACGGCGAGGTGAAGCCGTTCATGCCGACGCCCGGCGGGCCGACGGCCGAGGAGACCGTAGCGACGCTGGCGCGGATCGCGGCCGCGGCGCCCGTGGCCGGGGCTGGCATCACCGGCGCGACCGCGGCGCCCGAGAACGCGGAGTCGTTCCCGCGCTTCCTGCGCGCGCTCGGCCTCTGACGAGCGGCCGAGAGGCCCATTCGGGAGGCCGTAGGATACGGGCGATGGCGAGCCGGATCGACGTCTCGATCGAGGACCGCCGACGGGACTCGGAAGGCGACGGCGGCAGGCGCCATCCGAACACGTGCCCCGGCTGTGGTTCGCACTACCGCGATGACGAGCTCGAGCGAACGCTGCGCGTCTGCCCCCAGTGCGGCTACCACTTCCCCGTTCGCGTTCGCGAGCGGATTGCGCAGCTGGCGGACGGCGGGACGTTTGTGGAGCACGACGCCGAGCTCCGGTCGGCCGATCCGCTCGGCTTCTTCGACCTGAAGCCGTACACCGAGCGGCTCGCGCAGGCCGAGGTCGAGACGGGCGTCGGCGACGCGCTCGTGTCGGGATCGGCGTCGATCGAGCGGCGGCCCTGCGAGCTCGCGGTGATGGACTTCGCGTTCATGGGCGGCTCGATGGGGAGCACGGTCGGCGAGAAGTTCGCGCGGGCGTGCGAGCGCGCGGTGGAGCGCCGCCTTCCCCTCGTGAGCGTTACGTCGTCGGGGGGCGCGCGCATGCAGGAGGGGATCCTCTCGCTCATGCAGATGCCGAAGACGGTCGCCGCGGTCGATGCGCTCCGCGAGGCGCCCTGCGCCTACGTCTCCGTCCTCGCCCACCCGACGACGGGCGGCGTCGTCGCGAGCTTCGCGAGCCTCGGCGACGTAGTCGTCGCCGAGCCCGGTGCGCTCCTTTCGTTCGCCGGCCCACGCGTCGTCCAGCAGGTGACGCGCGAGAAGCTCCCCGACGACTTCGGCCTAGCCGAGTCGAACAGCCGCTTCGGGCACGTCGATGCGATCGTCCGCCGCCCCGATCTTCGGCCGTTCCTCGGCCGGCTCCTCGCACTCTTCGACCACGATGGCCGCCGAGCCTGACGCGAGGTCGGAAGACGCCTCGAAACCGGGGCAGATCGAGCAGCTCCGGCTGCGCGAGCGCCTGACGCGGTTGCGCGACCTGCCGCTGCTGCGCGGCGTCGGTGTGTCGGGGGAGCTCGCGCGGCTCGAGCGCCAGCTCGAGCGGATCGCGACCGAGCCGAGCGCCGAGGAGGTTTGGCACTCGGTCGAGCTCGCCCGCCACCAGGATCGCCCGTACACGCTCGACTACGTCGAGCGCCTGTTCGACGACTTCGTGGAGCTGCACGGCGACCGTACGCTCGCCGACGACCCGGCAATCGTTGCCGGCCTGGGTCGGTTTCGTGGGCGGACGGTGGCGCTCGTCGGCCACCAGAAGGGCCGCGACATCCGCGAGCGCACGCACCGGAACTTCGGGATGCCCTATCCGGAGGGCTACCGCAAGGCGATGCGCGCGATGGAGCTCGCCGACCGGCACGGCTTTCCCGTCTTCAGCCTGGTCGACACGCCCGGCGCGTACCCGGGCCTCAGCGCCGAGCAGCACGGCCAGGGCGGCTGGATCGCGCGTTGCCAGCTCGCGATGCTTCGCCTTCGCGTCCCGTCTGTGGCGTGTGTGATCGGTGAAGGCGGCTCGGGCGGTGCCGTCGCGATCGCCGTCGCCGATCGCGTCCTCATGCAGGAGAACGCGATCTACTCCGTCATCTCGCCCGAGGGCTGCGCGTCGATTCTCTGGCGCGACATGGGTGAGGCGAAGAAGGCTGCCGCGGCGCTGAAGCCGGACGCCCGACATTGCCTCGACCTCGGCGTCATCGACCGGATCGTCCCGGAGCCCGACGGCGGCGCCCATGCCGACCATGACGAGGCGGCGCGCCTGCTCGGCGACGCGCTCGCCGAGGCGCTCGCCGAGGCCGACGGACCCGATCCGGATGCGCGGCGGCTCGCGCGCCGGGCCCGGTTTGTCGGGATGGGCATGTTTGTCGCTTGACGGTTTCCCACACGTTCCACAGGCTTTTCCGCAGAGAAAACCGTGCTTTTTCACCGCGACGCGTCGAAAAGGTGAAAAAGCGAAAGACTTTTGGCAGCGCGACCGCCCGAAACGGCTCGGGGCCGGCTTGCGCCGGCCCCGAGCGCCAACCCCCCCTGGTCGGCAGATGAGTCCTGGACGGGTCGTTCCCGTGGAGCGGGCGATGAAACATCCGGCCAAAGTCGGGTAGCCGATGGCTCGGCTCGAGGAGTACGAGCGCAGGCGCAACCGCCGCCGGACGCCGGAGCCCTTCGGCGGCCGGGCGAGCCAGAAGAAGGAGCCGATCTTCGTCGTCCAGCGCCACGACGCCCGTCGGCTGCACTACGACTTCCGCTTGGAGCGCGGTGGCGCGCTCGCGAGCTGGGCGGTTCCGAAGGGCATCCCGCTCGAGCCGGGCGAGCGGCATCTTGCCGTCCACGTCGAGGACCACCCGCTCGAGTACGCCACGTTCGAGGGGGAGATCCCCAAGGGCGAGTACGGCGCCGGGACGGTCGAGATCTGGGACTCGGGGACGTACGAGCTCGTCGAGGAGAAGCGGGACGGCGGCCTCACCGTCCGCCTCGACGGGTCGCGTCTCCGCGGTCTCTACTCGCTCGTCCCCGCGCGCCTCGACGGCGACCCGAAGAACTGGCTCATCCTCAAGAAGCGCGACGACACCGTTCGTCGGACGGACGCGCCGCGACGCGAGTACGCCCCGATGCTCGCGACGCTCGCGGAGGACGTCCCGACCGGGCAAGGGTGGACCTTCGAGGTGAAGTGGGACGGCTACCGGGCGATCGCGTACGTGCGCGGAGGCGAGACGACGCTGAAGAGCCGCCGCGATCAAGACCTCACGGAGCGGTTCGGCCCGGTGGCGCGGGAGATCGCGAAGGCGGTCAAGACGCCGCACTGCGTCCTCGACGGCGAGGTGTGCGCCCTCGACGAGCGGGGGCGGACGAGCTTTTCGGCGATGCAGCGGGGCGGTCATCCGCTCGTCTACTACGCCTTCGACCTCCTGGAGCTCGAGGGTGAGCCGCTCCTCGGCCTCCCGCTCACCGAGCGGCGCGCGCGTCTCGACGAGCTGCTCGACCGGCGAAACGCGGTCGTGCGCCTCTCGGAGACGTTCGACGACGGCCCGGCGCTCGTCGAAGCGGCGAGCGAGCAAGGCTTCGAGGGCGTCATCGCCAAGAGGGCGAGCTCCCGGTACGAGCCAGGCAGACGCAGCCGTGACTGGCTGAAGCTGAAGGCGATCCAGCAGCAGGAGTTCCTGATCGCCGGCTACACGCGCGGCAAGGGCCGGCGCGAGCGCAGCTTCGGCTCACTGGTGCTCGCGGTTCGCCGCGGCGGGGATCTCGTCTGGGTCGGGAACTGCGGGACCGGGTTCGACGAGGGGGAGATCGACCGGCTGCTTCGCCGGCTGCGGCCGCTTGAGCGTGAGACGCCGCCCTTCCGCGTTCCTCCGAAGATGCCGCGCGTGCGCAAGGGTGAGGTCGTCTGGGTGGAGCCGACGCTCGTGTGTCAGGTCGGCTTCGCCGAGTGGACGCACGACGGGCACCTGCGCGCGCCGCGCTATCTCGGGTTACGGGAGGACAAGGACCCCGAAGACGTTCGGCGCGAGCAGCCGGCCACGACGGAGATCCGGAAGGGTCGCCACGTCCTCCGGCTCTCGAACCTCGACAAGGTCTTCTGGCCGGGTGAGCGGATCACAAAGGGTGACCTGCTCGAGTACTACCGTGCGATCGCCCCCGTCGTTGTCCCGCACCTGCGCGACCGGCCCTTCACGATGAAGCGCTACCCCGACGGGATCGAGGGGGAGCACTTCTTCCAGAAGGACGCACCCGAGCACATGCCCGAGTGGATCCGCACCGTCGCCGTCGAGGTCACGACGCGCGATCGCCCGCGCAAGCGCCGGCGAATTCGTGCGCCGCTCGTGAACGACGAGCTCGCGCTTCTCTGGATGGTCAACATGGGCTGCATCGACCTGAACTGCTGGTACTCCCGGGTCGACAAGCCCGACCGGCCGGACTTCGTTCTCTTCGACCTCGACCCCTCACCGGACGTCGGCTTCCGCGAGACCGTGCAGGTGGCCCTGCTCGTCAAGGAGCTCCTCGACGCGCTCGCGCTCGAGAGCTACCCGAAGACGAGCGGCTCCGAGGGCATCCACGTCCTCGTGCCAGTCTCGCGACGGCACACGTACGCCGACACGCGCGAGTTCGCGGAGATCGTCGCGGGCGCGCTCGCGGGCGCGCACCCGAAGCTCGTGACGACGGAATGGTCGAAGGCGAAGCGGCGCGGGGTTCTCGTCGACGCGAACCAGAACGGCGAGGGGAAGACGATCGCGTCCGTCTACTCCGTTCGTCCTCGGCCGGGCGCGCCCCTCTCGACGCCGCTCCGCTGGAGCGAGGTCACGGAGGACCTCGACCCGCTCGCCTTCACGACGGAGGTCGTCCTCGCACGGGTCGAGCGCGACGGCGATCTCTACGCGCCCGTGCTCCGCGGCCGCCAGTCGCTCACTGCCGCGCTCGACGCGCTCGTCGGCTGACCGCCCTGCGCCCGCCCTTCCGACGGCGAAGCGTCGCGACGGTCTAGCTCGGCTTTCGCAGGAACTCGAAGGTCCGGCCGAGCGGCTCGAAGCCGAGCCTCGCGTAGAGCTCCTTCGGCCAGTCGCCTTCGTCCGCGACGAGAAAGACGAAGTCGTGCCTGTCTCGGCGCGCGGCCGCGAGCGCCGCGAGGACGACCGCGCTCGCGTACCCGCGCCCGCGAAACGCGGGCAGGGTTGCGACGTCCTCGATCTGCGCCGTCTGTCCGTCCGAGTAGAGGTCGGCGCAGCTTGCTACCGCTCCCTCTTCGAGGACGGCGAAGTACCGCGCGCTCCCGGCGGCGGCGATCCGCTTCGCCGACTCGAGCACCTGGCGGACGTCCTCTTCGCCGCGCGCCCACGGCTCGTCGCGCGCGATTCGCTCGCGGAGCGGGCGGGGGACGTCTGCCTCGACCTCGACCGCCGAGGCAGCGGGGAAGCGCGTGGGCTTCCCTCGATGGGCCATGAAGAGGAACCGCGTCGCGTTCCAGCCGAGCTCCTGGAAGCCAGGGGCGAGCCGCTCGCCTTCGCGCGCGTCGAGCACGGCGAGCTTGCGATGCTGAAGCCCCGCGCCGCCCTGCACCCGGTCGGCCTCGGCCGCGAGCTCGGCGGCGCTCGCGCCGTTTGCCCGTTCGATGCGGAGGAGGTTCGCGTCCCAGACGCGCGGGAGCGAGTCCGTGAAGAGCGCCTCGCCGAACCGAAACGGCTCGGCGCGGTCGACCGCGCTATCGCGAAGCGCCTCTTCGAAGGCGATCGCGCGGCGTAGGTCGTCACTCATCGCGGAGGCCCTGCGGGTGCCCGAGCATGCTGAGCTCTGCAATGTCGCGCCGGAAGAAGAGCGCGGTCGTCCAGTCGGCGACGACGCGGAGCTTCCGGGTCAGGAGCGGAAGCTGGTACAGGTGGTATGTCCGGGTGACGAACCAGCCGGGGAAACCGCGCAAGCGGACGCCCATGACGTCGGCGATTCCCTTGTAGCGGCCGAGCGTCGCGACCTGCCCGAGCATTCGGTAGCGGTAGGGCTTCACGTCGCCGCGCAGGTTCCGTGCGAGCCGGCGCGCCTGGCGAAGCGCGTGCTGGGACGTGGGTGGATCGAACTCGCCTGGCGTCGCGCGGTTCGGCACGCGCGCGCAGTCGCCGAGCGACCAGGCGTGCTCGGCGCCCTCCACGCGAAGTGTCTCGTCGACGGCGATCCGCCCGCGCTCGTCGACCGCAAACCCGAAGAGCGAGACGGCGCGGCTCGGCCGGACGCCTGCCGTCCAGACGAGCGTGTTGGTGAGGACGGTGTCTCCGTCGGAGAGGCGCGCGAAGCCCGGCCCCGCTTCCTCGAGCGTCGTCGAGACGCGGATATCGACGCCGCGACTCTCCAGCTCGCGCGCCGCGTAGTCGCCGAGCCGCGTGGGGATCTCCGGCAGGATCTTCGGCGCCACGTCGACGAGCATCCAGTGCTGCGGCTCGCCGTGGAGGTCGGGGTAGTAGCGGAGCGCGTCGCGTACGAGATCGGAGAGCTCGGCGAGCGCCTCGACGCCCGCGTACCCCGCGCCGACGAAGACGAAGCTGAGCTCCCTGCGGCGGTGGGCCTCGACGCCGGCCGCGGACGCCGCCTCGAGGCGGCGAAGCACATGGTTTCGAAGCTGGATCGCGTCGACGAGATCCTTGAACCCGAGCGCGTGCTCGGCGAGGCCGGGGATCGGGAGCGTCCGCGCGACTGCGCCGACCGCGATCACAAGCTCGTCGTAGCGGATCCAGAAGAGCTGGTGCTCGGTTCGGACCTGGACGCGTCGCCCGGCCGCGTCGTGATCGACCGCCCGGCCGAGGATGAGCTCGGCGCGCGGGCACATCGCTCGCAGCGGCACGACCACGTGCCGCGGCTCGAGCGTCCCCGAGGCTGCCTCGGGGAGCATCGGCGTGTAGAGCATGAAGTTCTCGGGGCTCACGATCGTCGCGCCGCGCTTCCCGAGCTCGCGGGCGAGCGACGACCCGGCGAAGCCGCCGCCGATGATGAGAACGCCGCCGCGGGCGGTTCGCGTCGTGGCCATCGCGCGGTCCTATCAGCCCACGCTTGCGCCGGGGGTCAGCGACCGCCCTCGAGCGCGGCCGCAGCAGGCTGCACCGTGTCGAAGGCGTCGGTGACGAACCGTGTCAGCGACGCGCGGCCCCGCGACGCCGCCCACGCGAATGCGCTCGCGCGGAGCGTCGCGGTGAGGAGCGCCGCGAGGAGGCGCGCGCGGAAGACCTCGTCGGCCGACGCCCGCCGCGGCGCCGCCGCCGCCGCGATCTCGTCCTCGATCGTCGCGAGGAGCTCGAGAAACCGGCCGCGAACCGCGGGCTCGCTCGTCATCAGCCTTGCTCGAACGAGGTAGACGGACGTCTCCCGCTCGAACTCGGTCGCCATCCGCAGGAAGACGTCGCGAACGATCTCGTGGACGGGTCGCTCGCCCCGCCCGGCGAGCGAGTCGTGGAGCGCGGCCAGCCGCTCGGGCGCGTCCCCGAAGACGGCGTCGACCTTCGACGAGAAATAGCGGAAGAACGTGCGCTGCGAGACGTCGGCCGCAGCCGCGATCTCGGCCACCGTCGTCGGCCCGTACCCTCGCTCGGCGAACAGGCGAAGCGCCGCCGCCGTCATCTCGCGCCTCGCCCGGGACTTCCTCCGCTCTCGCAGGCCGGTCACCGTAGAAGCGTAGCCGAATCAGACATCTACTGCCATTTGACACTCACTGACAGTTCCCGTAGAGTGGTCGCCGTGGATGCGATTCGGGTCGAAGACCTCCACGTCGTCCGAGGCGACCGCCTCGTCCTCGACGGCGTCACCGTCGCGGTACCGGTCGGCGCCGTCACCGGACTGCTCGGCCCGAGCGGGTCGGGTAAGACGACGCTCATGCGAGCGATCGTCGGCGTGCAAGTCGTCGCCTCCGGTCGGGTTACCGTCCTCGGCCGCCCTGCCGGGTCGCCGGAGCTCCGCTCGCGGATCGGTTACGTGACGCAGGCGCCCTCGGTGTACGGAGATCTCACCGTCCGCGAGAACCTCGCCTACTTCGCACGTCTCCTCGCGGTCCCGGAGGCCCGGGTGGCAGAGGTTGTCCGCGACGTCGATCTCACGGGCCGCACCGACCAGGTAGTCCGGACGCTTTCCGGGGGCGAGCGGTCGCGCGTCTCGCTCGCGAGCGCGCTCCTGAATCGACCCGATCTCCTCGTCCTCGACGAGCCGACCGTCGGCCTTGATCCGGTGCTGCGCCGCGACCTGTGGAACGTCTTCCACGGGCTCGCCGCGGGTGGGACGACGCTCCTCGTCTCGAGCCACGTGATGGACGAGGCCGCCCGCTGCGACCACCTGCTCCTCATGCGCGACGGCGAGATCGTCGCCGCCGAGGCGCCGGCGAGCGTTCGGCAGCGGACGGGGACTGACGACCTCGAGACGGCGTTCCTCCGCCTCGTGGAGGCGGAGGCGGCGTAGGGACACGAGCTCGCGATGAGTGCGCGCGCCACGCTCGCAACCGCTCGCCGGGTCCTCACCCAGCTTCGGCGCGACCCCCGGACGCTTGTCCTCCTCCTCGCCGTGCCGCCGTTGCTCCTCTTCCTGCTTCGCCACGTCTTCGCGGGGAACGAGGCGCGCTTCGACCGCGTGGCCGGGACGCTGATCGGACTCTTCCCGTTCGTCACGATGTTCATCGTCGCGTCGATCACGATCCTCCGCGAGCGGACGACCGGGACGCTCGAGCGCCTGATGACGCTGCCGCTCGCGAAGGCCGACCTCCTGGTCGGCTACGGCCTCGCGTTCGCGCTCGTCGCGACCGCGCAGGCGCTCGTCGCGGCCGGCGTCGCGCTCGGCGGGCTCGGCCTCGACGTCGCGGGCCCCGTCTGGCTGGTGCTCGTGTTCGCGGTCGCGAACGCGATCCTCGGCATGGCGCTCGGCCTCTTCCTGAGCGCGTTCGCGCGGAGCGAGTTCCAGGCCGTGCAGTTCATGCCCGCGTTCGTCCTCCCCCAGATCCTGCTCTGCGGCCTCTTCGTGCCACGCGACCGCATGGCCGGCTGGCTCGAGGCCGTGTCCGACGCGCTCCCGCTCACGTACGCCTACGACGCGCTCGCGCGCGCGGTGTCCGACGACCTCGACTCGCGGCTCGCGCTCGACGCGGCGGCGATCACGGGCGTCGCCCTGCTCGCGCTCGCGCTCGGGGCGGCGACGCTGCGCCGGAGGACGGCGTAGTGCCCCTCCAGGTCTCGGTGATCGGGAGCGGCGCCGAGGGGGAGGTGCGCGCCGAGGAGGTCGGTCGCCTTCTCGCCGAGCGCGGCTGCGTCGTCGTCACGGGCGGGCGGGGCGAGGTGATGGCGGCTGCAGCGCGAGGCGCGAAGGCAGCCGGTGGGACGACGATCGCGATCCTCCCCGGCGAGACCCGCACGGGCGCGAACGAGTGGTCGGACTACGTCGTCGTGACGGGGATCGGCCACGCCCGCAACCTCGCGGTCGTCGCCTCGGGGGACGCGGTCATCGCGGTCGGCGGCCGGTGGGGCACGCTCGCCGAGATCGGCTTCGCCCGCGTCCTCGAGCGCCCGGTCGTCGTCCTCGAGCCGGGGTGGGCGATCGGGGGCGACGGGATCGAGCGGGCGGCCACGCCGGCGGACGCGGTCGAGCTCGCCGTTCGCCTCGCGCGTGCCCGCTAGGCCGCGACCTCGGCGAGTCGACGCGTCAGGAACTCGCGTTCGGGCGTGCTCGGGGCGAGCTCGAGGGCGCGGGTGTACGCGGCGCGTGCTTCGTCGCGGCGTTCGAGCCGGCGGAGGAAATCGCCGCGCGTCGCGTGGAAGAGGTGGTACGTGTCGAGCTCGCCCGCGAGCGTCTCGGCGAGCGCGAGGCCCCGGGCCGGGCCGTCCGCCATCGCGACGGCAACGGCGCGGTTCAGCTCGACGACGGGAGAGGGCGCGAGCTCGGCGAGGCGGCGGTAGAGCAGCGCGATCGCCGCCCAGTCGGTCTCCGACTCCGTGTGGAGTGCTGCAATCGCCGCCTGGAGCTGGTAGGGGCCCGGACGACGGAGCCGCGCGGCCCGTTCGAGCATGCGCCTCCCTTCGCCGACGCGCGCCGCATCCCAGAGCGAGCGGTCCTGATCCTCGAGCAGGACGAGGCGTCCTTCGTGGTCGAGCCTCGCGCGGCGGCGCGCGTCGTGGAAGAGCATCAGCGCGAGAAGCCCGAGCGTCTCCGGCTCGTCGGGCATGAGAACGACGAGGAGCTTCGCGAGGCGGATCGCCTCGTCGCAGAGCTCATCCCGTGGCGGCGGACCGTACCCCTCGTTGAAGACGAGGTAGAGGACGGCGTGGACGGCGCGCAGGCGGTCGGGGAGGAGGTGGTCGGGCGGCACGCGAATCGGAATGCCCGCCGCGCGAACCTTGCGCTTCGCTCGCACGAGCCGCTGCGCCATCGTCGCCTCGGGCACGAGGAAGGCTCGCGCGATCTCCTCCGTCGTGAGGCCGCCGAGCATGCGAAGGGTGAGCGCGACCTGCGCGTCGACGGCGAGCGCCGGATGGCAGCAGGCGAAGACGAGCGAGAGGCGCTCGTCGGGGATCGCGGATTCCTCCATCTCCTCCTCCTCCCGCGTGCCCTCGAGCCGCGCGAGGAGCTCGCGCTTCCGCTCGAGCGTCTGCTCGCGACGGATCAGCTCGATCGCCCGGTTGCGTGCGGTGGCGACGATCCATGCACCCGGCCGTGCCGGCGTGCCGTCTCGCCGCCACCGCTCGACCGCGCGCGCGAACGCGTCCTGAACGGCCTCCTCGGCGAGGTCGAGGTCGCCGAGGATGCGCGCCAGGATCGCGACCGAGCGGCCGAACTCCTCGCGGAAGACCGAGGCGACGGCGTCTATCTGGCGGCCCCTGCGCGCCGTCGCACGCTATTCCGGCTGGTCGAAGACCATGACGGGCCGCACCTCGACTCGGCCGAACGGATGCGACGGCATCTTCGCCGCCCAGTCGAGCGCCTCCTGCTCGCTCGGCACGTCGACGATGTAGAAGCCGCCGAGCTGCTCCTTCGTCTCCGCGAACGGGCCGTCAGTGACGAGGCGATCGCCGTCTCTCACCTCGACGGTCTTCGCGGCCATCGTCGGCTGCAGGGCTTCGCCGGCGACGTGGACGCCCGCGTTCTGGAGCTCCTCGGTGTACGTCCACCACCGGCCGAGCTGCTCGTTGCGCTCCTCTTCGCTCAGGCTCTCGAAACGCTCGTTGCCGGCCGCCTCGTCGCCGTAGATCAAGAGCATGTATTGCACGGTGCCTCCTTTCGTCGGTTCGACTCTACGACGAACGACCCGCCGAGGAATCGACAGCCTGTACTGCCGCGGCTACGCGGCGGAGAGCATTCGCCGCAGGAGCGTCAGCGCGCCCGCCTTGTCGAGCATCTCGTTCAGGTTGCCGCACTTCGGCGACTGCACGCACGAAGGGCAGCCGCGCTCGCAGGGGCAGCCGGCGAGCATCCGCGCCGTGTCGTCGACCCAGCCCGCGAACGCGTCGTAGCCGCGCCGGGCGATCCCGACGCCGCCCGCGTGGCCGTCGTAGACGAAGACGGTCGGGCGGCCCGTCTGGAAGTGGATGTTCGTCGAGAGGCCGCCGATGTCCCAGCGGTCGCACATCGCCCAGAGCGGCAGGACCGCGATCATCGAGTGCTCGGCGGCGTGAAGCGAGCCGAGCAGGCGCGGCATCTCGTCGATCCCGTCCAGCATCCACGGCTCGGGCAGGTACCAGACGGCCTCCGTCTCGAAGCACGTCTCGGGGAGATCGAGCGCGACGAGGTCGAGCGTCGACTGGTCGCGGATCGACTTCTTCTGGTAGCCGACGACCTGCTCCGTCACGCGCACGCGGCCGAACGCGACCTCGAGGCCAAGCCGGTGCTCGCGTCGCTCCGCTGCGTCGATGGCGGT
Organism: Gaiellaceae bacterium; assembly: GCA_036259875.1. GTDB lineage: Bacteria > Actinomycetota > Thermoleophilia > Gaiellales > Gaiellaceae > DATAAZ01. The sequence goes on from DATAAZ010000029.1 coordinate 34,784, forward strand.
CGTCGTCTCCTTTTTCGCCTGCGTGTAGTAGTCGCTCGTGAAGCGCTCGACGAGCGCCGTGCGCGCGTTGAGGTCGAGCGATGAGACGCGGTAGGACTCGCCGAGGTGGAGGTAGATCGCGCCCTCGTGGACGGTCGAGTACGCGCGCTCGTGTTCCACGGTCCCGAGCACGGCGCCCGTCTCCCGGTCGACGACCGCGAACGCGTCGGGGCTCGTCGAGCGAAGCGGGACGTGCGCGGCCGGGTAGTCGCGCCCCGCCCACACGTACCCCGCCTTCGTCCGCTTCAGCTCGCCCGCGCGCGCGAGCGCCTCCGCGCGCGCGAGCGCCTCCGACCCGAGCGTCGGCTCGTCTCGCTCGTCGAGCGGCGCCTCGAACGCGGCCGAGCGGACGTGGCCGTCGAGCACGCGCGGGTTCGCATGGTCGAGAATCGCAGCCTCGACGCGACGGTCGATCAGCGCCTCGGGCTCACGCATGAAGAACTGGTCGAGTGCGTCCTCGGACGCGACGAGCACGGCGAGCCCGTGCGCGCGCCGCCCGGCGCGGCCCCACTGCTGGCGCAAGCTCGCCACGGTCCCCGGAAAGCCGACGGAGATCGCGCAGTCGAGGAGGCCGATGTCGATTCCGAGCTCGAGCGCATCGGTCGCGGTGACGCCGAGCAGGTCTCCCTCGACGAGCCGCCGCTCGATGTCACGCCGTTGCGCCGGCGTGTAGCCGGCCCGGTAGGGGGAGAGACGAGCGGCCGTCTCGGCGTCCAGCCGCTCGGAGGCGAAGCGGTGGACGAGCTCGGCGGCGCGGCGGCTCTTCGCGAAGCAGATCGTGCGGAGCTCCCGCGAGACGAGCCCGGCGAGAATCCGCGCCGCCTCGCCGAGCGGGCTGGCGCGCAGGCCGAGCTCCTCGTCGAGCACGGGCGGGTTCCAGAACGCGACCGTTCGCTCCGCACGCGGCGCCGCATCGGCATCCACGACGATGACGTCGAGGCCGAGCAGCGCCCGCGACTGCTCTCCGGGATTCGCGATTGTCGCCGACGCGAGCAGGAACTGCGGCTCGGCGCCGTAGATGGCCGCCGCCCGGCGGAGCCGTCGGAGCACGTTCGCCACGTGCGACCCGAAGACGCCCCGGTAGACGTGCGCCTCGTCGACGACGACGTAGCGGAGGTTCTGGAGGACGTCGCCCCAGCGGTCGTGGTGCGGGAGGACGCCGACATGGAGCATGTCCGGGTTCGTAAGGATGACGTTCGCCCACTTGCGGATCTGCCAGCGGCGCTCCGCCTCCGTATCGCCGTCGTAGATCGCGGCGCGCAGGCGGGGGAGACCGAACGCCGCGAGCGAGCGCGCCTGGTCCTGGGCGAGTGCCTTCGTCGGGTAGAGGTAGAGCGCCCGCAGCTTGGGCTCCGCGGCGAGCGTGTTCAGGATCGGGAGGTTGAACGCGAGCGTCTTCCCGCTCGCCGTCCCGGTCGAGACGATGACGTGCTTGCCCGCTTCCGCTGCGCGGAACGCGGCTAGCTGGTGCTCGTAGAGCTGCGTCAGGCCGCGTCGGCCCAGCGCCTCGACCACGGTTGGATGGAGCGTGTCCGGGAGCGCCGCCGTTCGCGCCTCCCGCTCCGGCACGTTCGTCCGGAAGACGACCTCCTCGGCGGCCAGGACGTCGTCGTACAGGCCGACCAGGGTCGCCACGAACCGATGGTAGCCTCGGCCTGGGATGATCCCGCGTTGCCTCACGATCGCCACCTCGGACTCGGGCGGGGGCGCGGGGATCCAGGCCGACCTGAAGGCGTTCGCAAGCCTCGGCTGCCACGGGATGTCGGCGATCGTCGCGCTGACCGCGCAGAACACGACCGAGGTGCGCGCCGTCCACGAAGTCCCGCCGCCGTTCATCGGCACGCAGCTCGACGTGCTGGTCGACGACGTCGGCGTCGACGCGGCCAAGACGGGGATGCTCTTCAGCGCGCCGATCATCGAGACGGTCGCCGGCTTCGTCCGCGAGCACCCGATCCCCCTCGTCGTCGATCCTGTGATGGTCGCCGCGTCGGGGGCGAAGCTCCTGCGCGAGGACGCCGTCGCGGCGCTGACGAAGCGCCTGTTCCCGCTCGCGACCGTCGTGACGCCGAACCTCTACGAGGCCTGTGCGCTCGCCGGGGTCCCGTATTCCGACGAGGCGAACCGGGAGCAGCTCGCCGAGACGATCCACGCGCTCGGCGCGCCCGCGGTGGTCGTCACCGGCGGCCACGGCGCGGAGGCGGTCGACTGGCTCTTCGACGGCCAGCGGCACGTCCCCATCCCGGTCGAGCGCTACGGAGCGGAGACGACGCACGGCGCGGGCTGCACGCACTCGGCCGCGCTCACCGCCTTCCTCGCCCGCGGCGAATCGCTCGAGGAGGCGGCGAGGGCAGCGGCGGAGGTCGCGACCGAGGCGGTCCGCGCCGGGTACCGGGTCGGCCGCGGTCCAGGCCCGGTGGACGCGCTCGACATTGCGTCTGTCAGAGCTCGGTGAGTTCGGCCTCCTGGCCGAGCTCGAGCGGCGCGGGCTCGTGCACGGGATCGGAGACGACGCGGCCGTCTTCCCGGAGGGGCTCGTCGTCACGCAGGACCTCCTGCTCGAGGGCGTCCACTTCCGCCTCGACTGGACGTCCTGGCACGACCTTGGGTACAAGGCCGCCGCCGTCAACCTGAGCGACCTCGCGGCGATGGGCGCGCGGCCGATCGCCCTCCTCGTCACGCTCACGCTTCCGCCGGGCACGGACGTGCCGAGCGTCCTCGAGCTCTACTACGGCCTCGCCGAGCCCGGCTTCCCGGTCGTGGGCGGCGACACGAACGCGGCCGAGCTCGTCTCGGTGAGCGTGACGGCGGTCGGCGCGAGCGACCGCGTCCCGGGCCGGGGCGGCGCCCGGCCGGGCGATGAGCTCGTCGTCACGGGTCCTCTGGGCGCCTCTGCGGCGGGGCTCTACGTCCTCGAGCATGGTCTCGACGGCTACGACGAGCTTGTCCGGGCCCACCGCCGACCGCCGTTTCGCCTCGATGCGGCGGCGACGCTCGCGCCGCGCGCCCACGCGCTCATCGACCTCTCCGACGGGCTCGCGTCCGACGCGGCGCGGATCGCGGAGCGCTCGGGCTGCAAGCTCGTGATCGACGCGGAGGCGGTCCCGCGCGCTCCCGGGACGGAGGAGCTCGCCGACGAGCCGTTCTGGACACGGGGCGAGGACTACGAGCTCCTCGCGGCGCTTGCGCGCGACGATGCGACGGCGAGCGGCTTTCCGGTCGTCGGCCGCTGCGAGGAGGGCGAGGGCGTCGAGGTCCTCGAGCACGGCGAGTCGGTGACGCTCGCCGGCTGGGATCACTTCGCGCGCCCGTAGAGCGGGCGGCTACGCGGCTGCGTGCGCGCGCTCGGCGCGCCGGGCGTGCCAGCGGGTGGCGGCGCTTGCACGCGCGAAGCTCCGCGTCGCCCGCTCGTCGACGGCGAGCGCGACCGGCCCGTGCACGATTAGCCCTGCCGTCGCCTGCTCGCGCATGACCTCGGCGAAGAAGCCCTCCGCGAGCCACTCGCGCCCGGGCACGACCGTCGCGCGAGCCGTGATCCGCACCAGCGCCTCGGAGAACTTCTCGACGTGCTCGATCCACGGCCGTCGGATGAACGTCGTCGGCCCCTCGGGAACGAGGCGCGCGACGTGCTCGACGAGCGCGACGCCTGCGTCGCGGTCGCTGACGAAGACCTCGACCGCGAGTTCCTTGACCCCCGAGGGGAGGACGCGCACGGCCGCGATCTGCGAGTTGTGGACGTTGATCACCTCGCCGTTCACGTCGCGGAGCCGCGTGCGGCGGAGCGAGACGTCCTCGACGACGCCCTGCAGCTCCAGGTTCGAGACGACCACGATGGTGTCGCCGACGGAGAACCAGCGCTCCATGAACATCGTGAAACCCGCGATCATGTCGGTCAGGAGTCGCTGCGCGACGAAGACGCCGACGAGGACGAGGAAGAGGCCTCCCGCGATCGCGGCGAGGCGGTCGATTCCGCCCGCGACCTGCGCGACCGAGAGCACGGCGGCGGCCGTGAATGCGACGTATGCGATCGAGGTGCGCACGATCGCGACCGCGGTCTCGCGTCGCTTGATCGTCCCGATCTTCGCGCCGAGGGCATTCTCGTCGCTCCCCGCGTGGCGTCGGTCGTGCCACTCGAGCAGCCTGCCGGCGACGCGGGCGGCGAAGCGCGAGACGAGCCACGCGAGCGCGAAGAGACCGACGATGACGGCGACGCGACCCCACGGGTCGATGAGCGGCGTCTCGTCGCGTACGAGGTCGATGATCGGGTCGAGCACGTCGGCGAAAGGAAGCGGTCGCACGTATCGAACGTAGCGACAGCCTCTCGGCCGTCACAAGCGACTCCTTGAGCTTCTAACGCCGTGTTAGCGCGTTCTTAACAGTGCGGGTGCGGCGTTACGCCGCCTTGAGCCAGCGTTCCCAGGCGCCCTCGTAGTGGCTCTTCGGGCGCGCGCCGATCACCGCCTGGCGGGGTTCGCCCCCCTCGAAGAGGACGACCATCGGGATCGAGAGGACGTTGAATCGCGCGGCCGTCTGGGGATTGTCGTCGACGTTCAGCTTCGTGAACTTGACGCGCTCGCCGTGCTGCTCGGCCATCTCGTCGAGAATCGGCGCAATGATGCGGCAGGGCTGGCACCAGGGCGCCCAGAAGTCGACGACGACCGGGCGGTCGGACCGGATCACCTCGTCCTCGAAGTTCGCGTCGCTGACGTCGGCGATCTCGGCCACGGCTCCGACTATACCCAGCGTCAGAGACGCCGAAGCGCCGCACGCAGCCGGAGGGCCGGAACCCGCACGACCGCCTCGGCGACGATCGCGCGGCTCATCTTCGAGCTGCCCGTCTCGCGGTCGACGAACGTGATCGGCACCTCGACGACCCGGAAGCCGGCCCGGACGGCGCGGTAGACGTTCTCGATCTGGAAGGCGTACCCCTTGGACGAAATCGCCTCGAGGTCGATCGTCTCGAGGACGGCACGGCGGAAGACCTTGAAGCCGGACGTGGAATCGCGAATCCCGAGGCTGAGGATCGCCTGCGCATACAGGCAGCCCGCACGGCTGACGGTGCGGCGGACGGCACCCCAGTTCCGAACGCCACCGCCCTCCGCATAGCGCGAGCCGACGACCACGTCGGCCTCCTCGGCTGCCGTGACGAGCCGCGGGACGTCCGCGGGATCGTGCGAGAAGTCGGCGTCCATCTCCATGACGAGCTCGGCCCCGTCGGCGAGCGCGCGGCGGAATGCCGCGAGGTACGCGGGGCCGAGGCCTTCCTTGCGGCCGCGGTGGAGGACGTCGACCCACGGAAGCTCGGCCGCGAGGCGGTCGGCAACCTCGCCCGTCCCGTCCGGCGAGGCGTCGTCGACGACGAGCACCCTCGCGTCGAGGCCGGCACCGGCGAGGACGTCGCCGAGCGCCCGGACGATCGGCTCGACGTTCTCGCGCTCGTTGTACGTCGGCAGGCAGACGGCGAGGCGGAATCGATCCGGGTCGCCGGCCGGTGGGGTGGTCCGAGACACGCAACATATGATCGCCGGGGTGGCGGAGACGCTCCCCAAGAACGCCGAGGTCGCGGATCGCTTCGAGCTCCTCGCCGATCTCCTCGAGCTCGACGGCGCGGACGCGTTCCGCCTCTCCGCCTACCGGAAGGCGGCCGCCCGCATCCGCGAGTCCGCAGCACCCGTGGCCCGCCTCGCCCTCGACGGAACGGCGACCCAGATTCCGGGAATCGGCGGGACGATCGCGGGGAAGATCGTCGAGCTCGTCGAGACGGGCGACATGCAGGCGCTCGCGAAGCTGCGGGCGCGCGTCCCCGCGGGTCTCGTCGAGGTCATGCGCGTGCCGGGGCTCGGTCCGAAGACCGCCCGGCGGCTCTGGGAGGAGCTCGGCGTGACCTCGCTCGACGAGCTCCGCGCTGCCGCCGAGGCGGGGAAGCTCCGCGCGCTGCCCGGGCTCGGACCGAAGACGGAGGAGCGCGTCCTCGCTGCCGTGCGGGCGCCGGCGCCGAACGCGGGCCCGACGCGGTTCCTGCTCGGCCGCGTTCTCCCGGTCGTTCGCGATCTCGTCGCGGAGCTCGCCGCGCACCCTGCGTGCGATCGCGTCTCCGAGGCGGGGAGCGTGCGCAGGCGCGTTGCCTCGGTCCGCGACGTCGACCTGATCGCGACGGCGAGCGACCCGGCCGCGCTCACGCAGCACTTCGTCTCGCTTCCTCGCGTCGCCGAGGTGGTCGCGCACGGCTCGACGAAAGCGACGGTCGTCTCGTACGACGGCTTCCGGTTCGATCTCCGGGTCGTGCCGCCCGAGTCCTACGGCAACCTGCTGCAGCACTTCACCGGCTCGGCCGAGCACAACGTCGCGTTGCGGGAGGACGCGGTCCGCCGCGGTCTCTCGGTCTCCGAGTACGGCGTTCAGTCCGAGGACGGCGAGACGTTCCGAACGACGAGCGAGACGGAGCTCTACGAGCGCCTCGGGTACGCCTGGATCCCGCCCGAGCTGCGCGAGAACCGCGGCGAGCTCGAGGCGGCGCGGCGCCGAGCGCTCCCGGGGCTCGTCGCCCTGGAAGACGTCGTCGGCGACCTGCACGTCCACACCACGTGGTCCGACGGGCGCGGAACGCTGGACGAGATGGTGCTTGCGGCGCTCGAGCTCGGCCGCCGCTACGTCGCCGTCTGCGACCACGCGAGGCGCCTGCGCGGCGATCGCCTGGCGCAGCAGGTGGAGGACATCGCGGCGGTGAACGAGCGGGTCGACGGGATCGAGATCCTCTCCGGAATCGAGGTGGACATCCGCCGCGACGGCTCGCTGGACGTGGACGACGAGACGCTCGCCGAGCGCGACTGGGTGATGGCGTCCGTCCACTCCTCGTTCGACATGCCGCGCGCGGAGCTGACGAAGCGGATCCTCGCCGCGCTCGAGAACCCGCACGTGGACTGCATCGGCCACCCGACGGGGCGGAAGCTGAACCGGCGCGCGGCATACGAGGTCGATCTCGAAGCAATCTTCGAGCGGTCGCGCGAGACGGGGACGTTCCTCGAGGTGAACGCGCAGCCCGACCGGCTCGACCTCATGGACGTCAATGCGCGCGCGGCGGTCGAGGCTGGCGTCAAGATCGTCGTCTCGACGGACGCGCACCGTGTCCACGAGCTCGCAAACCTGGAGCTCGGCGTCTTCCAGGCGCGACGCGGCTGGCTGACCGCCGACGACGTCGTGAACACGCGCCCCTGGCGCGAGGTGCGACGGATGCTGAAGGCGTGAGCACCTTTCGCCGGGACGGAGTTGCCGCGGTCGAGTGGGTCGCGCGCTACCTCGAGGAGATCGGCGACCTGCCGGTCCTCGCCCCGGTGGAGCCGGGCGACGTGCGTGCGCAGCTGCCGGCGGAGCCGCCCGAGCGCGGCGAGCCGTTTGCGGCCGTCCTCCGCGATCTCGATCGGGTCATCGTCCCGGCGACGACGCACTGGAACCACCCGCGCTTCTTCGCGTACTTCGCCATCTCCGGCTCGGAGCCGGGAATCCTCGCCGAGCTCCTCGCGGCCGCGTTCAACGTGAACGCGATGCTCTGGCGGACGGGGCCGGCGGCCACCGAGCTCGAGGAGCTCGCGCTCGACTGGCTGCGCCGGCTGCTCGGCCTCCCCGACGGCCTCCACGGCCACATCGAGGACACTGCCTCGACCTCGACCCTTGCGGCGCTTGCCGTCGCGCGAGAGCTTCGTCCGGGCGGTGCCGTCCTCTGCTCCGAGCACGCTCACTCGTCCGTCGACAAGGCGGCACGGCTCCTCGGGGTGCCGCTCGTGAAGGTCCCGGTCGACGAGGAGTTCCGGATGCGCCCGGACGCGCTCGCGGCGGCGCTCGCGCGCGACGAGGCTGCCGGGGTGGTCGCGACCGTCGGGACGACGTCGACGACGTCGGTCGACCCCGTTCCGGAGATCGCCGACGCGTGCGAGCGCGCGGGCGTCTGGCTTCACGTCGACGCGGCCTACGCGGGCTCGGCCGCCGTCTGCCACGAGCATCGCTGGGCGCTCGCGGGGGTCGACCGCGCCGACTCGCTCGTCGTCAACCCGCACAAGTGGCTCTTCACGCCGGTCGATTGCTCGGCGCTCTTCACGCGCCGTCCGGAAGAGTTCCGGCGCGCCTTCAGCCTTGTCCCGGAGTACTTGCGAACGAGCGACGCGGAGGTCACGAACCTGATGGACTACGGACCCGCGCTCGGGCGGCGGTTCCGCGCGCTCAAGCTCTGGGCGGTGATCCGCTGCTACGGGCGGGAGGGCCTCCAGGCGCTCGTCCGTGAGCACGTCCGGCTCGCCCGCCTCTTCGCCTCGTGGATCGAGGCGGAGCCGGGCTGGGAGATCGTCGCGCCGTATCCCTTCTCCGTCGTCTGCTTCCGGCGCGCGGGCTCTGACGAGGAGAACGAGCGGCTCATGGAGCGCGCGAATGCGAGCGGGCAGATCTACCTCTCGCATACGAAGCTCGACGGGCGCTTCGTGCTGCGGCTCGCGGTCGGGAACGTCCGCACGACCGAGGCCGACGTCGCGCGCGCATGGGAGATCCTTCGCCGAGCGTGATCGTCACCACGATCGACTACCACACGGCCGGCGAGCCCTTCCGGATCGTCACGGGCGGGGTCGGGCCGATCCCGGGCCGCACCATCCTCGAGAAGCGCCGCTACGCCGCGCAGCGGCTCGACCGCGTCCGCCAGCTCCTCGTCAACGAGCCGCGCGGGCACGCCGACATGTACGGCTGCTTCGTGACCGAGCCCGAGGACGAGGGGGCCGACCTCGGCGTCGTCTTCTTCCACACCGCGGGCTACTCGACCGCGTGCGGACACGGGACGATCGCGCTCGCGACGGCGGCGCTCGAGACCGGGATGCTCGCCGCGACGGAGCCCGAGACCGAGCTCGTCTTGGACGTGCCGTCCGGGCGCCTGCCCGTCACCGTGCGAGTCGAAGGCGGACGCGTTCGCGCGGCGCGGTTCCGTAACGTCCCATCGTTCGTCCTCGCCGAGGACCTGACGGCCGAGACGAGCCGCGGGCGGGTGCGCGCGGACCTCGCCTACGGAGGCGCGTTCTACGCGTGCGTGCGCGCGGACGAACTCGCGCTCCGCGTCGAGGCGTCCCAGGTGGCGACGTTCATCGAGCTCGGCCGTGAGATCAAGCGCGCCCTCGAGGCTGAGCACGACGTCGTGCATCCAGACGAGCCGGAGCTTCGCGACGTCTACGGCGTCATCTTCTGGGAGGAGTGCGAGCGCGACGGCTCCGGACTACGACAGCGCAACGTCACGATCTTCGGCGACGGCGAGGTCGACCGCTCTCCGACGGGGAGCGGGACCTCGGCCCGGCTCGCGGTCCTCGACCGCGCGGGCGCGCTGCCGCGTGGCGAGCCGCTTCGCAACCTGAGCGTGATCGGGACGGAGTTCGAAGGCCGCGTCGTCGGGGACGCGGAGGTCGGAGGTCGCCCGGCGGTGGTGACCGAGATCGCGGGTCACGCGCACCTCACGGGCTCGCACACGTTCGTCCTCGAGCCCGACGACGAGCTCGGGACGGGGTTCCTCCTTCGCTAGCAGCGGTGCGGCTGACGCCGGAGGCGCACCTGGTCGGAAGCGGCGAGTCGGGCTTCGGGGTCAGCGACCCGTTCGACTGCCACGTCTACCTCCTCGACGGCGGCTCGGAGGCGGCGCTCGTCGATGCCGGAATCGGCAGCGGCGTCGACGCGATTCTCGCGAACGCCGACGCGACCGGTCTCCCCCGAGACCGTCTCCGGTACGTTTTCCTCACGCACGGCCACGCCGACCACGCGGGCGGTGCCGCTGCGCTTCGCGAACGGCTGCCCGACGTCCGGGTGGTCGCATCGGCCGAGGTGGCGGAGTGGGTCGCCACGGGGGACGCCGAGGCGCTCAGCGTCGAAGTCGGGAAGCGCTCCGACTTCTACCCTGCCGACTTCCGGTTTCGCCCCTGCGACGTGGACGTCCGCGTTCGCGACGGCGACCGCGTCTCGGTCGGAGAGCTCGCAGTCGAGGTGCTCGAGACGCCCGGGCACGCGGACGGCCACCTCGCCTTCCTCGTGGAGGGGCGGCGAGGCCGGACGCTCTTCAGCGGCGACCTCGTCTTCTTCGGCGGCGAGGTCTCGCTCGCGAACCGGTGGGACTGCCGCATCCAGGCGTACGCGGCGAGCATGCGGACGCTCCGCGGAGCGCGAATCGAGGCGCTTCTGCCCGGACACCACTTCGTCAGCCTCGCGAACGGTCAGCGGCACATCGACGCGGCGAACCGTCTCTTCGACCGCGGCTTCGTTCCGCCCAGCGTCGTCTAGGGCGGGAATCGTCCCGGCCGAGATGCGGCTTCGGGCGAGGCAAACCCCTTGGGGCCCGCCGCCGGCCCGAACCGGCGCTACGTCGAGGCGAGCGCCTCGCTAACGGCGTTCGGCCCGTTGTACTCCCGGTCGGGGATCCGCTCCAGCTCGCGGAGCGTCTGCTCGTCGGCGCCCTGGCTGCGCGCGTGCTCGACGATCTCCTGCTTGCCCGCCGGATAGTCCATCCCGGACAGGTACTTCTGGGCCTCGATGAAGTCCGGATGCGCCATGCGCTCCGGGTTACCCGGCTCGCGGGCCCTGGAAACGATCCGTCAGAGCGCCCGAAGGAGCCGTGCGAGCTCCGTCGGTGAGTCGACGGCGAGGTCC
>DATAAZ010000030.1:0-16428 GCA_036259875.1 Gaiellaceae bacterium
CGTCAACAAGCTCCGCGGGACGTTCACGGCCGTCGCGGTCAAGGCTCCCGGCTTCGGCGACCGTCGCAAGCGGATGCTCGAGGACATCGGGATCCTGACCGGCGGCGAAGTGATCACGGAGGAGATGGGGCTCAAGCTCGAGAACACGAAGCTCTCGCAGCTCGGCCGCGCACGCAAGGTGGTCGTCGACAAGGACTCGACGACGATCATCGACGGCGCGGGCGAGTCTGAGGGGATCAAGGCCCGCATCAAGCAGCTGAAGCAGGAGATCGAGAACACCGACTCCGACTTCGACCGCGAGAAGCTCCAGGAGCGGCTCGCGAAGCTCTCGGGCGGCGTCGCCGTCGTCAAGGTCGGCGCGGCCACCGAGACGGAAATGAAGGAGAAGAAGCATCGCGTCGAGGACGTGCTGCAGGCAACCCGGGCCGCGCTCGAGGAGGGCATCGTGCCGGGCGGCGGCGTCGCGCTCCTGAACGCGGTGAACGCGATCAGCCTCGACGAGTTCGAGAACTCCGACGAGCGGACGGGGGCGCACATCGTCGCCCGCGCGCTCGAGGAGCCGATCCGCCAGCTCGCAGACAACGCGGGCATGGAGGGCTCGGTCGTCGTCGACAAGATCCGCGGCCTCGACAAGGGCAACGGGCTGAACGTCGAGACGGGCGACTACGAAGACCTCGTGAAGGCGGGGATCATCGACCCGACGATGGTCACGCGCTCGGCTCTCCAGAACGCCGCCTCGATCGCGAAGAACATCCTCACGACCGAGGCGATCGTTGCGGAGCCGCCCGAGAAGGAGAAGGTCGGCGCCGGCATGCCGGGCGGGATGCCCGACATGATGTAGGGAACGGGGGAAACCAGGTTTCCCCCGTTGACCCCCTTCTTAAGAGGGTGCACTTGACGAGGGCCGGCGAAGCCGGCCCTCGTCGCTCTTACGGAGCTAGTTGCCGAAGCACTCGCCGCCGAACAGCGACGCTTTCACGGGGTTCAGCTGCGCTTCCAGGCGGACGTGCTCCGGGTTCGCCGCGTTGTAGTTCGGGAGGCCGGGGACGGTCGCCATGACGAACGGCGTCACGCCCGGCCCGCCTGCCGTCAGGCGATAACGCTCCCCGTGGGCGGCGGGGCGCCTCGGGCCCCGCGGGTAGCCCGCGTAGCGGTCGCGGGGGACGAACATGTAGCAGAATCGGCCGTTCGGGCGGCCCGCGAGGAACGAGTTCTCGCGCTTCCAGCCGCGCCCGAGGGCGGAGTTGTACACGTCCAGGTAGATGAGGCGCCCGTAGCCGTCGAGCGGCGCGCCGGTCGGGGTCGAGCTGAACCCGTACACCGGCTGGCCGCGGTAGGTAAGCCGTCCGAACACCTCGTGCCAGCGCTCGCTCATGACCCAGTCGGCCCACACCTCGAGGCGGGCGACGCCGCCGCTCCAGTGCGAGATGTGGAGCTCGCGTGCTCGCTGCTCGCGCCGCCACGGCTCGAGGCCGAGGTTCGGAAGGAGGCGGCGGAACTCCTGGAGCGCCCAGTAGCTCCCGTCGGGCGCCTTGCACGCGGCGACGAGCCACGGAAGCGGCGGGCCGTCGTACGGCCGGCACCGGTCTCGGATCGTCTTCCAGAGCGGGCGGCCGAGCCGCATGTAGCCGCCCGAGTAGTCGATCTTGAACGAGAGCTGCGGTGCCGAGCGGGTCGGATGGCGGGCGTTCACCGCGCCCCAGACGAGGGGGTGGTACCGCCGCCCGTTGCGCGTGAAGTACACGACCGCGTGGCCGGCGCCGTCGACCTTCAAAGCGACGTTCGACGCGTTGTCGGTGAGCTTCTCGCTCGCCGCCGCGGGCGCGGGCAGCGCGGTCGCAGCGCTGGCCGCGAGGATGAGCGGGAGCCCGCCGCGAAGGAGTTTTCCAACGGGCCGCATACACGGCTCCTATCGGCGTCTGCCGATCGGGCTTGACCCCCCGCCGGGGGAGGCGCCGTCCGTACACTGGCCGTCGTGGGGGCGACCCGGGTGAGGAGCGCGAGCCGCCCGCGCGACTTCGTCGCGGTGCGCGGCCGGGATGCGGAGGACTACCTGCAGCGGATGGTGTCGAACGACGTCGCAGCGCTCGCGCGGGGGGAGGCGTGCGACGCGCTTCTCCTGACGGCGAAGGCGCGCGTCATTGCGCCGCTCCGCGTCCTCCGGCGCACCGCGGACGACTTCCTGCTCCTGACGGAGGCGGGGCTCGGCACGACCGTGCGCGACCACCTCGTCCAGTTCCGCTTTGCCGCTCGCGCGACGATCGAGCCGGAAGAGCACGTCGCGTCGCTCCTCCTCGGCGAAGGCGTGCCGCGACCCGACGGCGCCTTCGTGCTCCCCACGTCCGAATACGGCGTGCCTGGCTACGAGGTGCTCGACGCCGAGCCGGCACCCGACACGAACCCGCTCGACGAGGCCGAGCTCGAACGGATGCGAATTGAGGCGGGCACGCCACGGTTCGGGTTCGAGATCGACGACCGCGTGCTCCCGGCGGAGGCGGGGCTCGTCGAACGGGCGGTCAGCCTCTCGAAGGGGTGCTTCCCGGGGCAGGAGCCGATCGCCCGCCTGCATTACCGCGGCCACGCGAACCGGTCCCTTCGGGCGCTTTCGCTCTCGACGTCGGAGCTGCCGGAGCGAGACGCCGACGTCCGCTATGGCGACAAGGTCGTCGGGCGCGTGACGAGCGCGGCGCCTGCGGACGGGCGCGTCGTCGCGCTCGCGTACGTGCGCTCGGAGGTTCCGGCAGACGCCGAGCTCGCCGTCGGAAACGCGGTCGCCCGGCCGCTACACTAGGCCACCGCGGCGCCCGTAGCTCAGGGGATAGAGCGCAGCCCTGCGGAGGCTGAGGCCACAGGTTCGAATCCTGTCGGGCGCACTCGCGTCGGACTTACCCGAGCCGCGGTGTGCAGCGACGGGGAAGCGGTCGCCGCCGCAGCTCACGCGACGGCTATCCGGATCTCGTCGCCGTCGATATCGGCCGCGTAACGCCGCGCGGGCTGGTCGCCCGACAGGCACGCGCCTGTCGCGAGGTCGAAGCGCCACAGGTGGTACGCGCACGTGAGGGTGTCGCCGGCGATTTCACCTTCGATCAGCGGGTTGCCCTCATGCGGGCACGCGTTGTCCAACGCATAGACCGACTCGCCTACGCGGAATACCGCGACCTTGCGGCCGGCGATGTTGACGACCGCGCGGCCGTTCGCGCCGAGCGCCGCGAGCGGGACGCGATGCCAGGGTGCCATCCGCCCTAGAGTAGTTCTTCGGCGTGGCGCTCCTTCTTAGCGAATCCGATGTCGAGGAGCTGCTTCCCCCGCAGGACGCCGTCGCCGCGATCGAGGCCTGCTTCGAGCGAATCGCGCGGGGCGCGGTCGAAAACCGTCCGCGCTTCCGGCTCCGTCTCGACGACGGCCTCGTGCACGTCATGGCGGCTGCCGATCGAGAGCTCGGCGTCGCGGGCCTCAAGACGTACGTGAGCTTCCGGGACGGGGCTCGCTTTGTCGTCCTCCTCTTCGCTGCCGACAAGCCCGAGCTCCTCGCGATCGTGGACGCCGACCGGCTCGGCCAGCGAAGGACGGGAGCGGCCAGCGCGGTCGCGGCGCGGCACCTCGCCCCCCCGGAAGCCCGAACGCTCGGGGTGATCGGCTGCGGCTGGCAGGCCGAGAGTCAAGTCGAATGCATCCGGGCCGCGCTTCCGGCGATCGAGCGGGTCGTCGTCTTCTGCCGGAGCGAGGAGCGGCGGGCCGAGTTCTCCCGCCGTTTCGACGCCGAGCCCGCCGAGTGGTACAGCGACGCTGCGATCCAGGACGTCGTCGTGACGATCACGAGCTCGCGCGACCCCGTCCTGCGGGGCGAGTGGCTTCGGCCCGGCGCGCTCGTGTGTGCGGCGGGCGCAAACCGGATCGCCGCGCGGGAGCTCGACAACGCCGTCGTCGAACGCGCCGCGTTCGTCTGCTGCGATTCGCGCGAGCAGGCACGGGTCGAGGCGGCCGACCTCGTCGAGCCGGTTGAGCGCGGCGTCCTCGACTGGCTCGAGGTCCACGAGCTCGCCGAGGTTGTCGGAGGCGAGGTTCGAGGCCGGCAGCGCGACGACGACATCGTGCTCTTCAAGAGCATCGGCATCGCGGCCGAGGACATCGCGGTCGCGAAGCTCGTCCACGACCGCGCCCGCGAGCGCGGCCTCGGCGTCGACGTTTGAGCGCGGGACCGGCGCTACGAGCCGCTCACGCGCTCGCGTGCCATCGCGGCCGTGTCCTCGCCGATCGCGCGAATCACCTCGGGCCGCTCGAGCAAGCGGACGCGCTGCTCGTCCGTGCACCGGTTCTTGAGATACGGGTCGTTCAGGATGTCGTCGACCGACCGTCCCATCCGGTGCTCACGCACGACATAGGCGGCGAGGGACTCCTCCTTCGAGATCCCACGCGGTCGCTCGGCTTGCTCGTCGTCGCCTTTCCCGAAGAGCCGGCGGAAGATGCTCACCGGCCGATTGTATCCTTGCTGCGTGGCCCAGGAGCCGGGGGCGATGCGCTTCGCCGAACGCTTCCTCCACGGCGTCGGCGAGGACGGGAGCCGCGACGAGATCGTCATCTGGATCGAGCGGCGGCCCGGGGCGGTATGGGCCGTCGGGCGCGCGATCAACCTGCGCAACCGGCCGACGCCGAAGCCAAGGGGCGACGACTACCTCTTCGACGGTTACGAGCTGGACGACGCGCTCGCCGTCGCGAACAACGCGCTCAGCGACGACCTCGAGATCTCGGCCGAGGAGGGCGTCGACGAGGACGTCCGCCCGTTCGAGAAGGAGGAGCTTCTGAAGCCGCTCGAGCGCTGGTTCTTCGGCCACAAGCCGTAGGGCCGGTCATGACCGGCCCGGGAATCCAGCCTACGCGACGCCGATCTTGCCCGCGAGCTCGCGCGAGATCGCGCGCTCCGCGCCTCCGACCGACACCGTGAGCGGCCCGCCGAACGGCTCGGACGCCCGCATCGTGACGCGCCGCCCCGGAATGAGTGCTAGCTCCTTCAGGTAGCGAAGAAGCGCCGCGTCGTCGTCCGGAACGCGGCGGATGACGGCGTGCTCACCCGGCGCGAGCGCCGCGAGCGAGCGGAGCCGCGAGCGCTCGACGTTCAGATCGGCGTCGGGGATCGGGTCGCCGTGCGGATCGTGCGTCGGGTACCCGAGCGCCTCGTCGATTCGCTGCTCGAGCTCCTCCGACAGTGCGTGCTCGAGCCGGTCTGCCTCCGCGTGCACGGCGTCGATCCCGAGCCCGAGCGTCTTCGCGAGGTATTGCTCGAGGAGCCGATGGTGGCGGATCACCTCGAGCGCGATCTGCCTGCCGGCGTCCGTGAGCTGCACGCCTCGGTACGGCGCGTGCGCGACGAGATCGAGTGCGGCCAGCTTCTTGACCATCGACGTCGCGGACGAGGGTGCAACGCGCATCCGGCGTGCGATCGCCGACGTCGTCGCCCGCTCTCCCCCCGCCTGCAGCTTGTAGATCTCCTTGAGGTAGTCCTGGATCGCGTCGCTCAGGTCGGTGGGCATCGCTCCTCCGGTCATGGTACGGCGACCTACGCCGCGGTCGCCGCCGCGCTGCTACCCTGCCGCGCCTTTGCTGATCCGCCTCGGCCACAGTCCGGATCCCGACGACGCGTTCATGTTCTGGGGCCTCGCGACGGGCCACGTCGACCCGCGCGGCCTCGAGTTCGAGCACGTCCTCCGCGACATCCAGACGCTCAACGAGTGGGCGCTTCAGGGGCGTCTCGAGGTGACCGCGATCTCGGTGCACGCGTACCCGCTCGTGCAGGAGCGCTACGTGATCCTTCCGCACGGCGCCAGTATCGGGAGGGGATACGGCCCGATCGTCGTCGCGCGCGAGCCCCTCGCCCAAGACGCACTCCGCGACGCGGAGATCGCCGTTCCGGGGCGGATGACGACGGCGTTCCTCGCGCTGCGGCTCCTGCTCGACTCGGAGTTCCGCTACCGCGAGGTCGCCTTCGACGCGATCATCGACGAGGTCCGGGCCGGCCGGGCGGACGCCGGCCTGCTCATTCACGAAGGGCAGCTCACGTACGGCCGCCACGGGCTACATCGTGTCGTCGACCTGGGCGAGTGGTGGCTGCTCGAGACGGGGCTGCCGCTTCCGCTCGGCATCAACGTCGCGCGTCGCGACCTCGGCGACGACGCCCTCCAGCGCGTCTCCGAGGCGCTCGCGGAGTCGATCGAGGCTGGGCTTCGGCATCGGCCGCAGGCGCTGAAGCACGCGATGCGCTACGGCCGCGGGCTCGATCCGACGCTTACCGATCGGTTCGTCGGGATGTACGTGAATCGGCTCACGCGTGAGTTCGACGACGAAGGGCGCCAGGCGGTCGAGGAGCTTCTTGCGCGAGGGGAACGCGCGGGCGCGATCGAGCGTCCGGTCCGCGTCGAGTTCTACGCGGACGCCGCCGCCGCTTCCGCCGCACGGGAGCGGTGACTCGCGCTCGCCTCGACGGTCCGAGGCCCCACCGGTAACCGCGCGCTGACGCCCTCGCACGCGCGGCGGCGCTACGAGCGGGAAATACACTGGCCGCGGATGGCCGAGGCAGTCGTTCTCTCTGCGGTCAGGACCCCTGTCGGGAGGTACGGCGGCGCGCTCGCGGACGAGCGCCCGGACGACCTCGCCGCGCTCGTCATTCGAGAGGCCGTCGACAGGGCCGGCGTCCCCGCCGCCGAGGTCGAGGACGTCTATTTCGGCTGCGCGAACCAGGCCGGCGAGGACAACCGCAACGTCGCGCGTATGGCTGCGCTCCTGGCCGGCCTGCCCGAGGAGGTCGCGGGTGTCACCGTGAATCGCCTGTGTGCCTCGGGGCTCTCCGCCGTCGTCGCCGCCTGCCACGCGGTTCGCGCGGGCGATGGCGATCTCTTCGTCGCGGGCGGGGTCGAGTCGATGACGCGGGCGCCGTTCGTCTTCGGGAAGCCGGAGCGCGCCTATCCCCGCGGTGATCGGACCGTCTGGGACACGACGCTTGGGTGGCGGTTTCCGAACCCGCGTCTCGCCGAGATATTCCCGCTCGAGTCGATGGGTGAGACGGGCGAAAACGTGGCGGAGCATTGGCGCGTATCGCGCCAGGACCAGGACGCGTTCGCGCTCGAGAGCCAGCGCCGCTGGGCCGCCGCGCACGAGGCGGGCCGGTTCGCGGACGAGCTCGTCGCGGTCCACGAGGTCACGCGCGACGAGCATCCGCGTCCCGAGACGAGCGCGGAGAAGCTTGCGGCGCTGAAGCCCGCGTTTCGCGACGGCGGCACCGTCACGGCGGGGAACTCGAGCGGCGTCAACGACGGGGCAGCCGCGCTCGTCGTCGCGAGCGAGGAGCGGGCACGGGCGCTCGGGGTCGAGCCGCTCGGACGCTTCGTTGCGAGCGCCGTCGCGGGCGTCGATCCTCGCGTCATGGGGATCGGGCCGATCCCCGCCGTGCGGAAGGTGCTCGCGCGCGCAGGGCTCGAGGTCGCCGAGATCGATCTCGTCGAGCTGAACGAGGCGTTTGCCTCGCAGTCGCTCCACGTGATCCGTGAGCTCGGCCTCGCCCGCGAGCGCGTGAACGTGAACGGCGGTGCGATTGCGCTCGGGCACCCGCTCGGGATGAGCGGCGCGCGCCTCGTCGTCACGCTCCTTCACGAGCTGCGGCGCCGGGGCGGCCGCTTCGGGCTCGCGACGTTGTGCGTCGGTGTCGGCCAGGGACAGGCTGCGCTCTTCGAGCGACCGCCCGGCTAGGAGCTCGCTCGGCCGTTCGCCGGTTGGGAAGGTGCACCCAGCCTCCTCCCCAGGTCGAGCGTAGCGCGGGACGCTGCGCGCGCGGCGCGCGGGGCGTGCCGAGACCGACGCGAACCGCGAACGAACGCGTGACGGATATCGTCCCCCGTATGGCGGTCGCGACCGAGCGCGAGTACGGCCTCTTCATCGACGGCGAGCTCAGCGGGCCCGCGTCCGGGGAGGTCCGTGATCTCACGGAGCCCGCGACCGGCGCGCCGCTTGCGCGCGCGGCGATGGCCGGCGAGCAAGACGTCGACCGAGCCGTCGAGGCGGCGCGCGCGGCACTCGCCGGCCCCTGGGGGAAGACAGACGCCGCGGAGCGCTCGCGGCTCCTGCACGCGCTTGCCGACGCGATTCACGCGAACCGCAAGGAGCTTGCCGAGCTCGAGGCGCGGAACGTGGGCAAGGCGATCTCCTCGGTGAAGGGCGAGATCGCGTCCGGCGTCGCTCACCTTCGGTACTTCGCGTCGGCAATCGGCGCGGTCGAGGGGCGCTCGCATCCGGTCGGCGGCTCGCAGCACTACTACTCGATCCGCGAGCCGGTCGGGGTCTGCGCTCAGGTCGTCCCGTGGAACTACCCGGTCATGCTCGCGTGCTGGAAGATCGCGCCGGCGCTCGCTGCCGGCTGCGCGACCGTCCTCAAGCCTGACCCCGCGACGCCGCTCACGGCGCTTCGCGTGGCCGAGCTTGCCGCCGAGATCGGCGTCCCGCCCGGCGTCCTGAACGTCGTTCCCGGCGACGGGCCGACGACGGGTGCCTACCTCGTCTCCCATCCGGGGGTCGACAAGGTCTCGTTCACGGGGTCGACGGCGACCGGGAGCGAGGTCATGCGCCTGGCGGCGGACCCCGTCAAGCGGATCTCGCTCGAGCTGGGCGGCAAGAGCCCGAACCTCGTGTTCGCGGACGCCGACCTTGCCGACGCGATCCCCAGCGCCGTCTACGCGATCTACTACTCGGCCGGCCAGAGCTGCGACGCACGCTCACGCGTCCTCGTCGAGAAGCCGCTCTACGACGACTTCGTGGCGCGGTTCGTCGAGACGGCGCAACGGATCAAGGTCGGCGACCCGCTGGATCCGGAGACGCAGATGGGCTCCCTGATCTCGCAGCCGCACCGCGACAAGGTGCACGGGTTCGTCGAGGCCGGTCGCGACGAGGGCGCCGAGGTCGTCCTGGGCGGCGAGCGGGGCGACGGCGACGGCGCCTTCTACCCACCAACGGTGCTCTCGGGCGTCGAGAACCGGATGGTCGTTGCCCAGGAGGAGATCTTCGGCCCCGTCGTCGCCGTGATGCCGTTCGAGGACGAGCGCGAGGCGGTCGCGGTCGCGAACGACTCGAAGTACGGACTCGTGGCGACGATCTGGACGCGCGACGCCGCGCGCGGCCACCGTCTCGCACGACGGCTCAAGGCGGGGACGGTCGGGATCAACACGCCCTACACGGCACCGCCGGGAAGCGCGTTCGGGGGCTACAAGCAGTCCGGGTTCGGCCGCGAGGTCGGGCTCGAGACGCTCGACATGTATCTCGAGACGAAGAGCGTCCTCGTCTCGACGAGCGCGAAGCCGCTCAACCCGTTCGCACTCTGACTTGCGCCACGAATGCGGCCGCCGGACAATCGCGGCTCGCGGTGAAGCAGGAAGGAGGTTTCGTGGCCAAGAGGATCCAGTGCCTCTGCGGGAAGACGGTTCGCGGCGAGACCGACGACGAGCTTTGGCAGAACGCGCAGGCGCATCTTGCGATGGACCACCCTGATCTCGTCGGCAAGGTCGCGCGCGAAGACATCCTCGCGCAGGCGGAAACCGAGTAGCGCGCCTACGCGGGGGGCGAGCCCGCCTGCTCGCCGCCCCCAAGGCGTCGGCGGACGGCCTCGACCGCGGGGCCGGGCTCGAGGCCGAGGTCGGATCGAAGACGGTCGCGAAGGCGGCCGTAGACGCGAAGCGCTTCGGCCGGGTTGCCGCTCCGCGCGAGTGCTTCCATCAAGAGCTTGTAGCCGGACTCGCGGTAGGGCGCAAGCTCGGTGAGGAGGTCGGCGTACTGCCGCGCCTGGCCGAGCGCCGGCCCGCCGAGCCCGAGCGCGGCGGTTGCAAACGCCTCGAGGCCGCGCAACCGTGCGTCCTCGAGGCGGCGCCGCCATGTGTCGATCCACGGCATAGCGAGCCCTGGGAGGAAGGGGCGCGACGCGACGTGGTAGGCGATCCCTGCCGGGCCCCAGGCGTCCGCCCACTGCCCCGCCGCCAAGCACGATTCTGCGCGGTGAACCGACTCGAGCGCGGCCTCGGCGTCGACGAACGTGTTGGACGGCAGGCTGAGCACGACCTCGGATCGCCCCTCGAGCCGGTCGGCGCCGACCGCCTGCCGCACCTTCGACAGCGCCGCGGTGAGCGCGCGTCCGCTCTCCGGCGAATCCGAGCCCCAGGCCGCGTCGATCAGCTCTTGCCGCTCGATGGGGCGAGAGCGATTCAGCACAAGATAGGCGAAGAGGGCGCGGGGCCGCGCGGTCGCCAGCGCTCCCTCGATGCGTCTGCCCTCGATCTCGGCGACGAGGCGGCCGCAGAGCTGGATTCGCGTGGCCGCCTCCTTCTTCGCGTCGGCCACGACAGCCTCGGCTGCCCCGCCGTCGGTTCGAAGGGGCGGGAACGTCTCCTCGAGCCCGTGGCCGACGAGCTGGTACAGGCGGACGCCGCGATCGAAGTCCTTGAGCGGGTGTTCTCCGAGATCGCGGAGCTCGACCGGCGGAAGGTCCTGCTCCTCGTCCTCGAGCAAGGCGCGCGTGGATCCCGAGACGAGCACCTGCCCGCCGTGGCCCGCTGCAGCGATGCGAGCCGCGCGGTGGACGGCGAGACCGCGATAGGTGTTCTCGAACGCCGCCGCCTGGCCGGTGTGGATCCCGATCCGAACGCGAACGGCGGCGCCGTCCGGCCACGCGTGCGCCGCGAGGGCGCGCTGCACATCGACCGCGGCGCAGACGGCGTCGGTCGCCCGTGCGAACGCGACGAAGAAGCCGTCGCCGATCGTGCTGACCTCGTGTCCGTCGTGCGCCGCGAACGCGTCGCGAAGGATGCGGTTGTGCTCCGCCAGGACATCTCCGAACCGGGTGCCGAGCTGCCTCGCGAGCCGTGTCGAGCCCTCGATGTCCGTGAAGACGAAGGTGACGATTCCCTGGGGCAGGTCCTGCATCGCGCCGCGGACGAAGCTTGACACCTTCGGCTCATGCGTGGTGGCGGCGTGCGCGCCCGGACCGAGACCAACCCCGGATCTGCGGATCGACGACCATGATGTACGACATGGCAAGCCGGGTCTTCGCGCGCCTCGAGGAGCTCTACGCGATCGGCGGCGGCGAGGGTGCCAACCGGCCCGGCTACAGCCGCGAGGAGCAGGAGGCCCACGACCTCGCCGCCGCGTGGATGCGCGAGGCGGGTCTCGAGGTCGAGGTCGATCGGGCGGGCAACCTCGTCGGGCGCCTCTTCGGCTCGCGGCCGGACGCCGCTGAGATCTGGACCGGATCGCACCTGGACAGCGTCCCGCGTGGCGGGCGCTTCGACGGTGCGCTCGGCGTCGTCGCGGGCCTCGAGGCGGTCGAGCGGGCGGGCGCGAACGGGCCGCTCGCGCGCACGCTCGCGGTCGTCGCCTTTAGGGCCGAGGAGACTGGCTGCCACGGGAGCCGTGCGCGCGCCGCGACGGGCCCGCTCCCCGGCGCGTTCGTGGAGCTCCACGTCGAGCAGGGCCCCGTGCTCGAGCGGGCGGGCGCGCCGCTCGGAGTCGTGACCGGGATCGCGGGGATCGTGCGCGCGGAGCGCGGATTCGCGGGGCGTGCGGGCCACGCCGGGACCACCCCGATGGACTCGCGCGCGGACGCGCTCGTCGCCGCGGCCGAATACGTCCTAAGCGTTCGCGAAACAGCGATCGCGCACGAAGGCTCCGTCGCGACCGTCGGCCGGGTCGAAGTCGAGCCGGGCGCCGACAACGTCATCCCCGATGCGGTCCACCTCACCGTCGACGCGCGCGCGCCCGACCGCGCGCGCCTCGACGCGCTTGTCGACGCGCTCGCCCTCGAGCCGTACTACCGCACCGAGCCCGTCGCCCTCGCCGAGGAGGTCCGCTCAGTCATCCGCGAGGAGCTCGAGCGCGCCGGCGCGCCCGTTGTCGAGCTTCCGTCGGGAGCGGGCCACGACGCGGGCGTGCTCTCCGCGGCCGGCGTTCCAGCGGCCATGCTCTTCGTCCGTAGCCTCGCGGGCGGTGTAAGCCACTGCCCCGAGGAGGCGTCGAGCGAGGAAGACGTGGCACTCGCCGTCCAGGTCCTAAGCGCGGCGCTCGCGAGGCTCGCGGCCTAGGCCTCCGAAAAGCGGATGTTCTGAGCGCCCTCCCAGAGCACGACCCGCCCCAGCTCGCGCAGCTCCTTCGCGCCGTCGACGATCGTCGCGAAATGGTTACCGGCGAGCTGTCCCATCTTGCTCGCGAAGCAGGTCGCGCCGTACGGAAACAGGATCTCGGTCTCCGAGAGGCCGCCGGGGTAGAGGAGGAGCTCGCCGGCGGCGGGGTAGGAGCTCGCGTTCTCGGGGCCGAGGCCGGTCTCCAGGTCGCCGAGCGGCACCCAGGCCGACTCGCCGCTCCAGCGAGCCTGCACGAGCTTCGCCTCGAGCGGGAGCAGGCGCCGTAGGGCCGCGCACGTCCGTGGCGCCAGCTCCTCCTCGAGGCGTGCGCGAAACGTGAACGACCCCGCCGTGATCTCGAGCACCGCGCGAGGTTACCGTTCGGCGCAAGCGTGGACCCGTATCTGAACGACTGGCTCAACCTCGCGCTCAGGTGGCTGCACGTGATCGCGGGGATCGCCTGGATCGGCGCGTCGTTCTACTTCGTCCACCTCGACCTCTCGCTCCGCCCCCCGAAGCGACGCGAGGACGCCGAGCGCGGCGTCGCCGGCGAGTACTGGTCGGTGCACGGCGGCGGCTTCTACCACGTCGAGAAGTTCGGGGTCGCACCCACCGCGCTCCCGCATCCGCTCCACTGGTTCAAGTGGGAGGCGTATACGACCTGGCTGAGCGGCTTCGCGCTCTTCGTCGTCCTCTACTACGTGAACGCCGAGACGTACCTGATCGACCGAAGCGTCGCGGACGTGCGCCCTACGGTCGCGGTCGCGGCGAGCGTGGGTCTGCTCGCGCTCGCGTGGGTCGTCTACGACGTGCTCTGTCGGCTGCTCGGGCGGAACGAGCTTCTGCTGGCCGCGGCGATCGTGCTCTCCACGGTCGCGGCGGCGTACGGATCGAGCCGGCTTTTCACGGACCGGGCCGTATACATCCAGGTCGGCGCGATGCTCGGGACGATGATGGCCGGCAACGTCCTGTTCAACATCATCCCCGCACACCGGGAGCTCGTTGCTGCCAAGAAGGCGGGGCGCGAACCCGATCCCGTCCCGGGCGTCCAGGCCAAGCAGCGCTCCGTGCACAACAACTACCTGACGCTGCCGGTCGTCTTCACGATGATCTCAACCCACTTCCCGTTCACCTACGGGCACGAGCACGGCTGGGTCGTCCTCCTCGCCCTCATGGCGATCGGCGCATGGGTCCGCCACTTCTTCAACCTCCGCCACGCGGGCCGGACCGTATGGGCGATCCCGGCGACCGCCGCGGCCGCGGCCGCGGCGGTCGCGCTCTGGATCGAGCCGGACGGCGGCGGCGCAGAGGCGCGAGCGGTTGACGACGCCCCGGTCGCCTTCGCGGACGTGCAGCGGATCGTCGAGCGCCGCTGCGCGGCCTGCCACTCGGCCGACCCGACGCTCGTCGCAGCGCCGCCCCAGGGCATCACCTTCGACACCACCGACGAGATCGCTACGCAGGCGGACGCGATCGAGGCGCAGGCGGTGCGGACGAACGCGATGCCGCCGGGAAACGCGACGGGGATGACGGAGGAGGAGCGCGAGACGCTCGCGGCCTGGTTCCGGCAGGGAGCCGACCTTCGCAAGTAACAGGCTGTTACGAGCCGAGAGAACGCGCGCGGTCGTGCGCGATCGCGACGAGCTCGTCGAGCGCGGTCTCGAGCTCCTCGTCGGGCGTCCGCGCGAGCCGCTCTTCGAGGATCGGGACGATCTCGCGCTTGGGTCGGAGATTGACAAAGACGAGGAAGCGAAATCCGAACTTCTCCTCGTACACCTGGTTCAGGTACGCGAGCCGGCTCAGCGTGTCGGGGTCGTCGTCGGCGCCCTGCTCGGCTGCCGAGCGTCCGCTCAGACGCGGCGCGCCGATCGCGGGATGCGCGTTCAGCGCCTCGATCTGCTCCTGCGGGGGGAGCTCTGCGAGGAGGTCGCGCGCCTCCGCCAGCGGGTCTTCGCGTTCGGCGAGGCGCTCCACGAAGCGCGTTCGCCCACCGAACAGCTCGGCGAGCTCGCCGACCGTCAGCTTCCGCGGTACGTCGTGCACGAGTACGGCGAAACGAGCAGCGGGACGTGATAGTGGCCGTCGTCGAGCGCGAACTCGAGCTCGACGCGGCGGAAGAACGGAGACGGCGGGTAGAAGACGAGCCGGTAGAGGCCCGCCTCGAGCCGGGCCGCCACCTCGGGGACGCGGCCGTCGTCGTTCGTCTCGCCGCCGCCGACGAGCTCGTCGGCGCGGTAGAGTTCGACGCGGACGCCGGCTGCTGGCCGCCCCCGCTCGGTATCGAGGACGTGCGTCGAGACGGACGCGCTCATCCGGTGAACCTCCGCGCCTGCGCGCGATGCTCGCGCGCGATCGCCTCCTCGTCTGCGCGGACGAGCCGGCCGTCGCGCACGACTTCCTCGCCGCCCACGTAGAGGCGGTCGACGCGGTGCGGCCCGGCGAGCACGAGCGCAGCGACCGCATCGTCGGCACCCCCGAACTCGAGCCGGTCCGTCCGCCAGACGGCCAGATCGGCGCACTTCCCCGGCTCGAGGGAGCCGATGTCGTCACGGGCGAGCACGTCCGCCCCGCCGCGCGTTCCGAGCCGAAGCGCGTCGCGCGCCGTGAGCGCGTCCGCTCCGCCGCGGCCGCGCGCGACGAGGAGCGCCTGCTTGACCTCGAGGAAGAGGTCGCCGCGCTCGTTCGAGGCCGACCCGTCGACGCCGAGCCCGACCGGAACGCCGGCGTCGAGCATCTCGCGAACGGGGGCGATGCCGGCGCCCAGCCGCAGGTTCGACGTCGGGCAGTGCGCGACGCCCATCCGACGGGCTGCGAATGCGGCGAGGTCCTCGTTCGAGAGGTGCACGCAGTGCGCGCACCAGACGTCGTGTGCCGTCCAGCCGACCTGCTCGAGGTACTCGAGCGGCCGGCAGCCGAAGATCCCCTGGCAGTACTCCTCCTCCTCGACCGTCTCGGCGAGGTGGGTGTGGAGGCGCAGCCCGAGCCGGCGTGCGAGCTCGGCCGACTCGACCATGAGCCGCTTCGTGGCAGAGAACGGCGAGCACGGCGCAACCGCGATCTGCGCCCACGCGCCGCGGCCTTCCTCGTGCAGCACGGCGAGCCCCTCCGTATCCGCGAGGACGGCGTCGCCGTCCTCCACGATCGAATCGGGCGGCAGGCCGCCCCGCGACTCGCCGAGGTCCATGGACCCGCGCGACGCGACGATTCGCACGCCGAGCTCGCGCGCCGCCTGGATCTCGGCCTCGACGAGTCCCGCGCGTCCGGGCGGGAAGACGTAGTGGTGATCGAACACCGTCGTGCATCCGGACAGCGCGAGCTCGGCGAGGCCCGTTCGCGCCGCCGCGTACTCCGCCTCGGCGTCGATCCGGGCCCAGACGGGGTAGAGCGTCTTCAGCCACGTGAAGAGGTCGGCTTCCTGTGCGCGCGTGCGCGTGAGCGCCTGGTAGAGGTGGTGGTGGGTGTTCACGAGCCCCGGCGTGACGAGCGCGCCGCCGAGATCGATTGTCTCGTCCGACTGCGGCCTCGGCCCGGCGCCTACCTCCGTAACGAAGCCGTCGGCGACGAGGATCCAGCCGCTTTCGTGCTCGCTCCCCGCCGCGTCCATCGTGACCACGTACGCGTTGACGAAGAGGGCGCTCACGGGCCAACCATCGGCCGTTGGGCGCGGGGAGGGGGTCCGGGGGAACCGGACGGTCCTCCCGGCGACAAGAAGGCGGTCCGCGGGGGAAATGTGGATTCCCGCACCGGAGCGAGCCGAAGCCGAACGACGCTCACGCGGCCTCGGCGGCGAGCGGGACGAGCTCGAAGCGGTCGACGTCGACGAGGCCCCGGTCGGTGATCTTCAGCTTCGGAATCACCGAGAGCGCGAGGAAGGCGAGGGTCTGGAAGGGCGACGGCAGCGTGCAGCCGAGCCTTCGCGCCGCCTCGATGCAGTTTCGACTCGCATTGACGACGTCGTCGAAGCTGGCCGTGGAGAGAAGCCCCGCGACTGGAAGCGCGAGCTCGGCGCGGACGCCGCCCTCGTCGACGGCGACGACTCCGCCGCCGATCTCGGCGAGCCGTCGGACGGCGCGGCGCATGTCGTGGTCGGAGACTCCGACGACGACGATGTTGTGCGCGTCGTGGGCAACGGTCGAGGCGAGCGCTCCACGTCGAAGGCCGAATCCGCGCACGAACCCGAGCCCGATCCGACCCGTCCCGAGATGGCGCTCGACGACGGCGATCTTCGCGAGGTCGCGCTCCGGATCGGCGACCGCCTTCCCGTCCAGGACGGTCGGCTCCTCGA
>DATAAZ010000031.1:0-5434 GCA_036259875.1 Gaiellaceae bacterium
CGACGTCGAGGCGCGTCATCTCGGAGGCTTCGATGCGGTCGTGCACTTGGCCGCGCTCTCCAACGACCCGCTCGGCGAGCTGAGCCGCACCCTCACGAGCGCGATCAACTTCGAGGCGACGGCGAGCCTCGCGCGCGCGGCGAAGGAAGCCGGGGTCGGCCGGTTCGTGTTCGCCTCCTCGTGCTCGATGTACGGCGCGGGCTCGGAGGACGCGGTGACCGAGGAAGCTCCGCTGCGCCCGCTGAGCGCTTACGCGGAATCGAAGGTCCGCTCCGAGGAGGCGCTCGCGGCACTCGCGGACTCGTCCTTCTCGCCCGTCTTCATGCGAAACGCAACCGCCTACGGGGTGTCGCCCCGGATGCGGGTCGATCTCGTCCTCAACAACCTGGTCGCGTGGGGATACACCACGGGGGCGGTGAAGATCATGAGCGACGGGACGCCGTGGCGGCCGCTCGTCCACATCGAGGACATCGCGCGCGCGACCGCCGCGATTCTCGCCGCGCCTCGTGACGTCGTCCACGCGGAGGCGTTCAACGTCGGTGCCGACGCCGAGAACTACCAGGTGCGCGACCTCGCGGAGATCGTCCGCGGCGCCGTCGGCGACTGCGAGATCCAGTACGCCGGGACGGGCGACCCCGACCCGC
Organism: Gaiellaceae bacterium; assembly: GCA_036259875.1. Taxonomy (GTDB): domain Bacteria; phylum Actinomycetota; class Thermoleophilia; order Gaiellales; family Gaiellaceae; genus DATAAZ01. The sequence continues at coordinate 645 of DATAAZ010000031.1, forward strand.
GGAGCTACCGCGTCGACTTTTCGAAGCTACGGCGCGCGTTACCCGAGCTCGGGCTCCGATGGTCGGCGCGCGCGGGCGCCGAGGAGATCCTCGAGGCGTACCGGTCGATCGGCCTCACGCTCGCCGACTTCGAGGGACACCGGTTCGTCCGGCTCAAGCACCTGAAGCTCCTCCTCGAGCGCGACGAGCTCGATCGCGAGCTTCGCTGGCGCGCGCCCGTAAGCTAGCGCCGAAAGGGGCACTCAGGGAGTGATCTTCACCGAGACCGACCTCAAGGACGCGTTCGTCGTCGACCTGGAGCGGCGCGAGGACGAGCGCGGCTTCTTCGCCCGCGCCTGGTGCGCGAACGAGTTCGCCGACGCCGGCCTCTCGACCCGGCTCGTGCAGTGCAACGTCTCCTTCAATCGTTACCGAGGCACGCTGCGCGGGATGCACTACCAGGTTGCGCCGCACGCCGAGGTGAAGCTCGTCCGTTGCACGCGCGGAGCGATCTACGACGTGATCATCGACCTGCGTCCCGAGTCGCCGACTTACAAGCAGTGGGAGGGGTTCGAGCTCTCGGCCGGGAACGGGCGCGCGCTCTACGTCCCCGAGGGCTTTGCGCACGGCTACCAGACGCTGACGGACGAGGTCGAGACCTTCTACCAGGTGTCGGAGTTCTACGCGCCCGGCGCCGAGCGCGGCGTCCGCTGGAACGACCCCGCGTTCGGAGTCGAATGGCCGCTCCCGGACGACCCGATCATGTCCGAGAAGGACAAGACCTGGCCCGACTTCGTGGACGCGCGAGCAGCATGATTATCGTCGACGAAGCGCTCGCGCGCCGCGAGCGCGAGCGAAACCCGATCCGGGTCGCGATGGTCGGGGCCGGGTTCATGGGCCGCGGGATCGCGCTCCAGATGCTCGCCGCCGACCGAGGCATGCGTCTTGTCGCGATCGCGAACCGGACCCTGGAGCGGGCGGTGGGCGCGTACGAGCAGGCCGGCGCAGAGTCCGTTCGCGAGGTTGCGACGGTGAGCGAGCTCGAGCGCGCCGTCGCCGAGCGGCGCTACGCGGTGACGGGCGACCCGCTCCTGCTCGCCGAGGCCGAGGGGATCGACGCGATCGTCGAGGTGACGGGCACCGTCGAGCTCGCCGCGCGGGTCGTCGCGCGCGGGATCGAGGCGGGCAAGCACGCGATCGTCATGAATGCGGAGCTCGACGGGACGGTCGGCCCGATCCTGAAGGCGCGGGCCGACCGCGCCGGCGTCGTCTTCACGAACGCGGACGGAGACCAGCCCGGCGTCACGATGAACCTCTTCCGCTTCGTGCGCGGGATCGGGGTCACGCCCGTGCTCTGCGGGAACATCAAGGGCCTCCACGACCCGTACCGGAATCCGACCACCCAGCAGGCGTTCGCCGAGCGGTGGGGCCAGAACCCGCAGATGGTCACGTCGTTCGCCGACGGGACGAAGATCTCGTTCGAGCAGGCCGTCGTCGCGAACGGCACCGGAATGCGGGTTGCGCGGCGCGGGATGCACGGGCCAGCGGTCGAGACCGGGACGCCGGTCGAGGAGGCGGCGAAGCTCTTCCCGCTCGCCGAGCTCGAGTCGGGGCCCGGGATCGTGGACTACGTCGTCGGCGCCGCGCCGAGCCCGGGCGTCTTCGTGCTCGGGACGCACGACCATCCGGTCCAGCGCCACTACCTGAACCTCTACAAGCTCGGCGAGGGCCCGCTCTACTGCTTCTACACGCCGTACCACCTGTGCCACTTCGAGGTCCCCACCACGGTGGCCCGCGCAGTCCTCTTCGGGGACGCGGCGCTCGCCCCGCTCGCCGGCCCGCGCGTCGAGGTCGTGGCGACGGCGAAGGTCGACCTCGCGCCCGGGCAGACGCTGGACGGGCCGGGCGGCTACCTCGCGTACGGCCTGGCGGAGAACGCGGACGTCGTCGCGGAGGAACGCCTGTTGCCGATGGGGCTCGCGGAGGGCTGCCGCGTCATCCGTCCCATCGCAAAGGACGAGGTCCTGACCTACGACGACGTCGACGTTCCGCCGGACCGCTTCTGTGACGAGCTTCGCGCCGAGCAGGCACGAACGTTCGGCGCGCCTGCCCGCGAGCCCGCCCACGCTTGACGCACGGCCCGGAGGGCCGGAATCTCGGGTGTTCCCGCGCGTGAGGTCTGCCTTCCCTGCGCTCGCCGGGATCGTGCTCGCGGCCGCCGCGGCAAGAGCCGCGCGCGCGAAGGGAGCGGCGAGAGCGACCTGCGCTGCGGCGAGGACGCTCCGCCTCCTCGACGAGATCTTCGCCGGGTACGAGCGAGGCGATTTCGCGGTGCGGCTCTGGGACGGCACGGCGTGGGAGCCGGAGGGGACGAAGGACGCGCGCTTCACGCTCGTCCTTCGCCACCCGGGCGCGTTGCGCGCGATGCTTCTGCCGCCCGACGAGCTCTCGCTCGGTGAGGCGTACGTCAACGACGACTTCGACATCCACGGGGATATCGAAGCCGTCTTCCCGCTCGCCGATCACGGGCTCGTGGAGACGCTGAGCGCGGCCGACCGCGCTCGCCTCGGCCGGAGACTCCTCGCGCTCCCCCGCGGAGCGGGCGCGCGCGAAGACGCCGGCGCGCGGCTTAGCGGCCGGAAGCACTCGCGAGCGCGCGACCGGCAGGCGGTCACGTACCACTACGACCGTTCGAACGAGTTCTTCGAGCTCTTCCTGGACAGCCGCATGGTGTACTCGTGCGCCTACTTCGCCGAGCCGGACCTCGACCTCGAGATCGCGCAGGAACGGAAGCTCGACTACATCTGCCGCAAGCTGCGGCTCCGGCGGGGCGAGCGCCTTCTCGACGTCGGCTGCGGCTGGGGCGGCCTCGCGATCCACGCTGCGGCGCGCTACGGCGCGGACGTCGTCGGGATCACGTTGAGCGAGCGGCAGGCGGAGCTCGCCCGCGAGCGGGTCGCCGCAGCCGGTCTCGACACAACGCTCGGCGCGGGCGCGCGTTCACGCAGCGCTACGTCTTCCCGGACGGCGAGCTGGTCCCAATCGCCACGACGCTGGCGGCGGCCGAGGCCGCCGGCTTCGAGCTCCGCGACGTCGAGAGCCTGCGCGAGCATTACGTGGTCACGCTCCGCCACTGGGTTCGGCGGCTCGAGGCGCGGCGCGACGAGGCGCGCCGCACCGCCGGCGAGAACACGTACCGCGTCTGGCGTCTCTACATGGCCGCGTCGGCGTACGGGTTCGAGAAGGGGCGCCTGAGCGTCCACCAAGCGCTCCTCGCCAAGCCGGCCGGCGGGACGAGCGGACTCCCCCTCGCGCGCTCCGACTGGTACGGCTAGCCGGCTGCTACCAGACCTTCCACGGCGCGTCGCCCGCGGCCCAGCGCTCCTCGAGGACCATCCTGTCTCGCAGCGTGTCCATGGGATGCCAGAACCCGGCGTGTCGGTAGGCGGCGAGCTGGCCGTCGCGCGCCAGCCGCTCCATCGGCTCGCGCTCCCAGACGGTTCGCTCGTCGTCGACGTAGTCGAGCACGCCTCGCTCGAGGACGAAGAACCCGCCGTTCACCCAGCCGCCGTCGCCGCGCGGCTTCTCGACGAAGCTCCCGACCCGGTCGTCGCCGTGCTCGAGCGCAAGAGCGCCGAACCGCCCGGGCGGCTGAATGGCGGTCACGGTTGCGAGCGCGCCCTCCTCGCGGTGGAAGTCGACGAGCGCGCCGATGTCGACGTCGGAGACGGTGTCGCCGTACGTCATGCAGAACGTCTCGTCGTCGAGGTGCTCGGCCACGCCCTTGAGCCGCCCGCCCGTCATCGTCTCGTCGCCCGTGTCGACGATCGTGACGCGCCACGGCTCGACCGTCGACGCGTGCGTTCGCACCTCGTTCGATCGCAGGTCGAACGTGACGTCGGAGCCGTAGAGGTAGTAGTTGGCGAACCACTCCTTGATCAGGTGGCTCTTGTAGCCCGCCGAGATCACGAACTCGTCGACGCCGTGCGCCGCGTAGATTTTCATGATGTGCCAGATGACCGGCATGCCGCCGACCTCGACCATCGGTTTCGGCCGGACGGCGGTCTCTTCGCTGATGCGGGTCCCGTAACCGCCCGCGAGGATGACGACCTTCACGTCGGCTCACTGTAGGTGCTCCCGGTCGACGCGGATAGGGAGCGCGTGATTCGCGCCGCCGGCGACGGCGCGCTGCGCGTCGTCGCGCTCTCGCACACGTCGCTCGTCTCTGGCGCCGAGGCGGTGCTCCTGCGCGTGCTCCGCGCCGCGCGGGACGACGGCTGGGAGGTGAGCTGCCTTGCGCCGGGCGGGGCGTTCTCGGAGCAGCTGCGCGCCGAGCGTATCGCGCGCGGCTCCGCGCCCGACCTGAAGCTCCCCGCCGGCCCGCGCGCGCTCGGCGTTTCCGTCGCTCTCGCACGAAGCGTTGAAGCCGCGCGCCGGTTGCGCCGCGCCGCCGCCCGCGCCGACCTCGTCCTCGTCAATAGCATCCTCGCCCTCCCCGCCCTCCGCTTCGCGCGCCTCGACGTCCCGGCCGCCTGGCTCGTCCACGACGTGATCCACCGCCGCGACTGGCTCACGTATCTCCACGCGTTCGGCGGCGCCGTCGACGAGGCGATCGCGGTCTCGGAGGCGGCCGCGGGCCCCGTTCGAGAGGCAGGGATCAAGACGCACGTCGTCCATCACGGCGTTCGCTGGCCCGTCGAGCCGGCGCCGGCGAGCCGTGACGGCCCGCCCGTCGTCGGGTGCACCGCGCTCCTCACCTCGTGGAAGGGCCAGGACGTCGTGCTCGAGGCGGTCGCGCGCCTTCGGCGGCG
>DATAAZ010000032.1:0-17575 GCA_036259875.1 Gaiellaceae bacterium
GGGGGCCGCGCGCGCGGCCCCCTCGCCGTCCCTCCTACTTCACCGCTGGAGTTAGTGCTGCGAAGGTCGTTGGCGATGTTCTTGCCGAGCTCGCCGCCTGGGCGCGCGAGCGAACTCGGTAGCGATCCGTAATCGGCGCGAGCAGACGAACGCAGCAGGCGCTGAAACAGTTCTGCAACGCCGGCCCCTTAAAACGACCACCGCGTCGTCCTATCGTTCCTGCAGGCGTCCGAAAGCGAGGATGCGCGCGTGCAAGTGAGCGACGACCCGCGGGTCGGCACCGAGCTCGCCGGTTATCGGATCGAGTCGCTGCTGGGCTGGGGCGGCATGAGCATTGTGTACCTGGCCGAGGATCTACGCCTGAAGCGGAGGGTCGCGCTGAAACTGCTCGCTGCGAGGCTCGCCGAGGACGAATCGTTCCGCGACCGGTTCCTGCGCGAGTCGGAGCTGGCCGCGTCGATCGACCATCCGAACATCGTCCCGATCTACGAAGCCGGGGCGGCCGAGAATCTGCTGTTCATCGCCATGCGGTACGTCGAGGGGCGCGACCTCAAAGAGCGTTTGCAAGGAGGCCGTCTCGACCCTGCGGAGGCGACGGGCATCCTCGCGCAGGTGGCGAGTGCGCTGGATGCGGCCCACAGGCGTGGCCTCGTACATCGTGACGTGAAGCCCTCCAACGTGCTACTCGACACGGGCGCCCGCCCTGACGGCGCTGACCACGTCTACCTGGCGGACTTCGGTCTCACGAGGCGAGTCGCGGATGAGGCCGGAATCAGTGACGAGGGCCACCTGATGGGCACCATCGACTACGTTGCCCCAGAGCAGATCGCCGGTGAGGAGAGCGACGGGCGGACCGACGTTTACTCGCTCGGTTGCGTGCTCTACGAGTGCCTCGTCGGGCAGCCGCCGTTTCGGCGGGACTCGGACCTCGCGGTGGTGTTCGCGCACCTCGAGACGGAACCGCCCGCGCCGAGTGCACAGCGGCCCGAGCTGCCGTCGGCGCTCGACGGCGTGATTGCCCGGGCGCTTGCGAAGGAACCGAGCAGCGCTATCCGAACTGCCGAGAGCTCGCACGAGCTGCGCTCTCCGTTGCAGTAGACGAGGCGAGCCGTCAGCTCGTCGACGTAGCCTCCCGGGCCGCCGCCGACAGAAGCGACCTAAGCGACGTCGAGGCTGATTTGGCCGGCAAAGTGATCGATCTCCAGGTCGTGCGCGAGCACGCGCGCGTTCTCTCGGGTCCGGACACGCCGGCCCGCGCGGCGGTCGAGGGGACGTGCCCGTTCAAGGGTCTGGCGACCTTCGAGCCCGTCGACGCGGACTACTTCTTCGGCCGCGAGCGGCTCGTTGCCGAGCTCGTTGCGCGCCTCGTCGGGGCCAGTTTCCTCGCGATCGTCGGGCCGTCGGGCAGCGGGAAGTCGTCGGTCCTCCGCGCAGGTCTTCTCGCGGCGCTCGCCGGAGGAGTGCTGCCAGGCAGCGAGGGCTGGCGGCGTCTGCTGCTGCGCCCCGGCGAGCGGCCGCTCGACGAGCTCCGTCGCGTGCTCGTTTCGGGTGCGAAGGACCCGCTTGCGGAAGCTCTCTCGGCGCTGCCCGCCGACGCACGCCTCCTGATCGCGGTCGATCAGCTCGAGGAGCTGTTCACCGCCTGCCGCTCGGATGCCGAGCGCGCAGCCTTCATCGACACCCTCGCCCGCGCGGCCGGTGATCCGAAGGGCCGCGCGGTCGTCGTGGTCGCGCTGCGCGCCGACTTCTACGGGCGTTTCGCCGCGTACCCCGCATTCGCGGGGCTGCTTGGTGCGAACCACGCGCTGGTCGGACCCATGCAGGCTTCGGAACTCCGGCGCGCCGTAGAGCTGCCCTCCGCCCGCGTCGGCCTCCGCGTGGAGCCGGAGCTGACTGACGCCGTCGTTGATGACGTGGAAGGAGAGCCCGGAGCGCTTCCGCTCCTCTCCTCGGCCCTGCTCGAGCTCTGGCAGAAGCGGCACGACAACGCGCTCACCCTCGCCGCTTATCGTGAGTCCGGTGGCGTCCATGGGGCGGTCGCCCGGCTGGCCGAGGACACGTACGCCCGCATCCCCGACGAGGGGAAGCAGCTCGTGCGCGGCATCATGCTGCGCCTGGTCGGGGAGGGCGAAGGCGATGCGCCGGTCCGCCGCCGCGCTGCGCTTGCTGAGCTCGACCTGGAGCGGGACGACGATGCGGCTGACGTCCTCCGGACGCTCGCCGACAGCCGCCTCGTCACCGTCGGCGAGGGCTCCGTCGAGGTCGCCCATGAGGCACTGCTCCAGCAGTGGCCGCGCCTTCGCGAGTGGATTGAAGAGGACACCGAAGGACGCCGGCTTCGCCGCCACATCACCCAGGCAGCGACCGAATGGGACGCGGCAGGGCGCGACCGAGGAGAGCTCTACCGCGGCGCTCGCCTAGCTGCGGCGCTCGACTGGACTGCGGACCGCGCTCTTGACCTGAACGAGCTCGAGCGCGAGTTCGTCACCGAGAGCCGCGAGGCGGCCGAGGAGGAAGCGAAACGCGCCCGCCGAACGAACCGTCGCCTTCGTGGGCTGCTCATCGGTCTGGCCGTTCTGCTCGCGGCCGCCGTCTCGGGTGGGATCCTGGCCGTCATCCAACGCGGGGAGGCGCGTGACGCGGAGACGGCTCAGCTTGCGCAGCGCCTCGGCGCCCAAGCTCTCGTCGAGGAGGACCTCGATCTCTCGCTCCTGCTCGCTCGCCAGGCCGTAGCGATCGACGACTCGCCCGAGACCCGCGGCTACCTGCTCGCGACCCTTCGGCGCAGCCCCGCTGCGATCGGGATCATGCACGGCCGCGGCGACGTGCTCAGGGCCATCGCCATCAGTCCCGACGGGAAGACGCTGGCAGTGGCGGGCGGCACGACCGGGGTTCTCTTCTTTGACGCCCGCACCTACGAGCAGGTCGCAGACCCGCTGCCGGTAAGGGCGTTGGTCGAGAGTCTTGCCTATGCCCCTGACGGGCAAACCCTCGCGATCGGCGGCGACCACTTCGTTCGCCTCATCGACGCGCGAACGCGCGAGCTGCTGGCCGAGACGGCCGTCGGCGGAGTAACCACGCGCATGGCTTTCACGAAAGACGGGTCGAAGCTCGTCGTTCTCTTTCCGCCCGGTGACGCACAGGACCTCGGCGGAGCCGACGCGCAAATCAGCATCCGAGACGCCGCCACGCTCGAGCCGATCGGTCCGTCGATCGAGCCGGAAGCGTTCGTCGGCGACTACATCGGCTTCTACTATGCCTCGCCCCAATTTGCGCTGACGGCGGACGATCGCTCCCTCATCACCGCCTCCGAGGACGGTGAGCTCGCGTGGTGGGATCTTCGGAATGGAAGGAAGACCCGGACGGAAGAGATTAGGCCCGGCCTGCATTCGCTTGGGCTCAGCCCGGACGGTCGCACCGCGGCGGTCGGCTTCGAGCGCGCGGTCCAACTCGTCGACTTGCGTTCCGGAACCGTGCGAACGGTGAGCGGCGGTCTCACTGGGAGCCCCAACTGGGTGCTGTTCAGCCCGGACGGCAAGACGGTCGTAGCGACGAACCTCGACAAGACGGTCACTCGCTTCGACGTCGAGTCGGCGACGCCGCTGGAAACGCTCCGTGGACACTCGAACTCGGTTCAGCAGCCTGTCTTCGATCCCGACGGAGAGACGCTCTACACCGTCAGCCACGACGGAACCGCGATCGCCTGGGATCTCACAGGCGACCGCAGGCTCGGCCGACCTTTCAGGTTCACCGGTGATCGGATCTCTTCGCCTGGCGGCTTCGACGGCCACCCAGGGGAGTTCAGCCCCGACGGCCGGTTGATCGCAGTTGGCTTGAAGGAGGAGGGCATCGCGCTTTGGGATGCGCGCAAGCTCACGCCGAGCGGGGCGCGCCTTCTCGAGACCGAAGGGGAGGTCAAGACGCTCGCCTTCTCACCGGATGGTCGAACGCTCGCGGCCGCCACCGCCGCCGGCTCGCTCACCCTCTGGGATGTCGGTTCGCGATCGCGGCTCCGGGGGCCGCTAAACGCGGGCGGGGGAGCTCTCCTCGTCGGGATCGGCTTCAGCCCGGACGGCACGACGCTGGCGACGGCGAGCGAGTACGGCGTGAGGCTCTGGGACGCGACGACGGGGGAAAGCCTCGGTGAGATCGAAGGCACTTCGGGAGCGCACGACCTTGTGTTCAGCGCCGACGGCGCGACGATCGCCTCCGCGCGCGTACGCGAGGGAGGCGCGGAGGTGTGGGATGTGGCCTCACGCACGTCGATCGCCACCGTACCCGGCACGCGGTTTACCGACCTATCGGTCGCGCTGAGCCCCGACGGGCAAACCCTGGCCGTTGGTGGCTTCGACACCTTCGTCCGCCTTTGGGACGTTCGCAGCGGCAAGCTCGTTCACGAGCTCGACCAAGGCGGCAATGGAGCGTTCACGCTCGAGTTCAGCCCCGATGGCCGGACGCTCGCTATCTCCGGCTTCGAGCCCGTCGCGTCCCTATGGGACGTTGCGACGGGAACCCGAATCGGCCCGCAGCTCACAGCCGGGGACCGAAGGACGATGATCGACCTTTCCCCTGACGGGCGTCGTCTGTTGGAGACGCACGGCAACGGCAAAGGGGCCGTCTGGGACGTCGACCCCGAGTCCTGGGAGCGCCGCGCCTGCGACCTCGCCAATCGTACGCTGACGCGCGAGGAGTGGGAAGCCTACGTTTCCGGCCGGCCCTACGAGCCGGCCTGTGCGACCTGAATCCTGTCGCTCCCCTGAAACGTGCCTGAAAGGAGTCGGGCGGAGCATCGACCCGACTCTTCAGACGTCACGAGCAAAGGAGCGACATAGTGCACGGAGCCAGAGCGGAACGCGAGCCGGTGCGGCGAAAGTGGATGCTTCCGGTGGGGGCGGGAGCAGCCGCGGCCCTTCTTCTGACCAGGCTCGTCGTCGTACTCGTTCAGAGCCGCGACGAGGCTCCGGCGACCAGGGCATCGGTGGCAGCCGAGTCTCCGGAGGGAACGGTGAATGCGAGAACGGAACAAGTCGCCGCGCGTTTCCTCGAAGCGTACGGTGCCTTCGACCTGGAACCGATGATGCGCGACCTGGCCGATGACGCGGCGATCGCGTCGCTTGGCGCGCAGGATGATCCTCGAGTGCTCATCGCGTGACTCGAAGCCACGGGCTACCAACAGAGCCTCGACTCCTGTGAGCAGCTTGGGGAGTCGGAATCGGGCAGCGTGCGCTGCCCGTTCGATTCCCACGCTCTCGGGTCCGCCGAGATCGGACGAGGTCCTTTCTACGGCAGCTCGTTCGACCTGACCGTTCGCGACGGAAAGGTCGTCCGCGTTTCGCAATCTTGCGAGATCGAGACGTTCTCGCCCCAAGTATGGGAGCCGTTCGCGAGATGGGTCTCGAAGGCGCGCCCGAAGGACGCGGCGGTGATCTACATGGACGAGGCCCGTGGCGGCGTGCGGCTTAGCGAGGAGTCGATCCGGCTCTGGGAACGGCACACCCAGGGTACGTAGACGAAGTGAAGGAAGCCGACGCAAGGTAAGCCGCGCTAGCTCGGTGAGAAGCGGCTAAGCGGGCTCAGGCGCGTATCGACCAGGTAAAGCGCGTGAGCGCGGCCGGCGGAGCAAGGCCGCCGGGACGGAGGCCCCGCCGCACGAGCAGCGTCGGTGGGGCCGCCTCTCTCGCCAGCCTCAGACGGGCGGGGCCGAGGCCTTCGTGGTGCCATCGCGCCGAAAGGCCGACGACGAGCAGGCCCGCGTCTCGGCTGGCCTCGAGCATGCCCTCCTCGCCGGGCGGAATCAGCAGTGGCTCGGCGACGATGCCCAGCACCCTCTGAACCGCGAGCGCGCCGTGCGAGAGCAGGCGGCTCGCGTCGCGCCTGCCCCGCTCCGGGACGGCTTCCGCACCTGCGAGTCGGAGCGGCGCTTGCTTTGCGCGCGCGAACCAAGCGCCGAGCTCGACCGCCGCCCAGTCGTGGTCGGCCCCTCCGAACGGAACGAGGACGGGGCCATCCGCGATCGCGTCACGGGGAGCGAGGAGCGCTACATCACAAGGCGTCTGTGCAAGGAGCGCTCGCAGTTGCTTGTCGGGAGCTCCCTCGGCCAGGAGCTCGCGGGGGGCGTTGGCGAGCAGGAGATCGACGTCGAGCTCGGTCGCAAGTCGGGCCAGCTCCTCACCGTGCTCGGTCGAGGTGAACGAGGCGGCACGCGCGACTAGACCGCGCCCCTCGAGTTCAGAACGACGCTCTTCCAGCCACGCCGACGCCGCTCGAAGCTCGGCGGCGTCCGACAGGAGCCGGGCGAGGACGACGGCGCGAGGCGGATGCCGCACCAGCGGCTCGGCAACTGCGAGTAGCGTGTCGTCGCGTGTCTCGGGCGTGACAGCGACGAGCACCGCCCGCTCGGCGACGTCACGTGCATCGAAGCGTGCCGGCGCCTTGACATCCAAGGACGGATCCTGACGAAGGATTGCCCGCTCCAATTCGTGAAGCGGAGCGCTCGGTTCGATCCCCAGCTCGTCCACGAGCGCCCGCCGGGCGTCCTGGTAGGCGTCCAGGGCCTCCACCTGCCGACCCGACCGGTAAAGGGCCGTCATCAGGCAAGCCCGGAGACGCTCGCGCAGCGGATGCTCGGCGACAAGCGCCTCGAGCTCGCCAACGAGCTCGTGGTGTCGCCCAAGGGCTAGGTCGGCCTCGATGCGGAGCTCCAACGCCGCCAGTCTGATGTCCTCCAAGCGCGCGATTGCCGCTTGAGCGAACCTCTCATAGCTGAAATCCGCAAGCGGCGGGCCTCGCCAGAGCGACAGCGCCTCGCGTAAGCGCTCCGACGCGTCGGCAGCGAGGCCGCGTGCGAGGAGGTTCCTCGCTTCGTCCACGAGGCGCTCGAACCTGTGGAGATCGAGCTCTTCGGGCTCGACCCGTATGACGTAGCCGGGCGGTCGGGTCGCCACGACGTCGCGTGGAAGCGACTTGCGCAGCCGTGAGAGGTTCACCCGCACCGCCGCGGTGGCGCGCTCGGGCGAGGCCTCGCTCCAGAGCTCGTCGATCAGCCGGTCGGCGGGAACGACTTCGTTGGGATGAAGGAGGAGCATGGCGAGGACCGCACGCGGCTTGCGTCCGCCCAAGGGAACCTCGCCGCGTTCGTCCCGCACCTCGAGCGGGCCGAGGATCCGGAACTCCATCCGCCTGTCTCCTGGCCGGGGACGCTAACAGCTGTAGCTCGCCTCAAACGGCCTGAAACACCCGGACCCCAATTGGGAGTGCGCTGGCGGGTGGGCTTGGTACACGCGATGGCAAGCGAACATGCATTCCGTCGTCCGCCCTCTGGAGGTCACGGAGGGTAGGCGGCGCGTCGACCTCGGCGTTCGCAAGCAGCGGACGCTCCTCGCGATCGTCCTCCCTCCTCCACGCGAACGAGGTCGTCTCCGCCGACAAGCTGATCGACGAGCTCTGGGGCGAGCCGTGAGTTGTTGTATGCGTCGGTCTCGAAAACCGGTACGAGCCATTACGGTCGGTCGAACGCTCGGATCCCTCCCCCTCCGCTTGACCACGCGCTTCCTGGTCCCAGGAGCCGCTCTCCGATTACGGGCGCATGTGGTCTGTTCGGACCGCAGCACTGAGCCCAGGGAAATCGATCGAGATTTCTACGCGTCCTACTCGCTTCGTGCGTCACTGGCGCCCGGGCGGCGCACGCGCCGTGACGCGTCCGTTTACCACAATCGCGCGCGCCCGTTACGAGGCAGCTCCTGATCGAGGCGCCGCGTCTATGCGTGCGTGGAAAGGACGATCGCGAGCACGGCTTACGTGCTTGCGCCCCCGATCCAGCTCTTACGGATTTGCAACCGCTCTGCAACGCAGGGCGTCCACGCTCGGCCGAACACCGAGCATAGGAGGAAGAGATGTTCGTAAGAACCCACACGCTGCGGCGGATCACCGTGGTGATCGTCGCGACCTCGCTCGCGATCTGGGCTGCTGCGCCGGCGCTTCCGTTCGACGGGCGCTCGCCGGACGCGCGCGAAGCGGGCGAGCAGGCGAAGCCGAGCCTCATCGTCAACGGCCGCTCGCCCGATTCCCGGGACGCGGGGCAGCGGATCGCCTCGGCGCTCTCCGACGCCTGGGTGGGCGCCTTCTCGGCACGCCCGGACCCAGGAGCTTCGTCCGCGGTCGCCGATGCCTGGTTGGGCATGCTCTCGGCACGCCCGCAGCCGGAAATCCCCGCGGCCGAAGTCGGCTCGATCGATCGCTTCCACTGGGGCGACTTCGGAATCGGGGTCGGCGTCACCCTCGGCCTGATGCTCCTCGTCGCGGGCCTCGCCGCGAGCGCGCTGGTCGCCCGCCAGAAGCGCGATGCGAAGACGGGCGCCACGACGACGTAACGGGCGGCGTCATCCAAGCCGGCCGCGGTCGGCAAACGGAGGGGACTTTCGCGGGCAGTCCCCTCCGCATTCCGGCCAGCCGAGCGGTTCCACCAACGATCGCGTATACAGAGGGCTGAGGAGCAGACGCGCCTTCAGTATGGATTCCCGTCGTCTTCGACTCGAGATCGACCGCCGGGGCGACTCCCCCCAGCGCGATCCCGACGACGAGCATGGCCTGGCAACGAGGTGTCGATCATCGACCGGCACTCGTTCGCCGGGCCAGTCGGCGAGGATCTCGTACTCGCTGGGGTTGTCCGCAAACAAGCCGCCGAGGTTCATCGGCGGCGCTCCCGATCGCGCTCTTGCGACTCGAGCACGGCCCGCAGATGCGGGTTTAGCTCGGTCTCGGGAGAGATCCAACCTTCGCTACCGGAGTCCGGCTTGCCTGCGCCCTTCGCCGCTAACCAGGTTCGAATCCCGTATGCGCCTCTTGACGTGCGCTCAACACATGGCACAGCCGAGGCTCACCCGCCGGCCGGCAGCACCGGGCTGCATCACGTGGCTATCCGGTTTCGGAGTCGCGACGCGCTCGCGCGCGCCGTCCGCATCACGCCGCGCGGATGACGAGCCGGACCCTGCCGGGGCTCGGGGTTTGCGCGCCTAGGCTGCTTTTTTCGGCCGTTCGCTCGATGTCGTTCTGCGTCGATCACCCGCTCGTAGTCCCCGATGACCGCGTCAGAGGGGTCGGTCGGCTCGCGCACTGCCGTCGCCGCTTCCTCGCCGTCCGAGCCGCAAGCCGGGGCGAGGAGAAAAGAAGCGACGACCGCAACGCCAACTCACATCCCGGCATGGCAAAGCCGCCAGCGTCGTTTCCCTGTTCCTCCTGGTCCAGATCGTTCTGGCGTCGTTGCCATGCGATTCGCACCAAATGCCATTTCGCACGCATCGTGAGGAGGAGGTCCGCGGCCCAGTCCGTCAGAGGGCTCTGCAAGAGGCGTCCCGCGAGTCGCGTGCCGTGCACGTGCCTGACTGGCGCACACAGTGGCGCACGAGCAGGAAAAGCCCTGCAGATCAGCTGTTCGGTCACGGACTCGAAAACCGCATATGGGTTCGCCGGGGCTGACATTCGGCGCTATCCGTCGCGCGCGAACGAAACCGGGACGGCATCGAGCGTCACGAATGGGACGAATCGGCGCGACGCGTGGGCCTCGAACGTCGCTCTTAGCTCGCGCGTGCGCCGCGCTCTCCGCCTGGTCCGGTCCAGCAAGGTCGCGGTCGCGTCGAGCGCCTGCACGTGCGGGACGGCCATGAGGCCGGTTGGCAATCCCCTCGCCTCGGCGCGTGAGTACGCAGCCGGTGCGAGAGGAGAAGCTCGAACGCACGGCCCGTTGCCGCGTTGGCTCGCGACGACGGTTGTCGGTCGCCGGTTCGCGCTCACGTCCCATGTTGCCGAGCGCGGTCGGAGTGTTCCAAAACCGTTCCAAGCCCGCCGTTTCCGCGCCGACGCGGGCAACGCAGGCAAAGAAGAAGCCCCCGATTTGCGGGGGCTTTGTAGGAGCGGATGAAGGGACTCGAACCCTCGACCTTCTGCATGGCAAGCAGACGCTCTAGCCAACTGAGCTACATCCGCACGCGTCGCGGATTGTAGCCGAGTGATCAGCCGGTCGCCGCATCGAGGGCCTCGTTGACCAGGCGGTCGGCGAGCTCGTTCTCGGCTCGGCGGACGGCGGCGTAGCGGACGCGGCCGATCTTCCGCGCGAGACGGGCGGCTTCGAGCGAGAGCTCGACGAGCGCCTGGTTCTTGACCCGGTACTCGCCGTTCATCTGCCGGACGAGCAGCTCCGAGTCGGAGACGACGTCGAGCTCCCCCACTCCGATCTCGGCCGCCTTCGCGAGGCCCGCGACGAGCGCGCGGTATTCGGCGACGTTGTTCGTAGCGATGCCGATCGCCTCCCCGCGCGCGTCGAGCACCGTTCCGTCGTCGGCCTCGAGAACGTACGCGGCGGCGGCCGGCCCGGGGTTGCCCCGCGCGCCCCCGTCGGTGAAGAGCCTCGCCTTCAAAGGAGCGGGTAGACGTCGAACGCGGGCTCTTCGTACGGATGCGCCGACCGCAGCGCGGCGACGATCTCCTCGTGCCGCTCTTGGGGGAAGACCGTCTCGAGCCGAAGTTCGCGGACCCGCTCCTCACGGCCCTTCTCTCCGATCGCCGGCGCGGCTTCCTCGCCGCCGAAGAACGTCCCCGTTCCCTCGGTGTACCAGGAGCAGCGCTCGTACGCGCCGATGCGCCCCGCGCCGGCGGCGAAGAGCGCGTCGCGGACCGCGTCGAGCGCCTCCGGTGGCACGAACACGACGAGCTTTCGGTTACCGCCCATCTCGGAACGACAACTCGTCGCCGGGCTGGTGCGCGGCCGCGCGAAACGGGCGGTGTGACGTTTTGCTCCGAATCGGGGCGGGAACCCGGCCTCCGTGACGACCCTCGAGGTCTACCCGCGCGACACGCCGGCCGAGCGGGCCGACGAGCTCGTCGCCGTCGAAGTCGAAGACGAGCTCGGCGCTTTCGCGGCCACGATCGAGGACTGGGCCGCGCCCCGCCAGAACTGGGAGTTCATGCTCCGCGAGGGCACCGAATTCGGCCGCGCGAACAACGTGGAGGGACGGCTCCTCTACGTCGCGGGCGAGCAGACGTCTTCGCTCACCTTCCGGCTCGACCAGCTCACGGGCGCGGAGGACGCGGGCGAGGAGCTCGTACTGCGCTTCGAAGAGCAGGACGGGATCACGAAGCTGGCCCGCATGAGCGCGAACGGGCTTGATATCGAGCTCTTCCACATCCTGACCTACACGTAGCGGCAGGCCCGACGCCACGATCAATAGCCGCTGAAGCGGTCTGCGCGGATCCTGGTCTCGTCCACGCCGACCTCGGCGAGCGCCTCCTTCATCGCCGCAACGAGCGACGGCGGCCCCGCGACCATGAAGGTCGCCTCGCCGATGAGATCGCCGACGTGGTCACGGAAGAACTGCGCGTCGATGCGCCGGCGCTCGCCCTCCCAATCGGGATCGTCGGTCATCGTGAGAACGAGCCGGAACCCGGGAAGGCGCTGTTCGAGCTGGCGGAGCTCGTCGAGGAAGGCGGTCTCGGCTCGGTTCCGGTTCGAATAGACGAGCGTCACCCGGTAGGGAAGCGACTCCTCCTCGATATAGCGGAGCATGACCCGGAAGACGGTGATCCCGATGCCGCCTGCGACGAAGACGAGCGGGCGGGACGTGTCCTCCGGAAGCGTGAAGTTCCCCTTCGGCCGCTCGACCTCGACGGCCGTCCCGACCGGGAGCTCCTCGAGCGAGCGCTTGAACGCGGAGTCGCGAAGCCGCGTCGCGAGTCCGAGCACGCCGCGCTCGTTCGGAGACGTCACGACGGTGATGTGGCGGCGCGGGCCGCGCTCGTCGTCGTACGGAGGGTCGAGCAGCGTGACGAAGAAGTACTGGCCCGGTTCGAAGTCGACTTCGTCGCCGCCCAGGTCGAACTTGACGAGAAGCGTGCCCCTGGCGACCGGCTCCTTCTCCTTGATCGTCGCGCGCACCGCGCCAGCCTAGCTAGAGGACAAGCCCGTCCCGACCGACCTCGGACGCCTCGAAGCGGGTCCGCGCGCATGCCGCCAGCCGCTCCTCGTCGACCCCGAGCGGGCTCACGTGCACGACGACAAGCCGCTCGACACCGGCGGCCGCCGCAATCCGGCCCGCCTCGCCCGCGGCGGAATGCTGGGGGTTCTCGGTCGTGTCGGCTGCGTCGAATGCCTCGTGGAGCAGGACGCGCGCGCCGCGCGCGAAAACGCCGTTCTCCGCGTCGTACGCCGTATCGGTGCAGTACACGAGCTCGCCGTTCACGCGCAGGGCGAGCGTCGGGCCGTTGTGGAGCGGCTGAACGCGCGTCTCGACGCGGAACGGGCCGATCTCCGCGGTCTCGTCGAGCTCGTGGACCGCCGTCACAAGCTGGCGGGTCACGTCGTCGGCGTCTCCCGCGAGGAACGGAGGGTCGAGGAGCCGGTGGACGAGCTCCTCGCCGTCGACGCCGGCGACGAGCCGGCCCGGCGCCCAGACCTCGCGCGCACGCAGGCTCCGCAGCGCGGGCATCGCCATGAGGCCGTACGTGTGGTCGAGGTGGAAGTGCGAGAGCGCCACGTGGAGCCGTTCGACCCCCTCGACGAGCGCGGGCTCGGTGGCGAGCCGGCGGAGGCCCGTCCCCGCATCCAGGAGAAGCAGGTCGGCGCCCTCCCGGAGGGCGACGCAGGCGGTTTCGCGGCGGTCGCTCGGCAGCCAGCCGCCCGTCCCGAGCAGGCGGACCTCCATCAACGCGCCGACGGGCCGGCGCCGACGATCCGGGCGGGCGGGCGTTGCCCGGCCGTCCGTCTGAACCGTCCGGTCGACACGTTCGCGGCCACCGAACCGGCTCCTACGGCGTTGGCGATTCGACGAGGTCGATCTGGGCGCGCTGGAGCTTTCCGGAGTAGTCGACGTAAACCGCCTTCCACTCCGTGTAGAAGTCGAGCGCTGCCTGGCCCGCCTCCCGGTGACCGTTCCCGGTCTGCTTCGTGCCGCCGAAGGGCAGGTGGACCTCGGCGCCGATCGTCCCCGCGTTCACGTACGTGATCCCGGCGTTCAGGTCGCGCATCGCCCTGAATGCCCTGTTGACGTCCCGGGTGAAGATCGAGGACGAGAGGCCGTACTCGATCCCGTTCGCGATCCGGATCGCCTCGTCCACGTCCGTCGCGCGGATCAGCGCCGTCGTCGGCCCGAAGATCTCCTCTTGCGCGATCCGCATTCCGGGCTCGACGTCCGCGAAGACGGTCGGTCGGTAGAAGAAGCCGTGGTCGAGCCCGTTCTCGGTCGCAATCTCGCCGCCCGTGAGGAGCTTCGCTCCCTCGTCTTGCCCCACCTCGGTGTACGAGTGGATCTTCTCGAGCGCGGCCTTGTTGATCACCGGCCCGACATCCGTCTCCTCGTCGAGGCCGTTCCCGAGCTTCATCTGCTCGGCCCGCTCGACGAGCTTCGAGGCGAGCCCGTCGTAGACCTTTCCGGACGCGATGACGCGGCTCGCGGCGGTGCACCGCTGGCCGGACGTCCCGAACGCCGACCAGAGAATCCCCTCGACGGCGAGATCGAGGTCGGCGTCGTCCATGACGATGATCGCGTTCTTTCCGCCCAGCTCGAGGTGGACGTGCTTGAGGTGCGGCGCCGCGTTCTGCGCCGTCTTCACGCCGACCTCCCGGGAGCCTGTCAGCGAGATGAGCGGGACGTCGGGATGCGTGACGAGCCGTTCGCCGACCGTCTCGCCGCCGCCGTGCACGATGTTGAGGACGCCGGGCGGGAGGCCGGCCTCCTCGAAGATCTCGACGAACCGCTCGCCGAGGAGCGGGGTGTCGCGGGCCGGCTTGAAGACGACGGTGTCGCCGCAGACGAGCGCCGGCGCGATCTTCCAGCTCGGGATCGCGATCGGAAAGTTCCAGGGCGTGATCGCACCGAGGACGCCGATCGGCATCCGGACGCTCATCTGGAACTTGTCCGGCATCTCGGACGGCGTCGTGTGGCCGAAGAGGCGGCGGCCTTCGCCGGCCATGTAATACGTCATGTCGATCGCTTCCTGGACGTCGCCGCCCGCCTCGGCGCGCACCTTGCCCATCTCCTGAACCATGAGCTCCGTCAGCTCGTCCTTGCGGTCGATGAACCGCTGGCCGACGCGGAAGAGGATCTCGGCGCGGCGCGGCGCGGGCACGAGCCGCCAGCGCTCGTACGCGTCCTTGGCCGCCTCGACGGCCCGGTCGACGTCCTCGGCGGTCGACTTCGGGAACGCGCCGATTACCTCGCCGGTCGCAGGGTTACTGCTCTCGAACGTCTCGCCACTCGCGGCGTCGACCCACTCGCCGCCGATGTAGTTCCGGTACGTCTTCGTCCCCGCGACCGCCATCGCGCCCCTTTCCGTCGAGAGTCGGGCCGATTCTACGGCGGGGCGCCGGCATGCCGGCCGCTACGGGCGGCTACGGCGCGGGCGGCTCGGTCGTCGGGAACGTGCCCGGGATGCGGCCCCGCCGCCGGTCACGGATCTGACGCTTGCCGCCGAGCAGGTTCCCGCCCTTCGAACGGCGATCGGGCCCCGTGCGCCGGTCGACGATCACCGTCACGTTCGGGTTGTCCCTGTAGTGCTCGACCAGACGGTCATAGAGCTCGTCCTTCAGCTCGGGCGGGACGACGCAGTAGATCATTCCTTCCTTGCATGGTAGTGAGGCCGCCGGGGGTTTGGAGGCGCCTCCGTTGCGGGTCAAGACCGCCGCTCGAACCGAAAACGCCACGCCTCCGCGACTGTTCGTCCGGGGACGGCCGGCCCCAGGCGAAACGCATTGTTTCGGAGCACGCGGACGCCGGGCGTGACGAGATGGATACAGGGACGATGCCCGGGAGGCGAGCGCCTAGAAGCGCGGGATGTCGGGGCGCAGGAGGCCCTGCGGGTCGAAGTGCGCGTTCCAGGTCTTGAAGCGGTCCGCGACGTCGTCCAGGTCGTGGCCGCGCTCCGCGAGGCGAACGGGCTGCGAGGAGTCCGGGAAAATCCGGTACTGGTACCAGGAGATCTCCCAGGCGATCGTCAGCACGATCTCCGGGTTGGTGCCCGAGAGGAGGAGCATGCTGACGCGCGGCTCGCCGAGGCTCTTGGCGATCCCGGCGATCGTGCGGGCGTACGGGCTCTCGTTGAAGAGCTCGGCCGCCTCGACGAGCGCCTGCTCCTCGGGCGAGAGCCGCCGCAGGACGGGCTCCGAGACGACGGGCTCCGGCTCGGGCTTCCGAGTCTCGAAGAGCGTTGCGAGCGCCCCGAGCCGCCGGCGCCGGCGTGGCGACTCGCTGACGAGCGGCGTCGTCGGAGATCCCTCCTTGATCCAGCCGTGCTCGTTCGCCGTCTCGGTGCAGAGCGCGCAGACGTCGACCCAGTGGTCGTTCCCCGGCGTGTAGCGCGCTGCGCGTTCTCCGAGCAGGAGCGTTCGATGGCAGACGGCGCACGTCCGGTACGTCTCCTGGCGCTTCACCGTCAATGCGCGCCCGCTTTCGCCTCGTCGCGCTCCCGCCTCGCCTGGTCGATGATCCTCTGCGCGACGTGCGCGGGAACCTCCTCGTAGCGAAGGAAGCTCATCGTGTAGTCGCCGCGGCCGCCCGTCAGCGACGTCAGCGACTGTGAGTACGTGAGGATCTCGGCCATCGGGACCTCGGCGCGGATCGTCGTCATTCCGCCTGCGGGCTCCATCCCGAGGAGACGGCCGCGCCGTGAGTTCAGGTCGCCGTTCACGGCGCCCACGGTCTCGTCGGGGACGCTCGCGTCGAGCACCATAATCGGCTCGAGCAGCACGGGATCGGCCTGCTCGTACGCCGACTTGAAGGCCATCGAGCCGGCGATCTTGAACGCCATCTCCGAGGAATCGACGCTGTGGTAGGAGCCGTCGACCAGGCGCACGCGCACGCCCTGGACCGGCGCGCCCGCGAGCTCGCCGGTCTGCATCGCCTCCTGGATCCCCTTGTCGACTGCTGGCCGGAACCCCTGAGGGATGACCCCGCCGACGATCTCGTCGACGAACTCGTACCCCTCGTGGCCCTCGATCGGCTCCAGGACGATGTGGGCGTCGCCGTACTGGCCGCGACCGCCTGTCTGCTTCTTGTACCGCCCGTGCCCGCGTGCCTCCTTCCGGATCGTCTCCAGGTAGGGGACGCGCGGCTGATGGAGCTCGACTTCCGCCCCGAAGCGGCGCTTCATCCGCTCGACGGCGACCTCGACGTGCATCTGGGAGAGCCCTGCGAGAAGCTGCTCGCCCGTCTGCTCGTCTCGGCGGATGACGAGCGTCGGGTCCTCCTCCGCGAGTCGACGGAGCGCGCTCGCCACCTTTTCCTCGTCGCCCTTCGTCTTCGGGGTGATCGCGAAGCTCATCACGGGCTGCGGGAAGTCGAAGCGAGGCGGCTCGACGGGCTGCTCCTGGCCGAGGAGGAGATCGGCCGTCGTCGTCTCCTTGAGCTTCGCGACGGCACCGATGTCGCCGGCTGAGAAGCCGACCTCGGCGGCGCTGTGGTCCTTGCCCTGGAGCACGAGAAGCTGACCGAGCCGCTCCTTCGCGCGCGTTCGCGCGTTCACGAGCGTCGTGTCGCCGGCCACCTCGCCGGAGAGGACGCGGAAGATCGAGATCCGGCCGGCGAAGGGGTCGGCGACAGTCTTGAAGACGAACGCGGCGGCTCCGTTCGCCGGCGCCTCGATCCGGAGCGGCTTCTTGGCGGGCGACGGGATCCCCTCGACGATCACGTCGAGGAGCGCCGTCGTGCCGAGGTTCTTCGTCGCCGAGCCGCACGCAACCGGGAAGATCTCGTCACGCGAGACCGCGTTCTTGAGAGCGCCGGCAAGCTCCTCGCCGGCGATGTCCTCGTCCTCGAGGTACCGCTCCATGAGCGCCTCGTCCGTCTCGACGACGGCGTCGATCAGCCTGACGCGGTATTCGGCCGCCTGGTCGGCGACGTCCGCCGGAATCTCGACGGGTTCGCCCTCGCGGCCGCCGCCGGGATCCATGTACGCGCGCATGTGGAGCAGGTCGACGACGCCGCGCAGTTCGTGTTCGTGCCCGATCGGAATCTCGACGGCGAAGGCGCGTTCGGAAAGCTGCGAGCGGATTCCCTCGAGCGCCGCGAAGAAGTCCGCGCGCTCGCGGTCGAGCATGTTGACGAACAGGACGCGCGAGAGTCCGAGCGCCTCGCAGCGCTCCCAAAGGCGCGTCGTTTGCACCTCGACCCCGGCGACGCCGCTCACGGTTACGAGCGCGCCCTCGACGACGTGGAGCGCGGCGAGCGTGTCCGCCTGGAAGCCCGGATCCCCGGGCGTATCGATGAGGTTCACCTTCCGGCCTTGCCACTCGAGGTGGCAGAGTCCGGCCGAGAGCGACATCTGCCGCTTGTGCTCCTCCTCCTCCCAGTCCGACACAGTCGACGCCTGCTCGACCGTCCCGAGCCGGTTCGTCGCGCCCGCCTGGAAGAGCAGCGCCTCGACGAGCGAGGTCTTCCCCGTGCCGCGGTGGCCGACGACCGCGACGTTGCGGATCTTCGACGACTCGTACGACGCCATCCGGTGGGCGAGTCTATCGACCCGCTTTCGCGCTCCCGCAGATGTCGGAGGCGGGCGTGCCCGGCCCGCGAATCACGCGACAGCGGGCGGCGTG
>DATAAZ010000033.1:0-52772 GCA_036259875.1 Gaiellaceae bacterium
GCTCCTCGCCGCCGATCTGCCCGAGCCGCTGCGCGCGATGCTCGTCCGTAAGGCAGAAGGAAACCCGTTCTTCGTCGAGGAGCTCGTCGGCACCCTGGTCGACCGCGGGATCCTCGCGCGGGAAGACGGACGCTGGACGGCGCGAGAGCTGCCGCCGGGTTTCGACGTCCCCGACACGATCCGCTCGGTCCTGGCGGCACGGATCGACCTGCTCGGGCCAGCGGAGAAGGCGGCCCTGCAGGCGGCGACCGTGATCGGCCGCGTCTTCTGGTCGGGGCCGCTCTACGAGCTCGTTGGCGGACTCGAGCCCGACCTGCGCGTCCTCGAGGAGCGCGACTTCATCCGCCGGCGCAGCGGTTCGTCGATGCCGGGCGAGCAGGAGTACGCGATCAAGCACGCGCTTACCGTCGAGGTCGCGTACGAGAGCCTGCCGAAAGCGGCGCGCGCCCGCTTGCACGCCGCCTTCGCCGACTGGCTCGAGCGAACGGACGAGGCGCGCGAGCAGCATGCGTCCCTGATCGCCCACCACCTCGCCGAGGCCGTGCGTCCCGAGGACGCCGACTTGGCCTGGAGGGAAGATCCCGTCGAGCTGGCGCAATTGCGGATCCGGGCGGCGTCATGGCTGCGGCGCGCGGCCGATCTCGCCATTGGCCGCCACGAGCTCGACGAGGCGCTCTCGCTGCTCGAGCGCGCGCTCGCGCTGGAGACGTCGGAGCCGTCGATGGCCGAGATCTGGCGTTCCATCGGCCGCGCGAACGCGCTCCGGTACGACGGCGAGGCGTTCTGGAAGGCGATGGAGAACTCGCTGAAGGTCTGTCACGACCGTTCGACGTGCGCCGACTCGTACAGCGAGCTCGCCTTCCAGACGTCGATCCGCTCAAGCATGTGGACGCGCCGCCCCGATCCGGCGCTCGTCAATGGCTGGATTACCAGCGCTCTCGAGCTGAGCGATGGCGCGAGCGCCGCTCGTGCGAAAGCGCTGATCGCGCGTGCGAACATCCACTCGGACGAGAGCGACGAGGCGGCGCGCGAAGCGAGCGCGCTCGCCGATCGCCTCGGCGACGTGGAGCTCCGGTCCTGGGCGTGGGCGGCGCGCGCCTCCGTCGCGTTCCATGCCGGCCGCTACGACGAAGCCTTGATGTGGGCGCAACGGCGCTTCGATCTGACCGAGACGATCACCGACGCCGACCACCTCGTCGAGATTCGCGAGGCGGCTCTCCCTGCGGTCGGCGCGCTTGGACGCCTTCGCGAAGCGCGGCGGCTGGCGCACGAGCACCTCGAGCTGTCTCAGCGCCTCTCGCCGCACCACCGGATGCACGGCGTCGCCCTGCTCGCCGAAACCGAGGAGCTTGCGGGCGCGTGGGACGCGATCGGACGACTCGAGGAGACGATCGAGAAGACAGTCGCCGCCAACCGCCAGACGCCGTGCGTCCGCAACGCGCGCTGCCTCCTCCTCTGCGCTCTCGCAAGCATCCATCGCGGAGACGAGGACCGAGCGAGGGCGTTCGAGGAGGCCGCCGACGAGCTCGGGATGGAGGGACACTCGCTCGCGCTCGACAACGTGAGCGTGCGCATCGCGCTTGCTCGCGGCGACCTCGACGAGGTCGCGCGGCTCGTCGAGCCAGAGCCGACGTTTCGGTTCGTCTTCGGCGTGCCGACGCTGACCGCGCGGCTCGACGCGCTCGCCGCGCTGCGCGACCGTGAGCGTGTCGAGCGCGAGGCGCCGCAGTTCCTCGCCTCGAGGACGTATTTCGAACCGTTCGCCCGCCGCGCGCTCGGGATCGTCCGGGAGGACCGTGCGCTGCTCGAGGATGCGCTCGCGTCGTTCGAAGATCTCCGGCTCGACTGGCACGCGGCGCGCACCAGAGCGCTGCTCGCAGAGGGCCCGTTCGCCAATGAGCTTCAAAACCAGTGAGGCGTGGCAGCCCGACGCTGGGTAGTTCGACTCCTCCGCCGCTCCGTATCCCCGCATAGACGAGGAGT
This sequence comes from Gaiellaceae bacterium, assembly GCA_036259875.1. Taxonomy (GTDB): domain Bacteria; phylum Actinomycetota; class Thermoleophilia; order Gaiellales; family Gaiellaceae; genus DATAAZ01. The sequence goes on from DATAAZ010000033.1 coordinate 1,984, forward strand.
ACTCTCGCGCCGGATCGTGGGTGGCGTTCCGCACCGCACCTGAGCATCCGCCCTCTCGGCCAGGCTCCGTTTATCGCCACCTCATTCCGTCACGCGGACTCACTCCCCTTCCTCGGCAAGGCGCTTGATCACGGCGAGCCGCTCGTCCCACTCGTGCGCGATCGCGGCGAGGTGACGGGCGGTCGCGGTGAGCGGCTCGGGGCGGACCGTATAGCGCACCTCACGGCCACGCCGGCGGCTCTCGACAAGCCGGGCCCGGTCGAGCACCGCGAGGTGCTTGACGACCGCCACGCGGCTGACCGGCAGCTCGCCGGCCAGCGTCGTGGCGGTCCCTTCGCCGCGCTCGGCGAGCAGGTTGAGCACGCGCCAGCGGGTGGGATCCGCCAGTGCGGCGAACAGCTCCTCGGCGTGCGCGGCCACGGCGTCAGGCGGCGACGCGGGCGACGTACTCGCGGATGTTCCCGAGCTGCGTCTCCCAGCCCTCGGTGTTGTCCTCGAAGGCGCGGCGCCGCTGCTCGTCGGTGCCCTCGAGCGCCTCGAAGCCGCTTTCGATCACGCGCAACCGCGTGCCGTCGCCCTCGCGCGCGAGCGTGAACTCGACCAGCGTCGAGTTGCGGTCGTCCGGCTCCTCACCCCAGTGCTCGCGGATCGCCGCCCAGCGGTAGGAGAAGCGGCGCGGCGGGTCGACGTCGACGATCCGCCCCCGGCCGACTCCGTACGTCCACCGCAGCACGATCGCACCGCCGGGCCGCAGGTCGATCTCCGCACCGGCGTCACTGAACCAGCGCCCCACGTGCTCGCCCCCGGTCAGCACCTCCCACACGCGCTCCACGGGAGCGGCGATGACGGTCTCGCGTTCGATCTTCACAAAGACCTCCATTCGTCGTGTCACCGCAGGGTTACACATTTAGCTCGTGAGATGCAACCTCACGGTTACACGATGCAGCACGGAGCGCCCCGCAGCTCGTCAGCGCCAGCCGGCGTCGTCGGGGATGCCGGCGGCGAAGAGCGCCTCAGAACGGCGCCGGTAGTCGTCGATGCGAATGATCCGCCCGTCGCGGAGCGTGAAGACATTGAAGATCTGTCCTTCGAGCGGCTCGCCCCCGACCTCGCTGAAACCCGGGCCCCGGGCGCCCATGACGACTTGGTCACGACCGCGGATGAACTCGAGCGCATCGGTGTCGCGGCGGTCGCGGAGTCCGTGGCGGAAGGTACCGATCACCTCGTCGCGGCCGTGGCAGACCCATTCCTCGCGCAGCCCGTGCCAGGCAACGTCGGGGTCGAGCAGCGCCGACGCGGCGTCGAAATCGTCACGCCGGAGGGCGCCGAAGAAGTCGATCATCACCGTCTCGAGGTTCTCCTGGCTGATGCTCGGCATTGCCTCGTCCGTCTGGGAGCGACTTCTACCCAGTCGGCGTCGATCCGCGTCGTGGTCGTCCGTGCGCGCGCACAAAGGATCACCGCTCGAACAAGTGGTCGACTCGTAAGCGCTACCGCGAATCCGCGACCGGCGCCGCCTCGCGAAGCGGCTTGCGCATCGTCCATGCCCCGACGGCTGCCGCCGCGACGAGAATCGCTGCCAGCACGACGAGCGTCCACGGGTCGTCCGACGTCGGCTTCAGGACCATGTCGGCGACCATGAGGAAGAGCGCCAGCAGCTGAACGCGCGAGACGACGGCCAGAAGCCGCGCCTGGCGCTGTGCCTCCGGGCTCGTCGGGCCATGCTGCATGACGATCTCCTTCATCTTCTCGCCCTGCGGCCTGATGACGAGGAATCCGACGCCCCAAGCCGCGATCCAGCCGGCGAGTCCGATCACGATCCAGAGGTCGCCGAACGACCACGGGCCGTCGAACACGAGGAGCACGCCGAACACGAGCGCGAGCACGCCGAAGGGGATGAAGAGCCGCGGCACCAACCACTCCTGAAATTCGCCGGTCTTCCCGAGGTCGGCGGGGTTGCCGGTGCGCTCGGCGCGCAGGAAGAGCAGATCCATCGTGAAGCCGGCGCCGAGCCAGACGATCACCGTGACGATGTGCAGTAAGAGGAGGAACTCGTAGCTCGTCATGGTCCGTTTTTAACCGTCGACTCCGGCGCCTGCAAGATCACCACCAAGTGACCGCAGGAGATCCGCGTCAGGGCGTGACCGTACGTCCGCCTCGTGCGCCGCTCCGCTCGACGGGTCCGTACCGTGACGCCGCCGTCGGCCGCCTACTCGTCGCCGGCGACGCCGAACGTCGGCGCCGACGCTGGATCGAGCGCCCGCATCACGTAGGCGTCGATCTGCGGCTTCCAGAGCGCCCATAGCCGCCCGAGCTCGTCGATCGGGTCGTCGTCCCGCCAGTCGACGCGAAGGTCGACCACGTACCACGGGACCCGGTCGACGACGATCATCCCGCACGCGTGCACCGGTCCTTCCTCGCCGCCCGCGTCACGTCCGGCTTCGAGCGCCGCGAGGAGGCGGTCGCCCATATGCGCTGACAGTTCTGCGAGGAACGCCTCGACCATCGCCTGAGGAACGCCCTCCTCGCCGAGGAGGTTGCCGGCGGCTGCACAGCCTGGTCCCGTGCGCGCTGCGTGCCGGCCGAGGGTGTGTTCGCCCGAGAACGTCGCCGCACCGCCGTCGAGGTCGACGGCTGTGAGCTGGCGATACTCGACGTTCGGCGTCTCGGCGACGAGGTCTGCAAGCGCCTGCTCGGCCGAGCGTCCGCGCTCGAGCCGGTCGAGGAGGGCGGGGCCGAGGGTGGGGTCGGTGATGTTCTGAGTGCAGGCGGCGCCGACGCGGGCGCGGGCCCAGGGGCAGCGTGCGGCGACGGCCGGGCTCGACGACGCGACGACGCCGCCGAACATGCCGGTGCGGTCGCACCGTCCGATCAGTGAAAAAGTCATGGCACGACCGCCGTCGCTGTCACCTCGACGAGCCACTCCGGCCGCGCGAGCGCATCGACGACAAGGCCCGTGAACACTGGGTAGACCCCGCGCAGCCGCTCGCCGAGCACGCGGTACACCGGTTCTCGGTGACGCACGTCCGTCAGGTAGACGTGGCACGTGACGAGGTGTTCAACCGATGCCCCCGCTTCCCGGAGAAGGACCTCGATGTTGTCGACCACCTTCTCAGCCTGCCCGGCGGGATCTCCGACCGCGACGCTCTCGCCCGTGTCGAGGTCCTGGGCGACTTGGCCGCGGAGGTAGATCGTGTTGCCGGCGACGACCGCTTGGCAGAGATCGTTCGAGATCCGCTGCTCGGGATACGTGTCGGCGGTGTTGAAGGGCCGGATTCGCACGTGGCCCCCCGCTTCGATCCGGTGGGTCATGCCACGCTCGGGACCGGCTTCGAGATGCCGGCCGACGTAAGCACGAGGTCCATCGGCCGCTCGAAGTCGTAGTTGTTGTAGACGGCGAGAAGGTGCGCGAACGGCGGCGACTGCGCGAAGAGCTGGAAGCTGACGCGGTGCCCCGCGTAGCTGGAGTCGAGCAAGTCCCGGGCGAACGCAAACAGCTTCCGCCGGTCCTCCGCCTCCCAGTCACCGACGCGGAAGTATTTCGCGAGCCACGGCCCTGAGTCGGGGTGCCGGAAGGAGGCGGCGCTCGGCGTCAGGGCCACCTGCGCGCCACAGAGATCGCGAACCAGGTTGATCATCTGCGGCAGCTGCGAGACGGCGAGGACGCGGCCGGTGTAGAGGAGCGCCTGATTCGGCATGAGGAGCCCTCCGGGGCTCACCTCCGCGAGCTCGACTGCCGCCGTCAGGTGGGCGTTGATTCCCTCGCGGTAGCACACCAGCTCCGCGAGCTTCTCGCGCACTCCCTGGTGCATCTTCACCCCGGTCTGCGTGGCATTCGCGTACGCCGTGCCGACGAGAAGGTCAGCGAGCCGCAGATGCCTCTGCACGAAGGCGAATGCGCTGTAGCGGTGGAGCGTGGCGCGGATGAAGGCGGCCGCTCGCGTGTGCCGATAGAAGAAGACGTTCTCCCAGGGGATCTCGACGTCGTCGAAGACGATCAGCGTGTCGACCTCGTCGAAGCGGTTGGTGAGCGGGTAGTCGTCGGTGGAGCCTCGGCCCGCGAACCCCGAGCGGCAGATGTGTTTGATGCCCGGGGCGTTCATCTCGGCGAGAAAGCCGACGGCGTAGTCGGAGAGCGCCTCCGTCCCCCAGTCCCCGATCGTCGGCTTGACGAAGGCCTGGTTCGCGTACGCCGCGGCCGTCTCGAACTTCGCCCCGCGCACGATGATCCCGTTGTCCGTCTCGCGAACAACGTGGAGGAGGACGTCCGGGTCCTGCTCCTGCGGACGCTTCGACCGGTCGCCCTTGGGGTCGGTGTTTCCGGAGACGTGGAACGGGTCGAGAACGGCGGCGCGTCGGACGTGGCGCTTGATGTTCTCCGAGAACGTCGGGTCGATCTCGTTCAGGACGTCCTGCCCGTCGAAGAGCGACCACATCTCGCCCACGGTCTCGTCGCCGACACGCGTGACGACGCCGCCCCTGTCGTCGAAGACGGCGTCGACCGCCGCCCGCTTCGCACGCCAATCCTCCTTGGTAAGCGGCGGCTTCGAGCCGACGGAACACCGCTCCCCCGACTCGACGTCGGCGTACGACATCACGTCCCGCGTCGCGTCCTCGTGCGCGAGGTCGTAGATCCTCGCCCGGACGTCGACGATCGGCTTGAACGCGGGATGGGTGGTTACGTCGTCGACCCTCTCGCCGTCGATCCACACCTCGCGTCCGTCGCGTAGCGACTCCCGGTACGCCTCACCGGTTCGGATCATCTGACCTCCTTCGCCTCCGCCTTGCCGCCCGGGGTCCGCCGGATTCCGCTTTGATCGACGAGCAGGCGACGCAAGACGCGTTCGAGCTGCTTCGCGCCGAGGCCGATCGAGGCTCGCTCGATCCGCTCCGTCGGGGCATGCATGTCGGCGCCGCGCGCACACCCGAGCGCGAGCGCCGGGATCCCCTGCGCGAGCGCCGCGTTCGCGTCCGTCGACCCGTCTCCGAACCGGTCCGGAAGGCCGAGCCGCGCGCGCTCCTCCCGGACGGTTCGGACGAGGGGATGGCGCCGGTCGAGCCGCCCCGCCGGCCGCGTCTCGAGCGTCTCGACGGCGAGCTCCAAGCCGTCGTCGACGGTGAGCCGCCGGAGCTGCTCCTGGACGACGTCCAGCCGCTCTTGATCGAGCGAACGCGCCTCGAGCGCAGCCTCCGCGCGTCGCGCGATCACGTTGATGCCGTCGCCCCCGGCGAGGCGCCCGACGTTTACCGAGACGCCCTCCGGAACGCTCGCGAGGAGTGAGCCGAGAACCCGGACGAGCCCATGCGCGGCGCTCGGTCGCTCTCGGTTCCACCAGGAGTGACCGCCGGGGCCGGAGACGGTAAGCGCGACTCGGACGGAACCGACGGCGTCGGTGTAGATGCGATCGAGGCCGTGACCCTCGAGCGCGATCGCGAGCCGTGGCCTCAGCGTACGGCATGCGTGCTTCGCTCCGCGCAAGCCGCCGAGCGCCTCCTCGCCCACCGTGAACGCGACCGCGAGCGGCTCGATGAGCTCGGATGCAACCTCTTCGACAACGCCGACCGCGATGGCGATCGCGACCGCGTTATCCCCTATGCCCGGGCCGTGGAGCCACCCGCCCCGCTCGACGACCGAGTGCGGCTCGTCGCTCCCGAAGACGGTGTCGACGTGGATCAGCAGCACGAGCGCGAACGGAGGGTCGCCGAGGTGCCAGACGACGTTGCCGACCGCATCCCGGGAGCGCTCGCCCGGCACGCCCATGAGACGCTCGTCGACCCAAGTGAGCCGCTCCGCCTCCGAGCCGGTCGGGGCCGGAATCTGCGCAAGCGCGACGGCGTCTCGCTCGATCGCGGCGACGTCGAGCTCTACGCTCGTTCCCGGCATCTGCCTCGGTCTTTCCCTGCGTGCATCGACGCGCGAGCTTCCATCCGGCGTGGGTCCCGACCGTACACCTTCTCGCCTCCGATCTCGACCGGACGCTCCTCGCGAGAGCGCATCAACACGCGCTCAGGCGAGCGGCCTCGGCGTTCGTGCGTGTTGGCGCTTGCGCGCTAGCCGAGACCGTGCAATCGTCGTCTCATTCCTTCGGAGCTCAGCTCGCCCCAGGGGAAGGAGAGAGAATGCGTAGATCGATACTCGCGGCGCTCGTGCTCGCCGTCGCTGCGCTCGCGCTCGCCGTCACTGCAGGCTGCGGCGGGGACGAGGACGAGGAAGGCCAGCCGGCCGGCCAAGCGGAAACGGCCGCCGAGGAACAGGAAGCCGAGCTCGCGCCGATTCGCCTGGCGTTCTCGACCTGGAACGGCTACGCCGGCCTCGTGATCGGAGTCGAGAGCGGCATGTTCGAGGACGAGGGCCTGGACGTCCGGTACACCGTCATCGAGGACCCGGTTCAGCGGTTCAACGCCTTCAAGGCGGGCGAGCTCGACGCGATCGCGACGACGCCCGACACGTTCTCGCGCAACTACGCGCGCGGGATCGAGTCGGTGCAGGTGCTCGGCCTCGACGCGTCCGTCGGCGGGGACGGCATCGTCGCCGAGAAGGACATCACGTCAGTCGAGCAGCTCGAGGGCCAGAAGGTCGCCGTGAGCGAGGGCTCGACGAGCCAGTGGTTCCTCGCCTACGTGCTCGATCAGCAGGGCCTCTCGCTCGACGACGTGGAGCAGGTGAACCTCACGTCGGCCGACGCCGGCGCCGCCTTCGCCGCCGGCCGCGTTCCCGTTGCCGTCACGTGGGAGCCGTGGCTCACGAAGGCCGAGCAGAACCCGAACGGCCAGGTGCTCGTCTCGACGAAGGACTACCCGGACATCATCACCGACGGTGTCGCCTTCACGCCCGAATTCGTCGAGCAGAATCCGGAGACGGTGACGGCGTTCATCCGCGCGTACGGAAAGGTGATGGACTCGATCGAGGCGAATCCCGACGAGGCCTTCGAGCACGCGACCGAGTACCTCGGCCAGTCCGTCGACGAGATCAAAGCGACGCTCGAGACCGTCCCGCTCTGGACGCTCGAGGAGAGCCAGGAGTTCTACGGGACGTCCGAGCAACCGGGGCGGATCTACGAGATCTTCACGGAGTCCGCCGAGTTCTGGGAGTCGATCGGAGAGATCGAGGAGCTCCCTGACGCGGAGAACGCGATTGATCCTACGTTCCTCAACGAGGTCGTCGGCACGAAGTGACGCCACGAGGATGGCGCCCGCCCGGGCCGCCGGCACGGCGCCCGAGGCGGCCCCGCCGCCGCGTCCGCGCCGCCTCTCGCGCTACCTCGCGCCGAAGGAGGCAATCCCGCGGGGCGTCGCGCTCGCGCTCACGCTCGCGAGCTTCGCCGTCGTCCTCGCCGTCTGGTCGCTTCTCTCGTACACGGGGTTCGTGGAGCCCTTCTTCCTCCCGAGCCCCTCGACGGTCGCCGAGTCGCTGTACCGGATGTTCGCGGAAGAGAACTTCGCGGCAGACGTCTGGGCGAGCACGTACCGGATCATGCTCGGGTTCCTCATCGCCGCGGTAATCGCCGTCCCGCTCGGGATCGCGATCGGCTCGTTCCGCGCCGCGCAAGCGTTCTTCGAGCCCGGCGTCGCGGCCGTCCGCTACATGCCGGCGTCAGCGTTCATCCCGCTCCTGATCATCTGGTTCGGGATCGGGAACACGGAGAAGGTCGCCGTCATCTTCATCGGCACGTTCTTCCCGCTCGCGCTCATGATCGCGGACGTCTCGGCGAACGTCCCCAAGGAGCTGCTGAACATCTCGTACACGCTCGGCGCGTCGCGCTGGCAGGTCTTTCGGCGCGTCCTCCTTCCCGCGTGCTGGCCCGGCATCGTCGACAACCTTCGAATCGGGATCGGCTGGGCGTGGACGTACCTGATCGTGGCGGAGCTGGTGGCCGCGTCGACGGGGATCGGCCACGTGATCCTCACCGCGAGCCGCTTCCTCGAGACGGAGCGCATCATCGGCGGGATCCTCACGATCGGCGCGCTCGGGCTCGCGACGGACGCCTTGTTCCGCTGGCTCTACAAGCTCCTGTTTCCCTACGCGGAGCGGGTGGCCCGGTGACCGTCGCTCGCGTCGGGCTCGCTTCCGCGACGGAAACCATGGTTCCTCCACGGACCCCCTTCGTGCCACCGGGAGAACCGTGGGCGGGCGGGAACCTGTCCCCCGGACGCCCTGCTTGCGTTCGTGGGTCGAGGATTGGCCTATGAGCGCGATCGCCGTTCACGACGTCACCATGACGTTCGAGACGCGCACCGGAACGGTGAAGGCGCTCGACTCGATCTCGCTCGAAGTCCCCGACGCGAGCTTCGCCTGCATCGTCGGCGCATCGGGATGCGGGAAATCGACCCTGCTGAACATCATGGCAGGGCTTGTACGGCCGAGCACGGGCGTCGTGACGGTCGACGACGATCGCGTGGAGGGGCCCGGCGCCGACCGCGGGATGGTCTTCCAGTCGTACACGCTGTACCCGTGGCTCCGCGTGCGTGAGAACGTCGAGTTCGGTCCCTCCCTCCGTGGGGTCCCTGCGAGCGAGCGTCGAAAGGTCTCCGACCAGCTGCTTCGCGAGATGAAGCTGACCGACTTCGCGCGCGCATACCCCCGCGAGCTCTCCGGCGGGATGAAGCAGCGCGTCGCAATCGCGCGCGCGCTAGCGAACGACCCCCAGGTGCTCCTCATGGACGAGCCGTTCGGGGCGCTCGACGCGCTCACCCGCTCGTCGGCGCAGCGGTTCCTCACCGAGATCTGGGAGCACCACCGGCGCACGATCGCGTTCGTCACGCACGACATCGACGAAGCGATCTTCCTCGCGGACACGGTCTTCGTCATGACGCCCCGCCCGGGGCGGATACGCGAGGTTCTCGAGATCGACATCCCGAGGCCTCGCACGCTCGACGACGTGGCCACGAAGCGCTTCGCCGAGCTCAAACACCGCATCCTCTCGCTCATTTACGAGCACGAGGAGGAGGAAGCGGCCCAACCGGCGGCCTAGTGGCGGGCGCAGCGCCGCGGCCGCCCGGCCGCGACTTCACCCCCTACGTCTGGGCGGCGACGGCTGCCGACGTCGCCGCGCGGCACGGTCTCTGCCCCGCGCACGTCCTTCGGTTCGACGCGAACCTCCCGCCGTTCCCGGCTCGGATCGACGTCCCTCCCGACGCGGCATTGACGGAACGCGGGGAATATCCGGAGGGGACGTACGCCGAGTTGAGGTCGGCCGCGGCCGCGTACGCCGGCGTCTCCCCCGACGAGATCGCGATCGACGCCGGCGCCGACGGGCTCATCGGGCTCGTCGCACGCACGTATCTCGCGCCCGACCGGCGCGCCGTCGTCGAGGCCCCGACCTATCCGCTCTACGCGATCGCGAGTCGCGTCGAAGGCGCCGAGGTCGACCCCGCTCCGCGCGACCTCGAGGCGCTCGCGCGCGCGGCAAGGTGCGCGCACGTGCTTTGGCTCTGCAACCCGGGGAATCCCACGGGCGCCCTCTGGAGCGCCGCGGAGATCGGGTCGGTCGCGGCGATGCTCCCTGACACGCTCGTCTGCGTCGACGAGGCGTACTACGAGTACGCGGGCGAGACCGTCGCACCGCGCGCACGCGAGCTTCCCAATCTCGTCTGCATCCGCACGTTGTCCAAGGCGTTCGCCTTGGCCGGCCTCCGCGTCGGCTATTCCGTCGCGGCGAAGGAGACGACGTCGAGCCTCGCGGAACGCCGCCTGCCCGCTCCCGTGGCGACCGTCGCGGCGACACTCGCGGCCGCCGCGCTTCGGCGCCCGCAGATCGCCTCCGAGGTGAGCGCAACCGTCCGCGAGCGTGAACGGCTGCGGACCGCGCTCGCAGCCGCAGGCTACGACGCGCCCGCCGTCCACGCGAACTTCGTGCTCGTCCGAATGTCGGACGCTCCGGCCGTCGCTCGCAACCTCGAGCGGCAGGGCCTCGTGGTCCGCGCGTACCGAGACACGATCAGGATCACCGTGCGCACGCCCGCAGACGACGATCTCTTGCTCGCCGGCCTGGGCGTCGACGCGCCACCCTCGCGCCTCGCCTCGGCCACGGTCCGCTCTCCGGGCGTGCGCGCCTCGCTCGTGCTCGCGGGATCCGGGCGGACCCGTGTGGTGACCGGCAACCGGGCCCGGGACGACCGATTCACCCGGATCGCGCGTGACGCGCAGCTCGACCTGGAGCTCGTCGCCGATCGGCTCGCGACCGATGCCGCTGTCGGCGCCACGTTCGCTCGCGCGCTCGAGCGCGCGCTCGGCTCGTAGCCGCAGGAGATGCCGCATTCGGTGCTCCGTCGATGGCCGGAGTCTTCACGTTGCGCCCCCTGGGCGACGCGCTGCTCCCATTTCCGGCGCACGTCGTCCCGGCTCACGATCCCTCGCGCGTGGGAAGACCGGGGTTGGAGGGCAATCCCTCCACCGAGGGAAAGTGGTCGTTTTTTCTCCCCCCCGGGGGATCTCGGCGCGGTCAGTCGCGGACCGCGGTCGCTCTGTGCGCGATGAGCGGGCGGCTGAATCCCTTCAGCGAGAGCGGGCCGAGTGCCTCGGCGACGACTCGCTCTTCGACGGCCGCGTGCGTTCGCTGGCTCAGGAGGACGTCACCCGGTGCTGCCGCGTCGCTCAAGCGGGCGGCGAGAATGACGACGTTTCCGATCGCGCCGTAGTCGTAGCGGCCTTCGAACCCGATCCGGCCGAGGGTGGCGTAGCCCGTGGCGATGCCGATGCCGAGCCCGAGCTCATGGCCGCGTCTGCGCCATTCGCTCGCGAGCGTCGAGAAGCGCTCTCGCGTCGCGACCGCGGCGCGTACGGCGGCGAGCTCGTGGTCGGGGAGCGGCGTTGGATCGTTGAAGAACGCCATCAGGCCGTCGCCCGCGAAGTGCTCGATCGTCCCCTCGCTCGCGACGACGATTTCGCCCACGGCTCGGTGGTAGTCGCGCAGGACACCCAGCACCTCCTCGGGCTCCGTCGTCTCCGCGAACGCGGTGAATCCGCGCAGATCGCAGAACAGCGCCGTGATCTCGCGCCGGTGGCCCGCAAGGAGCTGCTCGCCTTCGCCGCTCGAGAGCAGGTTCGCGACCTGCGGCGCGAACCGGGCAAGCTCGGTTCGCTGCCGTTCGACGGTTCGAAACAGGCGGACGTTCTCGATCGCGACGACGGCGTGGTCGGCGAGCGTCTCGAGGAGACGCGTCTCCGAGTCGCTGAACGGGCGAACCTCGCTGCGCCCGACCGCAATCGCGCCGATCACGACGCCGTCGCGCAGCATCGGAGCCGCGAGAACCGTCCGGTATCCGCCGGCTCTCTGGAGCGCCGGGAGAGCGTACTCGGGGTCCTCGAGCACGTCGACGATGTGAACGACACGACGCTCGAGGAGGGCGCGCCCCACCGCGGATCCGCGCTCGGGGACGTACTCGCGCGCGCGAACGAGACGCACGTATTCGGGCGCGAAGCTCGAGAACGCGGCGACGCGGTAGACGTCGCCTTCCTCGCGGGCGATGTTGCCGTGATCCGCGCGGCACAGCCGGACGGCTCCGTCGATGACCGTCTGAAGCACGACGTCGAGGTCGAACGTCGATCGCGCCATCGTCTGGATGACGTCTCGGACGGCAGCTTCGCGCTCGCGCGCATCGCGGAGCTCGCGCCGAAGCTCGGCGATCTCATCCGAGGACGGGCCGATGTCGTTCACTCGAGCTCGAACCGGCACCGCGCAAGCCCGGCGACGACGCGCATCTCTTCCGACACCCCGGCGCTCGAGAGCATGCGGATCCATTCTCGCTTCCAGCGAGTGAGCGCATTGTCGCCGCGCGTCGGCATGGAAGAAGGCACAGCCGCGGGCGACGGCCGCGCCGGCGCGAGGCGAGCGACGACGCTAGGCGGCCGGGCGCTCCGCCCGGCGTGCCCGCGCCTTGGCCGCCTCACGCTCTCGGTCCTTCGGCGCCGCCGCCGTCACGAGCTCATCGAGGAGTCGCGCGGTCGCCGCGGCGACCCCGTCGACCGCGCGCTCGAACGCCTCCTCGTTCGCCCGCGATGGCCTCGTAAAGCCGCTCACCTTCCGCACGTACTGCAGCGCGGCGGCGCGGACCTCCTCGTCCGTCGCCGGTGGCTCGAAGTTGTAGAGCGTATGGATGCTCCGGCACACAGCGTGAGCCTACCGACTCGAGGCTAAGCCGACCTGACGACGCCGACGACGTGCCCTTCGGGGTCGGCGAAGAGCCCGATCTCGACACCGTCCATCACCGTCTGGGGCCCCATCATCCGGGAGCCGCCGAGCCTCTCGGCCTTTGCGAGCGCGGCTTCGACGTCCGGAACCTCGACGTAGAAGGTGCTGTGGCCGTCGTAGCCCTCAGGCCCGGCGCCGATCCCGCCGCCGATCCCAACGCCGGCGGCGTTCGTGTTGGCCTCGCGCGACACGATCCCGTAGGCGACCGGGTTGTCCGCGTCGATCTCCCAAGCGAACAGGTCGGAGTAGTAGCGCTGCAGCGCCTCGGCGTCTCTCCCGATCACCTCGAAGTGAACGACCGGCTGTCCCATCCTCGCTCCTTTCCTACCTCGTTTGGAAACGCCTCCGCGTGGGGGTGAACGTCCCGTCCCGTTCCGAAGCCAAGGAGCGTCTTCCGAACGACCTCCCAGACGTCGTACGGCCGGGGACCTCGGAGAACGATTCCGCACCCACGCTCGTCATCGCCCGTCAGTCCGCCTCCGCCGTAGCGGGCGGGCCTACCGAGGCCTCCCCCTCGTGCCCAGCGGGCGTCCGCGCGCGCAGGAGCAGCGCGCCTAGCACGGTCGACACGATGACGAGGATGGCTCCGAGGAGGAACGCGGCGTGGTAGCCCCCGTTCAGCGCGGCGAGCACGCCGTCCCCGCCGTCGCGCAGGCTCACCGTTCGCCAGTCGGCGAGGCTCGCAAGCGCCGCTAGCCCGAGCGCTCCGCCCATCATGAACGCGGTGTTGACGACGCCCGACGCGAGCCCCGACTCGCTTGGCCCGACGCCGCTCATCGCCGCGAGCAGGAGCGGGTTGAACGCGACACCGGCACCGAGTCCGATCAGGAGCGAGGCCGGAAGGATGTCGACGGCAAAGCTCCCCTCGACCGGCACACGGGCGAACACCAGGAGGCCGAGCCCCATGAGCCCGATTCCGACCACGAGCGGCGGCTTGATGCCGAACCGCATGACGAGCCGGCCCGAGAGCGCGAACGACGCCGCGCCCCATACGATCGTCGACGGGACGTACGCGAGCCCGACCTCGAGCGGGCTGTAGCCGAGGACCTGCTGGAGGTAGAGCGCCGAGAAGAAGAACTGCGCGAACATCCCGGCGGCCATGAGGACGCCGATCAGGTTCGCCGTCGAGAGGTCGCGGCTTCGGAAGATGCCGAGCGGCATGAGCGGCGCCGCGACCTTCGCCTCGAGCGCCAGGAAAGCGGCGAGCAGTACGGCGGCGGACCCCAGCAAGGCGAGCGTGCGAGCCGACGACCAGCCGATCTCGTTGCCGTTCACGATCGCGTAGACGGCGAGCATGAGCGACGCCGTGATCGTGACGGCGCCGGCGAGGTCGAGCCGCCCGGTGGCCGCCTGCGCGCCGCCCTTCGGCAGAAGCGCGAGGCCGAGCGCGAAGACCGCCGCTCCGATAGGCAGGTTGACGAGGAAGATCCAGTTCCAGTCGAGCACGTCGGTGATGACGCCGCCGAGGAGGACGCCGGCCGTGCCGCCGCCCGACAGGACGAAGCCGAAGATGCCCATCGCCTTCGCGCGCTCGTTCGTCTCGGTGAAGAGGGTCATGATGAGCGAGAGCGCGACGGCCGAGACGACGGCTCCAGCTATCCCCTGGACGGCGCGCGCCGCGACCAGCGCCTCCTGCGTGGTCGCGAGCCCGCACGCGAGCGACGCAAGCGTGAAGAACGCGATCCCGATCAGGAAGAGCCGCCGCTGACCGTAGAGGTCGCCCAACCGGCCGCCTAGCAGAAGGAAGCCGCCGAACGTGAGCAGGTATGCGTTAACCACCCACGCGAGCGAGGCCTGCGAGAACCCAAGCTCGTCGCGAATCGTCGGAAGCGCGACGTTCACGATCGTCGAGTCGAGGACGATCATGAGGTCGCCGAGACAGACGACCAGAAGTGCGAGCCAGCGCGTGCGGCTGTCCATGCTCATTCGGCTACGGCGCTCCTTTCGTGCGTCGAATCCGACGGTTTCGATGCTTCGACCGGCGGGCGAGCCGGAAATCATCGGTCGACGACCGATGACTCTTGCCGCCCTCAACGGTCTACCTGCGCAGATGATTCCGCCTCGGCCGACCACGATCGTCTTCGCGATCGAGGGTCCGATTGCGCGTGCCGACCTCCCAGGTCTGTGCGATCGCGTGTGCTGGTTGCTCGAGCGAAGCCGCGCCAGCATCGCCGTCTGCGACGTGAGCGGGGTCGGGGTCGACGCCGTGACGGTTGACGCCCTCGCGCGGCTTCAGCTCGCTGCCCGGCGCCACGGGTGCCAGGTCCACTTGCGCCGTGCTTCCGAGGAGCTCCGCGACCTCGTCGCGTTCATGGGGCTCACGGCCGTCCTGCCGGAATCGGCGGGAAGCGGGACGAGCGACGGTCGGCCCGCTGTCAGTCGAGGCTGACGCGGATCGCTGCGCGCCCGCCCGCACGCGCGGCGCGGACGACGACCTGGTACCTGCCCGGGCGGATCTCGTGGACGATTCGCTCGAGGCTTCCTCGACGCTCGCTCCGCCGGAGCGGCCGGGCCCGGCCTCGTCGGTAGAGGTACAGATCCAGATCGGCGCGGCTCGGGCCCCGAACGACGGCGGCGAGCCGAGTCCAGTGCTTCACGGAGACGTTCCAAACGACCCGCCTGTGCCGGCGCACGAAGCGCGCTCCCCGAACGGTCCTGGGAACGAAGCGGGTTCGGAAGTCGTAGCGGAGGCGACCGATATCCGAGGCGGCCGGCGGACCGATCGTCGCAAGCTGCCACGTGCGCACTCCGTTCGCGACCGCGTAGTCCTCGGCGTAGAGCTCGGCGATCAGCAGGTCCCACGCTCGGCCGGTGCACGCGAACCGGCGGGGGACCCGGAACCACCACCAGTTTCGGCTTCCGTCGCGTGCGAGGCACCTCCAGTCCAGGTGCCCGAGGTTCTCGAGCTGCGAGTCGACGTGGTGGCCGTACTCGTGGACGATCGTGTGGATCAGCTCGTCGGTGCCGCTCGGGTCATGATCCGTGACGACGATGCGGCGCTGGCTTGGCGTGTAGCAGCCGACCGCGCCCGGCGCGCCACACACAGCTTCGATGGCCGCCCACGGGACGACCTCGACGAGCACCTGCTCGATCTCGACTCCGTGGAGGGTTTGCTGGAGGACGGCCGCGTACCAGCTGAGATCGAGGTCGGGGATGTCCGTCCCGATCGTGATGCGGTGGCCGTGCGCGTCGGGGAACGTCTCGACGCGCGAAGGCGCGGCGCGCTGCAGGTCGTCGAGAACGGCGTCGCGAACCGGTCGCTCCGCGACGACCCCGTCGAGCTCGATCGGCGGCAGCGCCCGCGCGCCCAGCGCCGTCGGCGCCGCCCAGGCCGCGAGCACGGCCAGAACCAACGCGAGACGAACGAGCGGCATCCCGGAGGATTCTTCGGCAGAAGAGCGGCCCTTCAATAGGCCGATCGGCTCTACTGCTGCTGACCGAGCTCGCGCGTCTCGGGCTGTGACGGGAGTCCGAAGAGCGGAAAGAGCCGCTCGGTGTCGAGGAAGAACGTGAGCTCGACGATCCGGCCGTCCTCGATCTCGAGAACCTGGAGCGCCCACGGCTCGTAGCCGGCTCCCGACTCGCTCGGCTTGTACTGTCCGAACGCCGGCGAGCCGTTCGCCCCGCGCGTCGGGACGACGCGGGAGCCCCGGCAGGCGATCCCGGGCCCGAGCCACCACGCGAAGATGTCGTCGCGCCCGCGAAGCCAGAGGTCGTAGGGCGGCATCGACTGGGTCGCGTCCTCGCGGATCAGCGAGGTCAGGGCGTCCATGTCGTAGCGCTCGAACGCCTCGACGTACCGTGCGAGCAGCTCGCTCTGGGCCTCGTCCATGTCGGGTGCGGGGTTGGTCGCGCTCGCGCCGCTCGCCTCGAGCGTCGCGCGGGCCCGCTGGAGCGCGCTGTTGACGGACGCAACGCTCGTCTCGAGGAGCTCGGCGACCTCGCTCGCCTTCCAGCGCAGGACCTCACGCAGGATGAGTGCCGCGCGCTGCCGCGGCGGCAGGTGCTGGAGCGCCGCGACGAACGCGAGTCGGATCGTCTCGCGCGACGCCGCGACCTCCGCCGGGTCGTCCGCGACCGCAACGCGGCCGTCCGGGATGGGCTCGATCCAGCTTGCCTCGGGGAGCGTGTGGAGGTTGGCCGCCTCGGGGGCGCGCGCGGGGCCGAGATCCATGGGACGCGCCCGCCGCTCCCTCCCCTGGAGCATGTCGAGGCAGACGTTCGTCGCGATGCGGTAGAGCCACGAGCGCAGCGCAGCCCGGCCCTCGAAGCGGTCGAAGCTCCGCCACGCACGGACGAGCGTCTCCTGCACCGCGTCCTCAGCCTCGAAGGGCGAGCCGAGCATGCGGTAGCAGTACGCGGTGAGTTCGCGGCGATGCTGCTCGAGCTGGAGCTCCGGCGCGGCGGACGCGGGCCCCGCGGTCATCGACTCAGGCACGCGGGGCATCGTATCGGCCGGGCTCGGGCTCAGCGCTCGACCTGGCTCGGGTCATCCAGAAGACCTCTGAGAGGGTGCCCGTCCGGATCCTGGAAGCTCCGGCCCGTACATGGAACCGTCCTCGATCGGCTCGTTGGCGAGTGCGTGACGAACTCAACTGCCCGCCCAACGGCGTTGCCGGCGAGGCTGACGAAGATCTCCGAGGTCCGGCGGCCATGGCTACCCTCCGGCGTCGGGGCATCGCGAGCCAGACGCGGCGCGCCGGGCAAACTCATCGGTCGCGCGCGGCGCTCGTCGTCAGCAGCCGGTGCGATCCTCGATCGAGAGCGAGAGGACCGCCCTCGTTCGCGTCGCGATGTGCGTCGTCCGGACGACGAACGTGTAGAGGCCGCGGCGCCACGTGCCGTTGGGGCAGCCCATGCCGATCCGGCTCGCCCGCAGCGTGAAGCCGAAGTTGGGACCACCCTCGGCGCAATTGCGGACGGCGCCCGTGCGCTCTCGCCTCACCCGGGTAGTCCGCCCCGCGCGGACGCGGTCGGCCAGGACGGCGACGCGCAGGCCCCGGAACTGATCGCAGCCGAGCTCCTCGTTGATCCAGACGCCGCGCAGGTCGGCGTCGCGTGGGCCGATGAACGCGCCGCTCACGACTCGCAGGCTTCCCCGCTCGGCCTGGGCGAAGGCGAACGGCTCGGCGGCTGCGGGGCTTGCCGACACGGATAACGCAGCGAGGCCGGCGAGCGCACCGACAAGCGTGGAACGGATCGAACGCATGGCTTCCTCCTTCCGGCGAGCCGCAGAACGGCTCCTCGCGAGTGCGGCCGCGGGCGCGCGCGAGAGTCAGACAAGTCACAGAGAAGCGGCCGCGCTTCAACCTAGTCGACGATGCGGATGAGGACAGTCAGGGTGGGCGCGCTCGACGGCGCTCCGGGTGAGAGGCTGACGCCGTGGAGACGACCGTCCGCCGGGGGCGCCGCGCCGTTCGATTCACGCACCTCGAGCGCGTCTGGTGGCCGGAGCTCGGGATCCGCAAGGCCGATGTCGTCGCGTACTACGCGGCCGTCGCGCCCGCCGTCGTCCCGCACCTCCGCAACCGGCCCTTCACGATCAAGCAGCACTACACCTCGCCACGGAGCCCCTTTCGCTGGGTCAAGGACGCACCGCCGGAGCTGCCGGAATGGATCCCGGTCTCACCGCAGCCGGCGCGTTCGCGCGGCGGCGAGCTCGTTCGCTACCCGCTCGTCAACGACGAGCTCGCGCTCCTTTGGATGGTCGAGTTCGGCTGCATCGACCTCCACGTCTGGGCGTCCCGTGCCGACCGGCCGGACCGGCCCGACTACGTCCTCTTCGACCTCGATCCCGCCGGGGTCGGCTTCGGTGACGTCGTCGCCGCGGGGGTCGCGTTGCGCGACGCGCTCGACGCGCTAGGCCTGGCCGCCGTGCCGATGACCACGGGCGGCGACGGCCTCCACGTCCGCGTGCCCGTCGAGCGCCGGCACACCCACTCGGACGCGCGCGCCTTCGCGGAGGTGGTAGCCGGCGCGCTCGTCCGGACCGCGCCGGGACTGGTCACGACGGAGCGCTCGCCGTCGCGCCGACGCGGGGTCTTCGTGGACACCAAGATGAACGGACAAGGCCAGCAGGTGGTCGCTCCGTATTCCGTGCGGCCCCGGCCGGGCGCGCCGGTCGCCGCCCCCCTTCGCTGGGAGGAACTCGACGCGACGCTCGAGCCGGCGGCGTTCACGCTCGCGCGCGTGCGCGAGCGCGTCGAGCACGACGGAGACCTCGCGGCGCAGCTCCTGCGCGGCCGGCAACGGCTTGGGCCGGCGCTTGCTCAGTTGGGCGGGCGCCGGTCATGACCGGCCCCCTACAGATCGCGCAGGCGCTTTTCGAGCCGGTCGACCTCACCGTGCGCCTTGTCGGCCCGCGCGCGGGCCTGCCTCGCCGCTCGCTCGAGCTCACGCGCCTCGGCGCGCGCACGTTTGACGTCCGCCTCGAGGCGCTTTCGCTCTTCGCGTTTTCGGTCCCTCTGGCCGGGCTCCGGCGCGGGACGCGCGCGCTCGGGAGCGCGCTTCGCCGGCCGTGCCGCGAGGGCGCCCGCGAAAACGCCGAACCCGGCCGGCTCGAGCTCGCGACGGAGCGTCCCGCGCTCAAGGTCGGCGCGCGCGTCCTCGTCGGCGACTGCCGCGTGGAGCGTCTGCCCGACGCGGGAGAGCGTCGCGTCGGTCGCCGGCCGGCCGGCCTCGCGAAGGACGTCGGCCGCGGTGCGAACCAGGACGCGAACCGCGTCCTGCTCGGCGCGCGCGGCCGTCGCGAAATCCCCTTGCCCGGCGACCTGCGCCGAACGGAGCCGCTCGGCCGCCGCGAGCAGTCGCCGCATCTCCTCGGGACGCTCGCGCGCGAGCTGGTTCACCGCCCACGTCGGGAGCGACGGCTTCGGGAGCGCTTTCACCTCGTCGGCCTCCTCACGGTGCCCGGCCTTCCGAAGCTGCCGCGCAAGCGCGTCGCGCTCGCGCACGAACTCGTCCAGCGAAAGCCCGTAGAGCCGCTCGAGCTCCTCGTTGGCGGGGCCCCCGCGGGTGTCAGTGGCCATCCGCGAGACGGTAGACGTCGCCGGCCTGCGAGGCCAGGTAGACCTCGCCGTCGGCGTCTTCCCCGAACGTCGTCAGACCCGGGAGCTCGACCGTCTCGCGGCGAACCTCGCCGGCCGTCTCCCCGCGCCGCCAGCGCAGGCTCCAGACGACGCCGCTGCAATAGTCGCCGTAGAGGTAGCGCCCGGCGAGCCTGCGGAGCGCCGACCCGCGGTACACGACGCCGCCGATGATCGAGCATTCGCCGCCTTGGCCGACAGTCGCGAGATCCGCCCCGTGGCGGTACGCCGCGATCGGCCAGGCAAGTGCGCCCGTCGGTCTCGGCGACTTCGCGTCGATCCGCTCGCGCCCTTCGTAGACGTCCCAGCCGAAGTTGAGGAGCACCGACGTCCCGGCGGGAATGACGTTCACCTCCTCCCATTCGTCCTGGCCGACGTCGGCGACGTAGGCGTCGCCGGTCGCACGGTCGAACGCAAAACGCCACGGGTTCCGGAGGCCGTACGCGACGACGCGCGGTCGCGGCCGCCGCCGGTCGACATCGAGGCGGACGAGCTTGCCGAGGAGGCTGCCCGGATTCTGCGCGCGGCCCTCAGGGTCGAACGCCGACCCGCCGTCGCCGAGCGCCGCGTAGAGGAGGCCGTCCGAGCCGAACGCGATCTGGCCGCCGTTGTGATTCTCATACGGCTGCTCGACGAAGAGCAGCGGGCGCGCCGTGCGCGGCAGCGCCCGGCGCCCGTCCGACCGGTATTCGACGATGCGGGTGTCGCCGGACGTGTCCGTGTAGTGGACGACGAACCGGCGCGTTCGCGGGTAGTCCGGATGGAACTCGAGGCCGAGCAGACCCTGCTCGCCGCCCGTGCTGACGAGCCCGGTGACGTCGAGGAACGGCGCGCGGCGCAAGACGCCGTTCTCGAGGATTCGCACCCGGCCCGGCTGCTCGACGACGTAGAGGCGATCGCGCTCGCCAGGTGCGGCGACGACGTCGACGGGCGTCTCGAGGCCCTCGGCGACCCGGACGAGCGCGAGCGCGGGCGCCCCCGGGCCCGGGTCCGCCTCGGCGCGGCAGCGCGTGTACACGCTCCACGTTCCCGCGCGCGCCCGGGCCGCAGAGCGCGTCGCGACGGCGAACGCCGGCTCCGGCTTGCTGCGCCGCGTGAGGCGCGAGCGGAGGACGACCCCGTGGGCGCCCGGCATCATCCCGACGTCCGAGATATGGATCCCGAGCCGCCACGCGACCGCCGGGAAGCGGTAACGGCCGGTGAAGGCCGGTCCACACGAACGGAGGGCGGCGCTGCCGCCGGCGTCCGCGACCGCGTCACGCAGGTCGCTGTGGAGCGCAGCCGCGTGGGCGAGGTCCGAGGCGGTCTCGCGCGCGGCAGGAAGCGCGGGAATCGCAAGCGCGACGAGAGCCGCTGCGCCGGCGGCCGCCGCGGCGCGCAACCTCGCCGGCGTGCACCCCGCGACCGCGCTAAGACCGCCGGCGAGCCCGACGCCGGCGAGAAGCGCGATTGCGCCCGCCCCCGGAAGGAGGTAGCGCTCCTCGCCGGCGTAGCCGAACTCGCTCATCGCGGCGACGACCACTAGCCAGGCGGCGCCGGCGGCACCAACCACGACGGTCGGCCGTTGGCAGCGACGCGCCGCGTAGGCGAGGCAGGCCGCGGCGACGAGCGCGAGCGGGACGGACACCATCCCGCCGAGGCGCGCGACGACCTCGAGCGCCGGCCGGTCGGCGAGGGCGGGAGCGCCGGGATTCGGGACCCGTGCGCGCTCGGAGGAACGGAGAAGGTCGCCCGAGCCCCAGAGATCGGGTAGGAACCAGAGGGCGACTACGCCGAGGGCGACTCCCGCGATCGCGCGCCGCCCCCGCGCGGAGGCGCCCCGCCAGAACAGCGCGGCGTAGACCGCGAGGAACGGCCAAACCTCGACGCGAAGGAGCGCAGTCACGGCGCCGAACGCGAGCGCCTGGCCGCGACGGCCGTCCAGGTGGCGGTCGAGCCCGAGCAGCGCGAAGGCAAGCAGGAGGCCCTCCGAATGGCCGAGCGCGACGCCGCGCACCAACCCGTCCGTAAGCATGAGCGCCGTGACCGCACCCGCTCCCGCCAAGGCGCCGAGCCCGGCGGCGAGGCGAGAGGCGACACGCCAGGCCATGAAGGCCGCGAGGAGCCCGCCGGCGCGCGCCACGACCAGCCAGAGCGAGACAGCGGCGTCGCCGGCCGGCGAGACGGCGGTCGTCACGAGGACCGGGAGCGGCTTCCAGGCGGGCCCGCTCGTCGTATCAAGCTCGAGGGCGGCGACCTCCCGGCCCCAGACGAGCCAGGCAAGCGGGTCGTACCCCGGGGCGGAAGGGAGGAGCAGCGAGAGCGTCGCCAGCGCGCAGGCCCCTGCCGCAGCGACCGGCACGGAGACGCGCCTCATGACCCGGTGGAGGAGAGCTCCGCTTTCCCGCGTGCGATCAGGAGGTAGACGAGCGGCGCTGAGAGCGCGACGAGGAGAAGCGCGGGAACCGCCGCCTGCGAGTACGAGCCGACAGTCGTCGCCGTCCAGACCTCGGTCGCGAGCGTGTCGAACCCGATCGGGCGCAGGAGGAGCGTCGCCGGGAGCTCCTTCATCGCGCTCAGGAAGACGAGCGCCGCACCGGCCAGCAGGCCGGGCGCGACGAGCGGCGCGGTCACGCTCGCGAACGCGTGTCGCGGACCCCGGCCGAGCCCGCGCGCGGCCTCGTCGAGGCGCGGGCTCACCGCGAGCAACGCGGCGTGCGAGGCCGCGACCGCCTGCGGAAAGAACCGCACGACGTACGCGAAGACGAGGAGGAGGAGCGTCTGGTAGACGGGGCTCGCGTACCTCGCCGCGAAGAAGACGAGCGAGAGGGCGATGACGATTCCGGGAAGCGCGTTCGCGCCGTACGCGAGCCGCTCGAGCAGCCGCGACCACCAGGCGGGGTGCCTCGCGGCGAGGAACCCGACGGGAATCGCCGCGACGACCGCGAGCGCGGCCGCCGACCCCGAGGCGAGCACCGAATTCAGGGCCGCGCGGGAGGCGTCCACGAGCGCGTCGAGCGAGGCCGCTCGCGAGAACCAGTAGCCGAGCACGGCGAGCGGAGCACCGAGCGCGAGTGCGACGACGGCGCCGCAGAACGCCAGCGCCGGCCACTGCCATCGGCCGAGGCGAACGGGCGCCGCGGCCCGCGCCGTCCCCGCGCCGAGGCGGGCGTAACCGCCGCCTCCGCGCGCGCGGAGCTCGAGCGTCAGGACCACCGCGGTGAGCGCGACGAGAACGAGTGCCAGCCCGGCCGCAGGCGTGCGGTCGAAGAGCGACCGGTACTGGAGGAAGATCGCGCGCGTCAGCGAGTCGGCCTGCATGAGCGAGACGGCACCGAAGTCGGAGAGCGTGTAGAGCGCTGCGAGGAGCGCCCCAGCGCCGATGGAGGGGCGGGCGAGCGGCAGCGTGACCCGCGCGAATGCGGCGAGGGAGCTGCGCCCGAGCCCGCGCGCAGTCTCCTCGAGCGCGGGGTCGATCTCCCTCAGAGCGACGGCTGTGAGGAGGAAGACGTAGGGGTACGTCGCGATCGTGAGCGCGAGGACGGCGCCGCCGAGCCCGTAGAGCTCGGGAACGCGCTCGACGCCGAACGGCGCCTCGAGCAGGCGCTGGAGAAGGCCGGTCGGCCCGAAAGCGGCGAGGAGCGCGAGTGCAGCGACGTAGCTCGGGACGACGAGCGGGAGCGCTGCCGCGACGGCCCAGGCCCGCCGGCCCGGGATGTCCGTGCGCGTGACGAGCCATGCGAGCGGCACGGCGACGAGCACGGCGGCCGCGGTCACCGCGCCGACGAGGAGCGCGGTTTCCGCGACGAGTTCGCCCGTGCGCGCGCGCGCGAGGACCGTCAACCCTTCGCCGCCGCCGCCGAACACGCGAACGACGAGGTAGACGAGCGGGAGCGCGACGAGGGCCGACACGGCGAGGGCTCCGCCTACGAGCGCGGGCGACGGCCGGCCGGCCGGCCGGCCGGCCCGGAATCTGGCCGTCGCGGCGGCGATCACGAGGTGAAGCCGAGCTCGCTCAGCAGTTCGAGCGTCCGCTCAAGCTCCGGCCCGAGCTCGTCGAGCTCGATTCGGGGACCGCCCAGGCGCTCGAGCGGCGGCAGGCCCTCGCGCGGCTCGACGCCCCGCACGAGCGGATACTCCGCCTCTTCGGCCTCCTCGGCGTAGAAGCGCTGACCCTCATCGGATAGGAGGAACTCGACGAAGCGAATCGCCCCCTCGTTGCCCGCCGCGCCGGCGACGATCCCGACGCCCGCGACGCTCACGAGCGCTCCAGGGTCGCGGCCCGAGAGGAAGTGGTTGGCGACGGGCGCGCCCGGTCGCTCTGCCTTGACAAGGTAGAGGTAGTAGTGGTTCACGAGGCCGAGGTCGATCTCGCCGGCGGCGATCGCCTCGACCGTCTGGATGTTGTTCTCGTACAGCTTCGGGTCGTTCGCGCGGATCGCCTCGAGCCACTCGCGTGTCCGCTCGTCGCCCTCGGAGAGCCGCATCGCCGTCACGAACGCCTGGAACGAGGCGTTCGTCGGCGGGAAGCCGATGCGTCCCTTCCACACGGGCTTCGCGAGTTCGAAGACGGAGTCGGGTACCTCGTCGTCGGCGAGGGCATCGGTGTTGTAGGCGAGGACGCGCACGCGGCCGGACGTGCCGACCCAGTATCCGTCGGGATCGCGGAACCGCGCCGGCACGCGTTCGAGGACGTTTTGCGGCAGCGGCGCGAGCAGGCCCTCAAGCTCCACCGCGCCGAGCGAGCCGGGGTCCTGGGCGAACAAGACCTCGGCCGGGCTGTTTTCTCCCTCCTCGGCGATGGTCGCGGCGAGCTCGGCGCTCTCGCCGTACCGAACCTCGACAGTCAGGCCGGTCTCCCGTTCGAAGCGCTCGAACAGTGGACCGACGAGCCCCTCTTGCCGGCCCGAGTAGACGGTGAGATCGGCGTCGCCACCCCCCGCCTCCGCGTCGCCGTCTCCCCCGCACGCGGCGACCGCGAGCGGTGCGACGAGGAACGCGACCGCAAGCGCGATTCGTCGCATTGGACCTCCTTGTAAGGGTTGCCTTACACCACAGTGTAAGGTCGACCTTACGTGGCGGCCGAACAGGCCGTCAAACGGCTACGGAAGAACCGCGACGGGCCCCTTGTGGGGCCGCACCGTCACCCGTGCGCCGAGCGCGACGTCCTCGGTCGAGGGCCGCTGCGAGCAGACCGTCGTCCCGTCCGCGAAGCGAACGCGGTAGAAAACGTCGTGGCCGCGGAACTCGCGTCCGACCACCTCCCCGACGCCCTGCTCGTCCGGGACGAGCTCGAGCAGCTCGGGTCGGACGAGGACGTCGACGGTCGTCCGGCCGTTCGCGCGGCGGACCGGGAAGGATCCGAACGCGGTGTCGACGCAGCCGTCGACGATCCGGCCAGCAAGGATGTTCGACGCGCCGACGAACTCGGCCGACCACCGCGACGCCGGCTCGTAATAGAGCTGTTCGGGACGACCTGTTTGCTCGATCCGACCCTCGCGCATGAGCGCGATGCGGTCCGCGAGCGAGAACGCCTCCTCCCGGTCGTGCGTCACGAGGAGGACCGTGACATCGGCCGCGCGGAGGATCGCGGCTACGTCCTCGCGCATCGCGGCGCGCCGGAGCGGGTCAATGTTGCTCCAGGGCTCGTCGAGAAGAACGACTGCGGGCTGGGGCGCGAGCGCGCGCGCGAGCGCGACGCGCTGCTGCTGCCCGCCCGAGAGCTCGTGCGGGTAGCGGCTCTCGAGCCCGCGGAGGCCGACGAGCTCGAGAACGGCGGCCGTCCGCTCGGCGCGCCGCCGCCGCGGCACGCCGAATCCCACATTCTGCGCGACGGTCAAGTGCGGGAAGAGCGCGTAGTCCTGGAAGACCATCGCCGCGGCGCGCCGCTCGGGCGGGACCCACGCTCCACCGGCCACGGTGCGACCTGCGACTGCGATCGAGCCGGTATCTGGAACGTCGAACCCCGCGATCAGCCGGAGGAGAGTCGTCTTGCCGCAGCCGCTCGGGCCGAGCAGCGCAACGAACTCGCCGCGGTCGATGTCCAGCGTCGCCCGGTCAACGGCGACGACGTCGCCGAAACGCTTGCTGGCCCCGTCAATCGCAATCATCGTACGGTCCATTTGGCAGGTGGACCTTACATCCGTCATGCATGGTGTCGCCTACGATCCGGCAGGTGGTCCCCACCGACGTCCCGCCGTCCCCGCCCCCTCCGCCGCTCGTCTGCCTCGATCCGGGCCACGCGAGCCGGCCGAACCTCGAGACCGAGCCGATCGGCCCGGGCGCGAGCGTGCGCAAGGTCAAGGACGGCGGCGGCGCCCCCGGCGAAGCCGTCGTCGTGCTTGGGATCGCCCGGAAGACGCGGACGATCCTGCTCGTGCGCGGCTACCGCGTCGCGATGACGCGAAGCGGGCCTGAGTTCACGTACGGGGCGGGGGGCAACGTCGACCGCGCGCGCTTCTGCAACCGGCGGCGCGCCGCGCTCATGCTGCGGATCCACGCGGACGGCTCGACGAACCCGCGCCTGCACGGGGTCTCGACGCTCTACCCCGCCTGGCGGCGCGGCTGGACGGACGACGTCTACCGGCCGAGCCGAAGCGCTGCGCGCCTCGTCCAGCGCTCGCTCGTCCGTGCGACGGGTGCGGTCGACCGCGGGCTCGTCGCCCGCGGCGACCTGACCGGGTTCAACTGGGCGAACGTCCCGGTCGTCCTTGCCGAGACGGGCTTCATGACGAACCCGACCGAGGCGAGGCGCCTCCGCTCGGCGCGCTATCAGTGGCGCGTCGCCCGTGGCCTCGCCGGCGGCGCCGCCGCGTTCGTCCGGCGGTCGTCTCCGTAGCCCCGGACTGGCACCGCCGGGAAGACCGGAGGCGTCTATCGGGGCGCGGGAGGCCTCGCCCTACGGCTGCGATTCGAGGACCGTTTTCAGCCGCGCGTGGTCCTGCTCGAGCTGCGTCTGCGCGTGGCGCGTGATCACCCCCGCCATGAGTCGCGCCATCCGGCTGCGGTACTCGGTCTCGATCGTCGTCGTGAGCCGCGTCCGGCCGTCCAGGCGCTCGAGCTCCTGCCGCCCGCTCGACTCGAACGCGTTCGCGCGCAGGCGCGTTCCGAGGCGCTCGCCCGGCTCCCACTCGACGATCTCCGTGTCGATCTCGAACCGCTGGCCGCGGTCCTCGAAGACGTCGCGGAAACGCGTCCCCAGGCCGGGCGAGCCGTCGGTCAGCTGCTCGGCTTCCTTCAGCGCCCCCATCCAGCGAAGCCGCTTGTCGGCCTCCACGAGGTACGGAAACACGGCTTCCGGCGGCCGGTCGATCTCGACCGAGTGCTCGTTTCGATGCACGCTACGGCGTTCCGGAACCGCCGGTGCGCCGCATCTCCTCGGCAGCCGCCCGCGCGTCCTCGTGGACGCGCCGCCGCGAGTCGTCCACGTCGCCCGCGGCGGCCGGCGCCGGACGCGGCTCGTCCTCGACCATCGCCTCCGCGGACATCCCAGCCGCCTCGAAGTCGTCCTCGTCGGCTGCCTCGTCCCGCGCCTGGGCGAGCTTTCGCCGAAGCTCCTCCGCCCGCGGGTCGGGTTCGGGGACGGGACCCGGCTCCGTTCCCGGCCGGCGGCGGCGCAAGACAACGGCTGCGACCGTCCCCGCCGCGACGCCTGCGAGAAGCGCGGCGTTCCTCCTCACATCCGGCACTCTTCCATGAGCCTGAGGCCGGGGCAACTTCCGAGCGCGCGGCTATACTCGAGCGACTTCCTGCCTCGCCGGACGCCGTCCTCCCGAGCGGCGCAGGCGGGCGAGGCCGCTAGACCGAAGGAAGGAGGTTCGGGACTGAACGCCTACGAGATCATGCTGATGCTCGACCCCGAGCTGGCCGAGGAGCGCCAGAGCGAGATCGTCGCGCGCACCCGCGAGCTCGTCGAGCGCGGCGGCGGCGCGTGGCGAGGCCACGAAACGTGGGGACGACGAAAGCTCGCCTATGAGATCGACAAGAGGACGGAGGCGCACTACCACCTGCTCCACTTCGACTGCGAGCCGGCGACGCTCGACGAGCTGACGAGGGTCCTCAGGATCACCGACGGCGCGATGCGCCACATGGCCGTTCGCCGCCCGGCCGCCCGCCGCGCCTCGACGACCGCCGACGCGCCCGCGCAGCCCGAACCGGCAGCCGCATCCGAGTAGCACGGAGACGAAGGAGGCACCCACCGTGGCAAACATCAACCGCGTCGTCCTCGTCGGGAACCTGACCCGCGACCCCGAGCTTCGCCACACGCCGAGCGGCACCGCGGTCTGCAAGCTCCGGCTGGCCGTCAACACGCGCCAGAAGGACCAGGCGACCGGGCAGTGGGGCGACAAGCCGAATTACTTCGACGTCACCGTCTGGGGGAACCAGGGCGAGAGCTGCGCCCAGTTCCTCGAGAAGGGCCGGCCGGTCGGCGTCGACGGCCGGCTCGACTGGCGTGAGTGGGAGGCGCAGGACGGCTCGAAGCGCCAGGCGGTCGAGATCATCGCCGACTCGGTTCAGTTCCTCGGTGGGCGCGGAGACGGCGAGCGCCAGCCCCAGTACGTGCCGGCGGGCGACGTCGCCGCCGACCAGTCCGACTTCGCGCCGGCAGGCGCCGACGACGACATCCCGTTCTAGAGAGGAGCACGAGGCAACCGATGGCATCGAAGGGCAAGCAGCCACCTCGCCGGCGCCCCGCCGCGCCGGGCGCGGGGAGGCGCAAGAGCTGCTACTTCTGCAAGGAGAAGATCGAAGAGGTCGACTACAAGAACTACAACCAGCTCCGGCGCTACATCTCGGAGAAGGGGAAGATCCGCTCGCGCCGGATCACCGGCGCGTGCCGGCGCCACCAGGAGCAGATCGCGGTCGCCGTGAAGCGGGCGCGCGAGATGGCGCTCCTCCCTTACGTCGCCGGATAGCTGTGCCCCGTCCAGCATCACTCACCGGCCCCTGGCCCGCGATCACGCGGCGCCAGAGGCTTGGTCCGCGCGACCCAGGTACCCGCCGGCTTCCCGGGAAGGGGCGCTGATGGAGGTGATCCTCCTCAAGGACGTCGACCAGGTCGGCCTCCGCGGCGAGGTCGTGAACGTCTCGCGCGGATTCATGCGCAACTACCTCCAGCCTCGCCGACTCGCCGAGCCGGCGACTCCGGCCCGCGTCGCCGAGCTCGAGAAGCGCGAGGCCGAGCGGGCTCGCCACGAGGCGCGGAGCTTCGAGCAGGCGCAGGAGATGGCGGAGACGCTCCGGAAGACGGTCCTCCGCTTCGAGGTGAACGCGGGGCCGCGCGGGCGCCTCTTCGGGTCGGTGACGCCGACTGACATCGCCGACGAGGTCTGGCGAACGCGCAAGATCCGCGTCGACCGCCGCAAGATCGACCTCGCCGACCCGATCAAGCGGGTCGGCCGCTACGAGGTTCCGGTCGACCTCTTCCAGGACGTGCGCGTCGAGGTGAAGACGCTGGTCGTGCCCGAGGGAGGGGAGCTTCCCTCCGACGACGAGCTCGCCGCGTGGGAGGCGGAGGAGCGCCGCGAGGCGGCTGCGGCAGCAGGGATCGTCGAGGAAGCCGCGGGTGCCGAGGCGCCTGCGTCCGCGTCGGAACCCGAGTCCGAGTCCGTTCTCGAGCCGTCGCGTGCCGACGCGGGGGCGCTCGAGCCGACCGACGACCGCGGCGCCGAGGAAGACTCCGTCTAACCGCTTCCGGCCGCGGGCCGCGTATCCACCACGGGTTCCACAGCGATGTGGGCACGCCGCGGTTCTTCGCGCTCTTTGCGGGAGAAATCTGGGCGTCGCTCGCGGCCCCGCCGTGGACGCGGGGTGCAGCCGATGTGGACGCCGTCCGGCGAACCTGCGAACATGTGTTCCGTTTCGCCTGCAAAATTGGCTGCTTCTCTGTGGACGCGCACCCCCGAGACAAGCCCCTTACCGTCGCGGCCCGCATGGCCCAGGCCGCGAGCGTTGCTCCGATTCCACCTCAGAATCTCGACGCCGAGGAGTCCGTTCTCGGCGCGATGATGCTCTCGCCCGGCGCGATCGCGGCCGTGAGCGAGGTCCTCGACGCCGACGGGCACGACTTCTACCGGGAGAGCCACGCGAAGATCTACCGGGCAGCGCTCGCCCTCTACGCGAAGGGCGAGCCCGTCGACGCGATCACGCTCGTCGACGAGGTCGACGAGCGAGGCGAGCTCGACGACGTTGGGGGGGCGGCCCGCATCCACGAGCTCGCAGCGCTCGTACCGGCGAGCGCGAACGCGCGCCACTACGCCCAGATCGTCCACGAGTCGGCGATCCTGCGCGGGCTGATCCGCGCGGGCGGCGAGATCGCCCGCCTCGGCTGGGAGCGCCCCGGCGAAACCTCCTCGCTCGTCGACCAGGCCGAGCAGATCGTCTTCGAGCTCGGCCAGGAGCGTGCGACGAGCGAGTTCAGCCATATCGAGCACCTCCTCAAGGAGAGCTTCGAGCGGATCACCGCCCTCTACGAGCTAGGCGCCGACGTGACGGGGATCCCGTCCGGGTTCCGCGACGTCGACCGCCTCACGTCGGGCTTCCAGGAGGGCAACCTCGTGATCGTCGCCGCTCGGCCGGGGATGGGGAAGTCGGCGCTCGGCCTCGGGATCGCAGCGAACGTCGCCGTCCGCCACGCGCGGCCGGTCGCCCTCTTCACGCTCGAGATGTCGAAGGCCGAGGTGACTCAGCGCCTCATGTGCGCCGAGGCGAAGGTCGAGCTCCACCGGCTCCGCACCGGCCGGCTGGCGGCCGAGGATTGGCCGCGCCTGACAGCCGCGTGTGACCGGCTCGCCAAGGCGCCCGTCTACGTGGACGACACGGGGTCGATCACGATGATGGAGATCCGATCGAAGGCGCGGCGCCTCAAGTCGAAGCACCCCGAACTCGGCCTGATCCTCGTCGATTACCTGCAGCTCATGACGTCGGGCGCGTCGGCGGAAAACCGCGTCCAGGAGGTCTCTCAGATCTCGCGGGCGCTCAAGGTGCTCGCGCGCGACCTGAACGTCCCGATTGTCGCGATGTCGCAGCTCTCGCGCGCGGTCGAGCAGCGCCACGACAAGCGCCCGATCCTCTCCGACCTTCGTGAGTCGGGCTCGATCGAGCAGGACGCGGACATCGTCTGCTTCATCTATCGCGACGACTACTACAACCCCGAGGACTCGCCCGACCCGGGGATCGCCGAGGTGATCGTCGCGAAGCACCGGAACGGTCCTACCGACAAGGTCAAGCTCTCGTTCATCTCGCAGTACGCCAAGTTCGCCGACCTGGCGGCGGTCTAACCGCCGCGAGGCGTACGCTCAGAGCGTGCCCGCCACCATCATTGTCGGCGCCCAGTGGGGCGACGAGGGCAAGGGCAAGATCGTCGACCTGCTCGCCCGCCATTCGGACGTCGTCTGTCGCTACCAGGGCGGGCCGAACGCAGGCCACACGATCGTTCGCGACGGCGAGACGTTCAAGCTGCATCACGTCCCGTCGGGGATCCTGTACGAGGGGACGATCTGCGTGGTTGGCGCGGGGTGCGTGGTCGACCCCGGCCTCCTCGTCGACGAGCTCGACGAGCTCGCGGGCCGCGGCGTCGCGACGGCCGGCCTGCGCGTCTCCGGCAACGCCCACGTCATCATGCCGTGGCACGTCGCGATCGACTCGGCGAGCGAGCGTCGGCTCGGGAAACTCCAGATCGGAACGACGCGGCGCGGAATCGGCCCGGCCTACGCGGACAAGGCGGCGCGGATCGGGATCCGCGTCCAGGATCTCCTCGACCCGAAGATCCTGCGCGCGAAACTCGAGACGGCACTCGCCGAGAAGAACGTCGTCCTCGAGCGCGTCTACGGGTCCGAGCCGCTCGCCGTCGCCGATTTGGCCGAGCGAATGGAGGTCCTCGCGGCACGTCTCCGGCCGTACGTCGCCGACACTTCCCTCCTCGTCGACGAGGCGCTCCGCCACGGGCGGCGCGTCCTTCTCGAGGGCGCGCAGGGGACGCTCCTCGATCTCGACCACGGGACGTATCCGTTCGTCACGTCCTCGAACCCGACCGCCGGCGCCGCCGCGACGGGCGTTGGAATCGGCCCCACGCGGATCGATCGCGTGATCGGGGTCGCGAAGGCGTACGTGACGCGCGTCGGCGAAGGGCCGTTCCCGACCGAGATCGAGGGACCGGACCAGGAGGTTGTCCGGACGCGCGGTAGCGAGTACGGCACGACCACCGGCCGCGAGCGGCGGTGCGGCTGGCTCGACCTCGTCGCGCTTCGCTTCGCCGTCCGCGTGAACGGGCTGACCTCGGTCGCGATCACGAAGCTCGACGTGCTCTCCGGGTTCGCGAAGCTGCCGGTCTGCGTGCGTTACCGCCTCCCGGACGGCTCGGAAACGGACGAGTTCCCCGCCCACCAGAGCGACTTCCACCACGCGCGGCCGGTTTACGACGTCCTCGCGGGATGGGACGAGCCGCTCGGCGACGTCGGAGAGCTCACCGCGCTCCCCGACGCGGCGCGCGCCTACGTGGACTTCGTCGAAAGCGCGCTCGGCGTCGAGGTGTGCATGGTCGGAACGGGGGCGGAGAGAGAGCGCGTCCTCGCGACGAGCCCGCTGGCGAGCGTCGCGGGCCCCGGCTAGGCGAGCTCACCGCAGATCGGCCGGCGTGTTCACGTTCCGGAGCGCCTCGGGGGCGGCAGCCACCGCTCGCGTTCGCAGCCGCGTCAGCGCACGGTGGAGCGCGAGGTCGTCCGTCTCGATCGCGCGCTCGAGCGCCGCGAGGGCGCTCCTGCGATAGCACCCGGGTAGCGGGCCGGTCTGGACGTGCGCCACGTCGACGCCGTCGACCGCATCGGCAAGCGCGTGGAGGACCTCCACGCCGATCCAGGGCATGTCGGTCGGGAGCACGACGACCCGGTCGTCCGGGGCGGCGCGAAGCGCGGCGGCGACGCCGACGATCGACGCGCGAACGTCATTTCCGTCGTCGACGATCGGAAACGGGAGCGGCAGGTGGTCCCCGGCTTTCCCTACGGCGATCACCGTCTCGAACGCCTCGTGGAGCGTGCGGTACGCCCGCTCCGCCAGCGTCTCGCCGTCGAGGCGGGCGAGCGCCTTCGGCGCACCGAAGCGCCGGCTCGCTCCGCCGACGAGCAGCGCGCCCGTTACGTCGTCGCTCCTCGTGCTCAGGGGGCGGGGTGGTGGGGGAGGCGTACTCGCCACGGCTCCGAGTAGACGTTCATCCGGCCGTCCCGGACGAAACCACAGAGCGTGATCCCGCGGTCGCGGGCGAGCTCGACCGCAAGCGTCGAGGGGGCGCCGACGGCGACGACGAACGGACAACCGGCGACCGCGGCCTTCTGGACGAGCTCGAACGAGAGCCGCCCGCTTACGCACAGGACGGCTCGCGCGAGCGGCAGCCGCGCCTCACGGAATGCCCAGCCGATCACCTTGTCCATGGCGTTGTGGCGACCGACGTCCTCCCGGACGCAGAGGAGCTCGCCGCGCTCGTCGAAGAGGCCGGTCGCATGGAGGCCGCCCGTCGCGGCGAACGCGGCCTGGGCGGCGCGCAGCCGGTCGGGCAGCTCGAAGACGAGAGCGGTCGAAAGCCGCAGGTCGCTCTCGACGCGAGGCGCCTCGACGGCGACCGCTTCCAGCGCCCCCTTGCCGCAGACCCCGCACGACGAGGTCGTGTAGAAGCTCCGCTTCAGCCGGTCGAGGTCGAAGCCGTCGGCGTCCACCTCGATCGTGTTCGCGGCGAAGTCGGCAGACGGCGCGGCAGCGCGCGGCCGAAGCCCCTCCGTGACGAGGAACCCGAGCGCGAGCTCGTCGTCCTGCCCGGGTGTTCGCATCGTGACCGCCACCGGAACGCCGTTGACGCGGATCTCGAGCGGCTCCTCCGCGGCGAGCTCATCGGGCTCCGAGTGGCCCTGCGGGATGCGAACGACCTGGACGCGTCCCGCGGAGAAGGCGGGCGGCGTGGACACGGGGTAAGCGTAGTCCCCCGCGAGCGCGTCCCCGTCGCGCATGTCAGCCGTTCCCGGGGTCCCCGGCTAGTCGTTCCCCCGCGGACAGCGTACGGCGCCGCGGCGCGCGGGTGTCGCGCGGTTGGTGATTGAAACGTGCCCGATCGTCGCTCGCCGCCCGACGCTAGGCGCACAGTTCGCGCGCGACGGCCAGGTAGGTCTCCGCGCACGCAACGGCCGACTCGAGGTCGACCCACTCGACGGCGGCGTGGGCACCCTCGCCCGCCGGGCCGAACAGCACCGTCGGGATGCCGGCGCCCGCGAGGAGCGCCGCGTCCGTCCAGAACGGCACCCCGATCGTCGCGGGCGCCGCTCCGAGCACCTCGCCCGCGCGCCGGCGGACCGTCTCGACGATCGGCTCGCTCTCGTCGACCCGAAACGGCTCTCGCGAGAACTCGACCCGTACGTCGCCCCGAAAGTCGGGATCGCCGGCTGCCGCCCGCTCGAGGAGCGCCCGCGCCTCCCCTACGACGCGGTCGGGCGTCTCGCCGGGGACCGTACGCCGCTCCGCCTCGAGGACGCACCGGTCGGGATAGGTCGAGAGCTCCGTCCCGCCCTGGACGAGCGACGCGTGTAGCGAGCCGGTCGCGACGAGCGGGTCCGGGTCACCCGCGCGCAAGGAGCGATCGAGTGCTTCCAGCTCCACGAGGATGCGGCCCATCTTCGCGATCGCGTCGATCCCGAGATCGGGTCGGGAGCCGTGCGCCGCACGACCGACCGTCTCGAACGTCAGCCACACGAACCCTCGATGGGCGACGGCAAGCCGAAGCTCGGTCGGCTCGGCGACGATCGCCGCGTCGGCTCGCACGGAATCGGCGACCGCGGCGGTGCCGATGCTCGCGACCTCCTCGTCGGCGACCGCGGTCACGATCACGTCGCCGCGCAGACGGGCCTCGCGCGCGTGCGCCCCAGCCAGCATGATCGCCGCGAGCGCGGCCTTCATGTCGTACGCGCCCCTCCCGTAGAGGCGGCCGCCGTCCACGCGGGCCTCGAACGGCGCCTCCATCCCCGCGACGCCGACCGTGTCCGTGTGCGCGTTCAGGAGGAGCGAGCGCCCGCCGCCCGATCCTGGCGCGACCGCGACCACGTTCCAGCGGCCGGGCGCGAGCTCGTGACGCTCGACATCGAGGCCCGCTCGCCCGAGCCACTCGGCGACGAACGCGGCGATCGCTGCCTCCCCGGCGCCGCCCGGCACGAGCTCCGGGTTCACGGAGTCGATCTCGACGAGCCGGGCGACGAGATCCGTCAGCTCGTCTCGCATGCCGTAGCGTAGTCCGATTCGCCTACGCAAGGGCGCGCGTCAGGGCCGTGACCGCGGCGGCGACGGCGACGGCGAGGACGATCGGCCCCCGAAGCGCGAGCACCGCCGCGGCGGCGAGCACCCCGAGCGCGCTCGCGTCGACGGTGACGCGACCGTCCTCGCCGAACACCTCGCTCACGACGAGCGCCGTCAAGAGTGCGGGTGCAAGCAGCCCGATCACGCCACGGGCGCGGGCGGGCAGCTCGCGCCCGCCCACGAGCACCGGCCCGGCCGCCTTGATCACCGCGTTCGCGACCGAGACGGCGACGATGCTGATCCAGACGGTCTTCATGGCCTGAGCCCCAGCAGGGCGGCCGCGCACGCGGCGATCACGGGAACGCCCGGCGGCGTGACAGGCACGAGGGCGAGGGCGAGCGCGGCGGCGACGAGCGCCGCCGCAAGCGCGCGCGAGGTCCGGATCTCGTCGACCAGGAGGGCGAGGAAGAAGGCGGGGAAGATCGCGTCGAGGCCGAAGCGTTCCGGGTCGCCGACGGCGTCGCCTGCGAGGGCGCCGATCACGGTGCCGCCGAACCACGCGGCGAACTGCGGAAGCGTGGCGCCGATCAGGAGCTCGCGGTCGAACCGGCCCTCCCCCCGGCTCGCCAGCGCCCAGGACGCATCGACGACCGCCTGGCCCTCGAGCGCGCGGCGCAGGCGTCCTCCCTCGAGCGCGGGCGCGACGGCGATGCCCATCGGAAGAAACCGCGCGTTGACGAGGACCGCCGCGGCCACCGCCGCGGCGACCCCACCGCCTGCGCCGAGGATGGAGGCGACGGCGAACTGCGCCGAGCCCGAGAAGGTGAACGCGGAGAACGCGACGGGGGCGGCAAGGCCCCAGCCGAGGGAATGCGCAAGGACGCCGAACGACACGCCGACTGCGAGCGTCGGAAGGACGAGCGGCAACGCGACCTGTACACCTGCCCGATAACCGCCGGCCGAGCCCACGTGCGCGGGAACGCTGGAGACGGACCCGTTATTCGCAAGGGCGGCCGCTCGTAGAATCGTGCCATCGACGTCCTGAAGCTCACCGCGCTTCTCGAGGAGCTGCCGACCGAGCGGACGCGGCTGCTCGACAACCTCGGCCGCGTACGGCGCGAGGTCGGCCCCATCACGCCGGAGCTCTCCGACGCCGTCGCCGACCGGATGAACATCCGTCGCGGCGAGGTGCACGAGGTCGTCTCGTTCTACTCGTTCCTTCGCGTCCCGACGCACGCCGTCCGCGTCTGCATCGGCCCGGTCTGCGACTGCATGGGCGCGAAGGAGCTGCTCGCGCGCGAGCAGGAGCTCGCGCCACCGGACGTCCCGGTTCTCGGCGTCGAGTGCCTCGGCCACTGCGATCTCGCGCCCGTCCTGCTCCGAGGCGACGTGGTGGAGCCGGCCGTCGTTCACCGGACGAACGAGGGCTCGGTCCTCGGCCTCCACGAGCGGGACGAGTCGCTCGCCGACTACGAGCGGCGCGGCGGCTACTCCGTCCTTCGCTCGCTGGCACCGGCCGAGACCGTGATCGAGGAGCTGAAGGCGTCAGGTCTCGCGGGGTACGGAGGCGCCGGCTTCCCGACCGGCGTCAAGTGGGAAGCCGTCGTCGCCGAGCCGGCCCCCCGCTACGTCGTCGTGAACGCGGACGAGGGCGAGCCGGGGACGATAAAGGACCGCTACGTGATGGAGCTTCGGCCGCACCTGATGCTGGAGGGCATGCTGATCGCGATGCGCGTCGCGGAGGCGCGCGAGGGCTTCATCTACCTCCGCGAGGAGTATGCGCGCGCTCGCGCTACGCTCGCCCGCGCGCTACAAGAGCTTCGCGACGCAGGCCTGCTCGAAGGCCGCTCGGTTCGCATGGTCATCGGCGCCGGGGCCTACATCTGTGGCGAGGAGACGGCGATGCTCGAGTCGATGGAAGGGCGCCGCGGGATGCCGCGCCTGAAGCCGCCCTTCCCGAGCCAGGTCGGCTACCTCGGCCGTCCCACGCTCATCAACAACGTCGAGACGCTCGCCCACGTCCCCGCCATTCTCGCGAACGGAGGCGCGTGGTACGCCGGCCTCGGCCGCAACGGAGGGAAGGGCGTCCGTCTCTGGTCGCTGTCGGGCGCGGTCGCCCGCGCGGGCTGCTACGAGGCGCCGAACGGAATCACGCTGCACGAGCTGATCGACGGCTATGCGGGCGGCGCGACGGACGAGATCGGGGCGGTGGTGCCGGGCGGCGCCGCGAGCGGCATCCTGCCGCCCGCGGCGCTCGACGTGCCGCTCACCCGCGACGGCCTCCGCGAGTGGGGCGCGGGCGTCGGCTCGGCCGGCGTCCAGGTCTTCCCGGCGCGGTACCCCGTCCTCCGCCTCCTCGCCGAGACGATGCGCTTCTTCGCGGAGGAGTCGTGCCAGAAGTGCACGCCGTGCCGGATCGGGAACCGCGGCATGCACCACCTGCTCGAGGAGCTGGAGCGCGGCCGCGCCACCATGCCGCGCTGGCAGGTCGAGGAGTGGCTCGACGCCATGCTCCAGACGTCGATCTGCGGCCTCGGCCAGGGGGCGCCGTTCCCGATGCGAAACGCGTTTCGCTACTGGCGCGATCTCTTCGAGCCGCTCGGCGAGCCCGCGGAGGCGGCCTAGCCGGGGAGGAACGGCGCGTCGGCTCGGATCGAGTCGAGGTCAGAGTCGTCCTTCGCCCACCGGCGCACCTTGTCGGGCGCCAGGTCATACGCCTGGTGAAGATGGGCGAGCGCGTCCTCGCGGCGGCCGGCGAGCGCCTCGTAGCAGGCGACGTTGTAGACGAGGCCGGGGTCGTCGGGATGCCGCGCAAGCCCTTCCGACGCGACCTCGACGGCGCGATCGTACTCGCCCGCGTCGAGATACGGCCGCGCCGCGAAGCTGTACTCCCAGGCGGACTCCTTGAACGGCTCGCCGGGCCGCCCGCCGACCGCGATCACCGTCGAGCCCGCCTCCCGGGCGACGGCGTGCCGGCGCACGGTCGGGTCGCGGATGAAGACGAACGTGCCGGCGGGCGCGTCGATCTCCTCGTCGGCGACGGTGAACGTCGCGTGGCCTTCCGCGACGAAATAGACCTCCTGGTGACGGTACGTCTCCTCCGTGTGGTCCTCGACGATGTCCTGGCCCGCCTGCTCGGCGGTGTACGCGTTCATCCCGAACGCCTCGATCCCGAAGCGGCGGCGCACAGGCCGCCAGACGAGGCTCCCGGGCCCCGGGATCGCGTCGAGGTCCGAGATGTGCGCGCTCTCGAACGGCGCCTCGCTCACGCTCACGCCGCCACGCTACAGGGCGCTACGATCCACCCGTGACCCGGGTCGTTGAGTTCACGCTCGACGGGAAGACCGTCGCTGCGCCGGATGGCGAGCTCCTCGTCCACGCGGCCGCGCGCCACGGCGTCTTCATCCCGACCCTCTGCCACGACGACAAGCTCGACCCGTACGGCGGCTGCCGGATGTGCGTCGTCGGCGTCGAGGGCTCGCCGCGGCCCCTACCCGCGTGCGCGACCCGCGTCGCCGAGGGGATGACGGTCTCGACGAACTCGAGCGTGCCGCGATTCCGCAAGACGCTCACGGAGATGCTCCTCGCCGAGCACATGAACCCCGACCCGGGCGGACGGCCCAACGAGCTCCTCGACATGGCCGAGGAGTTCGGCGCGGAGGCGCCGTTCATGCTCCCGGACGCGAAGCGCGAGCCGTACGACGACCGCAACCGCTTTATGGGATACGACCCGGACGCGTGCATTCTCTGCGCCCGCTGCGTTCGCTACACGCAGGAGGTGATGCAGTGCTCCGCGCTCTCGCTCGAGGGGCGTGGGCCGCACGCGCGCGTCGTCCCGACATGGGGGCTCTCCTGGCTCGACACGGAATGCGAGCTGTGCGGCGGCTGCCTCTCGGCGTGCCCGACGGGCGCGATCTACGAGAAGTTCGAGGAGCGGACCGAGCAGCCGGAGCGGACGCTCGAGAAGGTCAAGACGACCTGCACGTACTGCGGGGTCGGGTGCCAGATCGACCTGAACGTCGATCCCGAGACGAAGCGGATCGTCAAGGTGACGTCCGACCCGACGTACCTCCCGAACGAGGGGAACCTCTGCGTCAAGGGCCGCTTCGCGTTCAACTTCGTCCATCACCCCGACCGGCTGACCGAGCCGCTCGTCCGCGGCGAGGACGGCGAGCTGCGCGAGACGACGTGGGAGCATGCGCTCGCGACCGCCGCCCAGGGCCTGCAGCGCGTGAAGGAGGAGCACGGCCCGCAGACGATCGGCTTCCTCGCGTCCGCCCGCCTGACGATGGAGGAGAACTTCCTCATCCAGAAGCTCGCGCGGACGGTCGTCGGGACGAACTCCGTCCACTCCTGCGAGGCGACCTGACACGCTCCGACCCTCTACGGCCTGGTCAGGTCGTTAGGCAGAGGAGCTAGCACCAACTCGATCCCGGAGATCGAGAACGCCCGCTTCCTCCTCGTGATCGGATCGAACACGACGGAGGCGCATCCCGTCCTCGCGCTCCGGATGAAGAAGGCGGTCCGCAAGGGCGCGACCCTCGTGGTCGCCGACCCGCGGAAGATCTGGCTGACGAAGCTCGCGAAGCGGCACCTGCAGCTCCGCCCCGGGACGGACGTGTGGCTCGTCAACGCGCTGATGCACGTGATCCTCGAGGAGGGCCTCCAGAACGACGAGTTCATCCGCGAGCACACCGAGGAGTTCGAGGCGGTCGCCGAGGTCGTGCGCCGCTACCCGCCCGAGGAGGCGGAGCGCGTCACCGGCGTCCCGGCCGAGGACATCCGCTGGGCAGCGCGCGAGTACGCGCGCGAGAAGCACGCGGCGATCTTCTACACGCTCGGGATCACCGAGCACGCCTGCGCGGTCGACAACATCTGGTCGCTCTCGAACCTCGTCCTCATGACCGGACACCTCGGCTACGAGTCGACGGGCCTCAATGCGCTCCGCGGCCAGAACAACGTCCAGGGGCTGAACGACGCGGGCGCCAACCCCGCGTACCTCCCCGGGTACCAGCCGGCGAACGACACCGAGATCCGCGCAAAGTTCGCCGAGCGTTGGGGCGTCGAGGTGCCCGAGACGCCCGGCTACCGGCTCGACCAGATGATCTCCGGAATGCAGGACGGGCGGATCAAGGCGTTCTACCTGATCGGCGAGAACCCGGCGCACACGGAGCCGAACGCGAAACACGTCGAGGAGGGGATCGCCGGGCTCGACTTCCTCGTCGTGCAGGACATCTTCCTGAACGAGACGGCGCGAAAGCACGCGGACGTCGTCCTGCCGGCGTCGAGCTTCGCCGAGAAGGAGGGGACGTTCACGAACACGGAGCGGCGCGTCAACCGGGTGCGCCGCGCCGTTCCGCTGCCGGGGAACGCCCGCGAGGATCTGCAGATCGTGATCGACCTCGCTGCGGCGATGGGCGCGCGGTGGCCGGCGTACGAAGGCGCCGAGGAGGTCTGGAACGAGTTCGCCGACCTGGCGCCACTCTGGTCGGGGATCCGCTACGACCGGATCGACGAAGTCGGCCTCCAGTGGCCGTGCACGGACCGCGAGCATCCGGGCTCTGCGTACCTCCACGCGCCGCGACCGGCGCGGCCGAGCGGCAAGGGGAAGTTCTACCCGGTCGAGTACCAGCCGCCGATCGAGGAGCCCGACTCGGAGTACCCGCTCGTCCTCTCGACGGGACGGACGCTCTACCACTACAACTCGGCGACGATGACGATGCGCGAGGAGGGGGTCACGCAAAAGCAGGAGGACCCGTTCGTCGAGATGTCCCCGGAAGACGCGTCGAACCTCGGCATCGAGGACGGCGACTGGGTGCGGCTCGTCTCGCGCCGCGGCCAGATCGAGGCGCGAGCAGCAGTCGGGGACCGCGTCTACCCGGGTCTCGTCTGGATGGCGCTCCACTTCGCCGAGCAGCGCGTCAACCTGCTGACGAACGACGTCGGCGACTCCCTGATCGGAATCCCGGAGTACAAGGTGTGCGCCGTCCGCGTCGAGCCGCTCCGGCCGGCGCTTCGGCCAGCGGCCCGCTGACGCGTAAGTAACGGTCTCTCGCTTCCTTCGGCGCGAGGCCAGCGAGCGACCCGCACCGTGGGGCGGGCTACGATCCGCACATGGCGAAGGCGGTGGCGGCGCCGGGCGAGAGCCGGATCCTCTACGAGATCATCTCGACCGTTGCCTCGTCGCTCGAGCTCGACGAGGTCCTGGACGCGGTCGTGCGGCTCCTGTCCGACGCGGCCGCCG
The DNA here is from genome assembly GCA_036259875.1 of Gaiellaceae bacterium. GTDB lineage: Bacteria > Actinomycetota > Thermoleophilia > Gaiellales > Gaiellaceae > DATAAZ01. Next base: position 42,750 of record DATAAZ010000033.1, read on the forward strand.
TGCACGCCTGCTTCGTCTACCTCGTCGAGGAGCGCGGCGAGCGGCTCGTCCTGAGGGCGGCGTCCGGCCCGTACGCCGACCGCGTGGGCGGGATCGCGCTCGAACGGGGCGAGGGCCTCGCCTGGTGGGCGCTCGACAACCGGGAGGCGGCGTTCATCCGCGAGAACGCGCTCGCGGACCCGCGCGTGAAATTCGTCCCCGAGCTCGACGAGGAGCGTTTCCAATCGCTCGTCGCCGTCCCGATCCTCGCGCGCGGCGGCGGGCCGATCGGCGCGATCCTCCTCCACACGGAGGCGCCGCGCGAGTTCACCGAGGCCGAGGCGGACGTGCTGGTCTCGAGCGCGTCGCTCGTCGCCGGCGCGATCGAAAACGCCCGCCTCTACGAGGAGTCGCGTCGGCGCGTCGCGGAGCTCGAGCAGCTGACGGAGCTCGGGGAGACGGTCGCGCGTGCCGAGAGCCGCGACGAGCTCCTCCCCGACGTAACGACGAAAACGCGGAGGCTGCTCGGCGCGGAGGCGTGCCACGTCTACCTCCTCGAGCCACGAAGCGAGGACCTCCGCGTTCACTCGTCGTCGCCACCAGGACGCGACGCACGCCCGACGATCGCGCTCTCCGACCTGGGCCCTGAGCTCGCGCGAAGCGGCCGTCGCGCGACCGTCGCCGTCCCGATGGTGGCCGCGGACGAGCTCATCGGGCTTCTCCTCGCCGAGGGGACGGCGGAAGTCGACCTCGCGCGAGCGGTCGCGAACCAGACGGCGGTCGCGCTCAAGAAGATCGACCTGATCGAGCGCCTCACCGAGAAGAACCTGATCAAGGACTTCTTCGAGGAGCTCGCGGGCGGACGGCCGCTCGGCAACCTGAGAAGCCGGGCGAGCCGGCTGGGTTTCGATCTCGACGGCCGCTACGCCGTGGTCGCGTTGTCCCCGCCCGACGAGGAGCTCGAGCGCGCCCTCGCGGCTTGCGCGCCCGGCTCGCTGTTCGACCGCCGGGACGACGCCACTCGCGCGCTCGTTCGAGTCCCGCCGGCAGGTGAGGCGAGGCTCGCCGACGACATCCGGGCGGCGGCGCGCGGCCGGGAGACCGCGGTCGGGATCTCGAGCCAGTGCCAGGGCGCCGCGAGCTTCCCGGCCGGGTTCGACGAGGCCCGCCACGCGCTCCTCGGGACGACGGTGCTCGGCGGCACGCCCGGCGTCATGACGTACGAGGAGCTCGGCCCCTACAAGTACCTCCTCCGCATGTCGCTCGACGGCGGAGTTCGCGACCGTAACCGAGAGGCGATCGCCCGCCTAGCCGAGTACGACCGCGAGCGCTCGACGGCGCTCCTCCGCACGCTCGAGGAGTTCCTCCGCCGTCGCGGCAACATCAGCGCGACCGCCGAGGCGCTCTACGTCCACCCGAACACGCTGCGCCAGCGCCTCCGCCGGATCATGGACTTGAGCGGGATCGACCTGCGCCGCGACGACTGGCTGATGGTCGAAATCGCGGTGAAGCTGGTCAAGCTCGAAGCGGCGCTAGGGAACACTTCCCGCGTCGACGGGGTGTAAGCGGCCGCCATCGCCGCGCCGCGGTTGGCCCTTTAGGGTCCGCCGCGCCAAGAGCAAGGAGGACGACCATGGCCACGGAGACCACGGCCGCACCGACCGTCGACGACATCCGCCGCGAATCCGAGGAGCGCGGCATCGAGTTCTACTTCGCGCAGTTCGTCGACATGTACGCGCGTCCGAGCGCAAAGCTCGTCCCGGCGCAGAACCTCGGCGACCTCGTGAGCGAGGGCGCCGGGTTCGCCGGGTTCGCCGCCGGCGAGCTCGGCCAACTGCCGAGCGACCCCGACATCGCCGCGATCCCGGACCTCCGAAGCTTCACCCCGGTTCCGTGGGAGCGCACGGTCGCCCGCTTCGCCTGCGACATCTTCGTCGAGGGCGAGGAGTGGCCGTACGACCCGCGCACGATTCTGCGGCGGCAGCTCGAGAAGGCGCGCCAAAAAGGGTTCGACTTCCGGATGGGGCTCGAGCTCGAGTACTTCCTCGTCGAGCAGCTCGACGACGGCTCGATCCGGCTCGCCGACCCGCTCGACACGCTCGAGAAGCCCTGCTACGACCTGAACGGCCTCACGCGCCACTACGACTTCCTGACCACCGTCTCGCGCTACGTCAACGAGCTCGGCTGGGGGAACTACGCGAACGACCACGAGGACGCGAACGGGCAGTTCGAGCAGAACTTCACCTACGCCGACGCGCTCACGAGCTGCGACCGGGCGATCTTCTTCCGCTACATGGTCCACCAGCTCGCGGAGCAGAACGGCCGCCGTGAAGGTCGCCGCATCCTCGCGACGTTCATGCCGAAGCCGTTCAGCCACCTGACCGGGAACGGCTGCCACTTCCACATGTCTCTGTGGGAAGGCGACACGAACCTCTTCCTGGACGAGGACGACGCCCGCGGGCTCGGGCTCTCCGAGACCGCCTACAACTTCATCGGCGGCCTCAAACGCCACGCTCGCGCCTACAGCGCCGTGACCGCGCCGACCGTCAACTCGTACAAGCGCCTGAAGCTCGGAACGACCGCGAGCGGCGCAACGTGGTCGCCGGTCTGGATCTCGTACGGCTACAACAACCGCACGCAGATGCTCCGTATCCCCGGCCCGGGCCGGGTCGAGGACCGGACGATCGACGGTGCGTGCAACCCGTATCTCGCGGCCGCGGTCGTCCTCGCGGCCGGCCTCGACGGGATCGAGAACGGCCTCGACGCCGGCGAGCCGAACTCGGAGAACCTGTACGAGAAGTCGTACGAGGAGCTCACGTCACGCGGCCTCGAGGCGCTGCCGCGGAACCTCTGGGAGGCGACGGAGGAGCTCGAGCGCGACGACGTTCTGCGCGAGGCGCTCGGCCGCGGCCGTGACGAGGACTACGTCGACTACTTCATCCGCGTGAAGCGGGAGGAGTGGAACCGCTACCACGAGCAGGTGACGCCCTGGGAGATCAAGGAGTACTTGACGCGCTTCTGAAGCGGCGCGGGGCGATGACCGGCTCCTACAGCCTCGATCCGACTTCCACGCGGGCGCTCGGGGTCGTATGTCGAGACTCGACATACGGCTGCGCACAAGAACGTCGCAGACAAGCGGTTTCGCGCGCTTCGGCCTCTGTACAGTGAGCACATATGTGCGGGATCGTCGGACTCTTCGCCAAGTCGGCTGATATCGAGGAATCGCTCGGCGAGCACCTCGCGGCGATGCTCTCGCAGATGTCGGATCGTGGGCCGGACAGCGCCGGCGTCGCGGTCTACCGCGAGCCTGCGCCGACCGGCTCCAGCAAGCTGACGCTCTTCTCCGCCGACCCGCTCTACGACTGGGACGCTCTCTGCACCGACCTCGCGAAGGCGTTCGGAGGCGCGCCCGAGGCGAGCGTGCGCGCGAGCCACGCCGTCGTCGTCGTCGACGCCGAGGCGTCCGACGCGGAGAGCTGGGTGCGGGCGACGCATCCGGAGCTGCGGGTGATGAGCGCCGGCCGTGCGATCGAGATCTACAAGGAGACCGGCCGCCCGGAGGAGTTCGTGCGCCAGTTCGCGCTCGGCGACTTCCGCGGCACGCACGCGCTCGGCCACACCCGCATGGCGACGGAGAGCCGTGTGACGACGGAGGGCTCGCATCCGTTCTCGACCGGGCTCGACCTCTGCCTCGTCCACAACGGCTCGCTCTCGAACCACAACCGCCTCCGCGAGCGCCTGCGCCGCGAGGGGATCACGTTCCAGACCGACAACGACACCGAGGTCGCGGCCGGCTATCTCGCGTGGCGCCTCCGCGCCGGTGCCTCGCTCGAGGAGGCCCTCGAGGGCTGCCTCGACGACCTGGACGGCTTCTATACGTTCCTCGTCGGCACCGTCGACGGGTTTGCCGTGCTGCGCGACTCGATCGCGTGCAAGCCGGCCGTCCTCGCGGAGACCGATGAGTGGGTCGCGATGGCGTCCGAGTGGCGCGCGATCGCGGTCCTCCCGGGTGCGGCCGAGGCGCACGCGTGGGAGCCGGCGCCCGCGGTCGTGTACGCCTGGGAGCGCGCCAAGGTCGCTTGATGGCCGTCGAGGCCGTCGAGACGGCGGTCGAGGTCGTCGATCTCGCCGTGACGCCGCTCCGCGACCTGAACGGCAGGCTTCACTCGCTCGCCGGCGGCGCTTCGGGCCCGCGTCGCTGGCGGATCGTGAACCCGAACGGGGCCCACGCGGTCGCCTGCGGGACCGACGCGGAGATCGAGATCGACATCGAAGGCCACGTCGGCTACTACTGCGCCGGGATGAACAAGCTCGCCACCGTCCGCGTGCACGGGAACGCCGGCCCTGGGCTCGCGGAGAACATCGTGTCGGGGACGGTCGTCGTCGACGGCAACGCGAGCCAGTCCGTGGCCGCGACGGGGCGAGGGGGCCTCGTCGTCGTCCACGGGGACGCGTCGGCGCGCTGCGGGATCTCGATGAAGGGCGTCGACATCGTCGTGCGCGGCTCCGTCGGGCATCTGAGCGCCTTCATGGCTCAGACGGGCCGCCTCGTCGTCTGCGGCGACGCGGGAGACGGGCTGGGCGACTCGATCTACGAGGCGCGCCTCTACGTCCGCGGCGAGGTGGCGGGGCTAGGCGCAGACTGCGTCGAGAAAGAGCTTCGGGACGAGCACGTGACCGAGCTTCGCGAGCTCCTCGAGCGGGCCGGGATCGACGGCGTCGAGCCGTCCGCCTTTCGCCGCTACGGCTCGGCCCGGCGCCTCTACAACTTCCACGTCGACCAGGCGGGCGAGTACTGATGGCGACGTTCGACACGCAACATCCCTGGGCGCTGCGAGAGTCCTACCTCTTCCCGCGGCCCGTGATCGCCGAGATCCAGCGCGCCGCGCGCGAAGGGATCTACGACATCCGCGGCTTCGGAGCGAAGCGCCGGCTCCCTCACTTCGACGACCTGCTCTTCCTCGGCGCGTCGATCTCCCGCTACCCGCTCGAGGGCTACCGCGAACGGTGCGACACCGACGTCGTCCTCGGCACGCGCTTTGCGCGCAGGCCGCTCGAGCTCGCGATCCCGGTCACGATCGCCGGGATGAGCTTCGGCGCGCTCTCGGCACCGGCCAAGGAGGCGCTGGGCCGCGGCGCCAGCGAGGTCGGCACGTGCACGACGACCGGCGACGGCGGCATGACGCCGGAAGAGCGGGAGCACTCGAAGCTGCTCGTCTACCAGCTCCTCCCGTCGCGCTACGGGATGAACCCGGATGACCTCCGCAAGGCGGACGCGATCGAGGTCGTCGTCGGCCAGGGCGCGAAGCCGGGCGGCGGCGGAATGCTCCTCGGGCACAAGATCTCCGACCGAGTCGCCGAGATGCGCGACCTTCCGAAGGGGATCGACCAGCGAAGCGCCTGCCGCCATCCCGACTGGACGGGCCCCGACGACCTCGAGATCAAGATCGGCGAGCTGCGCGAGCTCACCGACTGGGACAAGCCCGTCTTCGTGAAGATCGGCGCCACGCGCACGTACTACGACGTCCAGCTCGCGGTGAAGGCGGGCGCAGACGCGATCGTCCTCGACGGGATGCAGGGCGGCACCGCCGCGACGCAGGACGTCTTCATCGAGCACGTCGGCATCCCGACGCTCCCGGCCGTCCGACTCGCCGTCGACGCGCTCCAGGAGCTCGACATGCACCGAAGGGTGCAGCTCATCGTCTCGGGCGGCATCCGGACGGGCGCGGACGTGGCGAAGGCGCTCGCGCTCGGCGCGGACGCGGTCTCGATCGGGACGGCGGCGCTGATCGCGATGGGCGACAACAGCCCCGAGCTCGACGAGGAGTACCGAAAGATCGGGAGTGCCGCCGGCTTCTACGACGACTGGCAGGCCGGCCGCGACCCGGCCGGGATCTCGACGCAGGACGACGACCTCGCGGCGCGCTTCGATCCCGTCGTGGGCGGGCGACGGATCGCGAACTACCTGCGCGTCCTCACCCTCGAGGCACAGACGCTCGCGCGCGCATGCGGGAAGTCACACGTGCACAACCTCGAACCCGAGGACCTCGTCGCGCTCACGATCGAGGCCGCCGCGATGGCGCGCGTCCCGCTCGCGGGGACCGACTGGATCCCGGGGATCGACGGGTCCGAGTAGGCTCGGGGTAGTGTCCGTCGCAGTGATGCTGCCGAGTTTCCGGGTCGCGAGCAGCGAGCCAAAGGCCGCACTCGTCCACGGCCAAGGCTGGGCGCCTCGGCAAGGGCGAGGACGGTGTTTGGCGCCGCGTGATCGCGGGCCGAAGTCCGGTGAGCATTGCCGGGGCGGACACTGATGTCGTTCCTCCTTCCCTGCCCCAACTGCGGGCCGCGCGACGTCAACGAGTTCGCCTATCAGGGCGAGGTGACGGTCCGCCCGCGCGAGTCGCCCTCGCTGCGCGAGCTCACGTCGTACCTCTATTTCCGCCGGAATGTGGCGGGTGTCCAGCGCGAGTGGTGGTACCACCGCCTCGGCTGCCAGGCCTGGTTCCAGGCCGAGCGCGACACGCGAACGAACGAGGTGCTTCTGACCGAGCTGCCGCGCCCCGCTGCCGACGAGGCGGCGCCCGGCCCGACGGAGACCGCGGTGCCCGACGCGCCGGCCGTATGAGGCTCGCGCCGCGGCACGCAGAGCGGATCGATCGCTCGCGGGAGCTCACCTTCACCTTCGACGGCCGCCCGGTCTCCGCGTTCGCCGGCGACACGTTCGGCTCAGCGCTCTTCGCGGCGGGGCAGCGCGTCTTCTCGCGCAGCTTCAAGTACCACCGCCCGCGCGGGCTCGTCTGCTGCTCGGGGCATTGTCCGAACTGTCTCATGACGGTGGACGGCGTTCCGAACGTCCGCGTTTGCGTCGAGCCCGTCCGCGAGCGGGCCCGCGTCGAGGCGCAGAACGTCCGCGGGTCGCTCGACCGCGACCTCCTCGCCGTCACCGACAAGTTCGGCGGCCCGTTCACGCCGGTCGGTTTCTACTACCGCACGATGATGCGGCCGCGTCGCGCGTGGCCACTCTACGAGCGCTTCCTGCGAAGCGTGGCCGGGCTCGGCGCCGTTGACAAGCACGCGGGCCGCCGACGCCGCTACGACGCCGAGAACCGCCACGTCGACACGCTCGTCGTCGGCGGCGGCCGTTCGGGCGTCGCGGCCGCGCGCGAGGCGCAGGGCCGCGGCGAGCGGGTCGCGCTGGTCGACGAGGGTCCCGAGCCGGTCGAGGCGCCGGGGGTCGAGCTCGTCCACGGCCGCGCGCTCGGGATCTACGAAGGGAACCTCGTGCCCGTCGACGCCGGCTCGATCCTCTACCGATTCCGCGCCGGGAGGGTGGTCGTCGCCGCGGGGGCGCTCGAGCAGCCGCTCCTCTTCCCGGGGAACGACCTCGTCGGCGTCATGCTGCCGGGCGGCGTCCGGCGGCTCGTCGAGCTCTGGTCGCTGAAGCCGGGCGACCGCGCAGTCGTCGTCGGCGCGGACGAGCGTGCGCTCGCGGTCGTGGAGAGCCTCGAGGCGGCCGGGACGCAGATCGTCCACGTGGTCGACCTGCGGGCGGCGCAGCCGCGCGAGATCGTCGCGAAGGGGATCGGCGGGCGCGTCCGCGACGTCGTGATCGACGGCCGCACGTTCGAGTGCGACCTGCTCGTCGCGTCGGGCGCGCGGCAACCGGCGTACTCGCCCCTCGCGCAGGCCGGCGCTCGGATCGAGTACGACGCGTCGCGAGGAATCTTCGTCCCGGCCGAGCTTCCCGAGGGCGTCGAAGCCGTGGGCGCGGTAACGGGCGAGGTCGGCGCGACAGCGGTTCCCGCAGCGACGTTCAACGGCGCTTCCGGAAAGGGCAAGTGCTTCGCGTGCATCTGCGAGGACGTGACGGACAAGGACGTAAAGCGGGCGATCGCCGAGGGCTTCGACTCGATCGAGCTCGCGAAGCGCTATACGACGGTCACCATGGGCCCCTGCCAGGGGAAGCTCTGCCACCTGCCTTCGATCCGGCTGTACGCGCGCGAGACGGAGGCGAGCGAGGCGGACATCGGCACGACGACCGCGCGACCGCCCTGGGGCCCCGTATCGCTCGGCGTCCTCGCCGGTCGCGGTCACGAGCCGGCGAAGCGGACGTCGATCCACCACCGCCACAAGGACCTCGGGGCGCGGATGATGTGGACGGGGGCCTGGCGCCGCCCGCACTCCTACGGCGACCCGGAGGATGAGGCGCGCGCCGTGCACGAGACGGTCGGCGTGATCGACGTGTCGACGCTCGGCAAGCTCCTCGTCGCCGGCCCGGAGGCCGCGGCCTTCCTCGAGCGCCTGTACCCGAGCCGCTTCGCCGACCTGAAGCCGGGACGCATCCGCTACGGCGTGCTCGGCACGGACGGCGGCCGGATCATGGACGACGGGACGATCGCCCGGCTCGGCGACGAGACGTTCTACGTGACGACCACGTCGACCGGGGCCGACAGCGTCGTCGAGTGGTTCGAGTGGTGGAACGCGGTCTGGCACATGGACGTCGAGGTGACGAGCGTGACGGGCGCGCTTGCGGCAGTCAACGCCGCCGGGCCGCGGGCGCGGGATCTGCTCGAGCGCCTCACCGACCTCGACGTGTCGAACGAGGCATTGCGGTACCTCGACGCGCGCGAGGCGCGCGTCGCGGGCGTCCCCTCGCTCGTCCTGCGGATCGGCTTCGTCGGCGAACTCGGGTACGAGCTCCACTTCCCGAGCCCCTACGGGGAGCATGTCTGGGACGCGATCCTCGCCGCGGGCGCCGACCTGGGCGTCCGTCCGTTCGGCCTCGAGCCGCAGCGGGTGCTCCGCCTCGAGAAGATGCACATCCTCGTCGGGCAGGACACGGACTCGGAGTCAAACGCGCTCGCGGCCTCGATGCCCTGGACGGTCAAGTTCGACAAGGACGACTTCGTCGGCAGGTGGTCGCTCGAGCGGGTCCGCGACCAGGGCTTTCCGGAGCAGCTGGTCGGATTCGAAATGGCGGACGGGATCGGCGGGGCACCGGCCGAGGGCGGCCAGATCGTGGTCGACGGGCGTCCGGGCGGCCGCGTGACGAGCGCCCGCTGGAGCCCCGAGCTCGGCCGCGTGATCGGAATGGCGTGGGTGCCGACGGACCTCGCGCGCGACGGCGCCGAGCTCGACGTGAAGATGGACGGCGGCGTCGAGAAGGCGCGCGTCCGGATGCGCCCGTTCTACGACCCGGACGGGAGGCGGCTCCGATCGTGAGGGAGCTCGCCTTCCTCTCGCTCGACGCGCCGTCCGCCGACGCGCTCGCACGGTCGCCGATGGAGAGGCGGCTGCGCGAGGCGGGGGCCGACTTCGAGGTGCGAGACGGCTGGCTCGTCGCCGTCCGCGTGCCCGGCGAAGACCGTCACAGCCCGGCCGTTCGAGACGTCACCCATGTCCTTTCGCGCCACGACCTGGGGACTGTCCCAGGGACAGTCCCCCCGGCGGCCGGACTCGCGGCGCTCGACGTCGAAGGAGCAGGCGCGACCACGCTGCTTCGGCGTCTGACGGAGCTCGACCTCGAGACGCTGCCGGCGGTCGGCGCGCTTGCGCATGTGCGCGTGTGGGTCCTTCGGCGAGGAGAGGAGTCGTACCGCCTGATCTTCGAGCAGGAGTACGGTCACTACCTCTGGGAGGTCGTGGTCGACGCGGCGGAGCCGCTCGGCGGCGGCCCGGTGGGCACGCCGTGAAAGACCTCTTCCGCGTGCAGCGCATGTGGCGGCGCCGCTCCGACCTCGGGCGCCGCTACGACGCCGTCGTGATCGGTGGCGGCGCGCACGGCCTTGCGACGGCGTACTACCTCGCGAAGACGCACGGAATCCGCAACGTCGCGGTCCTCGAGAAGAGCTACATCGGGTCGGGCGCGGCCGGCCGGAACACGACCATCATCCGCGCGAACTACCGTACCCCCGAGGGAGCCGAGTTCTACAAGGAGAGCGTCCGCCTGTACGAGGGCCTTTCGCTCGAGCTCGACTTCAACCTTCTCTTCTCGCAGCAGGGGCACCTGACGCTCGCGCATTCCGACCGAGCGATGATCACGAT
>DATAAZ010000034.1:0-21903 GCA_036259875.1 Gaiellaceae bacterium
CTTCAGGCCGAGCGAGATCCGCTGCCGATCACGGTCGACGTCCAGCACCTTGACGCGCACCTTCTGGCCGATGTCGAGCACCTCGGACGGGTGGTTCACGTGGCTCCAGGACAGCTCGGAGATGTGGATCAGCCCGTCGATGCCGTCGAGATCGACGAACGCGCCGAAGTCGACGATGTTCGAGATCGTCCCCTCGACCTCGACGCCCGGCGTCAGCCGGTCGAGGATCTGCTGGCGTTGCTCGCGCCGCTCCTCCTCGAGCACGGCGCGGCGGGAGAGGACGACGTTGTTGCGGCTTCGGTTGAGCTCGATGACCTTGCAGCGCAGCGTCTTGCCGAGGAATTCGTCGAGGTCTTGCACCCGGCGGATGTCGACGAGCGAGGCGGGTAGGAAGCCGCGCACGCCGAGGTCGAGGATGAGGCCGCCCTTCACAACCTCGATCACCGTCCCCTCGACCGGCTCGCCGCTCTCCGCCGCGCGCTCGATCCGCTTCCACGCCATCTCGAAGCGGGCGCGCTTCTTCGAGAGGATGAGCCGCCCCTCGGCATCCTCCTTCGTGAGCACGAGCGCGTCGACCTCGTCGCCCACCTGAACCTCGTCGGCCGGGTCGACCGAGCGGCGGATCGAGAGCTCGGAGACGGGGATGACGCCCTCGGACTTGTACCCGATGTCGACGAGCACCTCGTCCTTGTCGACGCGGACGACCTTGCCGCTCACGACCTCCCCCTCGTTGATGATCGGGAAGGTCGAGTCGTAGTTCGGAATCAGCTCGCCGTCGGGACCGCGCGTCCAGACATCCGGATCGATGTCGGTCGTATCTGCTTCGGTCACCGCCGGGTTCTCTGCCATACGAAAGCGCGCATTGTATCGGCGCCGTACCCGTCTGTAGTGGCTCGTTCGGCCTATTCCGGATCTTCAGCGGTCACGCGTAGGACACGGCGAGCGCATCGTCGCGAGAACTGGCGGGAGCGCGCATGATAGCCGTGGGTTCGTGAAGCCCTTTGACCCCCGGAGAGCGCGGGATCTCGCGATCGTCGCCGCCATCGTGACGCTCGCCGGCGTCGCGCTCGCCGACACCGTCCGGAACGGAACCGCCTCGGAGCGCGCGCCCCAGCCGCGCGGGGAGGCCGCGTCCACGAGCGTCGCCGACCCGGGCGGAAGGCTCGTGCTGCCCCCCCTCCGCGTGTCCGGACGGATCGCGCTGACCGAGGCAGTCGGTTGCGCGCTCCAAGTCGTCGATACGGTCGCGGGACGGGAGTCCAGCGTGCCCCGCCTCGCAACGAGCTGCGAGCTCTGGGCGCCGCGCGTCGGCGCGCGCCTCGCGTACGGCGTGCGAGGACCGAGCGGCGCCGCGACCCGCTTTCGTGTCGTCGACCTTGCGAACCCGCGCGCGACGTTCGGCGAGTACGCGATGACGTTCGGACCGATGGCCTGGGGCCCGGACGGCCGCCGGCTCGCTTGGTGCGACAGCGCGACGTCCGGATACGAGCTCGCGCTCGGGAACCGGCCGGCGCGGCTCGACCACTGCCCGCGCGCCTACGACCCGAGCGGCCGGACGGCGTACGCGCTCGATCGGAACGTGTTCGTGGGAGGACGTCGGCTTCTGACGGCCGGCGGGCACGTGGACCAGCTCGCGTTCGGGCTCGACGGCTCGCTCGCCCTCGTCGTGAACCGGCAGCGGATCGAGCGCTACGTCGGCGACCGGCTCGTCCGCGCCACGACGCTGCCACGAGCGGCCCAGGGCCGGCGCCTCTCGTTCGCACCCGACAATTGCGCCGTCCTCGTCACGCAGACGGCGGTCATCCGGCTCATCGACCTCGGGTGCTTCCGGGGACGAAGCGGGTTCACGACCCTGTCGATCGACAACTGCACGAACCGGCCACGCGACGTCACGCTTCGCTGCGCGCGTTACCCGGCGCCGCGCACGTTCGAGGGCGGCGACGCCGCCTGGTCCCCCGACGGAGAATGGATCGTGGTCGCGGACGCCGACGCGGTCGTCTTCCACCGCGTCGTCGGACGCTATGCGGCCGTCCGCTGGCCCGTCGCGGCGGCGCGGGTCGCCTGGTTGCTGGGGTAGAACCGTTGCCACGTTGCGGCCCGATCACGGCCGCCTCCTACATCACGTTTTCGCCTCGTTCCAGTCGTCGCCCACCCCGATGTCGACGGCGAGCGGTGGATCGAGCGGGTAAGCCCCGCACATCGCCTCGCGGACGAGCTCCCGCACGGCGGAGACTTCGACGTCCGGCACCTCGAGGAGGAGCTCATCGTGCACCTGGAGGACGAGGCGCGCGGCGCGACCCTCGCGGCGAAGGTGTCGGTGAATCGCGACCATGGCCGCCTTGATGATGTCGGCGGCGGTCCCCTGCATGACGGAGTTCACGGCGAGCCGCTCGCCGAGCCCGCGCGTCTGGCGGTTCGTGGCCTTCAGCTCGGGGACCGGCCGGCGACGCCCGAAGAGCGTCGTCACGTACCCGTCGCGCGTCGCCTGCTCGATCGTCCGCTCGATGAAGTCCTGCACGAAGGGGAAGCGCGCCAGGTACGCGTCGATGTAGGCCTGCGCCTCCTCTCGCGGAATCTCGAGGTTCTCCGAGAGCCCGAACGCCGAGATCCCGTAGATGATCCCGAAGTTGACCATTTTCGCGACGTTTCGCTGGTCCTTCGTGAGCTCGGCCTGCGGGACGCCGAGGACCTCCGACGCGGTGGCGGCGTGGATGTCGTCGCCGCGCGCGAACGCCTCGCGGAGCTTCGGCTCGCCGGAGACGTGCGCGAGGATGCGAAGCTCGACCTGCGAGTAGTCGGCCGAGAGCAGCCGATAGCCCGGCTCGGCGACGAAGGCGCTCCTGATCTCGCGACCGAGCTCGGTGCGGATCGGGATCGCCTGGAGGTTCGGGTTCGAGGTGGAGAGCCGGCCGGTCGAGGCGACCGCCTGGTTGAAGTGGGTGTGCAACCGCCCGTCCGAGCCGATCAGGCTCGGGAGCGGCCCGAGGTACGTGTTCACGAGCTTCGAGAGCTCGCGCCACTCTTCGATCACGCGCACGATCGGGTGCTCATCGCGGATCGTGCGCAGGACGCGTGTGTCGGTCGAGTATCCGGTCTTTCCCTTCCGGCCCGCCGGAAGCTCGAGCTTCTCGAAGAGGATGCGCGCGACCTGCTGCGTCGACCCGAGCAGGAACGGCTCGCCCGCGAGCTCGTGCGCGCGGGCCTCCAGCTCCTCGACCCGGTCGGCGAGCCGAGCGGTGATCTCGCCCATCCGGTACGTGTCGATCCGGACGCCGACGTCTTCCATTGACGCGAGGACGACCGTCAGTGGAAGCTCGACGTCGCGGTAGAGCCGCTCGCTCCCCCGCTCGGCGACACGCGCGACGAGGAGCGGCGTGAGACGGCGCACCGCCTCCGCCTCGCGGACGAGCGCAGCCGTTCCCTCCTCGGTGGGGGGATCGGCGAGGACCTCGACGCCGTACTCGGCCGCGAGCTCGTCGATCGGGTACGCGGGCCGCGCGGGCTCGACGAGGTACGCCGCGATCATCGTGTCGTCGGCGGGCTCGGCGTCGACGCGCGGAAGCGACTTGAATTCGTGCGCGACGATCTCGCAGCCGCGGAGCGCCGCTGTGAGGTCACCGGGGAGGTCTGCGACCGTCACCGGCTCTCCGTCTCGCGAGACCGCGATCCGGTCTTCCCGCACGGCAACGGCCACTCGCCCGGAGAGCTTCGGAAGGTCGCGTTCGACCCACGCGGCGGTTTCGCCCGAGAGACGCCGCTCCGCGGCGGGGAGCGCTGCGTCGAGCTCGTCGATCCGGTTGAGGAGGTTCCGGAACTCGAAACGGCGGAACATCTCGCGGAGCTGCGAGCGGTCGGGCGGCGCGAGCACGAGCTCGGCCGGATCACACTCGACGGGCAGGTCGCGTTGCATCCTCGCGAGCTCGCGCGCGGCGCGTGCTTGCTCGGCGTGCTCGTGGATCGCCTTCGCGCGCGCGGGCGAAAGGTCGTCCACGTGCTCGAGCACCCCCTCGAGGGAGCCGTACTGCGCGAGCAGCTGGCCGGCCGTCTTGTCCCCGATCCCGGGGATCCCGGGGATGTTGTCCGAGGGGTCGCCCTTGAGCCCGATGAAGTCGGGGATGAGCTCGGGGCCGATTCCGTAGCGCGCTTCAACGCGCTCGGGGGTGTAGACGTGGACGTCGGCGACCCCGCGCGGGGTCATCATCAGGCTGACGTTCTCGGAGACGAGCTGGAAGGCGTCGCGGTCCGTCGACACGACAGTCGTCTTGATCCCCGCCTCGTCCGCGCGGGCGGCCAGCGTCGCGATGACGTCGTCCGCCTCCCACCCGTCGAACTCGAGGTTGCGGTAGCCGAACGCCTCCACGATCGGCCGCAAGTACGGGAACTGCTCACGGAGCAGGTCGGGCATCGGCCGCCGGTCAACCTTGTACTCGGGCGCGAGCTCCGTTCGGTGCACCGGCCGCGTGTCCCACGCGACCGCGACGCCCTTCGGCCGGTAGTCGGCGAGGAGCTTGAAGAGCATGTTGGTGAACCCGAGAAGCGCGTTCGTCGTGAACCCCTCCGACGTCGCGAGCTCCTCGGGAAGCGCGTAGTAGGCGCGGTAGGCGAGGTTGTTGCCGTCGACGAGGAAGAGCTCCGACTCGCGGGCGGGCCCGTCGTCGAGCTGAAGCTCGGCTCCCGTCAGGGTCTTGGGCACGCAGTCACTCTACGCGGGGGACTCCTCGACGAGACTTCAATCCGCGCAGATTCCGGGCCTTCGGCCCCCTCCGCTGCGCGCACCCGCCCCGAGATGCTGCGGGAAGCGTTCCGGTCACCCCGGCCTGCCGGCGCCGGAGCGGTTACTCCATCCCGAGGTAGGCCTTCTGGACCTTCTCGTTCGCGCTGAGCGCCTTTGCGTCGTCCGTGAGCGCGATGACGCCGGTTTCCATGACGTAGCCGCGGTTCGCGACGTCGAGCGCCATGAGCGCGTTCTGCTCCACGAGGAGGACGGGCGTCCCCTGCTGGTTGATCTCGCGGACGATCTCGAAGATCCGCTCGACGAAGATCGGCGCGAGCCCCATCGACGGCTCGTCGAGCAGAAGCAGCTTCGGCCTCGCCATGAGCGCCCGGCCCATCGCGACCATCTGCTGCTCGCCGCCGGAGAGCGTCCCCGCGCGCTGCGTCTTGCGCTCCGCGAGTCGCGGGAACAGCGAGTAGACGCGGTCGAGGTCCTCCCTGAAGTTCTGCTTGTCGGTGCGCTGGAAGGCGCCCATCTGGAGGTTCTCGAGCACGGACATGTGCGGGAAGAGGCGCCGCCCTTCCGGTGACTGCGAGATCCCCATCTTCACGACGTTGTGTGGCGCCTCGTTCGTGATGTCGCGGCCCTGGAAGACGATCCTTCCCTGCCGCGGCCGGTTGAGCCCGTTGATCGAGCGGAGGGTCGTCGACTTCCCGGCGCCGTTCGCCCCGATGAGGGTCACGATCTCGCCCTCGCGCACCTGGAGGCTGACGCCCTTGATCGCGTGGATCGACCCGTAGTACGTGTGGATGTCGCTGACGTCGAGAATGACGCCGTCGCGACCGCTCCCTTCCTGCGCGGCGGGGGCCGGACGGGGCTCGGTCTCGGGAGTCGCCTGCGCGCTCACGCGACGGCCGCCTTCCCGAGATACGCCTCGATGACGCGCGGATCCTTCTGGATGTCCTTGGGCGCCCCCTCGGCGATCTTCTCGCCGTAGTCGAGGACGGTCACGCGATCGGAGATCCCCATCACGACCTTCATGTCGTGCTCGATCAGGAGGATCGTGAGGTCCTGGTCCTCTCGGAGCTTCGAGACGAAGTCGGTGAACGCGGCCGTCTCCTGCGGATTCATACCGGCCGTCGGCTCGTCGAGGAGAACGAGCTTCGGACCGGTGGCGAGCGCGCGGGCGACCTCGAGCCGGCGCTGGTCGCCGTAGGGAAGATTGCGCGCGAGCTCGTCGTTGCGGCCACGCAGGCCGGAGAACTCGAGGAGCTCGCGGGCGCGCTCGCGGGCCCGCTTCTCCTCGCGCCGGATCCCGGGCGTGCGGATCACCGAGCGGACGATCCCGAGCGGCGCGCGAGCCGACGAGAGGCGCGCGTGCATCCCGACCATCACGTTCTCGAGCGCGGTCATGTGCTGGAAGAGGCGGATGTTCTGGAACGTCCGGCCGATCCCGCGCTCCGTAATCGCGTGCGGGGGCTTCCCGGTCACGTCGTGGCCGTCGAAGACGATCCGCCCCGCGGTCGGCTTGTAGACGCCCGTGAGCATGTTGAAGAACGTGGTCTTCCCGGCGCCGTTGGGGCCGATCAGCCTCACGATCGAGCGCTCGGGGATGACGAAGTCGACGTCGTTGACGGCGACGAGCCCGCCGAACTCCTTGCGAACGTCGTCGGCAGCGAGAAGCTCGGCGCCGGCCATCAGTGCTGTGCCCCGTAGAGGCTCTCGTCGTGCACGCCTTCCTCCATCTCGCGCTTCCGCCGCCGCTCCGGGATGAGCCCCGTCGGCCGGAAGAGCATCATCAGGACGATGATCACTCCGTAGATCCCGAACTGGTACTTCGCGACCTCGAAGTCAAGCGGCGTGTCCTCCTTGAGCCACGTCCCGATGTTCGCGAGGCCCTCCTGGTTCAGCCACGCGAGCACGGCGCCTGCGATCACGACGCCCCAGACGCTCCCCATACCGCCCAGGATCACCATGCAGAGCAGGAAGACGGAGATTTGAAACAGGAACTGCGACGGATTCGCGGTCCCGATGAAGCTCGCGTAGTAGGCGCCTGCGATCCCGCCGAAGAACGCTCCGATCGCGTACGACCACGTCTTCGTGCGCATGAGCGGCACGCCCATCGCGGCAGCGGCCGTCTCGTCCTCGCGGATGGCGATCCAGGCGCGTCCCAGCCGCGAGTCGCGGAGGCGGACCGAGCAGAAGATCGTGATGAGGAGGAGCCCGAGCGCACCCCAGAAATAGAGGTTGTCCGCGTCGAAGGACTGTTTGAAGTTGACGGGAAGGAAGCTGACCGTCTCGTTCAGCGATTCGCCGAACCCGGGTGGATCGATGAGGTTGATCCCGTGCGGCCCCGCGGTCAAGTTGAAACCGCTGATGTTGTCGCCGTTTCGCGCCAGAATCGGCGTGATCTCGCCGAACCCGAGCGTCACGATCGCGAGGTAGTCGCCGCGGAGGCGAAGCGTTGGCAGGCCGATGAGGATCCCGGAGATCGCCGTCAGGATCCCGGCGACGATGAGCACGAGCCAGATGTTGATGTGGATTCCCTGGACGTTCTCGCCGATGCCCGCCGCGCCGAAGCGAATGTCGACCTGCGTGAAGTGGCTCGACGCGAGCCAGCCCGCGGTGTAGGCGCCGACCGCGTAGAAGGCGACGTAACCGAGGTCGAGGAGCCCCGCATAGCCGACGACGATGTTCAGGCCGACGGCCATCATGATGTAGACGATCATGATCACGGCCGTCGAGATCGACGGGAAGTTCTGGATGACGGGGATGTCCGTCCACTCGGAGAGGACGTTCTCGTGGTACACCGGGTAGAACGCGGCGAGCGCAAGCAGGAGGACGGCGGGGATGGCCGTCCGGGCGCGCGGCGGCAACTGCCCCCAGGCGCGGCCGGCTGCGCCGAGGCCGCTTCGCGCGCGAACGCGCTCCAGACGGGCTTCCTTGCCGCCGGTCCGTCCAGTCGTCGCCACGTCAGGCTCCTTCCGGCGTCCGTTCGCCGAGCAGGCCCTCCGGCCTGAAGACGAGGATCGCGATCAGGATCGCGAAGATCACGGCGCGCGTCCAGTCGCTCGGCGCGCCGAGGTCAGGGAAGAAGAACCCGCCGTCGAGCGGGTGGTTCCAGCGCAGACCTTCGTTGAAAGACTCGATGAGGCCGATGACGACGGCGCCCACGACCGCGCCGGTGAGGTTTCCGATTCCGCCGAGCACCGCCGCGGTGAAAGCGATGAGGCCCATCTGGAAGCCGGTGTCGAACCGCATGTTGAACTGGAGCAGGAACAGGAGGCCGCCCGCCGCCGCGAGCGCGCCCGCGAGCGCGAACGTGACCGAGATGGTTCGGTTCACGTTGATCCCCATCATCGCCGCGGCGTCGCGATCCTGTGCGGTCGCCCGCATCCCCTTCCCCTGGCGCGTGCTGCGAACGAACCACGTGAGACCGATCAGGAGCGGGATCACGATGAGGATCACCACGAGCTTGTTCCACTGGTACGTGACGCCGCCGATGTCGAAGATCTCACCCCGCGGCAAGAGCTCCTGCGCTCCGTGCGATCCGGTGTCGTAGACCGCAAGCGAGACGTTCTGGACGATGAACGAGACGCCGACCGCGGTGATGAGGGGCGCAAGCCGGGGGGCGTTCCGCAGGCGCCGGTACGCGACGAACTCGATGAACGCGTTTCCCCCGGCGAAGAGCGGCATCGTCAGCAGCAGGCAGAGGATGAGGGTTCCGATCGCGACCGCGGTGCTCGTCCCCTCCCCGACGCCCCACCAGTCGATCAGGAAGCTGAATGCGACGAGGCCCGAGAGGGCGAAGACGTCGCCGTGCGCGAAGTTGATGAGCTGGAGGATCCCGTACACGAGCGTGTAGCCGAGCGCGACGAGGCCGTAGACGGCCCCGTTCGTGAGGCCGATGAGCAAGACGTT
Organism: Gaiellaceae bacterium; assembly: GCA_036259875.1. Classification (GTDB taxonomy): domain Bacteria; phylum Actinomycetota; class Thermoleophilia; order Gaiellales; family Gaiellaceae; genus DATAAZ01. Next base: position 8,636 of record DATAAZ010000034.1, read on the forward strand.
GATGAAGTCGCTCGTGTTGACGATCAGGTTGCCGAGGAGCCAGAGGATCAGGAGCCCGACGAGCACGAGCCCGATGATCGAGATGACGCTCGGGCGAGGGCGGTCCAGGAGCGCCGCTAGCGGCGAGGGGGGTTCTCTACGCGCCTGGACTGCGATCGCTCCGTCCTCCTCGGGCGCCCCGGGGGAGGGCCGGAGCCCTCCCCCGGTGCGTCGGTGTTCGGTTTACCCGCCTATGCCGCGCCCTTGGCCGCCTCGACAAGCTCGGCCTCCGGCGTGACGACCTCGTGCGTCTCGAAGTTCTGCTGCGCGACGTAGACCGTGACCGGCCCGACCGTCGGGTCGCCGTTCTCGTTGAGCTCGAACTCGGGCGCGATGATGCCGTCCGACGTCGAGAACTCGAACATGGCCTGCACTACGCCCGCGCGATCGTTGCCGGCCTGCTCGATCGCCGACAGCAGCACCTCGGCCGACTGAGCCGCGTAGGCGGTATACGGCTCGAGCGGCGGCTCGGCGCCCGTCTCCTCGCTGAACGAGGTGACGAACTCCTCGCCCGCTCCCGTCAGCTGGTCGGCGGGGACGCCGGCGACGCTCGAGAACGCACCGCGCGAGGCGCGGCCGGCTTCGTCGATCGTCGCCTGGGTCGTGAAGCCGTCCGGCATCAGCAGGACGACGCCCTGCGCCGGGTCGGCCACGTTCGGCCCGAGCACGGCGACCTTGTCCTTGATCACCTGGCCGCCGTTCTCGCAGATGAGCCCGCCCAGGAACACGGCCTGCGCGCCGCTCGCCTCGATGCGACCCATGAGCGCCTCGTAGCTCGAGGCCCGCGGGTCCCAGGCGGCGAAGCCGGCGATCTCGATCCCGAGCTCCTCCGCGGCGTTGCGGAAGTTCTGTGCGACCCCGAGGCCGTACGCCTCCCGGTCGTTCAGGACGTAGACGCTCTCGACGCCGATCGACTGCGCGAACTGCGCGACCGCGGCGCCCTGGTATGCGTCGTGTGCGACCATGCGCGTGTAGTTGCGCGTTCCGGTCGGGTAGTACTTGTCCGGCTCGTCCTCCGCGCAGCCCGGCCCCGACTCGGTCAGGCAGACGTACGTGTTCGCGGGCGAGACCATCGCCACGCCGCCGCCCGGCGCCTGGTTGAGGATCGGGATGATGACGGCCGCACAGCCCGAGTTGAACGTGCCGATGATCCCCACGACGGCCTCGTTCCGGGCATACGCGTTCGCGTTCTGGCTGCACTTGCCGGGATCCCACTTCCCCGCCTGCGCGGTCGAGTCGTCGCAGGCCTGGAAGCCGACGTTCAGGTCTCCGGCCCTCCACTCGCGCTGCGCGAGGACGAACTCGATCGCGTCGACCATCTGGACGGTCTGCGTTCGCGAGGCGCCCTGCATCGGCAGGTCGGACGCGATCAGCACGTCCGGCTCGCCCTCGCCCTCGTAGACGAGGCCCTCACAACTCGCGGACGGCAGCTCCTCGACGCCGCCGCCGCCGCCGCCACCGCCGCCTTCGGCTTCCGCTCCACCGTCGCCGCCGCCGTCGTCGTCGCCGCCGCATCCCGCGGCTGTCAACGCGAGGGCACCGATCAGCAGCGCGAGAAGCGCCAGAAGGATTGACTTCTTCCTCACCTGCCTCCTCCTACTCGTTTGGCTTTCGTCTTTCGCGCTCTGCGAGCGCCTCGACAGCGATGCGGCGGTCAGTCAACGTCTCGTCGATCCGCAGCTCAACCGCCTCCTCGGGGGGCGATTATGGCGGGGCGGTACACCCTGTTCAACCCCTCGACGGCTACGCTGTCCCCGAGGTTGGTGCCTCGCGCCGAAGTGGCGGAACTGGAAGACGCGCTGGACTCAAAATCCAGTGGGGCATGTGCCCCGTGCGGGTTCGACTCCCGCCTTCGGCATCCGACTGGCGCTCCGCATCGTGTCTCGTGACGGCATTGACGGTCATCGGGCCCGGAAGTTAGGCGCTCGACGTGGCGCGTCGGGTCGGCGTACTGACGGGAGGCGGGGACTGTCCCGGCCTCAACGCGGTCATCCGCGCCGTCGCGCGGCGCTCCCTCGACCGCGGCTACGAGGTCGTCGGCGTGCGGGAAGGGTGGCGCGGTCTCGTCGAAGCGCGGTTCGACGCCCTCGGGCCCCGCGAGATCTCGGGGATTCTCCCGCGCGGCGGGACGATCCTCGGCACGTCGCGGACGAACCCGTACAGGTCCGAGGACGGCGTCGAGCGGGTCCTGCGCAACTTCGGGGACGGGGGGCTCGACGCGCTCGTCGCGATCGGGGGCGAGGACACGCTCGGCGTCGCCGCTCGCCTGCACGAGGAGCACGCCGTTCGGGTCGTCGGCGTGCCGAAGACGATCGACAACGACCTCTCGGCGACCGACTACACCTTCGGGTTCGACACCGCGGTCACGATCGCGACCGAGGCGATCGACCGCCTCCATACGACCGCAGAGTCCCACAACCGCGTCATGGTGGTCGAGGTGATGGGCCGGCACACGGGTTGGATCGCGGTCACGAGCGGGATCGCCGGCGGCGCCGACGCCGTTCTCATCCCCGAGCAGCCGATCACCGTCGAGGAGTGCTGTGAGGAGATTCGCCGCCGTCACGTGCGCGGGAAGGATTTCTCGATCGTCGTCGTGAGCGAGGGGTACGAGCTCACGTACGCGTCCGGCGAGCGGCGCGCCGTTGCGCAGGAGCCCTCGCCTGCGGACGAGTTCGGGCACGTCCGCCTGGGCGGCGTCGGCGACGCGCTCGCGCGCGAGATCGAGGAGCGGACGGGCTACGAGACGCGCGTCACGGTCCTCGGCCACGTGCAGCGAGGCGGGTCCCCGACGCCTCGCGACCGCGTCCTCGCGACGCGGTTCGGGCTCAAGGCGGCGGACCTCGTCCACGAGGGTGACTTCGGGAAGATGGCCGCGCTTCGGGGCGACGACGTGACCGCGGTGCCGCTCCGCGACGCCGTCGCCGAGCTCAAGACGGTGCCGCCCGGCTGGTTCGACGTGGCGCGCGCGTTCTTCGGCTGACGTCGCGCCGAGCGTCCGTACGATTTCGGGCCGGTGGCCCGGCTTCTTCCAGTTCTTGTGCTCGTTCTTGCCGTGGCCGCGTGCGCGGGCGGCAGCGACAACGAGAACACCTCGCCGCCTCCTCCGCCAGCGGCGACCGGTTCGACCGAGACCGAGGCGGCCCCCGCCCCTCCACCTCCGCCGCCGCCGCCGGCGGGCGAGCGCCCCGGCCGCGCCCTGACGCGCTTCGTTCGGGCCGCGCGGGCGCGCGAGTACGCGGGCATGTGGAACCTCCTCTCGCAGCCGACCCAGCGCCGGCTCGGGCCGAGCCTCGAGCGATTCCGGACCGGCGTCGGACGCGGCCTCGCGCGCGAGCTCGGCGCGTTCGTCCCCGGCCGGTCGCGCGCCTTCCTCGACGAGCCGATTACGAGCCTCTTCGCCGTCGCGGCGTACGGCGGGAGGACGCGCCTGGGCGGCGCGCAGCCCTACGCGACGTACGCGGCCGCGTTCCGTCGTGAGGGCGGCGTCTGGCGGCTCGAGCTCGGTGGGCCCGTCGGGCTCCGGCCACTCGGGCCAGATCCCGGCTCCGTCGAGGACGGCGCGATCCAGGTCGCGGCCGAGGTCGAGAGCGTCGCCCCCATCGTCGAGGGCGGGATGTGGCTCGACGGCCAGGCCGTGCCGGGGCGAACCGCCGGCCTCGGTGCGACGAGGATGACGATGTTCGGCGACGCCCGGGGGCGGATTCCGCGCGGGCCACACGCCGTCGTCGCGTTCGCGAGCACGTTCGCCGACGCCTCGGCGATCGCCTGGACGTTCGCGTATCGCTAGCCGTCGTCAAAGGAGCTCTGCGAGCGGGAAGGAGCGGTGCCGCCGCGGCGTCACGAGGTAGTTCTGACGGTGGCTCGCGCGGAGAACGGCGTTGAAGCCGGCGCCGCGGCCGCGCGGGTCGATCCGGAGCCGAGTCCCGTCGGGAAGAACGCCGTCCATCGCAAGCCGGTTGCGGTGGAAGTCGTCGCTCGTCGGGTTGAAGACGACGAAGTGAATCCCCGCAACCGGCTCGTCGCTCAGCCGGTCGACCTCGGGGCGGGAGCTCCAGAAGAAGGGATTGTCCAGCGTGTCGAAGTCGGCGCGCTGCGGGATCGCCGTCCCCTTCGGGTAGAGCGTCTCGTCGTTTCCGACCACGTCCTCGGGGAGACGCGACGCAACCTGGATCGACGCGCTGTGCCCGAACGCGCCGTGGCGAGCGGCGTCCCGCTTCACGGTCGCGATCGAAGCCGCGTCCTTCTCGTCCTGGCGGATCGTCTGCGTCCCGGGTTCGGCGCGCGTCTCGGGCCGAATCATCGTCCGCACGCGCTCGCCGAAGTCGAAGTTCAGAAACCACGCCTCGAGGTCCTCGAAGATGTGCGAGAGGTGCATCGCGGTCCCGCCGCGGAAGTAGCCGTCCGGCCACTGGTCCGTGAGATCGGGCAGCGTTTCGTGGTTCGCGATCCGGCCCGGCCCCATCGTCGTTTTCTGGCTCGAGGTGAAGCCGAGGAAGAGCTGTGCGGTGTCGGGAATCAGCTCCGCGCCGGGAACGCCGGCCGCAAGCGCCATCTTCTTCGGAAGGCTTTGCTCGCCCTGGAAGCCGCCGCCGATGAACCCGCGGCGGATGCTCGTCACGTCGAAGAGCCCGTCCAGGTCCTCGAAGAGCGCCTTCGACGCGGCCCGGACGTTCTGGCTCGTGTTGCTCCGGAGAAACGCAGCGACCTGGTTCTCCTCGAGGACGAGGTCGTCCGGGTCGCTCGGGAAGCGGATCGCGTCGAGGAGCGCGAGCGTGCGTTCGCCCTTCGCCTTCGAGGCGCGCAGGTCGACGGGCAGCCGCTCCTCGGCCGGTCCGGGCACGTAGCGGCGAAAGTACGGAAGCCCCCACGCGAGCGTGACGTGCAGGCCGCGCGGCTCCTCCGCGAAGCGAGCCTCCAGCGCGACGAGCGCGCCTTCCAGCTCGCGCTGCGCCGCGCGAAGCGCCGCCGGCGTCTCGTCGACGCGCAGCGTCGCGGTGACGACCTCGTTGTGGACGAGCGGGACGAGCACGTCGACACCGTTGTCGACGACCGTGTCGAGCGTGACGAGGTGCTGCTCCGACCCGCTTGCGTGGCGGCGCGCCACCCCGCGCGCACCGTCCTCCGCGAGCCGGTCGACGAGCTCGTAGATCCCTGCACCGCCGAGCGCCGTCCCGAGCGCCGCGCCGGCGCCGCCGACGATCAGCTGCCGTCGGGTGAGGCGCAAGGAGGCTAGTGCCCCTCCAGGCAATGCCCACCGGCCTCTGGCCCGCGACCACGCGGCGCCAGAGCCCACCCTCGTCCTTGACAAGGCGCCCAGCCTTGCCTGCGGACGAGTGCCGACGCTGGCTTGGTGCTCGCGACCCAGGAATCCGGCAGCATCACCTGAACGGGCACTAGGCGGAGTCCGGCTCGATCCGGACGAGGCCGCGGGTGATTCGGTCGAGGTGCTCGACGACCTCCGAGTACGTGTGCGGTTCGGCGACGTGCTGGCTGACCGCGTAGAGCGACCCGTTTTCCTCCCAGGCGTAGAGCACGTGCCAGACGTCGGCGCCGCGGTTTCGCGTGTAGACGGTCACCTCGCGCTCGCCGAGTCGCTTCGTCCCCTGGGGGTCGGCGAAGCACGGGACCTTCCGTCGTCGCGTCTTCCCCGCCTCGGTCTCGACCTCCTGACAGATCGGGATCTCCGTCGTCCCGGGGCGTCCGCGGAAGTTCACGTGGACCTCACCGCTCTGAACCTCGTACCACGTGAACCCCACCAGGTAGCTCCCGTCCTTGCCGACCGAGTTGATGTTGTTCCACTGGCCGTCGATCGCGCCGTCGAGGGGCGTCGGCATCCAGCTCGGACAGTAGACCGGGGCTTCGATTCGGTCCGCGAGCCTCTGCCAGCCGTCCTTCCACGCTTCCGGGCACTTCGGCGCCGGCGGCGAAGCGGCTTGTGCGGGGCGCTCCTCGGCGCCGCCGCAGCCGGAGACCGCGACGAGCAGGACGAGAACGAGCGCGAGCCCGACCCCTCTCGAACCGCGTACGAACACGCCCGGAGATTGTACGGAGGGGCGCGACTCGCTCCGCCCGTACGCGCGCGGTCGGATCACTGGAAGAGCAGCAAGAGCGCGTCCGTCGGTGCGTAGTCGTCCGTGAGCGCCGGGACGTCTTCGGTCGGGATGGGCCGGTCGTGGCGGCCGAGGATCGGCTGCTCGAGGTCCGGGGCAGCCGGCGTCTGCTCGCGGACCGCCGCCCAGCGCTCGGCGAGGAACCGCGGCGCGGGCGCGGCGGCCTCGGTCGCGACGAGGATGAGGTTCCGGAACGCCTCGTCGCCTCGGCCGGCCTGCTCGACGGCCGGGTGCACGAGCACGGTCGGGAACGCGGTCCGGTACGTCCGGTAGATCGAGCGGAAGAGGCGCGAGCCAGGGCCCGCGAGCGCCCCGATCGCGTTCGTGACGACGACGCCGCCCGGCGCGAGACGCCCGCGCGCGAGCTGGAGGAACTCCTGCGTCACGAGGTGGAACGGGATCGCGTCCGCGAAGAAGGCGTCGATCACGATGACGTCCCAGCGACGGTCGTTCCGCGCGAGGAACTGCCGGCCGTCGCCCACGTCGATTCGGAGGCGCGGATCACCGCGCGGGACGGCGAAGTACTCGTGTGCGACGTCGACGACGACCGGGTCGATCTCGACGACGTGGACGCGGAGGTCGGGAAATTCGCGCCACATCCGCTTCGGTGAAGATCCGGCGCCGAGGCCGATGAAGAGGACGTTTTGCGCACCCGGGTTATACGCGAGGCCGAGGTGGAAGTAGTCCGTGTAGCGGAAGCGGGTCGCGAAGGGGTCGTCCTTGTACATCGCGCTCTGGAGCGAGCTGTCGAAGCGCAGGTAGCGCGAGTCGGCGTCGTCCACCACCGCGAGGCGGTGGTACTGCGTGTCCTCCGCGAAGACCACGCGCGCGTCGGCGTCCTGGATCGCGACCCGTGGATCGCGCGCGTCGAGGTGGCCGTAGCCCCGCAGCCGGAAGACGGGCGACCAGTTCTGCGACGCGGCGCGGGAAAGTGTCGCGCCGGCTTGGGGGTCGTCCGACCAGGCGAGGTACCCGGCGCCGCCGGCGACCGCGACGGCGGCCGCGAGCGCGACGACGCGCCGGTCGAGGAGCGCAACGATCGCAGCGGCAACGAAGAGGGTGGCGGCACCGAGCTCGAGGAGCTGCTCGGTACCGAGCTCGGGGATGAGGAAGAACGCGGTCGCGAACGTCCCCGCGATCGAACCGGCGGTCGACACGGAGAAGAGCCGGCCTGCGGTGCGGCCGACGCTCGCGACCGACCGCGTCCGGAGACGGACGGCAACCGGGGTCACTGCGGCGAGGACGACGCTCGGAAGCCCGAAGAGCGCGGTCGCCGCGAGGAGCGCGTTCAGCCGCGGGCCGGGGTCCCAGCCGACGATCGCTTCGAGCACGGCCTCGTCGACGAAGGGGACGGCGAGGACCGCGCAGGCGCCGATCGCGATGACGGCGAAGAGAAGCGTCGGAGCGGGCAGCCGGTCGGCCAGTGCGCCGCCGATCCAGTAGCCGAGTGAGAGCCCGGCGAGGACGACGCCGATCAGCGCGCCCCAGACGAAGAGCGAGTTGCCGAAGAAGGGAGCGAGCACGCGGCTCGCCGCGATCTCGACGCCCAGCAGGACCGCCCCCGACAGGAAGACCGCACCTCCGATCGCGATCGCCTCGGCGCGCTCGCCCGCGCGCACCCGCGACGCGGGCACCTCGGCCGCGCGGGCCGCGGCGGTCACATCCGTCGCTTCCATCGAGGTTATGTTGGCGGCGCGCCGCCGACGAGTTCCTCGACGGCGCGGGAGAAGTCCTCCGCCATCGCCGTCAGGTTCCGGACGAGGAGCGCGTCGACGCCCGCCCGCTCCAGCGCGACGACCTGCTCCCGCGCGACGAGGTCGCACTCCGCGACGACGAGCTTGCCGGCCGGGACGTCGGGCAGAAGGTCGAGGGCGCGCTCGAGCTCTTCCTCGTCGCTGGCGCCGTCACGGCGGGAGATGAGGACGATGTCGGGATCGACGCGCTCGAGCGCGTGCTCGAGCTCCTCCTCGTCGCGCACGTCGAGAACCCAGTCGAGGTCGAGCTCCTCAGCATCCGCGAGCAGCTCCTCGAGGAGCGCGTCGTCGTCGACCAGGTCGTCGTAGACGACGACCACCGCATCGGCGGCGCCACGTTCGTCGAGGCCGCCGACGAGGTCGCGGAACACGATCGGCATGCGGACGAGCACCGGAAGCGCGCTCGCCCCCCGCGCACGAGCGGCCTCGGCCGGGCTCGCGACCGCAATCGCCTCGGCGCCACCGTGTTCGGCAGCGGCTGCGAGCTCCTCGACCTCGCCCGCGATCAGCGGGATGACGGAGATGCCGTCCCCCTCCGAGATCGCTTGTCGGAAACGGCTCACGACGCGGAGCGCTAGACCCCGATCGGGTGCCAGACGGTCTTCATCTCGAGGAACGCGGCCGCGTGCCAGGGGGACTGGCCGTCTCCATTCCGGACAACCCGTTTCACGTTCTCGGCCGCGAGGCGCTCCAGCTCGGCGCGGTCGCCGTCGACCCCCGAGAGGTCAATCGCGTTCACGTCCATGTGGGCCGCGAGGACAGGGCCTAGCTCGTCCTTGCGCCCGGTCAACAGGTTGACAACCCCGCCCGGGACGTCGGACGTCGCGAGGACCTCGGCGAGCGTCATGGCCGCGAGCGGCCGGCGCTCGGATGCGAGGAGGACCACGGCGTTGCCGCCCACGACCGCGGGCGCGAGGCGCGAGACGAGCCCGTCGAGCGGAGGCTCTTCGGGCGCGACGATCCCGACGACGCCCGTCGGCTCGGGAACCGTGAAGTTGAAGTACGGGCCGGCGACCGGATTGGAGGAGCCGAGCACCTGCGCGAGCTTGTCCGCCCAGCCCGCGTACCAGATCCACCGATCGATCGCCGCGCCGACCTCGACTTCGTCTCCCGTCAGGCCGGCGAATTCCTTGCGCCGCCCCTCGAGCATCTCGGCGATTCGATAGAGCACCTGCCCCCGGTTGTAGGCGGTCATCGCCGCCCATTTCGGCTGCGCCGAACGCGCGGCGCGGACGGCGTCCCTCACGTCCTTGCGGGACGCGCGCGCCACGTTTGCGCCTTCCGTCTCGTACGTGCGACCCGACTCGGAACGCGGGAACGCGCCGCCGATGTACAGCTTGTAGGTCTTCGCGACCGGAAGCCTCGTCATCGCCTACCCGCCGAACGTCTCGGGGGCGCGCTCGAAATCGACATACGGCTCGAGCCCGTGCAAACCGCCCTCGCGTCCGAAGCCCGACTCCTTGTACCCGCCGAACGGCGACGTGGGGTCGAAGCGGTTGTACGTGTTCGCCCAGACGACACCGGCCCGAAGCTGCGAGGCCATGAAGAGGATCCGCGAGCCCTTGTCCGTCCAGACACCGGCCGAAAGCCCGTACGCGGTGTTGTTCGCTTTCTCGACCGCCTCGGCGGGGGTGCGGAACGTGAGCACCGAGAGCACCGGGCCGAAGATCTCTTCCTGCGCGATCCGGTAGCTCTGCGCAACGTTGGTGAAGACGGTCGGCGGGAAGAACCAGCCGCGCTCGGGCAGGCGACAGGGCGGCTGGTAGACGTCGGCGCCCTCCTCCTCTCCGGCCTGGACGAGCTCCCGGATCTTGTCGAGCTGTTGCTTCGAGTTGATCGCGCCCACGTCCGTGTTCTTGTCGAGCGGGTCGCCGACGCGAAGCGTCCCCATCCGCCGCTTCAGCTTCTCGATCAGCGGCTCGTAGATCGACTCCTGGACGAGCAGCCGCGAGCCCGCGCAGCACACGTGACCCTGGTTGAAGTAGATGCCGTTGATGATCCCCTCGACGGCCTGGTCGAGCGGTGCGTCGTCGAAGATCACGTTTGCCGCCTTGCCGCCGAGCTCGAGCGTCAGCTTCTTCTCGGTCCCAGCGACCGCCTTCTGGATTTCCTTCCCGACCTCGGTGGACCCGGTGAAGGCGATCTTGTCGACGTCCGGATGCTTGACGAGCTCGGCGCCGGCGCGGCCGTCGCCCGTCACGATGTTCACGACGCCGGCGGGGAGGCCCGCCTGGCGAAGGACGTCGCAGAAGAGAAGCGCCGTCAGAGGCGTCGTCTCGGCCGGCTTCAGCACGACGGTGTTTCCGGCGGCAAGCGCGGGAGCGAGCTTCCACGCGAGCATGAGGAGCGGGAAGTTCCACGGGATCACCTGGGCCGCGACACCGACGGGGCGCGGGCGGCGGTTCGGGAACGCGTACTCGAGCTTGTCAGCCCAGCCCGCGTAGTAGAAGAAGTGCGCTGCGGAGAGCGGGAGGTCGACGTCGCGGGACTCGCGGATCGGCTTCCCGCCGTCGAGCGACTCGAGGACGGCGAACTCGCGGGAGCGCTCCTGGAGGATCCGCGCGATCCGGTAGAGATATTTCGCCCTCTCGCTCGCGGCGATGTCCGACCACCCGTTCTCGAACGCGTCGCGCGCCGCCTTGACGGCGAAATCGACGTCCTCGGCACCGCCGTAGGCGACGTCCGCGAGCCGCTCCTCCGTTGCGGGGCTGACCGACGGGTGGAACTCGCCCGAGCGCGGCTTGACCCACTCGCCGCCGACGAACATCCCGTAGCGCTCCTCGAGGCGCACGATGTCGCGCGCCTCGGGCGCGGGAGCGTAGTCGAAGGCAGACGGAACCGGGGAGCGGTCCTGGCGAAGCGCCGGGGAACCCATGGTTTCCCCGTGGGCCGCCTCCTTCTCAGCCGATTCCCCGTGCTCCGTCAAGGGCGTTCCTATCGTACCCCGCCCCCGGTCCCCTTCCTTCGCCCCGGCGCCTAGGCCTCGAGCATCTCCTTGAGGCGCGCAAGGCGGTTGCGCCACTCCAACTTCGTTCGCTCGGCGGTCGCCGCGTCGGGCAGCCGCTCGTGCTCGATCGCAACCGCGCTCTTCTCCGGCCCCTTCGCTTCGAAACCCACGACGACCCGCGCGGCGCCGTCACCCCAGTCGAAGCGGGCGGAGCGGTTCGGCTGTGCCGTTCGCAGGGACACCCGCGCGTCGGGGAGGAGCCGGGCGCGCTCCCCCTCGTCGACGAACGCCGCGTAGAGGCGCTCGACGGGCACGGCGACCGTCTTCGACGCGCCGACGGAGAACCCGCCCGGTCGCTCGTGCTTCGCGCGAAGCCCACGCTCCTTTTCGTACGCGACCGTCACCGCCTGCGCCCACCAGCCCGAGACCTCGTGGTCCTCACGCAGGTGGCGCGCGATGTCGCGGTGCGAGCGGTCGAGCGCGCCCCACTCGTCGAGGATCGCGAACCACTCGTTCCAGGTCTTCCCGGTCCGCTGCACGACCGTGTCGTCGGAGGGGCGGTCGGACGTCTCGGGTGCGTTCGCCGGCCGCTTCGCGGAGGCAACGTGCCGCCGCGCCGCCGTGTAGCGCTCGCCCGTCTTCTCCATGCGGGCGCGCACCCGCCGCTTGAAGGACTTCCGCTCCGTCATCGTCTCTCCTCACCGGCCGGCGACCAGGGACTCGCGCTCCCGGCCCGCGGCCCGGACGAGAAACCGAGCGTCCCGAGGGCACGAGCCCCCTTTGCCTCCCGGAGCCGGCGGCGTGAGCGCCGGAGCGACGCATCCATCAATCGAGCGTGAAGTAATCGGCGCTCTGGTAGCGCCCCGTCTTCTCCTTGCGGATCTGGAGGAGGACGTCGTTCAGGAGCGACGAGGCGCCGAGCCGGAAGAGGTCGGGCGTGAGCCACTCGGGCCCGAGCGTCTCGTTCACGAGCACGAGGTGCTGGACGGCCTGCTTCGCGTGCCGAATTCCACCGGCAGGCTTCACGCCCACCTTCTCGCCGGTTTCCGCATGGACATCGCGGACCGCCTCGAGCATGACGAGCGTGACCGGCAGCGTCGCGGCCGGCTGCACCTTCCCCGTCGACGTCTTGATGAAGTCGGCGCCGCCGGCGATCGCGAGCAGGCTCGCGCGTCGGACGTTGTCGTACGTGCCGAGCTCGCCGGCCTCGACGATGGCCTTCAGGTGAAGGTCGCCGATCGCCTCCTTGACCTCGCGGACCTCCTCGTAGACCTTCGCGTAGCTTCCCGCGAGGAGCGCCCCTCGGTCGATGACCATGTCAATCTCGTCCGCGCCTAGCTCGGCGGCGCGGCGCGCCTCCGCGACCTTGAGATCGAGCGGTGAGCGGCCTGACGGGAACGCGGTGGCGACGGACGCCACCTTGACGCCCGTCCCGGCCACCTTCTCGCGTGCGACCGCGACCAGGTCGGGGTACACGCACACGGCCGCGACGGGCGGAACGGTCGGGTCGGCCGGATCCGGCCGGACGGCCTTCGACGAGAGCGCGGCGACCTTGCCGGGCGTATCCGCTCCTTCGAGCGTCGTCAGGTCGATCATCCGAACCGCGAGGTCGAGCGCGAAGAGCTTTGCCTCACGCTTGATCGAGCGGCGCGCAAGCGTCGCCGCGCGCTCCTCGACGGCGACCTGGTCGACCGACCCGACACGGGGCAGCCGGGGCTCCAGGGGAAGCTCGAACCCACGCGGGAGGGCAGGCGCCTGCGCCATGCGTGAAGTCTAGTCCGCTCGGCGAAAAGGCCTGCTAGCGCAGGGAACGCGCGATCGCGACCAGGTCGCGCCGCGGAAGCGGCCCGCTGACCGTGTAGAGGACGCGGCCCTGCCGCCAGTACAGGTGCGGCGCCGTCTCTGGACCGATCCCGTAGGTCGCCCGCACGCGGCCGAGCGGGACGCGCTCCGTGTACTGGAAGAGACACTCGCCGCCGAACGGGTCGTTTCCCCACCCACCGGGGCGCGAAAGCCGCTGCGTCACGTCGATCCGCTCGACGCCGCGCCGGTAGACCGCCGCGAAGAGCTCCCGAAACGGCGGATTCGAGCCCTCGGGGCCGGTGACGCCCGAGCGCGGCGCCCAACCGGAGACGGCGCGCGAGAAGCCGCGCGGAAGCACGCGCGGGACGCGCGGGCGGTACGAGAGGTGGTCCCTGGTCGCGGCGACGCTCGTCCGACGGAAGCCGTCGTCACGGCGCTCGGGCCGTGAGCCGACGTTGGGCGTGGCGAAATCGGAAACGGGGAGCTGCTCGTTGAGGTCCCGGTATGCAAGCGCCTCGGACGAGACCGTCCGGCCGCGTCGGACGTCCAATCGCAGCGGAAGGAGCGTCGCCCGCGAGAGCCAGATCGTCGCGCTGCCGCGCGCGAGCCCCGCGC
>DATAAZ010000035.1:0-5567 GCA_036259875.1 Gaiellaceae bacterium
TCGAGCTTGAGCCCCATCTCCTCCGTGATCACTTCGCCGCCGGTCAGGATCCCGATGTCCTCGAGCATCCGCTTGCGACGGTCGCCGAAGCCGGGAGCCTTGACCGCGACGGCCGTGAACGTCCCGCGGAGCTTGTTGACGACGATCGTGGCGAGCGACTCGCCCTCGACGTCCTCCGCGACGATCAGCAGCGGCCGGCCGGCCTGGATCACCTGCTCGAGCACCGGCAGAAGATCCTTCACCGCCCCGATCTTCTGGTTCGCGATCAGGATGTACGGATCGTCCAGCACGGCCTCCATGCGCTCGGAGTCCGTGATCATGTAGGGGGACAGGTAGCCCTTGTCGAACTGCATGCCCTCGGTGAACTCGAGCTCGAGCCCGAAGGTCTGCCCCTCCTCGACGTTGACGACGCCGTCCTTCCCGACCTTCTCGATCGCATCCGCGATCACGTCACCGATCTCGCGCTCGCGCGCCGAGATCGTGGCGACGCGGGCCACGTCTTCGCGGCCGGAGATCTCGCGCGACTGCGACTTGAGGTCGTCGACGACGTTGTCGACCGCCTTCTCGATGCCGCGCTTGAGCGCCATCGGGTTTGCGCCGGCGGCGACGTTCTTGAGGCCCTCACGGACGATCGCCTGCGCGAGGACGGTCGCCGTCGTCGTGCCGTCACCCGCGACGTCGTTCGTCGCCGTGGCGACCTCGCGAACTAGCTGCGCGCCCTGGTTCTCGAAGACGTCCTCGACTTCGATCTCACGCGCGATCGTGACGCCGTCGTTCGTGATCGTGGGCGCGCCGAACTTCTTGTCGAGGACGACGTAGCGGCCCTTGGGGCCGAGCGTCACCTTGACCGCGTCGGCCAGGATGTTGACGCCCCGCTCCAGCGAGCGCCGCGCGTCCTCGTTGAACTTCAGCTCCTTGTGCGCCATTCAGTTCCTCCGTTCTCCTCTTCTTAGGCGGTAGCGCCCGCCATCTCCTTCTTCCTCGACCCCTTGGACGAGCCCGTCACGACCTTCGCGAGCACGTCCGACTCGCGCAGGATCAGGAACTCGTCGGTCCCGAGCTTCACGTCGGTCCCGCCGTACTTCGAGAAGATGATCTCGTCGCCCTCGGCGAGGTCCATCGGCACGTATTCGCCGTCTTCGTTCCGAGAGCCGGGGCCCACTGAGAGAACGCGACCGCGCTGCGGCTTCTCCTTCGCGGTGTCGGGCAGGACGATCCCGCTCTCCGTGGTCTCCTCTTCCTCGAGGACCTCGACGATGAGGCGATCGCCAAGCGGCTTCAGGTCCATGCAGCCTCCTTTCGGTGCATCGGCTCGAGATTGGCACTCTTACGCGGCGAGTGCCGACGAGCGGATGTTACCGAACGCGATATACCCGTTTCAAGGTGCTCTCGGCACTCGTACGGTGAGAGTGCCAACCCGCGCCGTCGCCGTTCGAACGGCGAGGAACGTGGCCGCGCACGCGAGGGCGCCGGTTCCGTAGGCGACGGGATCCCCCGCCGTCTCGCCCAGGGCGCCTCCCAGCGCGGGCCCCAGCGTCGCCCCCGTCGCCCAGCCTGCGTTCATGACGCCGAAGCCGAGCCCCTGCGGCAGGCGTGCGCGCTCCGCCCCGTCCGAGAGGAGGGCGGTGCCGGGCGTGAAGAGGCTTCCCCAGGCAAGCGAGGCGAGGAGCGCCAGCGCGACGATCACCGCCGGCTCGGCGGCCCAACCCAGCGCGAGCGCGACGGCGGCGCCGATCGGCAGCGCGACCCGAACGGGCACGAGCCGCCCGCGCCGGTCGGCGACCCGGCCCACGAGGGGGTTCAAGAGCGCCTCGAGGGCGGCCGCGGTGAGGAAGAGCGCGCCGATCGCGAGGGGGTTCCAGCCCGCGCGATCGAGGTCGAGCGGCGCAAGCACGGCGAGCATGCCGAAGAGAAGCGCGGGAAGGAGCATCAGCCAGAGACCGCCGACGAAGCGCCGCTCCGCGAACGCACGCGCGAGCGCGGCGAGCGAGGGCCGCGCGCGCGGTGCGGCCGGCACCGAGAGGCCGAGGGCGACGACGAGCACCGCGAGCAAGGCGACACCCGAGAATGCGGCTCGCGTGCCGGCGACGGACGCGACGCCGCCCAGCACGGGCCCGAGCAGCGCTCCGAAGATCGCCGCGCCGATCGCCGTCCCGAGGAGCTCGCCGCGTCGCTCGCGCGGGGACGCGCCGACGAGCCACGCGAGGCCGCCCGCCCACGAGAGCGCGCTTCCGATCCCCTGGGCGAAGCGCGCGCCGCCGAGCGCCCACTCGTCGCCCGCGAAGGCGAACGCGAAGCTCGCGCCGCCGACGACGAGGAGCCCGGCGAGCGTCGCCGGCTTCGGCCCGAGGCGCGAGGCGGCAATCCCCGCCGGAAAGGCGCCGAGCAAGACGCCGACGGCGTAGGACGCGACGAGCGCGCCCGCGCCGATCTTCGAGAGCCCGAGCTCCCGCGAGTACTCGGGAACGAGCGGAGTGAGCGCCGCGAAGAGCATCGTGTCGACGAGTACGGCGGCGCAGACGATGAGGAGCAGGCGGCGCACCGTCCGACGCTACCGAAGTGGTCTCGAACGAGTCTCGATCGGTCGACCGGCCGTTGTAGACCAACGAGCGCGCCGAGGTCGCCGATCCTCACGTCGGCGTCGGCGAGTTGGCGCCTTCTGCGGCATACGATCGAGCCGTGCGACGCGAGTTCTCGGCCGGCGGGGTCGTCGTCCGGCGGCTGCGCCGAGGCTGGCACGTCGCGGCGATCCGGCCCGGCGGGAAAACGAACGTGTGGGCGCTTCCGAAGGGGCTTG
This sequence comes from Gaiellaceae bacterium, assembly GCA_036259875.1. GTDB lineage: Bacteria > Actinomycetota > Thermoleophilia > Gaiellales > Gaiellaceae > DATAAZ01. Next base: position 2,798 of record DATAAZ010000035.1, read on the forward strand.
TCGCACCGGGCGAGGACCCGGCGTCTACCGCCCTCCGAGAGGTCGCCGAGGAGACGGGCGTCGTCGGACGGGTCGTCACGAAGCTCGGCGACGTGCGCTACGTCTACACGTGGAGGGGCGAGCGCGTGTTCAAGGTCGTCTCCTTCTACCTCGTGCGCTACGCACGCGGCCGCCTCGGCGACCTCCCGGCGGCGCTCGCGCACGAGATCGCCGAGGCGAGGTGGCTTCCGCTCGCGGAGGCGCCGTCCGCGCTCACGTACAAAGGCGAGAAGGAGATGGCCGAAAAGGCGCTCGAACTCCTGGCGCGCAACGAACTATGATGCGGCGCCGTTTCCGTCAGCGAGGCGATGTACGCCCTCAACTTCTACTCCCCGATCGTCCGGGATCAGCTGCGTAGCCGTCGAAAGACGGCGACGATCCGCCTTGGCAACAAGGCCGGGAAGTACAAGAAGGGGATGGTCGTCCAGGTACTCGTCGGCATGCGCTTCGGGCCGCGCGAGAAGATCTTCGACGCTGTAATCGACAAGGTCGAGGTCAAGCCGCTCGCGGAACTCTCGCCGCGCGAGATCGAGCACGACAATCCCGAGATCAAGCGGACGGACGAGATGGCGATGTTCCTGAGCCAGCTCTACAACCGCGAGGTGGGTCAGGACGACACCGTCACGGTGATCCACTTCTCCGAGATCGTGAGCCCGTCGCTCGAAGCTGCGAACCTCCCCGGCTAAGACATTGGGGAACCCCTGGTTCCCCGGCGAACCTCCTCCTCACCTCCCGGCTCGTCGCGAGTCGGCCTGCTTGCGGATCGAGACGCCGCGGACGTCCGCCGAGCGGATCGGGAAGCCGCACGCTTCGCACTCGACCGCGAAGACGGAGCTGAAGCGCGCGCCGCACGCCGGGCACCGCCGCCGGAGCTCGTCGCCGCACTGGGGGCAGGCTGCCGCCAGCTCGGGCTCGCTCTCCGCGAAATACCGCTGTGCGTGGCCGCACCCGACGCAGACGGCGACCCAGTCGCCGAGCGTCTTTCGGCGCTCCTCTCGCAGCCAGTCGGCGGCCCTCCCCATAGGGGTAAGGCTACGGCAGTCGCTACACTCGCTGGCCGACGGAGGAGAGGTTGCATGGCGGTTGCGCGCGAGGCTGAGCCGGTCGGCTCGCTCAAGGAGGTCAGGGAAGCGGGACTCGACCGCGAGGACCTCCTGGGCGTCTACCGGAACATGCTCGTGACGCGCGGAGTCGAGGAGCGCGGCCACATCCTCTACAAGCAAGGGAAGGTCCCCGGAAGCTTCTACACCGGGCGCGGCAACGAGGCCGCCTCCGTCGGCGTCGCGACGGCGATGGGGCCGAACGACGTCGGCACTCCGCTCCACCGTGACATGGGGGTTCACGTCGTCCGCGGCGTCGAGCCGTGGCGTATCTTCGCGCAGTACATGGGCCGCTCCGACGGGCCGACGCGGGGACGCGACGGCAACGTCCACATGGCGGACAACCGGCTCGGGCTGATCGCGATGGTGAGCCACCTTCCGGCGATGCTGCCGGTCGCGGTCGGATGCGCGCTCGCGTTCCGGATTCGGGACGAGCGGCGGGTCGCCGTCGGCTGGTTCGGCGAGGGCGCGTCGGCCCGCGGGGACTGTCACGAGGCGATGAACCTAGCCGGGACGCGAAGACTTCCCGTCGTCTTCATCTGCGACAACAACCAGTGGGCTTATTCGACTCCGACTCACCTCGAGTACGCCTCCGCGAACGTCGCCGACCGCGCGCAGGCGTACGGCTTCGACGGCGTCGTCGTCGACGGCACCGACGTCCTCGCCGTCTATCGGGAAGCCAAGCGGGCGATCGAGAAGGCGCGCGAGGGCGGTGGCCCGACGCTCCTCGAGTGCCTGACCCTCCGCATGGAGGGCCACGCGGTTCACGACGACGCCTTCTACGTCCCGAAGGACATGTTCGAGGAGTGGGCGAAGCGCGACCCGATCGAGCGCTTCCGCTCGTGGCTGCGGGAAAACGCCGACGTCACCGACGACGAGGAGGATGAGATCGGCCTCGAGATCAAGAAGCTCCTGAACGACGCGATCAAGCGCGCCGAGGAGAGCCCGCTTCCGGACGGCGCGACCGTGACCGAGGGCGTCTACGCCACGCCCGAGGAGCTCGACACCCCGCACCACTAGTGGCCGTCAAGACGTACCTGCAGGCGATCTCGGACGGCCTCCGCCAGGAGATGCGCCGCGACAAGCGCGTCTACGTGATCGGCGAGGACATCGGCGTCTATGGCGGCGCGTTCAAGGTGACGCAGGGCTTCCAGGACGAGTTCGGCCCCTGGCGCGTGATCGACGCGCCGCTCTCGGAGACGGCGATCGTCGGGAGCTGCACGGGGGCGGCGATCATGGGCCTGCGCCCCGTCGCCGAGATGCAGTTCTCGGACTTCGTCTCGTGCGCATGGGACCAACTCGTGACCGTCGCGGCGAAGCAGCACTACCGGGCGAGGACGGCGGTTCCGATCGTCGTCCGCCTGCCGTCGGGGGGCGGGTTCTCGGGCGGGCCGTTTCACTCGCAGAATCCCGAGTCGAGCTTCGCCCACATCCCGGGCCTCAAGATCGTCTGCCCGGCGACCCCGGCCGACGCGAAAGGGCTCCTCGTGAGCTCGATCGAGGACCCGAACCCCGTCCTCTACTTCGAGCACAAACACCTCTACCGGCGGATCAAGGACGAGGTTCCGGACGAGCGCTACACCGTCCCGTTCGGAGAGGCGCGCATCCACCGCGACGGTGACGACATCACG
>DATAAZ010000036.1:0-27714 GCA_036259875.1 Gaiellaceae bacterium
CGGCGACGTCTTGATGAACATCATCGGGGGCAAGTCGTCGAGGTACCAGCTCGCAGGGATCTCGATCAGGTCCGTTTCCTCGCCGCGCACGAGTGGCTTCATCCACTCCGCCGCCGCCTCCGAGTAGTTGATCTTGGTCCAGGAGTCGCCGACCCGGACGTAGTACGGGTGGAAGTCGTCGTGCATCAGCGAGTGGTCGTACTTGATGCCGTGCTTCAGGAGGAGCTCGTTCGTGACGCGGGAGAACTCCCACCAGGGCGCGACGTACCCCGTCGGGCGGCGGCCCCAGACCTCCTCGATGAGCCCGATGCACTTGACGAGGACGTCCTCCTCCTGCTCCGGCGTCATGGCGATCGGGTTCTCGTGGGAGTAGCCGTGCATGCCGATCTCGTGGCCCGCCTCGGCCACCATGCGGGTCTGCTCCGGGAAGGTCTCGATCGAGTGCCCCGGGATGAACCAGCTCGTCCGCAGGTCGTACCTCTCGAACAGCTTCAGCAGGCGCGGGGTCCCGACCTCGCCCGCGAAGAGCCCGCGCGAGATGTCGTCGGGTGAATCCTCGCCGCCGTACGAGCCGAGCCAGCCCGCGACCGCGTCGACGTCGACGCCGTAGGCGCACAAGATCTCCTTGGCCATCCAAACCCTCCTCGTCCGTTGGCGCGCCGAACGTAGTCCGCCCGCGTGCTAGAAAGCAAACGCCATGTGCGCTCTCTGCGGCGCGCTCCTCACGAGCCACTGGGCCGAGAGCGGCTCGGGCCGCCGCGAGCGCGTCTTCCGCGCCCGGCTCGTCAACCGCGTGCTCGCCCACTTCGGCCTCGAGCTCACCGACTGGGCGGGCCGCGTCTACGTCCTGCGCGACCGCAAGGGGAAGACGGCCGTCGTCGATGACCTCGGCGGCCTCTGGGCAGCGGGCGAGCGGCTCGCCGGGCGGCCTCTCGATCCACTCGATCCCGACCTCGTCGCGTCGCTCTCCCGTGGCTGACCGGCTGCCGGTCGGCCTTATCACGGGGTTCCTCGGAAGCGGCAAGACGACGCTCCTATCGCGTCTGCTCGCACGGCCGGACTTCGGCGAGACCGCCGTGATCGTGAACGAGCTCGGCGAGGTCGCCATCGACCACCACCTCCTCCGCCGCGTGGACGAGCGGACCGTTGTCCTCGCCGGCGGCTGCCTGTGCTGCACACTGCGCGGCGACCTCGCCGACGAGCTGCGCGACCTCCTCAGCCGGCGAACGCGCGGCGAGGTTCCCGCGTTCGGGCGCGTGCTCGTGGAGACGACCGGGCTCGCGGATCCGGCCCCCATCCTGAACACGCTCCTCGCCGAGCCGGTCGTCCGCCACCACTTCGAGCCGGAGGTCGTCGTGGCAACCGTCGACGCCGTCAACGGGCTCGGCCAGCTCGACCGCGGCGAGCAGACGCTCAAGCAGGTGATCGCCGCCGACCGTCTCGTCGTCACGAAGACCGACGTGGCCGACCCGGCCGCCGTCGCGCTCCTCGAGGAGCGCCTCGGCTCACTCAACCCGGCTGCCGCGGTCCTCCGGGTCTCGTTCGGCGAGGTCGAGCCCGCCGTCCTGCTCGCGCCGGGCGAGCGCGACCCACGCGACGTGCGGCCCGCCGAGTCCGCTCCGCACGACGGCGCGCTTCACGCCTTCGTCCTCGTTCTCGAGCAGCCGGTCGACTGGACGGCGTTCGCGATCTGGCTGACGATGCTGCTCCAGAGCCGCGGCGAAGACGTCCTCCGCGTCAAGGGCCTCCTCGACGTCGGTGCCCGCGGGCCGGTCGTGCTCAACGGGGTGCAGCACGTCGTCCACCCGCCGCAGCACCTCGACGCCTGGCCGGACGAGGACCGCCGCTCGCGGATCGTCTTCATCGTGCGCGGGATCGAGAAGGGCGAGATCGAGGAGTCGCTCGCCGCCTTCGACGGCGCGGCTCGTCGCTAGGCGCACAGAACGTCGTCCACCAGGCGGTCGACGTGGAGGAGCTTCGGCTCCGGGCCCATCGGCACGAGGCCGATCCGCTCGCCGGGCTCGAGCGCCAGCCGCTCGAGCTGCTCACGGCAGTCGGCAGGCGTGCCGGCGACCGCCCAGTCGCCGACGATCGCGTCCGGGACGAGCCGTGCCTGAGGGGCGCCGGGAGCGAGGTGCTGGCCGTAGGCGTACGACGCCTGGATCGCCTCGGCAGCCTCGCGCTCGATGTCCGTGAGCTCGGCCGGGAGCGGGTGGCGGAGCGAGCGTGCGACGTACGGCTTCACCGCCTCCCGCGCCTCCGCGGCGTCGTCCGCGATCGCGAATGGAACCCAGAAGGTGACCTCGAACCCTTCGCGGGGCGCGCCGGAGGCGATGCGCTCCCGCGCGGCCCCGAGCTGGCGTGCGTGGACTCCCACGACGGCCAGGCAGCCGTCGCCGATCCGGCCGGAAAGCTCGAGCATGCGCGGGCCGCTCGCCCCGACGTGCACGGGGATCGGCCGCTGGGATGCCCCGTAGGCGAGGCCGTCTGCGCCGCCGGCCCAGAGCGCCCGTACGTCGGCGACCGCGCGCTCGAGCTCGGCGAGTCGCGCGGGGCGCGCGCCCACCGTCCGGAGGGCGCTCGCGCCGAGGCCGAGGCCGAGCGCGGCGCGGCCGCCGGAGAGCTCCTGGAGCGTCATGACCGCGCTCGCCGTCACGGCGAGGTGGCGCGAGACCGGATTCGTGACCGCCGGCCCCAGGCGGACGCGCGAAGTCCGGGTTGCCGCCGCGCCGAGGAGGACGTAGAGCTCGCGCCAGAGCACGGGAGAGTCGCCCACCCAGACGCCGCCGAGGCCGGTCTCCTCGGCCAGCTCGACGCACTCGAGGAGCGCGGCCGGCGGCTCGTTCCCGTAGACGACGAGGTCGATCTCGGCGAGGTCAAACACGCGGGACGACCTCGCTGGCGAGGAGCTCGAGCGTGCGGAGAGCGTCGCGCTGCGGCAGCCCCGGCCACTGGACGCGGAGGACGACCTCGGTGACGCCGAGCGCGGCGAGCGCGCGGATCTGCTCCGCGGCCGTCTCGGGGCTTCCGACGATGAAGCGGCCGGTGCGGAGCTCTTCCCACCCGCGGCGCAGGGTGTCAGTCGGCGGGAGAACCTCGCTCTGCCCCCATTCGACGTACGCCTCGTACTTCGGCGCCAGGTACGGCCGCGCAACGGCGAGCGCCTCCTCGTCGGTCGGGGCGACGCAGGCCTCGCGAAGCATCGGGAGCTCCTCGGGCTCGGAACCGCGCTCGGCGCGGAAAAGCACGAGCTGGCGCTCGACCTCGGCCACGCTCGCGTGCGGGTTCACGAACCAGGTATCCGCGAGGCGCGCCGCGCGTCGGACGGCGGCGTCGCTGTTCGCGGCCATCCAGATCGGCGGCCGCGGGCGCTGCAGCGGCAGCGGGGCGAGGCGCGCCTCTTCGACGCGATACCCCTCGCCGTTCGCGGTGACCTCCTCGCCCTCGAGCAACCGTCGGACGACATCGAGCTTCTCCCGGAAGACGCGGACACGGTCGCCCGGGACGGCGAACGCGGCGTTTTCGACCTGCCGGTACCCGAGCCCGACGCCAAGCACGAAGCGACCCCCAGTGACGACGTCGAGGGTCGCCGCCTCCTCGGCGAGCTCGACCGGGTTCAAAAGCGGGAGGAGGAGAATCCCGGCGCCGACGCGGAGCTCGCCCGCCTCGGCCGCGAGCCGGGCGAGCAGCGGGACCGGCTGCAGCATCTGGAAGGGATCCGGGAGGAAATGCTGACCCGCGAAGATCGAGTGGAACCCCGCCTCGCGCACGAGCCGGACCTGGTCTACGTGCTCCGCGAGCCGCAGGCCCGGGTCGTCGTCAGCCGGGTGCTGCGCGGAGACGAAGAGGCCGTAGCGCAACGCGAAGCCCTAGCTCCTGCCGGGGTCGTGCACTAATACGACCGCGGCATGCCGAGGACGTGCTGGCCCAGGTACGCGAGGATGAGGTTGTTCGAAACGGGCGCGATCGTGTAGAGGCGCGTCTCCCGGAACTTGCGCTCGACGTCGTATTCCTCGGCGAAGCCCCAGCCGCCGTGCGTGTCGAGGCACGCGTTCGCCGCCTGCCAGGACGCCTCCGCCGCGAGGAGCTTGGCCATGTTCGCCTCGGCCCCCGCCGGCTCGCCCTGCTCGAAGAGCCACGCGGCCTTGTAGCGGACGAGGTCGGCGGCTTCGATCGCCGCATGGGCGCGCGCGATCGGGAACTGCACCCCCTGGTTCGCCCCGATCGGCCGCCCGAAGACGACCCGCTCGCACGCGTAGCGGGCGGCCTTCTCGACGAACCAGCGTCCGTCGCCGATGCACTCGGCCGCGATGAGGACGCGCTCGGCGTTCAGCCCGTCGAGGATGTAGCGGAAGCCCTTGCCTTCCTCGCCGACGAGCGCGTCGCGCGGCAGCTCGACGCCGTCGAGGAAGACCTCGGTCGTGGCGTGGTTCATCATCGTCCGGAGCGGCCGGATGCTCAGCTTGTCGCCCGCCGCCTGCATGTCGACGAGGAAGACGGAGAGGCCTTCGCTCTTGCGCTCGACCTCCTCGAGCGGCGTCGTCCGGGCGAGGAGCAGCATGAGGTCGGAGTGGAGCGCCCGCGACGTGAACACCTTCTGCCCGCGCACGACGTAGCCGCCGTCGGCTCGCTCGGCCGTCGTCTGGATCCGCGTCGTGTCCGAGCCGACCGTCGGCTCCGTGACGCCGAACGCCTGGAGGCGGAGCTCGCCGGCGGCGATCCGCGGCAGGTAGCGGCGCTTCTGCTCCTCGCTCCCGTGCCGGAGGACGGTTCCCATCGTGTACATCTGCGCATGACAGGCGGCGGCGTTGCCGCCGGAGGCGTTCACCTCCTCGAGGATCACGCTCGCGGCGGTGAGCCCGAGGCCTGCGCCGCCGTACTCCTCGGGGATGAGCGCCGCGAGCCAGCCGTGCTCGGTCAGGGCGCGGACGAACTCCGCGGGATAGCGGTCGGGCTCGAGCGAGCGCCAGTACTCCGCCGGGAAGTCCGCGCAGAGCTCGCGCACCGCGCGCCGGATCTCGCGCAGCTCGTCCGGGAGCGTGAACTCCATTAGACCGCGTTCTGCTCGAGGAGACGCCGCGCGATCAGGAGCTGCTGAATCTCGTTGGAGCCCTCGCCGAGGATGAGCACCGGGGCGTCCCGGTAAAGCCGCTCGACGAGGTACTCCTGGGAGTAGCCGTACCCGCCGTGAATTCGCATCGCCTCGAGTGCGACCTCTTCCGCCGTCTCTGTCGCGAAGAGCTTCGCCATGCCGGCCTCGAGATCGGCGCGCTCGCCCGCGTCCTTCTTGCGGGAGGCCGCAAGCATGAGGAGGCGGGAGGCCTCGAGCTTCGTCGCCATCTGCGCGAGCTTGAGCTGGATCGCCTGGTGGTGCGCGATCGGCTTTCCAAACGCCTCCCGCTCCTGCGCGTAGCGGATCGCGGCGTCGAACGCCGCCTGCGCGATCCCGACGGCGCGGGCGGCGATGTTGACGCGCCCGAGCTCGATGCCGCTCATGAACTGGCGGAAGCCCGCGTTCTCGCCCGCCTCACCCCCGAGAACTGCGGCTGCCGGGACCCGGAAGCCGTCGAAGGCGAGCTCGACGCTCTCCACGCCCTTGTACCCGAGCTTCTTGAGCGGCTTCGAGACGGTGAGCCCGGGCTGCTCGTGGACATTCGGCTCCTTCTCGACTACGAACGCGGTCATGCCGCGGTGCGGCGGGTCGGCGTCCGGGTCGGTCTTCGCGAGCAGCATGACGCCACCCGCGCGGAGGCCGTTCGTCGCCCACATCTTCTGGCCCGTGATCACGTATTCGTCGTTCTCCCGCACAGCGCGCGTGCGGATCGCCTGGACATCGGAGCCCGCATGCGGCTCGGTCATCGAGTAGGCGAAGTGGAGCTCGCCCGTCGCCATGCGCGGCAGGTACGCGCGCCGCTGCTCGTCAGTCCCGTACGCGTTGATCATCCATGCGGACATGAAGTGCGTGTTGAGCACGCCCGAGAGGCTCATCCAGCCGCGGGAGAGCTCGACCTGCACGAGGGCGTAGGTCGTCAGGTCAAGCCCCAGGCCGCCGTATTCCTCGGGGATCGTGACGCCGAAGAGGCCGAGCTCCTTCATCGTCTGCACGAGCTCGGCCGGATACTCGTCCGCGTGCTCGAGCTCCGAGGCGACCGGGACGACGTCGCGCTCGACGAAGCTGCGGATCGTGGAGACGACCTCCTGCTGCTCCGTCGTGAGGTCCGCCGTCGCCGTCACGCCGCCGCCCCCTCGGCGACTCCCGCGGCGGCCAGTGGAGCGAGCACGGGCCGGACGTCGTCGTGCTCCTCGAGCGTCAGGACGCCCTCCTCGAGCGCGTCGGCATCCACGTCGGCGAGCGCGAGCACGGCGTTCTCGTGGAATTTCCCGCGCACCTCGTCTCGGCTCATCGGGTTCTCCGGGCCACCTCGCTGGTGCGCGAGCTCGGCCTCGAGCATGCGCCCGTCGCGCGTGCGGATCCGCACGGCACCGGGAAACGCGGCGGGGTACGTGTCGTAGTCCTTAATCTCGTAGCGGACGCGGCGGGCGAGCTCGAGCACCTGCGGGTCGCGGATGGCGTCCGGCGTGTACGTCGTGATGCCGCAGCGGCCGTGGACGAGCATCGCCGCCGCCGAGTACTGGAGGCTGAACTTCGCCTCGTACGTCGTCCGGGGCGCGACCTTGGCCGCCGCGGGCTCGAGCACGAGGTCGACGCCGGCGGGAGGCACCGTGACGACGACCTCCTCGATGTCGTCCGGAGAGAGGCCGTCCGCGGCGGCCGCGGCGGTTGCGCCGACGGCGCCGTGCATGAAGTGACAGGCGGGGTACGGCTTGTACGCGATCCGCGGCGTCTCCCAGCGTGCGCCGAGGTCGGCGAGCTGCGCGTCGAGGTCGACCTCGCCCGGCTCGGCGCCCAGGAAGGCGTGGTAGAGGCCGAAGCGGCCTTCGAGGACGGTCGGCGGCCCCTCGGCGCCATGCTCCGCGAGCCGCGCCGCGAGGAGCGCCCCGTGCGCCGCCCAGGCCGGGTGGATCGGTTTCGTGGGCGTTCCATCCTCCAGGTAAGCGAAGAGCCCCGAGGCGAGGGAGCCCGCGATCCCGAGCGCGCTCGTCGCGCGGGCGGGGTCGAGACCGCGGAGGCGCGCGGCGGCGGCCGTCCCGCCGAAGATCCCGCACACCGCCGTGGGGTGGAAGCCGCGCTTGTGGAAGAGCCCGGACGCCGCCATGCCGACCCGCGTCACGACCTCGTTCCCCGCGACGATCGCCGTCAACGCCTCGTGCCCCGGCGCGCCTGTCGCCTCGGCCGCGGCCAGCGCGGCCGGGCAGACCACGACGCTCACGTGGGCGACCGAGTCCGAGTGGGTGTCGTCGTAGTCGAGCCCGTGGCACACCATCGCGTTCGCGAAGGCGGCGTTGGCGGCGGGCAGACCGGTGCGCCTGCCGATCACGGTCGCCTCGTCCTCGCCGCCGAGCTCCTCCATCGTCCTCGTCCCCTCGCTCGCGACGCCGAGCGCTGTCGCCGCGAGCCCGCAGCCGAGCGTGTCGAGCAGGTGCAGCTTCGCCGCCTCGACCACGTCCGCAGGGACATCCTCGAGCGCGAGGCCCGTCGTCCACTCCGCGAATCTCCGTGCCGCAGTCATCTCACACCGTCCAGTCGTCGTCGGTACCCGGGAACGTCTGCGCCGCCTCGGGCGCATCGCGTTTGTAGAGCATGAACGTGCGTCTGAACTCGATCACGACCTCACGGCGCTGGTTCACGCCGCGGCAGCGCATCGTCACGATGCCGACGCGCGGGTTCGAGCCGGACTCGCGCTTGTCGGTGATCTCGCTCTCGGCCCACAGCGTGTCGCCCGCGAACACGGGGTTGGGGAGCTTGATGTCGGTCCACGAGAGGTTGGCCGTGGCGTTCTCGCTCGTGTCCGGGACGGTCATGCCGGTGACGAGCGCGAGGGTCAAGGTCGAGTTCACGAGCGGCCGGCGGAAGCGCGTCCGCTCCGCGAAGGGGACGTTGAAGTGGACCTGGTTCGTGTTCATCGTCAGGCACGTGAACCAGACGTTGTCCGTCTCGGTGATCGTGCGCCCGAAGCGACTCCGGAAGACGTCGCCGATGTCGAGGTCCTCGTAGAACCTGCCGCGCCAGACCTTCGGGGCGGCGCCGTGCTCAGCTGCCATTGGAAGCGCTCCTTTCCGCCTCGGCCAGTACCTGTCTCGCGCGCTCGACGACGGGAAGGTCGACCATCTCGCCGTCGAGCCCGACGACGCCGGTGCCGCCCGACACGCCGCGGTCGTATGCCTCGACGACCCGGCGCGCCCGCTCCAGCTCGTCGCTCGTGGGGGAGAAGACGCGGTTGACGACCCCGACCTGCGCCGGGTGGATGCACATCTTTCCCCGGAAGCCGAGCGAGCGGGCGAGCCTGCACTCGGCCTCGAGGCCGTCGAGGTCCCGGAAGGCGAGGTGGACGAGGTCGAAGGGCGCCCGGAGGGCGGCCGCGGCCGAGTCGAGGACGAGCAGGGAGCGCGCCACGAGGACCTCCTGCCCGTCGTTCCGCGGCTCGAGGCGAAGCTCGACGCCGAGGTCGACCGCCCCCAGGGCGAGCGCCGCGACACGCGGCGTGGCCGCGACGTCGTATGCGCGCCTGAGGCCCGCGGCCGTCTCCACGATCGCCAGCACGGGCGGTCCGGCGTGCCCGAGCTGCACGGCCGCCTCGGGCGTCGCCTTCGGGAGGACGAGCGCGCCGAGCTCGACGTCGGCGAGCGCGCGGACATCGTCCTGCCAGAAGGGGGTGTCGGTCGCGTTCAGCCGCACGGCGACGACGTTCGTCGTCCCGGCGCCGGCCAGCACGTCCGTGACGAGCCGCCGCGCGGCCGGCTTCTCGTCGGGCGGGACGGCGTCCTCGAGGTCGGCGACGACGACGTCGGCCTGCGACGTGAGCGCCGTCTCGAGCTTGCGCCGGTCGTTCCCGGGCGCAAAGAGGACCGAGCGTGCGGACGCGAGCGACGACACAGGCAAGTTGACATTCTTGCCGAAGTCAGACATAAACATGAGCCTCGTCGTCTGCCGCGAGGAGGGCGGTCTGCTGAAGGCGGTCGTGTTCCGCGAGTTCGGAGGCTCCGAGGTCCTGCGGCTCGAGGAGGTCGAGGACCCGAAGCCTCGCCGGGGAGAGGTCGTTCTCGAGGTCGACGCGTGCGCGCTCAACCACCTCGACGTCGACGTCCGCGAGGGCGTGTCCCGCTTCCCGGTCGAGCCGCCGCACGTCTTGGGCCTCGAGGTTGTCGGCCGGATCGTAGAGGTCGGGGCCGAGGTGGACGGCTGGGACGTGGGCGAGAGGGTCATGCCGTATCTCATGGACACCTGCGGGAGCTGCCGCTTCTGCATCACGGGGCGGGAGTCGCTCTGCCTCGCGGCCGGGTTCATCAGCTTCGTGCACTCCGGCGGCTACGCCGAGCGGCTCGTCTGCTCGGCGTCGCAGCTCATCCGCGTCCCGCCCGACCTCGGCGACAAGGAGGCGGCCGCGCTTCAGATCGCGTTCGCGACGGCCTGGCACATGCTCTTCACCCGGGGCAACCTGGCCGCGGGCGAGGCGGTACTCGTCAACGCCGTCGGGAGCGGGATCGGCTCCGCAGCCGTCCAGCTCGCGCACCTGGCCGGCGCGTACGTGATCGGCACCGCGTCGAGCGACGAGAAGCTCGCACGGGCGGCCGAACTCGGGATGGACGCCGGGATCAACCACGCCCGTCAGGACGTCGTCGAGGAGGTGATGCGCCTCACCGGGGGGCGCGGCGTCGACCTCGTCTACGAGCACTGCGGCGGCGACCTCTTCCAGAAAGGCCTCGACTCGCTCGACAAGGACGGGCGCCTCGTCATCTGCGGCGGCCACGCCGGCGAGGTCGTCCCCTTCGACATCATCCCGTTCTTCCGCGCGCAGAAGTCGGTCATCGGCTCCTTCGTCTACACGCGGGCCGAGGTGGAGACGTGCATCGAGCTCGCTCGCCGGGGCCGGATCGTGCCGCTCGTCCACACGTCCTTCCCGCTCGAGCAGGCGCGCGACGCGATGGAGCTCATGGAGAGCCGCGACTTCTTCGGCAAGATCGTCCTCACACCAGGGGGTTAGCGCATGAAGCGTCTCGGAGTCGACGTCGGCGGCACGTTCACGGACTTGATCTACGTGGACGACGACGCCGGCACCGTTCTCGTCCACAAGCTCTCGACGACCCCCGACGACCCATCGGTCGGGACCGTCCAGGGCATCCAGGAGCTGACCGCGGAGGCCGGCGAAAGCCCCGCGGCGCTCGACCAGGTCTTCCACGGGACGACGATCGCGACGAACATCGTCATCGAGCACAACGGGGCCCGGGTGGGGATGATCACGACGGAGGGCTACCGGGACATCCTCCACATTGCCCGGCACAAGAAGCCGCTCAACTTCTCCAACTACCAGGACCTCCCGTGGCAGCGGTACCCGATCGTCCGCCGCCGCTACCGGCTCACCGTCCCGGAGCGGATGACCGGCGACGGGCAGGCGCTCGTCCCGCTCGACGACGAGAAGGCGCGCGAGCGGGTGCGCGAGCTGAAGGAGGCGGGCGTCGAGGCCGTCGCGGTCTGCTTCCTCTTCTCCTTCCTCAACCCGGCGCACGAGGCTCGCGTAGCGGAGATCGTCCGCGAGGAGTTCCCGGAAGCGTTCCTCTCGGTGTCCTCCGAGGTGCTGCCGCAGTACCGCGAGTACGAGCGCTTCTCAACCGTCTGCCTGAACGCGTACATCGGCCCGAAGGTCACGAGCTACGTCCGCCGCCTCGAGGACGCCCTCAAAGACCTCGACGTTCGCACCGGTGTTCATCTGATGACGTCGGCGAGCGGCGTGGCGACGACGGAGGCGGCGACGACCCGCCCCGTGAACCTCCTCATGTCGGGCCCCGTCGCCGGCGTCGTCGGGGGCATCTGGGCCGGGAGGCACGCGGGGTACGAGAACGTCATCACGCTCGACGTCGGCGGGACCTCGGCGGATATCGGCCTCGCCCAGGGCGGCAAGCTCCGCATGAAGCACCTCCTCGACACGAAGGTCGGCCCCTATCAGGCGATGATCCCGATGGTCGACGTCGACACGATCGGCGCCGGCGGCGGCTCCATCGCGTATGTGGACGAGGGCGGCATCTTCCGCGTCGGCCCGCGGTCGGCGGGCGCGGACCCCGGCCCGGCCGCCTACGGTCGGGGTGGCACCGAGGCGACCGCGACGGACGCGATGGTCGTGCTCGGCTGGCTGCGGCCGGAGGCGTTCCTCGGCGGCGGCATGAAGCTTCGCCCCGATCTTGCCCGCAAGGCGTTCGAGGAAGGCCCCGCGCGCGCGCTCGGCATGAGCGTCGAGGAGGCGGCGATGGGGGCGGTGCAGGTCCTGACGCACTCGATGGTGCAGTCGATCGAGGAGAACTCGGTCCGCAAGGGCTACGATCCGCGCGACTTCGCCCTCGTCGCCGAGGGCGGGGCGGGACCGCTCTTCGCGGCCCAGATCGCCGTCGAGGTCGGGACGCCGGACGTCCTCGTTCCGTCGTATCCCGGCGTTACGGCGGCACTCGGGCTCCTCGCCACGGACATGGTCTACGAGTACGCGGCCACGTCGTACCAGCGCCTCTCCAGCCTCGACACCGACGAGCTCGACGAGCGCTTCGGCGAGCTCGAGGCGGAGGCGCGGCGACAGCTCGAGGAGGACGGCATCCCGGCCGACCAGATGGTCCTCCAGCGCGTCGTGGACGCGCGCTACGCCGGCCAGGGGTACGAGCTCCGCGTCGACGTCGGCTCCGGGGCGATCGACGACGCCTGGGTCGAGAGGCTCCGTTCCGACTTCCACGAGATCCACGAGCGCGAGTACTCCCGCCGCTTCGACGAGTCGGACATCGAGGTCCCGAACATCCGCGTCCGCGGGATCGGGCTGATGCCGCCGCTCGAGCCGACGGACGCGGAGCGCGGGGAGGAGGCGCCGCCCGACGAAGCCCTCCGCTACGAGGGGCCTGCGTGGTTCCGCGTCGGCGGTGAGCTCCGCGAGGTCGCCACCCGCTACTACGATCGCGCGTCGCTCAAGGCGGGGAACCGGCTCGAGGGGCCCGCGATCGTGCACCAGTACGACTCGACGACGACGATCCCGCCGGGTCTCACCGCGACGATCGACGGCTTCGGGAACATTCTCATCGCGACCGGCGGCGCCGCGAGGGCCGAGGCCCTCGAGGCAGCCGAGGCACTGGAGGTCTGACATGTCCGTCATGGAGTACGAGGTCGGCCGACGCCCTGGCCCGCCCACACGCGAGCGCGTCGAAGTCGACCCGATCACCCTGCGAGTGCTCGGGGGCGCCTTCCACGCGATCGCCAAGGAAATGGCGGGCGTTCTCTTTCGGATGAGCTACAGCTCCATCATCCGGGAGTCCGAGGACCTCGGCGCCGGAATCTTCGATGCCGAAGGGCGCGAGCTCTGCGAGTCCGACTCGACGCCGATGCACATCGGCTCCCTTCCCTGGTACATCCGTGGCTTCCTCTACCGGCTCGAGGGGAAGCTCCAGGAGGGAGACGTCATCGTCCACAACCACCCGTACCTCGGCGCCTCCCACAGCCCCGACGTCGCCGTCGCGGTCCCGATCTTCCACGAGGGCGAACTCCTCGGCTTCGCGGCGGTGACCGCCCACGTCCTCGACGTCGGCGGCTCGTTTCCCGGGATCAACGCCGACGCGTTCGACGTCTACGCCGAGGCGAAGATGTACAACGCGCTCCGCTGGTACGAGGCCGGGACGCTCAATGAGGACCTCGACCGGATGATCTTCGACAACGTCCGCACCGAGACGATGAACCGGGGCGACATGAACGCGATGCTCGCCGCCTGCCAGCTCGGCAAGGAGCGCTTCCTCCGCCTCGTCGAGCGTTACGGCGCGGACGTCGTCATGAGTGCCGCGTACGACTGGATGGATTACTCGGAGCGGATGCTGCGCCGGGAGATCGCGAAGATCCCGGACGGCGAATACCGCGCGCCGACCGGCTGGCTCGACGACGACGCCCGCAACCGCGGCGTTCGCCTCCGCGTGGAGACGAAGGTGGTCGTCGAGGGCGACTCGATCACGATCGACCTGACCGGCTCGAACCCCGAGGTTCCGACCGGCTTCAACGTCCCGTTCGAGGGCTCGCTGCTCGTCGGCGCCTACTACGCCATCCGCACGATCCTGCTCGACGAGGTGGTCTTCCCCGAACACGTGCCGCAGAACGACGGCGTCTTCAGGCCCGTGGAGGTCATCGCGCCGAAGGGAACGATCTACAACCCGAACTTCCCGCGCGCCTGCTTCTCCCGCTTCACGCAGGTCCAGCGGGTCGTAGACAACGTCATCCTCGCGCTGAGCGACGCGCTGCCGGAGAAGACGACAGCGGGCAACTCCGCCGGCATCCACTTCTGCGCCTACTCGGGCTTCGACGAGAAGCAGGGGGAATACTGGCTGTACCTCGAGGTGAACGAGGGGGCGTACGGGGCGCGCCACGGCAAGGACGCGATGGACTCTGTCGACAACCTCATGGCGAACACGCGCAACAACCCCATCGAGGAGCTCGACCTCCGCTTCCCCGTGCGCTGCGACCAGTACGAGCTGCGTCCCGAGCCGGCCGCGCCCGGGAAGTGGCGGGGCGGGATCGGCATCATCCGGCGCAACCGCTACCTCGTCCCGGGGGTCTATTCGTGCGAGGGAGACCGCCAGACCGATCCGCCGCGCGGCGTGTTCGGGGGTTGGGACGGCCTCGTCGCCTCCTGCCGCAAGAACGCCGACCGCGCCGACGAGGAGCGCCTCGATGCGAAGGTCACCGGCGTCCCCTTCGACGCGGGCGACTTCATCGAGCTCGTCGAGCCGAATGCGGCCGGCTACGGCGACCCCCTCGAGCGCGACCCGGACCTCGTCCGCGAGGACGTCCTCGACGACTTCACGTCCCTCGAGCTCGCACGCGAGGCTTACGGCGTCGCCTTCGCCGACGAGCGAACGCTCGCGATCGATACCGAGGCGACCGAGCGCCTGCGCGGGGAGCTCCGCGCGTCGCGGGACGGCCCCGGGAGCCTGACCGCGTACTTCGCCGAACGGCCGCCCGAGCGGGCGCGGAACCCGGTCACCGTCGCGGGCGACACGGAATTCGCGAAGAGCTAGTGACTCGTCTGCGGAACATCCGCAGCGTGTCGGGGGACGCGGAGGCGATGCCCGTCCGCCGCGTGCGGAAGGCGTACGAGCAGGTGAACGACCAGCTCCGCGAGCTCATCGTCTCCGGCGAACTCGCCCCGGGCGAGCGGCTTCCGAACGAGGCGGTGCTCGCCCGGGAGTTCGGCGTGAGCCGCGCGACGGTGCGCGAGGCGCTCCGGATCCTGACGGCGCAGAACCTCATCCGGACGACGAAGGGGGCCGGCGGCGGGAGCTATGTCACGCTCCCGACGGTCGACCATATCTCCGAGTTCCTCCGCGGGAATCTGAACCTCCTCTCCGAGTCCGAGCACGTGACGCTCGAGGAGTTCCTCGAGCTCCGGGAGCTCATCGAGGTGCCGGCGGCGCGGCTCGCCGCCAGCCGCTCGAGCGACGGCGACATCCAGCGCCTGCGGGAGTCGATCCCCGAGCACCCGCTCCGCATGACGACGCAGGAGCAGTTCGCCTACAACAAGGGCTTCCACACGGTCATCGTCGAGGCGTGCGGGAACACGCTGCTCTACATCGCCGCACAGCCCGTCTTCACCGTCCTGCAGACGCACCTGGCCCGATCTGCGCTCGGCCGGAGCTTCCACCGCTCGATCAACGAGCACCACCGCGGCATCCTGGGGGCGATCGAGGCGGGCGACGCCGACGGTGCCGCCCGCCGGATGCAAGCGCACCTCGAGTACCTGCGCCCGGCCTACGAGCGCGCCTGGCGGCACGCCGTCGCCATCCGGAAGCGGGCGTGACCCTTCCGCTCGCCGACGTCCGCGTGCTGGCGATCGAGCAGTACGGGGCGGGTCCCTGGGGCACGCTCCAGCTCGCCGACCTCGGCGCGGAGGTGATCAAGATCGAGGACCCGGCCTCGGGCGGGGACGTCGGCCGCTACGTGCCGCCGTTCCAGGAGGGCGAGGACTCGCTCTTCTTCGAGACGTTCAACCGCAACAAGAAGAGCGTCTCCCTCGACCTCCGGCACCCCGACGCGCGCGCGGTGCTCGAGGACCTCGTGCGCGCCGTCGACGCCGTCTACTCGAACCTGCGCGGCGACCACCCGAAGCGGCTCCGGATCACGTACGAGGACCTGCGGAGCGTGAACCCGCGCGTCGTCTGCTGCTCGCTGTCGGGCTTCGGGATGAGCGGGCCGCGGGCGGCCGAGGGCGGCTACGACTACATGATGCAGGGGCTCGCGGGCTGGATGAGCCTGACGGGCGAGCCGGACGGGCCGCCGACGAAGAGCGGGCTCTCGCTCGTCGACCTCTCCGGCGGCTACGTGTCGGCGCTCGCGCTCATGGCGGGCCTCTGGCGAGCGCGCCGGGAGGGCGTCGGCTGCGACTGTGACATCTCGCTCTTCGAGACCGCTCTTCACGAGCTCATGTACGTCGGCACGTGGGTTGCCTCGCGCGGCTACGAGCCGCGCCGGATCTCCGAGTCCGCCCACCCCTCGATCGTCCCGTTCCAGAACTTCCGCACGGCCGACGGGTGGATCGTCGTCGCCTGCCCGAAGCAGAAGTTCTGGGAGCGGCTCTGCGAGGCGATCGGGCGTCCCGACCTCGCGGAGGATCCTCGCTTCGCGACCTTTGCGGGGCGCAACGAGCGCCGGGATGAGCTCGTGCCCGAGCTGCGGAGCGTGTTTGCGGCCCGCGGGACGGAGGAGTGGCTCGCGACGCTATCCGCCGCCGGCGTCCCGACCGCGCGCGTCAACGACGTCGCCCGGGCTCTCGCAGAGCCGCAGGTGGAGGCTCGCGCGGGGCTCGTCGAGATCGAGCACCCCCGGCTCGGCACCGTCCGCCAGGTCGCGACGCCGCTCCGCGTCGGCGACGAGGAGAAGCCGGCCCGGCGCGCGCCGTTTCGCGGCGAGCACACCGAGCGCGTCCTCGCCGACCTCTGCGGCTATTCGCGTGAACGGGTCCGCGGCCTTGCAGAGGCGGGCGCGCTGGGCTAGATGACTGCCCGGTCATCCACTAGGCGTCGAAGACGTCGAGCGCCAGCAGCGCGGACACGGCCGGGTTCGGGACGTCCACGATCTCGGAGAGGCGCAGGTCGACCGCGACGCTCATGAGCGCGTAGGCCGCTTCGCGGCGAAAGCCGCGCTCGAGCGTCAGGTGGTCGAGCATGGCGAGGAGCGCGCGGCGCGTCGCAAGCGAGAGATCGAGGGACTCGTTGCGGCCGTCCTCGCCGACCGACAGGCCGACGGTCGCGAACGCCGGCCGGGCGGGGAGGCCCGGCGTCTCGTAGACGGGGAAAGGCGGCCGCCAGGTGGGCCGCTTCCGCAGCCCGAAGCGCACGGTCACCTCCCCTGCGACCTCGATCCCCGTGCCGCACACCTCCCCCTCGCCTTGGGCGAAGTGGAGGTCGCCGACGGAGAAAAGCGCGCCGGGGACGTCGACTGGGAGCAGGAGCCGGCTACCTGCCACGAGCTGGGGAACGTCGAGGTTGCCGCCAAGCTCGCGCGGCGGGATCGTCCGGAGGCCGCCGGCCGCCGCGGGCGGGACGGCGGTCTCCGGGAGCTCCTCGGCGACCGCGCCGCCGCGCGCCCGCAGCTCCGCCTCACGTGCCCGCACGCGCGCGACGGTCTCGTGCGCGGGAGCGACGCCCGCCACACCGGCGAACGTCGCCTCGGAGACGGCGACCCCGGGCAGCTCCGGAGAACGGGCCCGGCCTCCCTCGATCTCCCACTTGACGACGTAGGGGTCGGGGAAGACGTCGGCGAGGTAGCCGAACCCCGGGATCACGGCGGTGACGCCGACGCCGGCGGTCCGGTAGGCGACGAAGTCGATCTCGAGAAGGTCACCCGGCTCGGCGCCCTCGACCCGGACCGGCCCTGCGAGCGGATGCCCGAGTCCGAGGTCGAGCGAGGCCGCGTCCTCGTGCGAGCTGTCGGCCCCCAGCTGGCCGGCGAGGCCGTCCTCCGTCTCGAGCGTCAGCTCCTCGCCGGGCTCGACGACCGCCACCGGCTCGATGTCGGGATGCCAGCGGTTGTGCACGTCAGGCGAAGAG
This sequence comes from Gaiellaceae bacterium, assembly GCA_036259875.1. Classification (GTDB taxonomy): domain Bacteria; phylum Actinomycetota; class Thermoleophilia; order Gaiellales; family Gaiellaceae; genus DATAAZ01. The sequence goes on from DATAAZ010000036.1 coordinate 17,173, forward strand.
GAGCGTGCGCACCCGTTCGCCTGCGGCAGCCGCGAGGGCGCGCTCGTCGAGCGTCCACCGTCTGGGCGTGCCGAGCTGGTGGAGCGAGACGATTGCCGTGAGGCGTCCGTTGTGGAAGACCGGCGTCACGATCTGCGCGGCGAGCCCGCCGTAGACGACGAGCATCCGCCGGTACGCGGGATCGTCGAACGCGTTCGCACAGTCGTCCTGGACAACCTGCCGCCGCGTCTCCATGAGCTCGCGGACGACGGGCGCCCTGCGGAGGTCCGTCGTCCGCTCCTCGCGGATCGACGGCACGCCGGGGCCGAGGGCCTCGTGGGTGATCGGGAAGAAGTCGCCGGGAACGTCCTGGCGGAGCGTGCAGCGGCTTGCGCCGGTCGCCGCGAGGAGCTCGTCGACGACCTCCTGTAGACGCACTACGTCGAGATCATCTTCTTCTCGACCCCGACGCCGGCGGCGAGCGCGCGCTCGTACTCGAGCGGCACCGTGGCCGAGTCCTGGAGGGCGATCCCGGTCGAGTCGAAGACAGTGATCTGGTCGTCCGACTGCCTGCCCTCGAGGTGGCCGACGATCACCTTCCCGATCTCGCCGGCCACGTGCTCCTCCGTGATGAGCCCCTCCCGCAGCGCCACGTTGATCTCCCCGTCCGTGCGGCACTGGCGGATGTCGTCGACGAAGATTCGTGCCCGCTGGAGAATCTTCGCGTCGAGCTCCTGCTCGCCCTCGAGGTCGGCGCCGAGCGCTGCGATGTGTGTGCCCGGCTCGACCCACTCGTCCTCCACGAGCCCGCCCCGCGCGTGCGTCCCCGTGACCACGACGTCGGCACCGCGGACGACCCGCTCGAGGTCGGTGGACCCCCGGAGCTCCACGTGCGGGTACCTCGGCTGCTGGTCCTGGACGAAGTCGTCGAGCGTCGCCTGGTTACGGCTCCACACGCGGATCTCGTCCCAGCGGAAGACCTCGTTGCACGTGGCGAGGGCGCCCCGGCCGACCGTGCCGGCGCCCACGAGCGCCAGCACCCTGGAGTCCTCCCGCGCGAGCCACTTCGCCGACACGGCCGCCGAGGAACCCGTCCGCATCATCGTGTGGTGCGATCCGTCGCAGATCGCGAGCGGGAAGCCGGTCTCCGGGTGTGTGTAGATGAGGATCGAGAAGACGGTCGGGAGGTCGAACCTTGCGTTCTCCTCCCGGATGGAGACCCACTTGCAGGCGGCCGCTTCGGGCTCCTCGATGTAGGAGGGCATCACCTCCCACTCGCCCGGATACCGGTCGAGCACGATGTGCCCCTTCGGCTCCATGTAGACGCGCCCCTCGCCGTGCATGCGGAACGCGTGCTCGACGCAGTCGTTGTACTCCGCCGGCGTAAGGAGGCCGATCATGTCCGTGCGGGAGAGGATGAGCGTCTTTCGGTGGCGCCAGCTCTCGGGCGCGGCCATCAGCGCGCCTCCACGCGGATCGCGGCTGCCTCGCTGCGCGGCGCGACGCCGTCCAGGTACTCGAGGACGCGCTCGAGCTGCTCGACGTCGCCGAATTTCGCGTCGATGTCGAAGAGGTTCCACTCGACGACACCGGCCACGCGGTCGCCGACGCACTGGCGCACGACGATCGGGCGGAAGCCCTCCGCGATCGCGTCCTCGACGGTGTGGCGAACGCAGCCCGCCATCGTCACGCCCGTGACGATGACCGTGTCGACCTCCGCCGCCTTCAGGAAGGCGGAGAGGTGCGTGCCGTGAAAGGCGCTGGCGGCCTTCTTGACGATCACCTGCTCGCCGGGCTCGGGGGCGATCCGCTCGTCGATCGCGACCGCGTCGGTGCCGAGCCGGAGCACCTCGAGGGGGATCTTGCGGTGCCAGATCCCCATGTCGGTGCTCGGCCCCTCCGTGACGGCGTACGCCGTCGTCGTGAAGACGACCGGGATCGCCTTCGCGCGCGCCGCCGCGAGGAGGCGCTGCACGGCGGGGATGATGACGTCCATGCCGTCGCAGCTGAACGGGTTTCCGGGCCGGGTCCAGGCGTTCGCGAGGTCGATGTTGACGAGCGCGGGCCGCTCGCCGAAGCCGACGCGGCGCATGAACCCGCGTCCCCGGTAGAGCTCCGAGTCCGCGGAGAAGACCTTCTCGAGCGCGCTTCTGATCTCGTCGCTCATGCCGGTGCGGCCGCCGGCCGCGGAAGGCGTTCGAGGTACGCGACCACCTCGTCCGCGCTCGTCACCTCGGCGTAGCGGCGGTGGACGTCGCGCAGGTTCGCTAGGTGGGCGTCGCGGCCCTGGTCGCCGACGCAGTCCTCGGGGACGAGCGTCCGGAAGCCGTTCGAGAACGCATCCACGGTCGTGGCCCGCACGCAGCCCGAGGTCGTGCAGCCGGTGACGACGACGGTGTCGCGGCCGGCCGCCGTCAGCAGCGAGTGGAGCGGCGTCCCGTGGAAGAACGAGGGCCACTTCTTCGGGAGAAGCACGTCGGATGCCTGCCAGACCCGCTCGTCCACCTCGGCCCACCGCGAGCCCGGCGTGATCTCGGCGCAGGCGGGCAGCTTGACCGTCCAGAGGCCGCTGTCGCGCTCGTCCTCCCACGCGACCACCGTTTGAAAGACGGGGACGTCGAGGCTCCGCGCCGTCTCGAGCAGCCGGGCGGTGTTCACCGTTGCGCGCTCGATCAGCTCGGCGCCGCCGAAATCGAAGGCCGGATCGGTGAACGCGTACTGGAGGTCGACTACGAGGACGGCAGGGCGCTCGCCCGGCTCTATGCGCCCCTGGCCGTAGCCTCGCCGGACCCACGGGTCGTCCGGGGCGAGGTCGAGCGGCACGCTACGCGAGCACCTAGCCGACGCGGTGCCAGTTCACGATGCTCGGCTTCCACTCGGTCGCAAACGGCGAGAACAGCCGTACGACCTCCTCGGAGTCGCAGCGCGGGCACCGTGGCGCTACGGCGGTGGCGGGCAAGAGCTCCTCGAACCGCTCCTCGCACTCCGCGCAGCGGTACTCGTAGATCGGCACCAGGGCGAAGTCTAACTTATTGATTAGAGTCGAACCGATGGCGGCGGACCGCTCGCTCGCGGAGCTTCGCAGCGTCGCCGAGGCCCAGGGCGTCGCCCCGAGCGACGAGGACCTGGAGGTGGTGCGGCGGATGCTCGCGGCGCTTCGCTTCGAGGAGATGGAGGCGCTGGTGCGCCCGGAGATCCCCCCGGCCGCGCTCTTCCTTCCGGTGGAGCCCGAGTGACGGTCGTCGAGCTCGCCCGGAGCCTCCGCGCCGGCGAGCTGTCTCCGCGCGAGGCGGTGCAGGGTTACCTCGATCGGATCGACGCCCTCGACGCGCAGCTGAACGCCTACATCTCCGTGCGCGCCGAGGAGGCGCTCGCCGAGGCGGACGCGCTCGAGCGCTCCGGGGAGCGAGGCCCACTGTGGGGTGTGCCCGTCGCCGTCAAGGACGTGATCGACGTCGCCGGGACGCGCACGACGGCGGCCTCACGGATCCTCGCCCAGAACGTCGCCGACCGCGACGCGCACGCGGTCGCGCGGCTGCGCGCGGCGGGTGCGATCGTGCTCGGGAAGCTCAACCTCCACGAGTTCGCATACGGGGCGCTGACCACGAGCCCGCACTTCGGGCCGGCGCGAAACCCGTGGGCGCTCGACCGGGTCTGCGGCGGCTCGAGCGGCGGGAGCGGCTCCGCCGTCGCTGCCGGCCTCGCCGCGGCCACCCTCGGGACCGACACCGCGGGCTCGATCCGCATCCCCTCCTGCTACTGCGGCGTGACGGGGGTGCGGCCCTCAACGGGCCGCGTCTCCATGCGGGGCGTCTTCCCGGTCGCCTGGAGCTTCGACACGGTCGGGCCGCTCGCCGCGACGGCGGAAGACTGCGCGCTCGTCCTCGCCGCCGTGGCGGGGAGGGACCCTGCCGACCCCTCGAGCGTGGACGCTCCGGTGCCGCCATACCACGAGCTCCTCGACCGCGGCGTCCGCGGGTTCCGGATCGGCGTCGTCGGCAGCCTGGTCGAAGGCGCCGCGCCGGCGGTCGCCGCGGCCGTCGAGGCCGCTCTCGCGGAGCTCCGCGCGCTCGGGGCCGAGCTCGTGCCGGTCGCGCCGCCGCTTCTCGAGCACGCCGGGACGATCCAGCAGGCGATGCAGTTCCAGGAGGCGACCGCGGTCCACCTCGAGTGGCTGCGGACGCGGCTCGCGGAGTACGGGCCCGATGTGCGCGCACGCCTCCTCGTCGGGCTCTTCCTCCCGCCGACGCTCTACGTCACGGGCCAGCAGGCCCGCCGGCTCGTCTACGAGGAGGTCCGCCGGGTCTTCGAGAGCGTTGACGTACTCGCCGCGCCGACGATGCCCGTGCTCCCGCCGCGCGTCGAGGACGACACCGTGGAGCTCGGCGGGCGGGAGCTGCCCCACCGGCTCGTCGTGATCCCGTGGAACTCGCCGTGGAGCCTCGCCGGCTTACCCGTCGTGAGCGTGCCGTGCGGCCTCGTCGACGGGCTTCCTGTCGGGCTCGCGCTCGTCGGGCCGCGCCTCGCGGAGGCGGCGGTGCTCCGCGTCGCCCACTCGTTTCAGCAGGCGACCGACTGGCATGAGCTACGGCCGCCGCTCGCTACGCCGAGCGAGGGACGAGTGGCTCTCCGGTGAGCAGCCGCTCGACGCCTCCGGTGCCCCAGTGCGTCTCGCCGTCCTCGGTGAGGAGGGAGGGGACGCCGGCCACGCCGGCGACCTCGGCCTCCCGGCGGATCTCGTGAAGGCGGGCGATCCGCTCGGGATCGTACGCTGCCCGGACCGCCTCGTCGGCGGGCAAGTCCGCCCGCCCGGCGGCGCGCGCGATCTCCGCGTCCGTCGCGATGTCCTCCCCCTCGCAGAAGAACGCCTCGTAGAGAGCGTGCTTGAACGCGCGGAGCCGGCCCTGCTCGCCCGCCCACAGGCACGCCGCCAGAGGGAGCGTCGAGCGCGGCTGGTACCGAGGAAGGTGGATCTCCACACCCTTCGCGAGCGCCCGGCGGTAGACGTGCCGCGTCCAGTCGACGCGGAGGTGGTCGCCTCGCGGCTCGAGGAGGCGCTTCGGGGCCGGCCGCAGCTCGTAGGGGAGCCACTCGACCTCGACGTCGCCGCGGTCCTCGGCCGCCTCGACGGCGTGCGTCTCGATGTACGAGTACGGGCAGACGACGTCGTAGTACAAGCGGATGCTCGGCACCCCGTGAGCTTATAAACTCGCTGGGGCGATGCTCTGCGGCGTCGCCCAGACAGCCCCTCGGCTCGGCGAACCCGACAGGAACCTCGCAGCCTGCCTCGACCGGCTCGAGGAGGCGGCCGCGCTCGGGTGCAAGCTCGTCGTCCTCCCGGAGTGCGCGGTCTCGGGGTACATGCTCGCGGACGAGCAGGAGGCGGCGCACGCCGCCGAGACCGTTCCCGGGCCGAGCGTCGAGGCGCTCGAGCAGGCGTGCGCGCGGCTCGGCCTCCACTGCGTCGCAGGGCTCCTCGAGCGAGACGGGACGCGGATACGCAACACCGCCGTCCTCGTCGGGCCCGACGGCCTCGTCGGCCGGTACCGGAAGACGCACCTGCCCTACCTCGGAGCCGACCGCTTCGTCGAGCCGGGCGACGAGGCCCCCCCGGTCTTCGACACGCCGCTCGGGCGGATCGGCATCGAGATCTGCTATGAGCTGCGCTTTCCGGAGGTGACGCGATCGCTCGCCCTGCGTGGCGCCGAGATCGTCGCCCATCCGACGAACTGGCCCACGGCCGTGCGCCCGTTCGCCGACTACCTGACGCGCGCGAGGGCGGCTGAGAACCGCGTCTTCCTCGTGACGTCGAACCGGCTCGGCAGCGAGGGCGGGATCGAGTTCGTCGGCCGAAGCCAGATCGTCGACCCGCAGGGCGACCGCCTCGTCGAGGCCGGGGAGACCGAGGAGGGGCTCGCCGTCGCCGAGATCGACCCGGCGCAGGCGCGCGAGAAGGACCGGGCGATCATCCCCGGGGAGTACGAGGTGAGCCTGTTCGGAGACCGGCGGCCGGAGCTTTACGGCGCGCTGGGCGAGCACGAAGACCCTGTTCACGCCCGCTAGAGGAGGTGCCGAAGGTGGCAACGACGGAAGAGCAGCTGACGTACGACGCGATCCTCGAGAGGGACGGCCTAAAGGTGTCGAAGAGCCCGTGGGGGCAGGACGATGAGATCGGCCGCCTGAACTGGATCACGCCCGAGTCTCAGCGGGAGATCCTCGAACGGCTCGACGGCACGAAGATCTTCGATCTCTCGGTCGACTACTTCATCGGCATGCCGTCCTGGGCGGCGGCCGGCGATCCGAAGTTCGACATCTGGATGACGCACACGCCGCAGGGCTCGGTGAACGACAACCTCTCCGGCGCCGGGCCGGAGGTGCACGCGACGTACAGCTACTGCGGCGACTCGATCGCGCTCTACACGCATTGCGGGACGCACATCGACACGCTCAACCACCTCGGCTACTTCGGCTGCTTCTGGAACGGCTGGACGGCGGAGAAGCACCTCGGCAGCAGGACGTGGACCGTCGGCGGCACCGACAAGTACCCGAACATCATCGCCCGCGGCGTCCTGCTCGATATCGCCGGGCTGCACGGCGTCGAGTGCCTCCCCGACAGCTACGAAGTCACGCCCGACGATCTCAAGAAGGCGGCGGGGGAGCAGGGCGTCGAGCTTCGCCGTGGAGACGTCGCCTGCCTCCGCATGGGCCGGATGACCGCCTGGCCCGACTACGACGGCTACCTCCTGAACCCGCCCGGCATCGGGCTCGCGGCGGCGCGCTACCTCCTCGAGGAGGCCGGGGCGATGTGCATCGCGGGCGACACGATTTCGCTCGAGGTGCTCCCCTCGGTGGACGAGGGCTTCCTGCCCGTCCATTGCTACATGTTCGCGACTGCCGGGGCGCAGATCATGGAGGTCGTCTGGATGGAGGAGATCGCGGCCGAGCGGCAGTACGAGTTCGCATTCATCGGCGGCCCGCTCAAGCTGCGGGGCGCGACGGGCGCGCCCTTCCGCCCGGTCGCCGTGCCGCTCCGGAGCTAGACGGATGGCGACGCAGGCCGTCACGATCGACCGCGCCCGCAGCGCCAAGCGGATCGACCGCGACATCGAGACGCTCGCCGGGCCGCAGTACACGCGGTCCGACGACGCGATCCGCCGCTACGCCTACACGCCCGAGTACCGGGCGACGCTCGACTACTTCGTCCGCGAGCTCGAGGCGCTCGGGTTCGAGATTTCCTACGACCCGGTGGGGACGCTCGTGGCCCGTAACCGGCCGCGCGGCGAGAGCGTCTTCGGCGTCGGCTCGCACTGCGACTCCAACCGGAACGGCGGGAAGTACGACGGCACGATGGGCGTCGTCGCGGCGCTGGAGGTATGCCGGCTGAACGCAGAGCTCGGGCTCGAGCTGCCGCTGCAGCTCGTCTCCTTCCTCGAGGAAGAGGGCTCGGGCTTCGGCCAGATGCTCCTCGGAAGCCGGATCACCGCGCAGCGGGTGACGGAGGACGAGCTGCGGGAGGAGTTCCGCGCGATCGATGACGGGCGGTCCTTCTGGGAGCACGCCGAGGAGGCCGGGTACGAGCCGACGCGCTGGCGGGAGTCGTTGGCCATCCTCGAGGACCTGACGGGCTGGATCGAGCTTCACATCGAGCAGGCGCGCGTGCTCCAGGACACCGGGAACCGGATCGGCGTCGTCTCGGCGATCGCCGGCTACGTCCACGCCGACATCTGGCTCGAGGGACGGGCCGACCACGCCGGCGCGACGCCGATGGACTTCCGGCTCGACGTCGCGCCGACGGCCGCGCAGATCGTCCTCGAGGTGGAGCGGCTGGCCCGGCAGATCGGCGAGGGCACGGTCGGCACGGTCGGCGAGATCGAGCTCGAGCCCGGGATCATCAACGTCGTCCCGGGGAAGGCGCGCCTCTCGCTCGACACGCGCGGCGTTGTGGAGGAGGGCTTCCGTTCGGTCGCGCGCGAGGTCGACTCCTTCGCGCGGGAGACGGCCGCGCGCAACGGGCTCCGGGCGACCTACCGCCAACGACAGACACTCCCGGCGACGCCGCTCGACGAGCGGATCGTCGGGGCGCTCGAGGCGGCGGCGCGGGCGACCGGGGAGCCGTTCATGGTCATGCCGTCAGGCGCCGCGCACGACACGATGTGCGTCGCGGACCACGTGCCCTCGGCGATGGTCTTCGTCCCCTGTCGCGACGGGATCAGCCACTCCCCGCTCGAGGACGCCGATGCCGCCGACGCCGCGCTCGCGGCGGAGATCATCCTCAACGCGATCCAGTCGCTGACCCGCGGCTGACACGCCGTGCGTCGGCGCATAGTGGATGCAGACGGAGACCACCTGCTCCCCCGACTAGCGCCGCTCGCGGCCGTCCGTGCCATCGTCCGCGGGTCGATGTGTCGGCGACCACGGTGCGAGCCGCTCCCCGGGTCTCTCGCGAGCGTGCCTTGGACCTGCTCCTCCGACTCCGCCTCGACTGCATGGCGTCCCGCACCTCGTCCAGCGATCCGCCTGCCGGAGAACCACGTGGATATCGCCGCCTACGCGTACTCGTCGTGGCGGCGCCACCACTCGTATGGCGGCTCCTGCGGATAGCCCGGCGGCGAGTCTTCCCACTCCTCCTGCCGGCCCAGCGGCGTCAGATCGAGGAACGACCAGACGCTTCCGAGCGCCTCGACGCCGCGCCCGGACGTGAAGTACGTGCGATAGACGTCGTCACCTTCGCGGAAGAAGACGCTCAGGCCGAACGACTCGCCGTCCTGGTACTTCGTCGGATCGGGTGTCTCGAGGCCCGTCCCGAAGTCGACGTTGAAGTCGCTCTCGAACGACGAGTACCACGGGATCTCCCAACCCATCCGCTTCCTGTACGCCTCGATCTTCTCGGTCGGCGCCCGGGACACGAACGCAAATGACGTGTCGCGGGCGTGCAGGTGCGCGAGATGGGGGACCTGGTCGGCGACCATCGAGCAGCCGTCGCAGCCGACCGCCTGGTTGGGGCCGAACATGAAGTGGTAGAGGATCAGTTGCCGGCGCCCCGCGAAGGCGTCGACGAGCCGGAGCTTCCCCTCCGGCCCGTCGAAGACGTAGTCCTTCTCGATCCGCACCCGCGGCAGCCGGCGCCGCTCGGCCGCGAGCGCGTCGTGTGCGCGCGTCAATTGCTTCTCCTTGACGCGCAGCGCGTCGAGCGCCGCCTCCCACTCGGCCTCATAGACGACGGGCGGAAGCTCCATCTGAACCTTCATCTGCGCCTCCTCAGTCGGGGGTACTCGTGGTGTCGCCGCGGGGAGCCCTCGAACGTCTCGCCGCGACGCTTCGGCGCCCGGTCGAGCAACTGCCAGGTCGTGTTGAGGGCGTGCGGTGCGCGGTCGTACGACAGGTCTCGACGCTGACGACGGCATGCTGCGCGATTCGTTCCTCCTCGAGGGCTCCGGTTTCTTTAGACCGACCTCCGAAGGAAAAGTCATCGACGCGCGAGACGGCGACAAACGCCGCCCCGGGCCGGGATACCCCGCGTGCAGCCCGAGGGACCCCCGCTCCCCGCGGGGAATCGTGGAACCGCCACGCGGAGCGGGACGGGTCTGAACCTCGACGGGCCCGCGGCCCGTACCGGTTTCGCGATCGTTTCAGACGCCTCGTCTTGCACTGCTCCTCGTGCGGCAAGAACGACGCTGGTTCGGGCTACGCGGCGCGTCGCGCCGGCAGAACGACACGGAAAGACGCGCCTCCACCGGGGTTTTCCTCGACCCAGACCAGCCCGCCGTGGAGGGCGGCGAACTGGGAAACGAGCGCGAGTCCGATCCCCGTTCCGGACGTATGCGTGGACTGGGCGCTGCCTCGGTTGAAGACGTCGAAGATTGCGCGCCGGTGCTCCTCCGGCACCCCAGGACCGCGGTCGTTGACGATGATATGCACGCCCTCGCCACGCTCCTCGACACGAATGCAGATCTCGGTGCCCGGCGGCGTGTGCTTGACAGCATTGGCGAGCAGGTTCGCGACGATCCGTTCGACCTTCGGTGCGTCAACCTCGGCCATGACCGCCTCCGCCTGCACGTCGACCGGGTGCCCGCCCGCCGCGTATTCAGCCGCGACCTGGACGACGAGCTGACCGACGTCGGTCGCGCGGAAGGCAGGGCGGACAAACCCGTGGCGCAGCCGATCGAGATCGAGTAGGTCGGAAAGTAGCCCGTCAAGTTTGTGCGCTTGCTCGTTGAGGTGGGTCACGATCTCCGTGCGAGTCGCCTCGGCGAGCGCCGACCCCCTCTCTTTCAGTGTCATCGCGAACCCGATGATCGAGGTCAGCGGCGTTCGCAACTCGTGGGAAACGGCTGCGAGGATGCCGTCGCGGAGCTCGTCGAGGCGCTTGCGTTCCGTCACGTCCTGCGCCGTTCCCACCATCCGCACCGGAACCCCCTTCCTGTCGGCGATCACTCTGCCCGTCCCGTGGAGCCAGCGGACATGGCCGTCGGGCAGCACGGTCCTGTAGTCGAGCGCGAAGGGCTGCCCGTCCGCACCGGCTCGCTGGAGTATCCGCGCGACGGTGTCGCGGTCATCGGGATG
>DATAAZ010000037.1:0-79732 GCA_036259875.1 Gaiellaceae bacterium
TTCCCTCCGGGCCTTCGCCGTTCGCCGGCGTCGGCGATTCCGGCGGGCGGGCGCCGAGCTCACCCAGCGAGGCGGCCGCAATTGCGACAAGTCCCCTGAATTCCGACTGAAGGGGTTCGGGAAGACCGATCTCGTCTAGCAAGCTCCGCTGCTCCACGACTGCTCGCGCTCGCCCGCGCGCGAGCGCGAGCTTCGCGCGGAGGACCGCCTCGTCAAGGACAACGTGCTTGGTGCGCCGGGTCGCCGAATCCCGAATCGTGCGGATGGCGGCCTCAGCGTCGACGAATCGCCGAAGGCCGATCGCGGCTGCCGCATGCCAGCCGAGGGTGAACGCCGTCTTCACCGGCCCGAGTCGGAAGGTCTCGCAAATCTGAACGGCATCGGTCGTAAGCGTGAACGCCTGCTCGTACTCAGCACGCAAGACGGCGAGGCCCGCCGCCAGTTCAAGGAAGACGCACGCCGTGACCGGATCGCTCGCGTACTTAACGAGCGGGATCAGGGGCTCGACAACCTCCCACAGGCCGGCGGGCGTACGCGTCTGCTTCGTTGCAGCTGACCTGCACTCAACCATCATCAGCTGTGAATCGAGCGTGTCGGGAACTGCGCATTCGAGCTCGCGAACGAGCGTTTCGGCCTCGTCCGCACGGCCGAGGTTGATCAGCGCATGGACTGACGTTGCATATGCCTGCATCAGCTCGCGCGCGGAACGAGCGGTTCCACGGGCTTCCGCAAGGCACTCAAGCGCGAGGTCGTACCGCGAGAGGTGGAGGTACGAATGACCTGCGAGGTACCAGGCACGAGAGTACTGCTGGTCTTCTGGTCGAAGGCGACGGGCGGCGTCATGTGCGAGCGCGGCTCCTGCGAGAAGCTCTCCACGCCGGACGAGGGTTTCAGCGCGAGCCGCAGCAAGGTCGGGGCGTTCGAGCGCAACTGCCCCGCACGCCGCGAGCCACCGCTCAAGCGTTTCGATCCTTCCCGCAGCTAGGAGTTCCGGTGCGGCCTCTCGTAGAACCTCAGATCCGCCTTGCTGCCCGTTCAGCTCGGTCGCCAATTCGAACGCTTCATGCCACCGGTGATCGCGGCGAGCCGCGTCCATGCTTCTCATCGCGACGTCTCTGAAAACGGCCGGGTCGTCGGTTCGCAACCTCCGGCGCAGGAAATCACGAACAAGTGGATGGAACCGGAGCCGTCCGGGTTCCGCTTCACGGAGCAGTCCCTCATCGATCAGCCGAGCAATCGCACTCGCAGCGTGCGGGAGACCGAGAAGCGTTGCCGACGCGGTCGTGTCGACGCTCGCTGGAACGGCCGCTGCAAGCATGACTGCCCGGACTGGAGGCGGCTCGCGTCGAAAGACTTCCTCCGCGAAATAGCGGAAGAGCGCACCGGAGATCCGCGCTTTGGGAAGTTCGAAAGAAAGCGACAGGCCCGCGAGACCGATCAACGCCGGCCAGCCCTCTGCCTGCGCGATGAACGCGCGTACGACATCTGGTGAGCGGCCCGCCAGCATGTGCGCCGCCTCGTCGTCCGTCATCGCCAACTCGTCGGACGTCAACTCGAGGAGCTCCCCGTGGAGTACGCGACGGCCCGTCGCCCACGACGGCCGCCGTCGTGTCGTTGCGACGAGCTGGACGGGGGACACTTCGACGAGGCGATCTACGAAGTTGTCGACCGCGCCAGACTCGCTAACTAAGTGATAGTCGTCTACGACGAGCCACGCGTCGGAAGGCCACTCGCCTAGGTCGTCGCCGAGTAATTCGGCTAGCGCGTTCGCTGCGTCGTCTGGCGCATCACCGACGGTGAGTCGCTGTCGAAGTCGCTGACCTGCGCCCGGAACGATCGGCGCGACCGCGTCGGCAATACCCACAGAGAACGCTGCGACATCAGCCGACTCAGCGGTCGCCCGGTACCAAGCAACGCCGTCGCGGTCGTGAAGCCACTCCGCTACGAGGCTCGTCTTGCCGTAGCCAGCAGGCGCCGTAAGGAGAACGATCCGCGCGCGGCTTTCGTCGAGGAGCTGAGTCAGCCGCGGACGTGGGACGTGATGACGTCCGGACGGCTGGACTGGGCTCCGCCCCGCAGTGCCCACGCGCACATCATTACCGGAACCGACGGGTCGCGCCTCAAGCGCTAGGCGCCCGGATGCTGTAGTCGGCCGTTCGAAGCGGCCGCTCCCTCAGACGAGGGTTGCGCGCGAAGCTAAGACCCGCGAAGGTTCGGGACGGAAGAGGCGTGGACTTAAGTCCGTCGCCCCTTCCGTCCAAACGCCCCACATGTCAGACTATGGACCCCAGGGAGCCGAACCCGAGTAATGGTTGCGCGCCGACATCACGGACCCCAGTGCGGCCCGAAGGAGCCGAGGTATGACGCGACCGTGGCCGCCGTTACGGCGAGGATAGAGAGGCGCAGCTTCATTTGCGGGACCGTCCTTTCGTGAGCGTTACGCTGGACAGTCCCGGGCCCGGAACTGGGTTCCGGGAGTATATAACGGACATGTCCGACGACGAAGGCGATGCCGAGACAAAAGTCAACCCACGTCGATAGCCCCAAGGCCGTTGGCGAGCGGTTGAGGGCCGCGCGCGAGGCCGCTGGGTTAAGCCAGCGCCAGCTTGCGTTCCCGGGTTGCTCCCCCGCATACATTTCGCGGATCGAGGCGGGGGATCGAATTCCATCGCTGCAGCTCCTTCGCGAGCTGGGGCGGCGGCTCGGCGTCACAGAGGACTACCTCGCGACCGGGGAGCTGCAAGGGTCTCGAGAGTTTTCGCTCCTCGAAGCAGAGCTTGCGCTCCGTCTGGACGACCTCGGACGAGCAAGCGTTCTCTACACCGAAGCGCTTGCCGAGGCGCGGACACCGCGCGAGCGATCCACAGCCGAGGAGGGCCTCGGTCACCTCGCGTACAGGACTGGTGACCTCGGCGAAGCCGTCAAGTTCTTTGAGCAAGCCCTCGTTACCTCAGGCGACGAAGAATGGGAGCGTCCGGCGCTTGCAGAGAGCTTGGGCCGAGCGTACGCATCGCTCGGCGAACTAGAACCATGCATCGCGATCTTCGAACGGTGCCTCGAGGCGTTCGAGCGCATGGATGACCACGTCGAAGCGACCCGCTTCGCCTGCCTTTTGGGTTACGCGCTGTCGGATAGCGGCGAGTTCGCCCGCGCGGAAGCGGTCGTAAGCAAGGCTCTTGCGGCGGGGAGTGAGAGCTTCGATCCATATATGCGGGCACGTGTGTACTGGTCCAAGGCAAAGCTACGGGTTGACCAAGGCGATGCCGATGGAGCGTCTCGGTATGCGTATCAGGCGCTCGCAGCGCTACAGCTAACGGAGGACCTCCACTACACCGGCCTGGCACACGCCCTGATTGCGCATATTGAGCTTGAGCGGGATAGGCCGGACGAGGCACTCGCGCACCTTGAGCAAGGCTGGCCTCTTGTCGAGCGCTCCGGGTCGCCGCTTGACCGTGCGCACTTCCTCGTCGAACAGGCCCGCGCGCTCGCGCGGCTCGGTCGAAGCGAGCAGGCCGAAGAGCTCGCGACCGAAATTAGGCAGCTCCTCGCGGACGCCGAACCAATTGAGGCAGGGAGGATCCACGCGGTTCTCGCAGAGGTCGCTGTTGATTCCGGCGAGGTTGAGCGCGCCATCGACCTGTACGAGACGGCCGCGTCGTACCTTGAGCGCAATATCCCGAATCGGTACCTCGTCGACGTCTACGCGAAGCTTGCCGACCTCCTCGAGGCGGAAGGTCGTGCTGACGCCGCCTACCGGTACATGAAGAAGGCGGTCGGGATGCAGCAGGCGGTTCTCCCGAGACGTCCCGTCTGAGCTTCCCGCTCTTGTATAGTTCGGATTAGCCGCGCGCATCGGGCCGCGCCGGCGTCCTGTTTGAACACGCAGCGCACAGCGGGCGCTGCCTTGATGCAAGAAGCGATCCCGTATCCGACCGAACCGTTGGAGGCGACGGACGGGCTCCGTGCCGCCGCCCTCCGCGCTGAAGCGTGGGCCGGCGAGCCGTTTCTCCACCCGGGCGACGATCCCGAGGAGGTGCTCGCGGAAGGGCGGGCGAGCCGCAAAGCGCTCGACGACGCGCTCGCTGAGATGGAGGCCGGACGGCGGTCGCCGTCCCCCGAGTGGAAGGTCAACTACGCGCTCATGCTCGGGCTCGAGCGGGTCATCACGGATCACCCGCCGCGCCTCGCGTCGGGGACGGAGCTACGCCGCCACCAGATCGACGCCCTGGCCGGGATGCTGACCGAGCTCATCTCACGGCACGAGGCGGCGGAGGAGAACGGAAACGGCAACGGCGGCCTCGCGGTCGACGAGGCGCAGGCGCTCGACGAGGAAGACGAGCTCGACGAGGAGAACGGCGAGCCCGAGCCCGAGCTCCACGACGACCCCGGAGCGGTGCGGCGCTTCCGCTTCCGCCACCCGACCGCGTCGGGAAAGACGATCGCGGCGGCCGGGTTCGTTGAGGCGGCGCGGACGATGGGCGTTCTCATCCTCACGCACCGTCGCCTGCTCGTGAAGCAGTTCGAGCGCGACTTGAAGACGGAAGGGTACGGCGCCCGGCTGCACGCGGCGATCGAGGCCGGCAAGGAGCCCGCGAAGGCGAACCCGATCACAATCCAGACGTACGCGTGGTTCGCGCGTCACGTCGGCTCGCTGAGCCGGACGGCATACGAGCTCGTGATCTGTGACGAGGCGCACACGGCGCTCGGCGAAAAGACGAGCGCGGCGATCCGGAGCCTCACGGAGCCGATCTACATCGGAATGACGGCGACGGAGCAGCTGATCGCCAAGCAGGTCTCGGACGTCTTCCCCGCTTCGGTCGACGACCTTCCGCTGGGCGACGCGGCCCGCCGCGGCCTGATCGCGCCGCTTCGCTGCCTGCGGGTACCGCCCGCGGCTGCGATCTCGTCCGTCCCGATCGTCGGCGGCGACTACGACCAGGACGCCCTGGCGAAAGTCCTCGACCACGTCCTCATCAACCAGGCCGCCGCGAGCCTCTACCGCGACCGCTTCGACACGACGCCCGGAATCGTCTACGCGGCGGGCGTCGAGCACGCCTACAACCTTGCGCGGGAGTTCCGCGCGGCCGGGCTCAAGGCTGAGGCGGTCAGCGGGCGCACGCCGCCGCTGCGCCTCGCCGAGACGCTCGCCGCGTACGAGCGCGGCGAGATCAACGTCCTTATCAACGCGCAGCTCCTCGCCGAGGGCTGGAACTCGCCCCGCGCGACCGTCTGTATGCACCTGGCGCCGACCGCGAGCCGGCGCGTTTACCAGCAGCGGATCGGGCGGATCATGCGCATTCACCCGCGCAAGGAGGCGGGGATCGTCGTCGACTTCGTCGATCCGGCCGCGACCCACACCGAGCGGACGATCACGATCCACACGCTCCTCGACTCCGACTTCTACCGGCCGGGCGCCCGCGTCACCCCGGCGCCGAGGCGGCGCGTCCAGCGGCGCGCGAAGCGCAAGCTCTCGCCCGCGCCCTGGCTCGCCCCCGTGACGCCCGACCCGCGCCGCCGCGTGGTCGTTATCCAGCGGGAGTGGGAGCGCGTCGACCCAGCGCGGCTCGCCGATGACGAGCAGCTCCTGTGGGCGCGGATCGCCGGCCGCCAGGTCCGCTACGACGAGCGGCAGCAGTTCGCAGAGAAGCTGACGAAGGCGAGCCGCGAGTGCCGCGAGGCGTTCCTGATGAGCTGCGCAGCCGAGAACCCGAACCGGCGGCTCCGCCTCTCCGCGCTCGGCGACCGCGTGGCAATCTCGGTCGACCGCGCGAGCTTCGACGACCTCGTCTCGATGGTGACCTCGGCGCCGACGTGGGAGAAGGACCGCGTTCACGGCGTCCGGATCCTCCTGCGGGCGATCGGCGAGGGAAAGGTCGAGGCCCCGCCCGACATTCGCGCGCGTTGGACGTGGCGGCTCGCCCGCGCGACGCGAAAGCTTCAAGACCGGCGCGCGAGCGCCGAGCTTCCCGATGCGAAGCGGCTCCTCGGCGCCCTCACGAACTCGCGCGGCCATCGCCACGAAGAGAACGCCGCGCGCCTCGTCAACGTCGCCCTGGAGCAGCCGATCCATGTCGGGGCAGCGCTCCTCGCCTCGGCGGAGGCGTACACACCGACCGCGCAGCGGCTGATCGAGGGGGCGCGCGAGCGGCTCGGCTCGGTCGAGGAGGTCGCCAACGCGCTCGCCGAGAACCTCCCCGCGATCAAGCAGCCGAGCGGGAAGTCGCGCCGCCGGCGGCGCCGCAAGAAGCGGGCCGCGGAGGCGGCAAAGGCCGCCACGGCCGCTGCAGAAGCCGAGGCCGCACCCGCCGCGGAGACCGACGGCGGCCCGTCCGCGGATGCGCGCGCCGAGCCGGAGCCGGCGGCCGAGCCGACCTAGAAGCGCGTTCCGACTGAAGCGACTCGTTCTCCGCGGCCGCTGTTCGACGTGACGGTCGACGCCGATCAGGTTCTCGCTTTCCGGTTGGCCCGCTCGCGGCTCGCCGTCCGGGGTCGGGGCGGTCTCGCGGAAGCGGCGTCCTGTCCCGCCTCGGACTTCGCTCCCGACGCGGCGCTGCTGGCGCTGGCAGCGCGCGCGGAAGGCGTCTCGCGAGACGCATATGACGACGCCGTCGACGCCGGTCATCTTGTCGTCGCCCACGTCGTTCGCGGGGCGATTCACGCACTCGCTCCCGAAGACTTCCCGCTCTACGGGCGCGCGTTGATCGCCCGCGACGACGGCGAGGTTGCCGCGCAGCTCGGCCGGCAGGTGAAGCGTCTCGCCGCCGAAAAGGGATTCGCGCCCACCAACGCGCTGGACGAGGTCGCCCGGGCGACCAAGGACGTGCTTGCGAACGGTCGGGCGCTGACCAAGAACGAGCTGCACGAGGAGCTGAGGGCGCGCGTCAGCGCGGACCTGATGCCGTGGTGCCGCGGCTGCAAGAGTCACCACGTCGCGCCGATGCTCTGGCGGTACGCGACGGTCGAGGCGGGCGTCCGGCTCGACTCCGCCCGCCGCTACATGCTCGGGAAGCCGGGCCGGACGCCGCCAGGGAGCGAGGCCGTTCGCCGTTTCCTCGGCTTCTATGGACCGGCCGCGCCGGGCGAGTTCGCGAGGTGGGCCGGGCTTGCGACCCAGCATGCGCAGCGCCTGTGGAACGAGGCGGCGGGCGACCTTGCCGAGGCGCGGATCGGCAAGCGCGTGGCGTGGCTGCTGAGGGAGGACATCGACGCGCTCGAATCGCCGCCGGCCGCGAAGGGCGTTCGCCTGCTCCCCCCGGGCGACCCGTATCTGCAGGAGCCGAACCGGCTCTTCCTCGCCCCGGACCCCGAGCTTCGCACGCGGCTCTTCCGGCCCGTGGCGAGCCCTGGAGCGGTGCTGAGGGACGGCCACCTGACCGGCCTTTGGCGACTCAAGGGGAAGGGAAGGAAGGCGGAGCTCACCGTCGAGAAGCTTGGCCGCCTTGCACGCGCGGAGCTCGAAGAGGAAGCCCAGCGGGTGGCAAAGCTGCGCGGCGCCGGCGAAGCCACCCTCGTCCTCGCGTAGAGAGCGGGCTGCCTAGACCACGCCGCGGACGGCGGTGGCCGTGCCGACGATGAGCAGGGCGACGGCGATCGCGTTCAGCAGCTGTCGTTCCGACACGCGTCCCGTGAGGCGGGAACCGACCAACCCGCCGGGGATCGAGGCGGCGGAGCCCACCGCGAGGAGCGGCCAGTCTACGCCGCTCGGGAGGTGGCCGATGACACCCGCGACGCCCAGCACTAGGCCGACGACGAGGTTGGTTGCCACCGTGCGGTGTGGGGTCTCGCCGACGTGGCGGATCATCGCGGGGACGCGGAGCGTGCCGAGGATCAGCCCGACCAGTCCGCCGAGGAGGCCGATCAGGAGCGAGGCGAGCACGGCGGCCCGAAGGTTGAGGTGTCCAGGCCGCGCAGGAGCCTCGGTGCGCCTTTCGAGAAGCGTCCTGACCCCGAAGTACACGAGGAGCAACCCGATCGCGACGAGCAGCACGTCGGCCGGGAGTAGGCCGGAGAAGTATCCGCCCGCGAGCGCCCCGACGACGGACGGCGGTGCCATCCAGGCAACGAGTCGCCAGTTGACGAGGCGGTTGCGAACGTGCGTCACAGAGGCGGCTGCGGCCGAGACCGCGGAGACGCCGATGTTCGCGCCCGCGCCCGCGGCCGGAGACGATGCCACGAGGAGCAGGATCGGGAGACGGATCGTGCCGAGGACAAGGCCGAGGCTCGTTCCGATCAGCGCGACGACAAAGCACCAGGCCGCGACAGCAGCCATCGCGGCCCAGGAGCTCACCGGCGGAGCTTACGCCGCGGGAGCCAGGAACTCGTCGAGCAGGTGCCGAATCTCGGTCGGGCGCTTGAGCGCGAGCATGTGGGCGGCGTCTTCGATCACGGCCTGGCGCGCTCCCGCGACGTCGGCGGCGAGGCGGTCGGCGATCGCTCGGAAGTCCGCGAAGTCCTGATCACCGACCACGACGAGGATCGGGATCAGTATCTCGGCGAGGCGTTCCGCCGCGGGCGGCTCCGGCCACGAGACGGGGCCCAGGTGGCTCGTGCTCGTAGGCCGCGAGGATCGTCTCGAACGCCAGCCGCTGCATCGCGCCAACCGCCGCGCGAACGGCTGGGTCGACCGCACCGGGGCCGCGGCTCGGCCCGTCCACCCACGCGCGGAGGTTGAGCTCGACCGCACCGTCGCGGTCGCCCGAGTGGACGAGCCGGTCCTCCTCGGCGTCGAGCCGCTCGAGCTCTTCCGACTCGGCCCAGCCGCTCAGCGCCGGCGCGAGGAGGACGAGCGCCGAGACGCGACCCGGGTACGCGAGCGCGAGGTCGAGCGCAATCCGAAGGAGGCACCGACGACGGCGGCTGGTGCGAGCTCGAGGCGGTCGATGACGGAGCGGACGTCGTCGACGTACGAGAAGGGCCCACCGATGAGCGGCGAGCGACCGTAGCCGCGCAGGTCGACCCGAACGACCCGGTGACCCTCGGCGAGCGTCTCGAAGTGGCCGTCCCACATGCGGCTGTCGGCGATCCCCGCATGGAGGAGTACGGCCGGCGGGCCCTCGCCCGCAGCCTCGTACCAGAGCCGCGTTCCCTCGACGCCGAGGTAGCCGCTATCCCTCGTCCGCTTCCTCCTGGCGGCGGGCCTCGTGCTCGCGCAGGAACCGCGTCAGCTCCGCGGCCAGCGCGTCGCCCGACGGGATATCGAGCTCGTCGCCGAGCGTATCCCGACGGCGCTCGAGCTCCTGAACGTATGCCTCCGTCTCCTCGTCCTGGGAGACCGCCTCGCTGACCTGCCGCTCGTACGCCTCGGCTGCGCGCTCAAGGTCGGCGAGGTCGACCGACGTCCCGACGAGCTCAGTGAACCGGCGGGCGAGCGCGAGTGCCGCCTTCGGGCTCGCGGCGAGCGACGCGTAGTGCGGCACCGCCGCCCAGAGGCTTGCCGACGGCAACCCCGCGCGCCGGCACGCGTCGTGGAGGACGCCGACGATTCCCGTCGGTCCCTCGTAGCGAGAGGCGGCGAGGCCGAGCTCGCGCACGAGCTCCGGGTCGCTCGCGGAGCCGGTTACGGGCGACGGTCGCGTATGCGGGACGTCGGCGAGAAGCGCGCCGAGCGTGACGACGAGCTCGACGCCGAGCTCTTGCGCGACCTCGACGACCTCGTTGGTGAACGTCCGCCAGCGCAGGTTGGGCTCGATCCCGAGCAGGAGGACGACGTCGCGGTCCGCGTCGGCTAGCTCGGCGTGGTAGAAGGCATTCTCGGGCCAGTCGATCCGCCGCGTTATCCCCTCGACGAGCGCGACGTGCGGGCGCGTGGCCTGGAAGTCGTAGAACTCCTCGGGGTCGATGCTGGCGAAGCGGCGAGCCGACCACGTCTGCGCGAGGTACCCGGCCGCGAGCGTCGCGCCCTGCGCGCCGTCGTTCCAGCCGCGGAACGCGGCGGCGAGCACCGGCCGGCGAAGCGTCGGCTTCCGGTCGATAGTCAAGTACCGAGCGATGGTTGGAGTCTACGGCCGCAGGGCCGCGCCCTGCCCCGCGCGGGAGCCGCGCCAGACAAGGGCGGCGAGCGCGACCACGCCGGCCCACACCGCGGTCGCGAGCGCGACGTGCGCGAGGACGAGCCCCCACGGCAGCTGTCGGCGCCACTGAATCTCGCCGATCACCATCTGGACGACGAGGGAGACGAGAACGGCGAGCGCGACGCGGCTCTCGAGCGCCGTCCTGCCGCGACGCCGGAGCAGGATCGCAACGAGGACGAGGAAGCCGACGCCGAAGACGGCCGCCGCGCGCACGTGGACGTAGATCGTGTCCTCGAGGTTGCCGAGCCGCTCGATGTCCGCTCCGCCCGAATGCGGGCCCGCAGCGGTGACGAAGGCGCCCGTGACCACGAGGACGGCCGCCACGGGCAGGAGCGAGAGCGTGAAGGCACCGAGCCAGCGCGGCCCGAACGCCGTGGTCATGTCGACGCGCCTCGTCCACGCCTCGACGGCGAGGACGAGCGCGACCGCGAGCCCGACGCCGAGGAGCGCGAGCAGGAAATGGCCCATGACGATCAGCGGATGCAGCTCGAAGACGACCGTGATCCCGCCCAGGATCCCCTGCGCGAGCACGAGGAGCGGGAGGCTCGCGGCGAGAAGGAGGATCCCGCGCGGCGCGCGCGCGAACCAGGCGGCGCCGGCCGCACCGAGCGTCGTGATGCCGACCAGGAACCCGACGACGCGGTTGCCGAACTCGACGTAGGCGTGGAACCCTTGCTCGGGGAGGAAGCCGTCGCCGCAGCGTGGCCAGTTTTCGCAGCCGAGGCCGGAACCGGTGAGGCGGACGGTCGCGCCGCTCACCGTGACCAGGAAGAGCGCCACAAGCGCCGCGTAGGCCGCCCAGCGGACTGCCGACGGGGACAGTGTCCGCGCGCGCAGGCCGGCGCCGCGCGCGGGCACGAGCTCCGTCACTCGACGCGGACGCCGCGCCCGGGCTCGACGCGACCCACGCGCGCCAGAAAGAGCCCTCGGTCGGCGAACGTCGCCTCGAGGACGGCCCCCTTCTCCGCGGGGAGCGCGACGAGGAACCCGCCCGCGGTCTGGGGATCGAAGCCGACGAGCGCCGCGTCCTCCGGGACGTCGCCGAGCTCGACCGAGCCGGCGGTGTACTCGCGGTTCCGCCCGTCGCCGCCCGTCCTCAGGCCGCGCACCGCCGCCTCTCGCGCGCCCGCGAGCAGCGGGATCCGGTCCGCCTCGAGCACAAGCCGGGCGCCGCTTCGCTCCGCGACCTCGTACGCGTGTCCGAGTAGGCCGAACCCCGTCACGTCGGTGACAGCGTGCGGCTGGAAGCCCCGCAGCGCCTCGGCCGCGTCCATGTTGAGCGTCGTCATCCAGCCGACCGCCGCTTCGACCTCCTCCTCACCGACGAGGCCCTTCCGGGCCGCGGTCAAGACGAGGCCCGTCCCGATCGGCTTCGTGAGGAAAAGCGCGTCGCCCGGTTGCGCGCCGCTCTTGCGCCACACGCCCTCGGGATGGACGGTGCCGACGACGGCGAGGCCGTACTTCGGCTCGTCGTCCCGCAGCGTGTGCCCGCCCGCGAGGACGGCGCCCGCCTCCGCGACCGTCTCCGCGGCCGCGTCGAAGACCGCGCGCACGGACGCAAGCGGCAGGTCTTCCGGGAACGCAGCGATCGAGAGCGCCACGAGCGGCCGCCCGCCCATCGCGAAGACGTCGTTCAGCGCGTTCGCCGCCGCGATCGCACCGTAGAGGGCCGGGTCGTCGAGGACGGGCGGGAAGAAGTCGATCGTGACCACGAGCGCGCGCTCGTCGTCGAGCCGGTACACGGCCGCGTCGTCCGCGGGAGAGAGGCCGACGAGGAGATCATCGGGGGCGGCCGGAACGAAGCCGGCGAGGAGCTCCCGCAGCCGTGCGGCCGAATACTTCGCCGCGCAGCCGCCGCCCGCCTCGAGCGTGGTCAGACGCGCGGTCGCGGACATGCGCCCAGCGTAGCCGGGCCGATCACGACCGGGCCCCTACGGCCGCCCGATTGCCTCCTCGACGGCTCGGCGCGCCAGGACCTTGGCGAGCTCGGTGCGGTACTCGGCGCTCGCGAATGGGTCGCTGACCGGGCTCGTTCCCTCGACGACCCGCTCGGCGGCTTCGCGCACGTCCGCACCCGACGTGAGCGCCTGTTCGAACGCGGCCGCGCGGATCGGGACCGGCCCCATGTTCGTGAGGCCGACGCGCGCGGTTCCGATTCCGCCATTCGCGCGCTGCACGAGCGTCGCGATCCCCACGATCGCCCAGTCCTGCGCCCGCGGGTGGAACTTGACGTACGACCACCCGAGGCCGGTCGTCCGGCGCACCCGAATCTCGGTGAGGACGTCCTGGGCAGCGAGGTCCGGCTCGAACGTCCCCTTGAAGAACTCCGTTGCCGGCACGGTCCGCTCACCGCCCGGCCCGCGTACGACGAGGTCCGCCTCGAGCGTAAGGAGCACCGTCGGGACGTCCGAGGCCGGGTCGGCGTGCGCGACCGAGCCGCCGATCGTGCCGACGTGGCGGACCTGCGGATCGCCGACCTCGCCCGCCGCGTGCGCGAGGAGCGGGCATGCCTCCTGGAGGAGCTCGCTGCGATGGACGTCCTCGTGCGTCGTCATCGCGCCGATCGCAATCCGGTCACCGTCCCCGCGCACGTACGCGAGGCCGGCGATCCGGCCGATGTCGACGAGCGCCGTCGGGAAGGCGAGGCGGAGCTTCATCAACGAGAGGAGCGACTGGCCGCCCGCGAGGAGCTTCGCCTCCTCGCCGAAGCGCCCGAGAAGGTCGATCGCCTCGTCGACGGACTCGGCCCGCTCGTACTCGAACGCGGCGGGGATCACTGGGCACCTCCCTTCGCGTCGCGGATCGCTCGCCAGACGCGCTCCGGGGTCGCAGGCAGGTCGATCTTCGTCACGCCGAGCGGCGCGAGCGCGTCGGCGACCGCGTTCATGACGGCGGCGGGAGCGGCGATCGTCCCGGCCTCGCCGACGCCCTTGACCCCCATGGGGTTCGTCGACGACGGCGTCACCGTCCGGTCGGTCACGAACGAGGGGAGCTCCGCGGCGGAGGGGATGCGGTACGAGTGCATCGAGCTCGTGAGGAGGTTTCCCGCGTCGTCGTAGACGGCCTCTTCGTAGAGCGCCTCGGCGATCCCCTGCGCGACGCCGCCGTGCACCTGGCCCTCGACGATCGTCGGGTTGATCACGTTTCCGCAGTCGTCCACCGCGACGTACTTCAGGATCTCCACCTCGCCGGTCTCGGTGTCGACCTCGACGGCGCAGACGTGCGCGCCGGCGGGGAAGGTGAAGTTGGGCGGGTCGTACACGTGCGTCGCCTCGAGCCCCGGCTCCACGTCGTCGGGAAGGCTGTGCGCCGTCCACGCCGCGAACGCGACGTCGGGGATCGTCTTCGACTTGTCCGGGACGCCGCGCACCTGGAACTTGCCGTCCGTCCATTCCAGGTCGTCGGGCGAGACTTCCAGATCGTGCGCGGCGATTCGCTTCGCCTTTTCCTTGATCTTCTGCGCCGCGTTCCAGAGGGCGATCCCCCCCACCGCGAGGCTCCGGCTTCCGTACGTGTCCATCCCGAGCGGCGCGATCGCCGTGTCGCCGTGGAGGACCTCGACGTCCTCGAAGGCGACGCCGAGCTCGTCGGCTGCGATCTGCGCCCAGGAGGTCACGTGCCCCTGCCCATGCGGCGACGTGCCGGTGACGACCGTGACCTTGCCGGTCGGATGGCAGCGGATCGTCGCCGCATCCCAGCCGCCCGCCCCGTACTTGAGCGCCGAGAGCACCTGCGAGGGCGCGAGGCCGCACATCTCGATGTATGTGGCGAGCCCGATCCCGAGAGCCTTCCCGTCGCCCCGCGCGCGGCGCTCGGCCTGCTCGCGGCGAAGCCCCTCGTAGTCGGCCAGCTCGAGCGCCTTGTCGAGCGTCGCGGGGTAGTTCCCCGAGTCGAACTCGAGACCTCCAGCCGTCGCCCGAGGCTCGTCGAAGGGCGGGATGAAGTTGCGCCGCCTGAGCTCGACCGGGTCCTTGCCGAGGCGGCGGGCGAGCGCGTCGATCGTCCGCTCGATTGCGTACGTCGCCTCGGGGCGGCCGGCGCCGCGATAGGCATCCGTCGGCGTCCTGTTCGTGAAGACGCCCGTGCACTCGAACAGGTAGGCCTCCGGGTCGTAGAGCCCGTGGTAGATGAAGGCACCGAGGAGCGGAATCCCCGGAGCGACGAGCTGGAGGTACGCCCCGAAGTCCGCGAGCACGCGGGCGCGAACGCCGACAACCTTCCCCTCTTCGGTCGCGGCGAGCTCCATGTCCTGGACGACGCCGCGGCCATGAATCGTCCCGAGGTAGTTCTCCGAGCGCTCCTCGATCCACTTGACCGGCAGGCCCAGCCGGCGCGCGACCGCGAGGCAAACCGCCTCCTCCGCATAGACGTTCAGCTTCGAGCCGAAGCCGCCGCCGACGTCGGGCGCGATGACGCGCAGCTTCGACTCCGGGATTCCGGTCGTGAGGCTGAGCGTCACCTTGGCAATGTGCGGAATCTGGGTCGCCGACCACATCGTGAACTCGCCCTGCGCCGGCGCCGGCTGGACGACGACGCCGCGCGGCTCGATCGCGTTCGGGATGAGCCGGGGGTGCCGGTAGCGCTCCTTGACGACGACGGGCGCCTCCGAGAAGACGCGTTCCACCTCGCCGTTCTCGAGCGTCCACGTGTAGCAGCGGTTGTCGCCGAGGTCCTCGTGGCATCTCGGCGCGTCTCCTCCGAGCGCCTGCTCGACGTCGAGCACGGGCTCCAGCGGCTCGTAGTCGACGTCGACCGCCTCGAGCGCGTCCTTCGCGTGCGCGCGCGAGTCCGCGACGACCACCGCGACCGGGTCGCCCACGAAGCGGGCCTTATCGTGCGCAACCGGCCAGTGGTCGGGCATGCGTGGGTCCTCGTCGGTTGGCGTCGGCCAGCTCCGCGTGGCGATCGGCCACGCGCACGGAAGCCCCGCCTCCCAGTCGCCCGCAAGCTCCTCGCCGCTCAGGACGGCGACGACGCCCGGAAGCTCGAGCGCCCGCGACCCGTCGACCCCGTTGATCCGCGCGTGCGCGAAGGGGCTTCGCACAACGCCGACCCACAGCATCCCGGGGAGCGCGATGTCGTCGATGAAGCGTGCCTGGCCGGTGAGAAGCTCCGGGTCCTCCTTCCGTAGGACGCCGCCGCCGACGTAGCGCTTGGCTTGCTCCTGCGTTGCCTCTGCCGTCTGCGTCATGTCGGCCTCCTCCCTACATCCGGGTCGGGGTCAGCTCGTCGGCAGCCACCTGGATCGCCTTCACGATGTTGTGGTAGCCCGTGCAGCGGCAGATGTTCCCCTCGAGGCCGAGGCGAATCGACTCCTCGGTCAGCTCGCCGTCGTCCTGGATGAGGCCGAGACCGGCGATGATCATCCCCGGGGTGCAGTAGCCGCACTGGAGCGCGTGGTGCTCGTGGAACGCCCGCTGGAGCGCGTGCAGCTCGCCGTCTCGCTGGAGGCCCTCGATCGTCGTCATTTCGCGTCCGTCCGCCTGGACGGCGAGGAGCGCGCACGACTTCACCGACTTCCCGTCCAGAAGGATCGTGCAGGCGCCGCACGTCGTCGTGTCGCACCCGACGTTCGTTCCGGTGAGGCCGAGCTGCTCGCGCAGGAAGTAGACGAGGAGCTGGCGCGGCTCGACGTCCGCTTCGCGGTGGACGCCGTTGACGGTGACTGCGACGCGTCTCACGGTTCCCTCCTTCGGAAGAGTCGGGTGAGCGCGCGACGAAGCGCGCCCAGAATGAGCGGCAGGCCCGAGACCGCCTCGGGCGGCTCGGGAGCCGGCTTGCGCGGCGCTCCATCGTTCCCGGGCTGCGAGAGCTCGGCCTTCAGGCACTCCGCGAAGCGACCGACGAGCTGGGCGGAGACGTTCTCGACCAGCCCGCGTCCGTACTGCGCAACGGCGCCTTGCATGGTCAGCTCGGTGACGAGCTCGACGCGCGTCCCGCCGTCGACCGGGACGAGGGTCGACTCGATCGTCGCCTGCCCGCCTCCGCGGCCGCGTTCCTCGCGTGCGCGGGCGGAGAGGCGGGCGCGGCGGGCCGTCTCGTCAGCCTCCTCGCGCTTTACGTCGGTCGCAAACGCGAACGACATGGGGCCGAGCTTGACCCGCATCCGGGCCTTCCAGGTCGAGTCGTCGACCGTCTGCGTGAGTTCGGTCCCGGGCATGCAGGGGACGACGCGCGGGACGTCCATGAGGAGCTGCCATGCGCGCTCGGGCGCCGCAGGAACCTCGAACGAGTTCTCGAGCCTCATGCCGTAACGGCCTCGCGGGCCGGACGAGTAGCCTTGCCGCGCCGGACGGCGACGATCTCGGCCGCGATCGCAACCGCCACCTCCTCAGGCGTGCGGGAGCCGATATCGAGCCCGATCGGCGCGTGAATACGCTCCAGCTCGGCGTCCGTGACGCCCTCGGCGCGCAGGCGCTCGGCACGCTCGGCGTTCGTGCGGCGGGCTCCCATCGCGCCGATGTAGCCGGCGGGCGTCGCGAGCGCCACCTTGAGGAGAGGCACGTCGAACTTGTGCTCGTGGGTGAGGACGCAGACCGCGGTGCGCGCGTCGACGGGCGCGCCCGCGAGGAAGCGGTCCGGCCACTCGACGACGAGCTCATCGACGTCGGGGAAGCGTTGGCGCGTCACGAACTTCGCGCGCGCGTCGCAGACGATCACCCGGAAGCCGAGGAAGCGCCCGACGGACGCCACCGCGGCCGCGTGGTCGACCGCCCCGAACACGTACATCCGCGGTCGCGGCGCGAACGACGAAACGAACACGTCCTCGTCCCCCACCCGGACGAGCGCGCTCTCGCCCCGCGCGAGCAGCTCGCGGGCGGCTGCGTCGAGCGCGCCGTCGGTCTCCGCGTCCCCGAAGACGAGCTGCTTGCGGCCGGGCTCGCGACCCGCGACGGTCACGGCGAGCGCGGCGGGGCGCTCCCGCTCGATCGCCTCGCGAAGCGGCGCGACGACGTCCGGCGCGAGCGCGTCGACGAAGATGTGGACGGTACCGCCGCAGGGGAGGCCGACCTCGAACGCCTCTTCGTCGGCGATCCCGTACGTCACGAGGCGCGGCGGCCCGCCGGCCAGGACGGCCTGCGCTTCCTCGTAGACGGCGGGCTCGACGCAGCCGCCCGTGACCGACCCTGCGACTTCTCCCCGCTCGGAGACGGCGAGCACCGCGCCGGGCTCACGCGGCGCGGAGCGCTCCGTCCGGACGACGGTCGCGGTCGCGGCGCGAAGCCCGTCGGCAACCCAACGCTCGAGCGTCGGCAGTACGTCCCTCACAGTGCTCCCCGCAGCTGCAGTTGGGGCGAGCTTACACCGGTGCGCCCGTACCATGCGAGCGTGCGGTTCTCGTCGCCCGCGGAGCTCGAGCAGGCGCTTCGGCGCGAGTCGTACCTTCCGGATCTCGGCCTCGCGACGGCGATCTTCCTCGCGCTCACGATGCGCCGGCCGCTGCTCCTCGAGGGCGAGGCGGGCGTCGGGAAGACGGAGGTGGCGAAGACCCTGGCGCGCGTCCTCGACGCCGAGCTCATTCGGCTCCAGTGCTACGAGGGAATCGATGCGGCGCAGGCGCTCTACGAGTGGGATTACGCGCGCCAGCTCCTCTACGCGCGGGCGCTCCAGGCGGGCGAGATCGACGTCGAGCGCCGCGTCTCGCAGCTCTACGGGCCGGAATTCCTCGTCGAGCGCCCGCTCCTCCGGGCGCTGCGCGCCGGTCCGCGCGCCGTCCTCCTGATCGACGAAC
The DNA here is from genome assembly GCA_036259875.1 of Gaiellaceae bacterium. Lineage (GTDB taxonomy): Bacteria > Actinomycetota > Thermoleophilia > Gaiellales > Gaiellaceae > DATAAZ01. Next base: position 17,803 of record DATAAZ010000037.1, read on the forward strand.
TCGATCGGGCCGACGACGAGTTCGACGCGTTCCTCCTCGAGCTCCTCTCCGACTACTCGGTGACGGTGCCGGAGCTCGGGACGATCGCCGCCGAGGACCCGCCCGTCGTCGTCGTCACTTCGAACCGCACCCGGGAGCTCCACGACGCGCTCAAGCGCCGCTGCCTTTTCCACTGGATCGAGTTCCCGGACGTCGAACGGGAGATCGAGATCATCCGCCTCCGCGCGCCCGACGTCTCGGATCGGCTGGCCGGGTCGGTCGCCGTCGCGGTCGCTTCGCTTCGCGAGCTCGACCTCGTGAAGCGGCCCGGCGTAGCGGAGGCGATCGACTGGGCGCAGGCCCTGGCCGTTCTCGGCGCCGAGCGGGTCGAGGACGGGAACGCGCGCGAGACGCTCGGCTGGGCGGTCAAGAACCGCGACGACCTCCGCCGCGTCGAGGCGGCGCTGCCCGAGATCGTCCATGAGTGACGCCGTCGCCGAGCTCACCGGCTTCGGCCGCGCGCTCCGGGCCGAGGGCCTCGCCGTCGGGACAGGCGCGGTCGAGGACTTCTGTCGAGCTGCTGCTCTCCTTCCCCTCGGCGATCTCTACTGGGCCGGGCGAGCCACCCTCGTCGCGGGCCGCGACGAGATTCCCGTCTACGACCGCGTTTTCCGGCGCTACTTCGGCGGGGCGGGCGAGCTCCCGCGTCCGCCGAAGCAGCGCGTCGTCGTTCGTCGGCACGGGCCGGGCGCGACGGCGACGGCGCTGCGGGGGCGCGACGCAGGCAGCGAGCCGGAGGCGGCCGTCGCGAGCGCCGTCGAGACCCTGAAACGGAAGCGCTTCTCCCGCTGCACGCCCGCCGAGCTCGAACGCCTAGCGCGGCTCATGGCGGAGATGGACGTCGGGATGCCTCTGCGCCGCGCGCGGCGCCTTCGCCCCGCCCGCGCGGGCGCGCCCGACCTCCGGCGCACGATTCGGCGCTCGTTTCGGACGGGCGGCGAGCCGGTCGAGCGCGCCTGGCGAGCCCGGCGGCCCGCGCCGCGCCGGCTTGTGCTCGTCCTCGACGTCTCGGGCTCGATGTCCGACTACTCGCGCGCCCTCCTCGTCTTCGCCCATGCCGCGCTCCGCTCGAACCGCCGCTGGGAGGCGTTCTGCTTCGGGACGCGCCTCACGCGGCTCACGCGCGCGCTCGGGGCGACCCACGCCGACGACGCGTTGGTGCGGGCTGCCGAAGCGGTGGTCGACTGGGACGGCGGCACGCGGATCGGCGACTCGCTGAAGGCGCTCCTCGACGCGCATGGCGAGGGCGGGCTCGTGCGGGGAGCGGTCGTCGTCGTCTGCTCGGACGGTCTCGACGTCGGCGATCCCGAGCTCCTGCGCGGTCAGATGGAACGGCTCGCGCGCCTCGCGCACGCGGTCGTCTGGCTGAACCCACTCAGCGACGATCCCGCCTACGAGCCCCTGGCGCGCGGGATGCGTGCGGCGCTTCCGCACGTGGACGTCTTCGCGAGCGGCCACGATCTCGTGAGCCTCGAGGGGTTCACGCGCGAGCTGGAACGCCTGTGAGCGAGACCGTCACGGCCCAGCCCGCGTACGGCGCGCAGAGCATGTGGGCGCCGCTCCGCCGCGTCCTCGTGCGCGCGCCCGACCCCGCCTCCGTGGCCGCCTGGCAGGCGTACGGCTGGCGAGGCGAGCCCGACCCGGTTCGGCTCGCCGAGGAGCACGAGGCGTTTCGCGGCCTCCTCGCCGACGTAGGCGCGGAGGTCGTCGTCGGCGAGACGCCCGCCGGGGTCTCGCCGGATGCGATCTACGTGTACGACCCGGCGCTCGTCACGGACGACGGCGCGATCCTCCTCCGGCCCGGAAAGGAAGGGCGGCGGATCGAGGTGGACACGATGGCTGCCGACCTGGTCGCCGCGGGCGTCCCGATCGCAGCGCGCCTCGAGGCGCCTGCGCAGGTCGAGGGGGGAGACGCGATCTGGCTCGACGAACGCACGCTCCTCGTCGGGATCGGCTACCGGACGAACGAGGCGGGCGTCGAGGCGTTGCGGAAGGCGCTCCCGGACGTGAACGTGCTCGCGTTCGACCTCCCGCACGTGACCGGCCCCGCCGACGTGCTCCACCTCATGTCGCTTCTCTCGCCGCTCGACCGCGACCTCGCGGTCGTCTACCTACCGCTGCTGCCCGTTCGCCTCGTCCAGCTCCTCACCGACCGCGGCATCGAGCTCGTGGAGGTGCCCGAGGACGAGTTCTGGACGATGGGCCCGAACGTGCTCGCGCTCGCGCCGCGGGTCGCGCTCGCGCTCGACGGAAACCCGGTCACCCGGCGACGGCTCGAGGAAGCCGGCGTCGACGTTCGCGTCTACCGCGGCGACCAGCTGTCGCGCCTCGGCGACGGCGGGCCGACCTGCCTCACGCGGCCGCTCCTCCGCGTCTGACCGAATAGACTCGCCGCGGAGACGACCCGGAGGTGGGCCGATGCGAACGCTGTACCTCTGCACGACGGGAGCGGGCGATCCGACGCGGGCGTCGATCCCGCTCCATCTCGCCGCAAACGGATCGGTCGAGGCAGGGCACGAGACGGCGATCCTCTTTGCGGGCGACGGAACCGAGCTCCTCGACGAGGCGACGACGGCGCAGGTCGAAGGCGTCGGCGTTCCGCCCGCCCGCGAGCTCCTCGCGAAGCTCGTCGACCGAGAGGTCCCCGTCTACGTCTGAAAGGGCTGCGCGGTCGCCCGTGGGGCGACTGACGAGGACCTCGTCCGACTCGGCGGGCGCTGGACGACCCCGCCCGAGACGGCGACCCTCATCACCCAGTACGAGCGCGTCTTGACGTTCTGACCCCGATCTACGTCCCCTTCTCGATCGGGACGTCGACCAGGTTGCCCCACTCGGTCCAGCTGCCGTCGTAGTTTCGGACTCGCTCGTACCCGAGGAGCTCGCGCAGAACGAACCACGTGTGCGCGGAGCGCTCGCCGATGCGGCAGTACGCGGTGACCTCCTTGTCGGGCGTGATGCCCTTGCCGCCGTACAGCTCACGCAGCTCGTCGGGCCCCTTGAACGTGCCGTCGTCGGCCACGGCGCTCGCCCACGGAATCGACACGGCGGTCGGGATGTGGCCGGCGCGCTGGGCGCCCTCCTGCTCGTAGCCCGGCGGGGAGATGAGGTCGCCGGAGTACTCGCCCGGCGAGCGGACGTCGACGAGCGCCCGGGCCGACTCTCCGATCCACTCCCGCACCTCGTCGCGGTACGCGCGAAGCGACTCGTCGCGCTCCTGGGCGCGGTACGTCTTCGGCTCAGGCGTCGGGACGTCCGTCGTCAGATCGCGGCCCTCATCGATCCACTTCTGCCGGCCGCCGTCGAGGATGCGGACGTCCTCGTGGCCGTAGATCTTCAGATACCAGTACGCGTAGGCGGCGAACCAGTTGTTCTTGTCGCCGTACAGGACGACGGTCGTGTCGTTTCCGATCCCGCGCTCGCCGAGGAGCCGCTCGAACGTCTCCTTGTCGACGAGGTCGCGCTCGACCGGGTCCTGGAGGTCGTCGCGCCAGTGGAGCTTCACGGCTCCCGGGATGTGGCCTTCTTCGTAGAGGTCGGGTGTCTCGTCGACCTCCGCGACCGCCAGGTTGTCGTCGCCCAGATGCTCCGCCAGCCAGTCCGTCGGCACCAGGACCGGCTTCGCGTACCCGTTCTCCGCCATCTCTCCCTCCACGTCGCTTTACGAAATGAAGTAATGGAGGACCCTACACGACGTGCGCCGTCGCGGGCAAGCGGGTGGAGACGAGCGCGCTAGAGCAGCTGCGCGGCGATCAGCACGGCGGCAGCCCCCCATCCGACCACGAGGGACGCAAGGAGGGGGAACAGTGGACGAAGGGAAGGACGGGACTCCATCGGCGCGGACTCTCGGCAGGCGCGGAGAGCTTCGCCGCGAAGGCCGACGTTCCTTCCCTTCACGGGCGATGGGTTAGCGACCGCGGAAGAAGCCGGGCAGCGTCAGCGTCACCGATGTCGAGACCGACGCGTCCGTGCTCGGCGCCTTGCTCGGCCCGGCCGCGCCGACGAGCGCCGCGACCGACACGAGCACCGCGAGAGCGATAAGACCACGAACCTTCACCTGCGTCACCCCCTTTCTTAGAACCGGAAGTCCTGTAGCGCTTCGGCAGCGTTCCTGTAGAGCTCGGCGGCCTTCTCGACGTCACCGCGGCGCGCGGCGAGGTCGCCGTGGGCGACCCACGCGGCCGCCGAGTGGCTGGCCGACGAGAGCTGGGCGAACTTCGACTCGGCGCGCGCGAACGACTGCGCGGCCTCGTCGAGACGATCCTGGTCGAGGAGGGCGCGGCCTAGGACGAGCTCGGCGTTGCCGATCTCCTCAATCTCTTCCTCGTGCTCGGCGAGGAGCGCGAGCGCGTGGCGCGCCTGCTCCTCGGCCAGGGCAGCGTTCCCCGTCCGAAGATGCACCTGCGCGAGCGACGAGACGGCGTAGCCCGCCTCCACGTCGCTGCCCGACTCCATGAAGACGCGGAAGGCGTCCTTCAGGTGCGCGATCGCGTCGTCCGGCTTCCCGAGCAGGAACTCGAGACCGCCGAGGTTGTTCAGAAGCCTGCCCGCGTTGACGCGGTCCGAGATGTCCTCGTAGAGCGCCTTCGCCTTCTCCGCGTACGAGCGCGCCAGGACCCAGCGGCCCTCGCGCTCCGCCACGATCGACGCCTGGAAATAGACGTGCGCCATCGTCTCGTGGTCGTCGAGCCCTTCGGCGAGCTCGAGCGCGCACTCGACGTCCTCGCGCGCGGCGGCCCAGTCGCGCTGGTTCTGATGGCAGCGCGCGCGCCATTCGAGGATGCTCGAGCGGAGGCGGTCGCACGGGAGGCCCGAGCGCTCCGCGAGCGTCAACGCTTCGTTGAGGAGCGCCGTCGCGGTCGCGAACGAGCTGAGCTTCACGCGGCAGCAGCCGAGCCGGTAGAGGACGTCGGCGCGATCAACGTCGCTGAAGGTGGGCGCCTCGACTAGCGAGCGCGCGCGCGTAAGCAAGTCGACGGCCTTGCGAGTTTCGCTGAGGTACATGCGCGCCCACGATTCGGCAAGCAGCGCGCGGAGCTCGAGCTCGGGCGCGCCGGCGAGCTCGCCGCGCGGGATCGCGGCGACGATCGTCGCGGCCTCTTCGTACTGCCGGGATGCAACGGCGGCTTCCGCGCGCGAGACGAGACCTGCCGTCCGCTCGAGGGCGTCCGTGGAGACGCCCGTCTCGAGGAAGGTCGCATCGACGCCGAGGCGGGTGGCCAGCCAATCGACCGTCTCCTTCGTCGGGCGGGTCTTGCCGCGCTCGATCTGGCTCACGTATTCCTTCGAGAAGCGCTCGCCGGCGAGCTGCGTTTGCGTGATGCCCCGGTTGGCGCGGAGCCCGCGCACGCGCTCGCCGAGCGCGTTGCGCGGCGCCTGGCGGGCGCGGACGGCTTCGAGGACGGTCGGCTGGGTCACGAGGAGCCGGCGTGAACCGTAGGACGGAGGAATCGCTTCACAGCGTGACTTGACGTCCGGGAATGCGGCGGCAGCGGCATTACCCAGAGCGTCGGCGGCGCGGCGCCGCGAGGCAATCCCCCGATCTAGGAGGCTTCGCGAAACGCCGGCTGAGCCGGCCTTCGACGCGCCGCTTCTACTCGTGCCCGAGCAGCCAGCGGCGGCGGGCCGTCCGGATCTCCGGCCAGCTCTCCTCCATGAGGCCGCCGAGCTGGCGGCCGGCCATCGAGAGGAGCCCGAGCGAGATGAAGATCCATGCCTCCGCGTCGGGATCCCGGTCCGGGAGGATTCCGCCCTCGGCCTGCGAGCGGCGGATCACGTCGGCGGCAAAGGCGTGCACGTCGCGGATGTGTTCGCGCAGGTGGCGGCGTATCACCGGGTCGTGCGGCGCCTCCGCGAGCGCCTGTACCCAGAGGTTCGCGATCAGCGGCCGGTACCGCGGGGAGTCGACGAAGGCACGCCCCATCGCGGAGATCCAGTTCCCCGGGTCGGGCTCCGAGGCGATCACGTCCTCCCACACGGAGCGCATCTGCGCCCACGACTGGTCGAGGCACGCGAGGTAGAGCTCCCGCTTCGACTCGAAGTGGCGGTAGAGAATCGGCTCCGTCACCCCGGCCTCGCGGGCGATTTCGGCCGTCGTGCTTCCCCGGTAGCTGCCACGCGAGAAGACGCGGCAGGCACAGTCGAGGACGGCGGCGCGGCGCTCCGACGCGGGAAGGCGGGACCTGGCCGAGCGCATCACGCCATCTCGGGAACGGGCTCGCCCGGGCGCGGCTGTGGGTGGCGGCGGATGAGCGCGACCGAGACGATCGCCCCCACGAACGCGATCGCGGCCGCAACGCCGAGCGCGGTCGAGAACCCGTCCACGAACGCCGCCTTCGTCCGCTCGCCGCCGATGTCGTGCGCCATGATCGCGCCCATGACGGCGATGCCCATCGAGCCTCCCACCTGGCGGGCGGCGTTCAGGACGGCGGAACCGACGCCCGACTTGTCGACCGGGACCGAGCGCACGGCGGCAGCGGCGCTCGGCGTCATGACGAGCGACATCCCCGCCCCGCCGACGAAGAGCGCCGGGAGCAGGTCCCAGTAGCTCGCGTCGACGCCGAGCTGCGAGAAGTAGACGAGCTGGATCCCGACCAGCGACATTCCGGCGGCGATCAGCCAGCGCGAGCCGACGCGGTCGGACGTCTTCCCGGCGACCGGGGCCAGAACCATGATGAGGAGCGTCATCGGGAGGAACGCCGCGCCCGCCTGGACCGCGGAGTACCCGAGGATGTTCTGCATGTACAGGGAGACGAAGAAGAAGACGCCGAACATGGCGAGGGCGACGAGAAGGACGGCCAGGTTGGCGCCCGCAAACGTGCCGCTTCGGAAGAGCGTCAGGTCGAGCATCGGGAGGCGCTGGCGCTGCTCCAGGACGATGAACGCGGCGAGCGCGCCCGCCGCGACGGCGAACGCGACGAGAATCCGTCCCGAGGTCCACCCGTACGTATTCGCCTCGATCAGCGCGTACGTGAGCGCGAAGAGCCCCACACCGGACGTGACGAGCCCCGGGAGGTCGAGCCGCTGCTCCTCCGACTCGTCGCGCGACTCGCGAATGAAGAGGAAGCTGGCCGCGATCCCGGCGACGCCGACCGGGACGTTGATGAAGAAGACCCAGCTCCAGTCGATGTGCTGGGTGATGACGCCGCCCACGAGCGGCCCGATCGCGAGCGCGAGCGCCGAGACGCCCGCCCAGATTCCGATCGCCATTCCCCGCTGCTCGGGCGGGAACGTCGCCGCGATGATCGAGAGCGTCGCCGGGTTCATGAGCGCGGCGCCGACGCCCTGCAGGATCCGGGCGCCGATCAGCATGTCGGGGCTGTCCGCGAGGCCGCACGCGAGCGACGACACCGTGAAGATCGCGAGCCCGATCACGAAGATGCGACGCCGACCGAGCAAGTCCGCGAGCTTGCCGCCGATCAGCATGAGCGCGGCGAACGTCAGGGCGTAGCCCGCCACGATCCACTCGAGCTCGGAGAGGTCGGTGCGGAGATCGCGCTGGATGGAAGGAAGCGCGACGTTCACGACCGTGTTGTCGAGCATGATCATGAAGAGGCCGAACGCCACGGCCGCGAGCGTGAGCCACTTGTGATGGGCTTCGCGCATGTTAGCGGTCGCTATCTTAGCGCGACCTCGTGGGAGCCGGGCATGCCGGCCCGCGCGTGTGCCGGGACGCCCGGCGGCGGGTACCTTCCCGTCATGCCGCTGAACCCGCTCGAGGAGGCCGGCCGGGCGCTCGGTCGGTTGGGCGAGCGGCTTCGCGAGAGCGCGGGCCCGGAAGGCGAGTGGCTCGCCGACCAGCTCGAGCGCCTCCAGCCGGACGCGCGCCGCCGCCCAGACGAGGAACGGACGCTCGAGGAGCTCCAGCGCGAGCTCGATGCGCTCGTCGGGCTCGAGACCGTGAAGGAGCAGGTCCGGGCGCTCGTCGCCTTCCTCGAAGTGCAGGGCCTCCGCAAGCAGAGCGGCCTGCCCGAGGTGGCGACGAGCCAGCACCTCGTCTTCCTGGGCAACCCCGGCACCGGCAAGACCACGATCGCGCGCCTGCTCGCGCAGATGTACCGCGCGATGGGCCTCCTACGACGAGGCCAGCTCGTCGAGGTCGATCGCGCGGGCCTGGTCGGTCAGTGGGTCGGCTCGACGGCACTCAAGACCGACCGCGTCATCCGCCAGGCGCTCGACGGCGTCCTCTTCATCGACGAGGCGTACGCGCTCGCACCGGAGCACGAGCGGCTCGACTTCGGCCATGAGGCGGTCGAGACGCTCCTCAAACGGATGGAGGACTTCCGCGAGCGCCTCATCGTCATCGTCGCCGGCTATCCGAGGCTGATGCACCGCTTCCTCGCCTCCAACCCGGGGCTTCGCTCCCGCTTCGCCCGCGAGATCACCTTCCCCGACTACTCGACGGAAGAGCTCCTCGCGATCACGGATAAGTTCGCGGGGGAGCACGAATACGTGCTCGCCGACGGCGCCGAGGAGACCCTGCGCGCGATCTTCGACCAGGCGCCGCGCGGCGAGGGGTTCGGGAACGCGCGGTTTGCGCGCACGATCTTCGAGCAGGCGCTCAACATGCACGCCGTGCGGCTCGCGCGCGACGGCCTCGCGTCCCCCTCGCTCGCGGAGCTGCAGACGCTGACGGACGAGGACGTGCTCGCCGCCGCGCGAGCGCTCGGCGAGGAGCCGCCCGCCGGACGGGCGTCCGCAGGCGGGTGGTTCCGGCGGCGACGGTGAGCGCGTTCATCTGGAGCCCCTCGGAACCGGTGCTCGAGCGGGCGAACGTCGTCCGGCTCATGCGACGCCATGCGATCGACGACTACTGGGAGCTCGTCCGCCGCTCGCAGGAGGAGCCGGAGTGGTTCTGGCCTGCCGCGATCGAAGACATGGGGATCGAGTTCTCGACCCCGTGGACGCGGGTGGTCGACGTCGCGCGCGGACCCGAGTGGGCAACCTGGTTCGTCGGCGCGAGGCTGAACGTCGCATGGAACTGCGTCCACCGGTTCGCCGGCGGCAAGCGCGCGGATGCCGTCGCCGCCGTCGGGCTCGGCGAGGACGGCGACCGCTGGACGTACACCTTTGCGGAGCTCTCCGCCGAGGTGACCCGGGTCGCGGAGGGGCTCGTCCGGCTCGGCGTGCAGCCCGGCGACCGCGTCGCGATCTACATGCCCATGTGTCCGGAAGTCGCCGTCGCGTCGCACGCGTGCGCGCACATCGGCGCCGTCCAGGTCCCAATCTTCTCGGGTTTCGCCGCGCCCGCCGTAGCGCAGCGGCTCAGGGACTCCGAGGCGAAGGTCGTGCTCTGCGCCGACTGGTCGCTTCGCCGCGGCAAGCGGCACGACATGGGGCGGACCGTCGCCGAGGCGGTGCGCGAGGTTCCGTCGGTCGAGTACGTCTGCCCGTGGTCCCGCGCCGAGCGCTCCTGGGGAGAGCTGGTCGCCGGGGCGCCGGGCGAGCTGCAACCGCTCGACGTCGACTCGGAGGCGCCGTATCTCCTCACGTACACGTCCGGGACAACGGGGCGGCCGAAGGGGATCCTCCACGTCCAGGGCGGCTTCCTCGTCTCGATCGCACGCGAAGTCGCCTACCAGGCGGACGCGCACCCGGACGACGTTCTCCACTTCGCCACGGACATGGGCTGGATCATGGGGCCGTGGACCGTCGTGGGCGGCGGTGCGTCCGGCTCCACGCTCGTCTTCGCCGAGGGCGCTCCCGACTGGCCGCCCGACCGGCTCTGGACACTGATCGAGCGCGAGCGCGTCTCGATCCTCGGCTGCTCGCCGACGCTCGTCCGCGCGCTCCTCCAGCACGGCGATCCCGAAGCCGACCTCTCCTCGCTCCGCACCATCGTGACGACCGGTGAGCCGTGGAATCCCGCCCCGTATCGCTGGCTTTTCGAGAAGATCGGGGGCGGACGCTGCCCGATCATCAACTGCTCCGGCGGGACGGAGGTCGGCGCGTGCTTCCTCTCTCCGACCCCGGCGATCCCGATCAAGGAGTGCTCGCTGGGCGGGCCGGCGCTCGGGATGGCGATGGACGTGGTGGACGGCGAGGGCCGCTCGCTCGTCGGAACGGGCGAGGTCGGGGAGCTCGTCTGCCGGAAGCCGTTTCCGGGCATGACGCGCGGCTTCTGGCGCGACCCGGAGCGGTACCTCGAGACGTATTGGCGGCGCTTGCCCGGCGTCTGGGTGCACGGCGACTGGGCGTCGGTCGACGACCACGGCTACTGGTACCTGCACGGGCGCTCGGACGACACGCTGAACATCGCCGGGAAGCGGATCGGGCCCGCTGAGCTCGAGTCGGTTGCGGTCGCGCACCCGGCCGTTTCAGAGGCCGCCGCCGTGGGGATCCCGCACGACGTGAAGGGCGAGGTGGCGTGGATCTTCTGCGTACCGGCTCCCGGCGCCGACGGGTCTGACGACGTGGCGCGCGAGGTGGGCGCGCGGGTCGCCGCCGAGCTCGGGAAGGCGTTCCAGCCCAACCGCGTCGTGTTCGTACCGGCGCTCCCGAAGACGCGGAGCGCGAAGATCGTCCGCCGAGCGGTGCGGGCTCGCGCGCTCGGCCAGGACCCGGGCGACCTCTCGTCCGTGGAGAACCCCGAGGCACTCGAGGAGATCGCACGTGTCCTCTGACCTCACCGTGTCGTCCGATCTCGGCGGGGTCGCGCTCGTGACGGGCGGCGGGCGCGGGATCGGCCGGTCGATCGCGCTTGACCTCGCCGGCGCCGGTATGCAGGTGGCGATGTCGGCGCGGACGCGCGCCCAGGTGGAGGCGGTCGCGTCCGAGACCGGCGGGCTCGCGATCGAGGCGGACGTCTCGCGGCGCGAGGACGTCGAGCGCATGGTCGGTGAGACCGAGCGCGAGCTCGGGCCGATCGATCTGCTCGTTGCGAACGCGGGAGTGAGCCTGTGGGAGGAGAACGCGTGGGAGCTCGAGCCGGACGAGTGGTGGCGCGTTTTGGAAGTGAACGTGCTCGGCGTCTACCTCTGCTGCCGCGCGGTCATCCCCGGGATGCTCGAGCGCGGCCGTGGTCGGATCGTCATCACCGGGAGCGGCGCCGCCTACCTGCCCGGATCGACGTCGACGGCCTATTCGGCAAGCAAGGCGGCCGCCTGGCGATTCGGGAACGTGCTCGCGGAGCAGCTCCGGCCGCACGGGATCCCCGTCTTCGTGATTTCGCCCGGGCTCGTCAAGACGGAGATGACCGCGGATTCATTCGGCGAGGACGCGCCGTGGACGCCGCCCGAGCTCGCGCCGCGCCTTGTGCGGGCGCTCGCGTCCGGCAGGCTTGACGCGCTCTCCGGCCGGTACATCCACGCCGAGCACGACGCCGACCTCGACGACCTCGCCCGCCGAGCGGACGAGATCGTCGCCAACGACCTGAACGCGATCCGCCTCCGCCGCTAGTTGGCCGGCGGAAGTCCGGCGGTGGCGCCGTCTCGTGAAGACGCCAAGCCAAACGCCCGGAGAGGTTTTCGCCGCCGAGTCGTAAACTAGTATCGTTCACACTGAAGGCGATGCGGATCGCGCTTGCGCAGCTCAACACCGTCGTCGGCGATCTCGACGGGAACCGGGAACGCATCCTCGCCGGGCTCGGCGAGGCGCGCGCGGCCGGCGCAGACCTCGTCCTCTTTCCCGAGCTCGCCGTCACCGGCTATCCGCCGGAGGACCTCCTCCTTCGCCCCGACTTCCTGCGCGCGGCCGAAGCGACGCTCCGCGAGATCGCCGGCGCGGCCGACGGGATCGCCGCGCTCGTCGGCTTCCCCCACCTCGACCGCGACCTCTTCAACGCCGCCGCCCTCGTCGCCGACGGAGAGATAAAGGCCGTCTACCACAAGCGCTTCCTTCCGAACTACGGCGTGTTCGACGAGGACCGCTACTTCCAGCCGGGCCGCGAGTGCCTGTTGCTCCGTCTCGGCGAGACGCTCGTCGGGCCGACGATCTGCGAGGACATCTGGCAGCCGGGGCCACCGGCGACCGAGCTCGCGCTCGCTGGCGCGCACGTGATCGCGAACCTCTCCGCGTCGCCGTTTCACCTCGGGAAGGGCAGCCAGCGGGAGCAGATGCTTGCCCAGCGCGCCCGCGACAACGTCTGCTGGGTCGCGCTCGTGAACGCCGTCGGCGCGCAGGACGAGCTCGTCTTCGACGGGCACAGCGTCGTGCTCGACCAGGACGGGGACGTCGTCGTCCGCGCGCCCGCCTTCGAGGAGGCCGTCACCGTCGCCGACATCGACGCCTCAACGGCAATCGCTCGACGGCTGAGCGACGCGCGCGGGCGCGCGCTCGCCCGCGAGCGTCCCAGCCTTCCCGATCCGCCCGTCGTCGATCTCGGCGAGCCGCCTCACCGAGAAGACCAGGCCGAGGCAAGACGCGTCCCGCTCCTCGACGAGCTGGAGCAGATGCGCCTCGCGCTCGAGCTCGGGCTCCGGGACTACGTGCGGAAGAACGGGTTCCGCGACGTGGTGGTCGGCGTGTCGGGCGGGATCGACTCGGCGCTGACCGCCGCGCTCGCGACGGAAGCGCTCGGGGCCGAGCACGTGGTCGCGGTCTCGATGCCCTCGCGCTACAGCTCGGCCGCGACGCGCCGCGATGCACGCCTCCTCGCCGAGAACCTCGGCATCCGCTACCTCGAGATCCCGATCGAGGGAATCGTGGCCACGACCGGGGAGGCGCTCGCGGAGGCGTTCGCCGGCACGGAGCCCGATCTCGCCGAGGAGAACATCCAGGCGCGCATCCGAGGAGTCCTTCTGATGGCGCTCTCGAACAAGTTCGGATGGCTCGTCGTTGCCACCGGGAACAAGAGCGAGCTTTCGGTCGGCTACGCCACGCTCTACGGCGACATGGCGGGCGGCTTCGCGCTCCTGAAGGACGTCTTCAAGACGGACGTCTTCCGGCTCGCCCGCCACCTGAACGAGCGGGCCCGGCACGAAGTCATCCCGCAGTCCATCATCGACCGCGCCCCGAGCGCCGAGCTGCGGGCCGATCAACTGGACGAGGACTCGCTCCCGCCGTATCCGACGCTCGACCGGGTCCTCGAGGCATACGTCGAGCTCGACCGCTCGCGCGAAGAGATGACGACGGACGGCTTCGAGCCCGACGTCGTCGAGCGGGCGCTCGCGATGATCGACGGCGCCGAGTACAAGCGTCGCCAGGCGCCGCCCGGCGTGAAGCTTCGCCCGAAGGCGTTCGGCCGCGACCGGCGCATTCCGATCACCAACCGCTGGCGCGGGTAGCGGCACGGCGGCGACCGACGTGCCGGCGCCGAAGCGGCTCGAATTCACCGCCTCGATCGCGCTCGACGGGAGCCTGTGCGCCGAGGGACGGGAGCGGCTCGACCCGGGCGAGAGCTGGACGTCCGAGCACCTCGTCCTCGCGGCGCTCTGTCGCTGCACGCTCGCGAGCCTGCGCTTCCACGCCGAGCGGGCGAACTTGACGGCATCGGGGACCGCGGCGGCAACCGGCGTCGTGACGAAGCGCGACACGGACGGGCGCTACGCGTTCGTCGAGATCCTGTGCGGCCTCGACGTCTCGCTGGAGCCGGGTCCGGCCGATCCCCAGGAGCTCGTCGCGCTGGCCGAACGCGACTGCTTCATCTCCGCGTCGCTCACCGTGAAGACCGAGTACGAATGGCGCGTGAACGGCGAGCTCGTCCCGGCGGAGACGGGCTAGGGCGCCGACTCGCCGGCGCCGAGCATCAGCACGGCCCGGCTTTGCCCGGGGATCCGTCGGCAGCGACCGGTCGACACGCTGGACGTCGTTCGAAACGACGTCTAAGGCCTTCGTCGACGCCGGGGCGGCGGGCCGCCGGCCTCGGGGCGCTCCGGCCCCCCCGTTCCTCGTCAGAGTGCTGCAAGCGCCCGGAACCAGCGCAGCCGCTCCGCGTACGGGACGGTCGCGTTCGCAGGCGACGTGGAGGGGAGCACGAAGAGCCGCGTTTCGGCGAGCTGCCGGCCCTGGAGTCCCAGCGGCGCCCGCTCACCGAACGCGCCCCCGTACGCCGCCTTCCCGACGAACGCGATCGTCTTCGGGGCGAGCTCGCGCGCGATCCGCTCGAGCCGCTCGGCCGCACCCGCGAAGTCGCTCCGTCGCAGGTCGCCGCTTCCGCGCGTCGTTCGGTGGGCCGCGTTCGTGAGGCCGAGGCCCAGGCCGAGCATCGTCCACTGCTCGCTCGGGTCGAGGAGGCGCGGGGTCAGCCCCGAGTCGGCGAGCAGCCGCCAGAAGTCGTTGCGCGGGTTCGCGAAGTGATGACCCGCAGCGGCCGAGCGGAGGCCGGGATTTATGCCGCAGAAGACGATCCGGAGTCCCGGCGCGAGCACGTCTGGCAGCGCAGTCGCGCGGGTCACGCTCCCGGGTCGCCCCACGCCTGTGGGCCGCACTCCGGGCAGGCGAGCTCGAACCCCTCGAGCTCGGCGAGGATGCGCGCCAGCGGCACGCGCTCCTCGTGAAGCGCGATCGTGCCGTACCGGTCGACCACCGCGACGGCGGGGCGGCCGAGCGCGGCCGAGATGGCTCCCGCCTCGCGCTCGACGACGAGCTCCGCCCGAAGCGCCGCGAGCTCGGCGCGCGCGACCTCGTACTCGCCTGCGTCGTCGCGGCAGACGACGACGGCGTGCCGTCGCCCGCGAAGCGGCCAGAGCGCGGGGAGCGAGCGAACGTCGCGCACGGGGCGAACGATAGGGTCAGCCGCCGTGAAGCTGCTCGTCCTCGGCGGGACGCTGTTCCTCGGCCGCCACGTGGTGGAGACCGCCGTTGCGCGCGGGCACGAGGTGACGATCTTCAACCGCGGCCGCACGAACCCCGCTCTCTACTCCGACGTCGAGCGCCTCCACGGCGACCGCGGCGGCGACCTGCATGCCCTCCAAGGCCGCCGCTGGGACGCCGTCGTTGACACGTCTGCGGCCCTGCCGCGCTGGGTCCGGGAGACGGCTCGCGTGCTCGCAGGCGGGGTCGGCCACTACACCTTCGTCTCGACCTGCTCGGTCTACGCCGATGTGGCTCACCCGGGCGTCGACGAGGCGGCCCCGGTTCACGAGCTCGCGGACGAAACGGTCGAGGAGATACACGACGGCGCGACGTACGGCGCGCTGAAAGCGCTCTGCGAGCGGGAGGCCGAGCGCGCGTTCCCCGGGCGCGCGCTCGCAATCCGGCCGGGCCTGATCGTCGGGCCGCACGACGACAGCGGGCGCTTTGCGTACTGGGTCCACCGGATCGCCCGAGGCGGCGCGATCCTCGCGCCGGAGCCGCGCGGCCAACCGGTCCAGTTCCTCGACGCCCGCGACCTGGCGGAGTGGATCCTCGACATGGCCGAGGCGCGGGCGACCGGCGTCTACAACGCAACCGGACCGAGGGAGCAGATGACGATTGGCCAGCTCCTGGACGCCATGGTGAGCGCTGTCGCGACCGACGCCCGGCTGGTCTGGGTCGACGAGGCCTTCCTCGTCCAGAACGGCGTCGAGGCGTGGACAGACCTGCCGCTCTGGCTTGCTCCGAATACGCACCCCGGGCTCGCAGGCTTTCTGTCGTTCGACGTGGGCCGCGCGCTCGCGGCGGGGTTGCGATTCCGTCCCCTCGCCGACACGATTCAGGCGACGCTCGACAAAGCCGAGCCGACGACGGCGGCGGGGCTCTCCGCTGCCCGCGAGGCCGAGCTCCTCGGCGCCTGGCAGAGGAGCGAGGCTGCGTGAGCGCGGTCGCGCTCGACGTCGCGGCCGTTCGGGCTCGGTTCTCGGCGCTCGGCCGGCCGACCGCGTTCTTCGACGGGCCGGGCGGGACGCAGGTTCCCGACTCGGTGATCGATGCGGTCGCTGCCTACCTCCGACGGTCGAACGCGAACCTCGGCGGCGCGTTCGCGACGAGCGTCGCGAGCGACGCGCTCGTCGTCGCGGCCCACTCGACCGCCGCCCGGTTCCTCGGCTGCTCGCCGGACGAGGTCGGCTTCGGGCCGAACATGACGACGCTCAACTTCTCACTCTCGCGCGCGCTCGCGCGCGACCTCAGAAGAGGCGACGAGATCCTCGCCACGCGGCTCGACCACGACGCGAACGTCTCGCCGTGGCTCGAGCTCGCCCGTGACCTCGAGCTCGTCGTACGCTTCGTCGACGTCCGCGACGACTGCACGCTCGACATCCACGACCTCGAGCGACAGCTGGGCGGGCGCACGCGGGTCGTCGCCTTCCCGTGGGCCTCGAACGCGGTTGGAACGATCACCGACGTGCGGCAAATCGCCGCCCTCGCCCACGAGGCGGGCGCACTCGCGTGGGTCGACGCGGTCCACTATGCGCCGCACGGCCCGATCGACGTCCGCGCCGTCGGCGCCGACGTCCTCCTGTGCTCGCCGTACAAGTTCTACGGGCCGCACCTCGGCCTCTTCTTCGCGCGCGCGGAGCTGCTCGAGCGCCTCCAGCCATACAAGGTTCGCCCCGCGCCGGACGAGCCGCTCGCGCAGCGCTTCGAGACGGGAACGCAGCCCCACGAGCTCTTCGCCGGCTTCGTGGCCGCAGTCGAGTACCTCGAGTCGATCGGCTGGGACGCCATCGAGGCACAGGAGCGCGATCTCGCCCAGCGATTCCTCGACGGGCTACCCGGCGGCATCGAGCTCCACGGCATCGGCGCCGCGGAGGGGAGGACCCCCACGTTCGCGCTCACGCTTTCCGGGCGTTCGCCGTTCCACGTCGCGCGCGACCTGGGGGAGCGGGACATCGCCGTCTGGGCAGGTGACTACTACGCGATCGAGATCATGAAGCGCCTCGGCCTCCCGGAAGGCGCCGTTCGCGTCGGCTTCGTCCACTACAACACGGCCGAGGAGGTCGACCGGCTGCTCGCCGAGCTCGCGCGGCTCGCAGGTCAGCCGTAGGCGGCGCGGGCGCGGGCCCAGCGCTCATCGTCCCGGTGGATCATGTCCGGGTCGACTCCGCGGTGTTCGGCCAGATCGACGGTCAGGAGCTGGAAGCGCACGATGTCCACGACCGGGTGCACGGTCGGGACGAGCGCCGTCTCGCAGCCGAGGATCCGGAGCGCCTCGACGGCCTCGCGCGCCCGCTCGGCCGCGCGGCCCTCGCCTTCGAGGACGAACGCGCGCACCGACTCGTCGATCGCCGCGAGGTGGCCGTGGAGAAGCTGCTCGGTGTGGTGCGCCTCAGCGGCGACGAATGCGCCCTCGCGGAGCTTCAGGACAGCCTCCTGCGCGGTCGGCCAGTCACGGCCGGCGCCTGCGACGAGCCAGCGATCGTGGCCCGACACCGGCTCGCGTTCCTGGAGCGCGCGCTCGACCGCGTCCACAAGCCAGGCGACGTCCTCGCCGCGCAGCGCACCGAGCGCGGCGACCTCGCACGTGTAGCTCGCCGTGTGGCACATGCTCTCCTCGCGGCCGGGGGTGACGACGAAGACGCGGTCGGCACGCGCGGCGAGCGGGCTCTCCGCCGCACCCGTCACGAGCCAGACCGGCCCGCCGAACGCGCGGGCGGCCTCCACGGTCACGAGCGTCGCACCGCTGTGGCTCACGACGACGAGGAGATCAGCGTCCGGCGGCGAGATCACGGCCTCGAGCGCTTGCAGCGCTTCGCCGCCCGTCAGCGCCGCGTGGAACGCCGTCCCACAGCCCGTGAAGACGAGGCGACCGGCCGGTAGACGGACGTCGCCAACCCGGTCCGGCACGCCGCGGAGCCACTCGGGCTGGACCGAGATCATCCGGCGCGTTCGCTCCCCGGCGGGCATGGCGCGCCAAGCTACCATCCGGCGTCGTGACCGAGCGAGTCTTCGAGAAGCGCGTCCTGCCAAACGGGCTCCGCGTCCTGACAGCGCCCATGCCGCAGGCGAAGTCGGTCGCGTGCTTCCTCATGTACGCGGCCGGCTCACGCTACGAGACGCGCGAGACGAACGGGGTCGCCCACTTCGCCGAGCACATGTTCTTCAAGGGCACGGAGAAGCGCCCTACCGCGCGCGAGATCGCCGGCGAGATCGACTCGATCGGCGGCGAGTTCAACGCGTTCACGGGCAAGGAGTACACGGGCTACTACGTAAAGTGCGCCGCCGAGCACCGGGACGTCGCGCTCGACGTTCTCGTCGACATGCTGCGGCACTCGAGGTTCGACCCGGACGAGATCGAGCGCGAGAAGGGCGTCATCGTCGAGGAGATGAACATGTACTACGACACGCCCCGGGATTACCTCGAGGGCGTCTACGACGAGCTGCTCTACGGCGACCAGCCGCTCGGCTGGGACATCATCGGGACGAAGGAGACGGTTCGCGCCGCGACGCGCGAGACGTTCGTCGACTACCTCGACCGCTGGTACCGGGCGCCGCGGATGGTCGCCGGGGTCGCGGGGGCCGTGGGCGACGACCTCCTGCCTCGGCTTGAGGAGCTGCTCGGCGACGTCCGCGACGGCTCGAGCGGCGCGCCCGCTCCCGTCGCTTGGACGCAGGACGGCGCGCGGGTCAAGCTCCATTCGAAGCAGTCGGACCAGGCCCACGTCCGGCTCGGCGTGCACAGCTACCCGATCGAGCACCCCGACCGCTACGCGCTCTCCCTGCTCGCGACCGTGCTCGGCGGCGGCATGTCGTCGCGGCTCTTCAGCGAGGTGCGCGAGCGGCGGGGGCTCGCGTACTACATCTACGGCTACAACCAGGGGTACACCGACACCGGGACGCTCTACGCCCAGGGCGGCGTCGACATCAACCGGATCGACGAGGCGATCTCGACCGTCGTCGCCGAGTTCGGTCGCATCGCTCGCGAGCCGGTCTCCGAGGACGAGCTCTCGAAGGCGCGCAACTTCGCGAAGGGCCGGCTCGTCCTCTCGCTCGAGGACCCGCGCGGGATGATCCTCTTCGGGCTCCGCAGCGAGGTGCTCGAGGGAAAGACCCGCGAGCCGGACGAGGTCTTGGCGGGCCTCGACGCGGTGACCGCGGAGGACGTGCACCGGGTCGCGGAAGACGTCGTCCGCGAGGAAACGCTGAATCTCGCGGTCATCGGCCCCTTCGACGACGCAGACCGCTTCGAGAAGGTCCTGGCGTTCTCGTAGGCGGCTGGGCTCGGCGCGGCCGCGCGGGTATGCCCCCGCTTAGAGGTCGTAGGCGAAGTCGGTCAGAATCTCGCAGCCGTCGTCGGTGACGAGGACGAGATCCTCGAGACGGCAACCGCCGAACCCCTGCCGGTAGCAGCCCGGCTCCACCGCGAGAACGTCGCCCGCGACGAGCTCCTCGCCGCCCCGGCCGAGCGCGGGCGCCTCGTGCACCTCGAGACCGACCCCGTGGCCGAGCGAATGGTAGAAGCCCTCGTTCAGGACCTCACCCGGACGCTTCGTGAGCTGGGTCGGTTGCCCCGCGGCCTCGAAGACCTCGCACGCGACCCGGTGGAGCTCGGCGCCCTCCACGCCCGGCCTAATCGCCTCGTACACGCGCTCGAGCGCCTCGCGGCAGAGACGGTGGTAATCGACAAGCTCGGCGGGCGGCTCGCCGACGCAGAACGTTCTCGTCGTGTCCGCGAAGCAGCCCGACTCGGGATCCTGCGGGAAGATGTCGACGACGAGCGGCTCGCCGGGCTCGACGCGCCCGCTGCCGATCTCGTGCCCGACCGCGGTCTGCGCTCCGTGCGACACGATCGGCAAATCGGGGCTCGCGATGCCGGCGTCCGTGAAGACGCGGAGGATCTCGGTACGAAGCTCGTCGCACGTGACGCCGCCTTCCGCGGCGAGGCGGTCGCGGACGCGCGCCATCGCGCGCTCGGAGGCGTGGAGCGCGCGCTTGATCCCCGCCAGCTCGGCATCCGTCTTCGCGCGGCGGCGGTGGTCGAAGAACTTCCCGTCCGGCTCGACCTCGACGCCGTGGGCCCGGAGATGGTCGGCGATCTCGAGCGGGAACGTTCGCGGGACGACCGCCCTCACGACGCCGGCGTGCCGCGCGGCGCGGAGCGCAAGCTCCGGGTCTGCGTCCGGCGGCCGCACCCCCGCGGCGATCAGCTCGTCCAGCCCGATCTCCTCGAGCGGGACGGCCACGAGCCCGTCGAGGCCCGCGAGCCGAGGGACCTCGAGCGAGCTCACGAAGACGTACCGCGCTCCGTCTCGCTCCGCATAGAAGAACGGGTCCCCGATCGAGATCGGCACCTCGTGGCGGAGCTCCGGCGAGCGAAGCGTGTCGGCGACGATCAGGACGTTGGGCATGCCTCGATCCTAAACGGGGGATCGACCCCGGCCGTGCGCGACCCGATCGAGCGTGGGTGCGCCCCTCGCTCACCACGTTCGCATGCGCGCTCGCGCTCGCGCTCGCGGCTGCGCCCGCGTCCGCGTCGCCGGGCGCGGACGGGCTCGAGCGAGCGCTTGCGCGCGGCGCCGTCTCGCACGCCGAGTACGCGCTCGCGCGGGCCAGCGCGCTGTTCCATCCTGACGCCGTCCGGGCGCGGTTTCCCGGAACCCGGCTCCCCGACTCGCATGCGGCGACGCTCGTCCTCCGCGACCTGCGCGCCGCGCTTCCCGACCTCGAGCCCGCAGCGCGGGCGGCCGCGGCGAGAATCCTCGCGCGTCCGACCGACCCGAACGCGGACGGCTCGGCCCAGGGGTATCGCGGCTCGCCCGCGCGCGTCGACTGCGGCGCGAACGTCTGCGTCCACTGGGTCGAGGCCACCCCCGACGCGCCCCCGCTCGTGGACGAGGACACGTCAGGCGTCCCCGATTGGGTGGAGACGACCCGACGGACGTTCGAACACGCGTGGGCGTACGAGGTCGGCGTGCTCGGCTACCGTCCGCCGCTCTCCGACTACGGATCACTCGCGAACGGCGGCGATGCGCGGCTCGACGTCTACCTCGCTGACATCGGCGACCGCGGCTACTTCGGCTACTGCACGACGGATGATCCGGCGGCCAGGGTCGTTCTCGAGGTGTCGGCCTACTGCGTCGTCGACGACGACTTCGCGAATTCCGGCTTCGGCGGCCGCTCGCCGCTTCACGCCCTCGAGGCGACGGCAGCGCACGAGCTCTTTCACGCGATCCAGTTCGCCTACGACTGGCTGGAGGACGCGTGGCTCATGGAGGGAACGGCCGCCTGGATCGAGGACGAGGTGTTCGACGCGCTCGACGACAACCGCACCTTCCTGCACGCGAGCCCGCTCGCGCAGCCCGAGGTCGCCCTCGACGACGGGCGGCGGGGGCACGAGTACGGCGCCTGGATCTTCTGGCGGTTCCTCTCGGAGCGGTTCGGCGCCCCGATCGTGCGCGAGGTGTGGGAACGCGCGGCGCTCGGCGGCGACGGTGGAACGTACTCGCTCGAGGCGGTCTCGGCGGCGGTCGCGGCGCGAGGATCGCCATTCGCGTCCGCGTTCGTGGCGTTCGCGGTCGCGAACCGGACGCCCGGCACCGCGTACGAGGAGGGTGCCGCCTACCCGGCCGCGCGCTCGGTGATGTCGTTCGCGCTCTCGCGGGCGCGTCCGGTCGTCGAGCGGCGTCGCCTCCGCGTCGCCCGTCTCGCAGGGGCGAGCGTCTCCTTCCGGCTCGGACGGGCGAGGTCTCGTGCGCTTCGAATTCGCATCGCCGGGGCGGGCGACGCGACCGACCTCGTCGTGTCCGCGCTCGTCGTCCGCCCGTCCGGCGCGGTCCGCGTACGGCCGGTCTCGCTGGGAGCGGACGGAAGCGCCTCGGTCGCGATTCCGCTCAGGCGCTCCCGCGTCAGCCGGGTCGACCTCGTCGCCGCGAACGCGAGCACGGCGCTCGCGTGCTGGCGGGGGACGGCGCTGTCGTGCCGCGGCGTGCCGCTCGCGACGAGCGTGGAACTCGCATACCGCGCCGAGCTCGTGCGCTGACGGGGGCGGGCGCTCGCCACGCGGTAGTCTCCGGGCAGGTGGCCGCCGGCGACGTCTTCGAGCGGGCGCAGGCGCTCCTCGCCACGTACGACGAGGAGCTCCGCAGGCTGCTGCCCGAAGGCACCCAGATCTTCGACGCGCACGTCCACGTCGGCCGCGACATCGACGGCTTCGTCGCGCCGCTCGACGACCTTCTCGCCTTCCTCCGCCGCTACGACGTCTCGCGTGCGTTTGCGTTCTGCATGGACGAGCCGGACCGCCACCCGGCCTTCCGCGCGGCGAACGACCGGACGCTCGAGGCCGCCCAGCGGAGCGGCGGCGTCCTCATCCCGTTCGCGCGCCTCGACCTCGCAGTCGAGCCGCTCGAGGAGGCGACCCGGTGCCTCGACCGCGGGGCGCGCGGGATCAAGCTTCACCCGCGCGCCCAGGGCTTCCTCCTGAACGACGAGCGCCTCGCTCCGATCTTCGCGCTCGCGGCGGAGCGGCGCGTCCCGATCCTGATCCACGGCGGCCGCGGCCTCCCGCCGATCGCGGACGAGCTCCGCCGCCTCGTCGAGGCGAATCCGGAGGCGCAGCTCATCATCGCGCACGGCGGCATCGCCGACCTCGCGGCGCTCGCGGACGCGTTCGCGGGCCGCGCGGGCGTCTTCTTCGACACCTCCGTCTGGAGCCCGATCGACCTCCTCGACGTCTTCCACCGTTTCTCGCCCGAGCAGGCGCTCTACGCGTCGGACTACCCCTATGGGCAGCAACCGAGCTCGCTCCTGATCGCAGTCAAGACGGCGCGGCTGGCCGGGCTCGACGAGGATCAGGTCCGCGATCTCCTCGGCCGGACGGCGGCCCGGATCGCGGCGGGCGAGCCAGCGCGCGAGCCGAGCGAGCCGAGCAGGACGGACACGCTCGAGCAGCCGATCTCGTTCGCGCGGATCCACCACTATCTCGCGATGGCGACGCCGCTCCTCTGGACGCGCCAAGCCGACACGATCGGCGTGCTCGGCCTCGCGCTGAACGCGTGCCGCGAACGCGACGGCTATGCGGATTCCCGGGACCGGATCGCAGAGCTCCTCGCCTGCGCGCGCGACCTTTGGCGGACAGCGGCCGAGGCCGAGGACGACGACGAGCGCATGCGCCTCGGCCGCACGACCTTCCGGCTCATTCACCTCGCCGACATCGAGACCGTAACCGCCCGTGCTTGAGCTACAGGTAAACGGTGGGTTCTATCGGCTCGAAGCGCCCGATGAGCGGACGCTGGCCGAGGCGCTCCGCGACGATCTTGGGCTGACCGGCACGAAGATCGCCTGTGGCGAGGGGCACTGCGGCGCCTGCACCGTCATGCTCGACGGGACGCCGGTCCTCTCATGCATCACGCTCGTCCACACGGTCGGCCCGCGCGAGATAACCACCATCGAGGGCCTGCGCGATCATCCCCTCGTGGACGCGTTCGTCGAGGCCGACGCGGTCCAGTGCGGGTTCTGCACCCCCGGCCAGATCGTTTCGGCGGCCGCGCTCATGCGCGCGAACCCCCAGCCCTCGCGCGAGGAGATTCGCCACGCGCTGGCGGGCAACCTGTGCCGGTGTGGGACGTACCCGAAGATCGAGAAGGCGATCTATCGTGGGGCGTCGCAGGGTTCCCCCGCGAGCCTCCTCCCTCAGAGCTGACGAAGGTGCCTCGCCTACTCAAGACCGAGAGGGAAGTCGAGGGCCGCGTCGAGGAGTCGTGGATCCTCGTCGAGGAGGACGCGCTCGACCAGTGGCCGGCGGGACCGCTCGTCACGGTTGGGCGCCCGGCGGCGCGCGTGGACGGGCGCGAGCGGGCCCGCGGCGAGGCGCGCTACACCGCTGACGTCCGGCT
The DNA here is from genome assembly GCA_036259875.1 of Gaiellaceae bacterium. GTDB lineage: Bacteria > Actinomycetota > Thermoleophilia > Gaiellales > Gaiellaceae > DATAAZ01. The sequence goes on from DATAAZ010000037.1 coordinate 41,466, forward strand.
GCCCGGAATGCTGCACGCCGCCGTCGTACGAAGCCCCCACGCCTACGCCGTCGCGACCCGCGTCGACCTCGAGCGCGCGCTCGCAGCACCCGGCGTACGCGCCGCGATCGGCCCGGGCGATGCGCCGGGGCTCGCGGCCGAGGCCGGCCATTTCGGCGCGCCGGTCGCTGCGCTCGCGGCCGACACGGAGGCGCAGGCGCGCGCGGCGCTCGAGCTCGTCGACGTCGAGTGGGACGTCCGCGAGCCGCTCCTCGACCCAGACGAGGCGGTCGCCCGCGGCGAGCTCCATGGGAAGCCGCGCCGGCACGAACGGGGCGACGTCGATGCCGCGCTCGCCGAAGCGGACGTGGTCGTCGAGGCCGAGTACCGAACGCAAACCCTCCTTCACAACGCGCTCGAGACGCACCAGGCCGTCTGCGAGTGGGAAGGCGACCGGCTCACGGTCTACGTCTCGACTCAGTACATCTGGGAAGTGCGCGACCAGGTCGCCGACGAGCTCGGGATCCCGCGCGACAAGGTGCTCGTCATCTGCCGCTTCATGGGCGGCGGCTTCGGGGCGAAGAACGACCCCGGCGACTACACCCTCGTCGCGGCTGTCCTGGCCCGCCGCGCCGGTCGGCCCGTTCGGTGCGCGCTCACGCGCCGCGAGGAGAACATCGGGGCGGGCAACCGGAACGCGACGATTCAGCGTCTGACGGCGGGCGCACGCGCGGACGGCACGCTCGTCGCGCTTCGAGGCGAGTACGTCTGCGCGCTCGGCTGGGACGGGTGGCTCCCGTCGACCGCAGGCCCGATGCAGATGCTCTACGCCTGCGAGAACGTCGAGACGGTCGAGTACGGCGCCCGTCTCAACACGCCGCCCATGGCCGCGTTCCGCGCGCCGGGCTTCGTCGAGGGCGTCTGGGGTCTCGAACTCCTCCTCGACGAGGTTGCCGCGAAGCTCGAGCTCGACCCGCTCGAAGTCCGGATGCGGAACCACGCCGACGCCGATCCGAAGGACGCGCGTCCCTTCTCCGCCAAGAACCTCATGGAGTGCTACCGGCGCGCCGAGCCCCACTGGGAGCGCCGCGACGACGTGCGCTCCCGCTCGGACGGCCCGTGGCGGCGCGGCGTCGGGCTCGCGACGCAGATCTGGTTCGGAAGCGCGGCGCCGCCGAGCTACGCGACCGTGCGGCTCGAATCGAGCGGGCGGGCGACGGTCGGCACCGCGATGCAGGACATCGGAACGGGGACGCGGACCGCGATGGCGCAGATCGCGGCCGAGGAGCTCGGCTTCCCGCTCGAGCGCGTCGAGGTTCTCGTGGGCGACTCGTCGCGAGGCGGCTACGCGGTCGTCTCGGGCGGCTCTTCGACAACCTCGACGATGGGACCCGCCGTCCGGTCGGCGGCGGCCGACGCGCGCCGCCAGCTCATCGAGATCGCGGCGCAGCGGTTCGGAGTCGAGGAAGGGATCCTCGCCGTGCAGGACGGGAAGATCGTCGCGGCGCACGGCGGCTCGTGGCCCGTCGAGGAGGTGACCCGCCTTCTCGAGCACGCGCAGATCGTCGGCAAGGGCGCCTGCGGCCCGAATCCGACGGGGATGCGCGTCCTCACCTTCGGCGTCCACGTCGCGGAGGTCGCCGTCGACGTCGAGACGGGCGAGGTGCGCGTCGAGCGCGTCTACGCGGTCCACGACGTCGGCCGGATCGTCAACCCGCTCGGTGCTTCGAGCCAGGTCGAAGGCGGCATTATCCAGGGCATCGGCCACACGCTGTCCGAGCAGCGCCTGCTCGATCCGTCCTCGGGAACCGTTCTCACCCAGACCCTCGACGCCTACAAGCTCCCGACGATCGCAGACACGCCACCCGAGATCGTCTGCGAGTTCGTCGACCGCCCGGACGCGCACCTTACGAACCTCGGCTCGAAGGGGCTCGGCGAGCCGCCGATCATCCCGATCGCGCCGGCGATCGCGAACGCGATCCGAGACGCCACCGGCGCCGACGTCCGCTCGCTCCCCGTCACGCGCGAGGAGATGCTGCGGGCGCTCCGGGAGGCACGCGAGCGTGAGCCCGTTCACACTTCGCAGCCCGTCTAGCCTCGACGAGATCGGCGGAGTCCCGCTCGCCGGCGGGACCGATCTCGTGCCGCTCGTCCAAGACGGCCTCGTCGAGGCAAGTGAGCTCGCGAACATCCGCGAGCTCCTTCCGCGCGGGATCGACGGCGACCGCATCGGCGCGGGAACGAGCCTCGCCGAGATCGAACGGTCGCCCGACGTTCCGGACGCGCTGCGCGAGGCCTGCCGCCTCGCCGCCTCGCCCCAGCTGCGCGCGATGGGAACGGTCGGCGGCAACCTCCGGCAGGCGACGCGGTGCTGGTACTGGCGGCTCGGATTCCCGTGCTATCTGCACGGGGGCGAGCGCTGCCACGCGCGCGACGGCGAGCATCGCGAGCACGCGATCTTCGGGAACGAGCGATGCGCGTCGGCGCACCCGTCGGATCCGGCGGCTGCCCTGCTCGCGCTGCGCGCGAGGGTGGGGACGACCCGGCGTACGCTTCCGCTGACCGACCTCTACCGCCTTCCGACGGATGACGATCGCGACGTCGTCACGCTGGAGCGAGGCGAGCTCATCCTCTGGATCGAAGTCGAGCGACCCGACGCGAGCGCGTACCTGAAGGCGATGGACCGCCAGCGGTTCTCGTTCCCGCTCGTCGGCGTCGCGGCGGCCCGCTTCGGAGCCGACGTCCGGCTCGCGCTCGCCGGCGTCGCGCCGATCCCGTGGCTCCTCGGCTCGCCGGCCGAGCTTGGGGACGCGAAGCCGCTCCCTGGGACGGCTTACAAAGTCGAGCTCGCAGATGCTCTCGTGCGGCGCGCGCTCGACGCCGTCGCGACCGGCTAAGCGGCCGCGTACAGCCGTCGCGGCTCGTCGATTCCCTTCAGCGTCCGCTCGCCACGGTCGGCGAACGAGAGCCCCGAGCCGGCAACGAGGTCGCGAGTCGTCGAGGTGACGAGCACCTCTCCGGCGGCCGCCTGCGACGTCACGCGGGCCGCCAGGTGCACCGCGATGCCGCGCGCCGAGCCGTCGACGCGCTCGACCTCGCCCGTGTGAATCCCCGCACGCATCTCGATCCCGAGCTCTGCAAGGCGCTCCCGGATCGCGAGGGCGCACCGGACGGCGCGGGCGGGGCCGTCGAAGAGCGCGAGGAACCCGTCGCCCGTGGTGTCGATCTCCTCGCCGCCGAAGCGATCGAGCGTCCGGCGGACGGCTCGGTGGTGGGCCGTGAGGAGATCGGCCCAAGCTCGGTCTCCGATCGCTGCGGCGGCCTCGGTCGAGCGGACGACGTCGGTGAAGAGGATCGTGGCGAGGACCCGGCTCGACGGTGCCGAGGGACGCGTCCCCGTCAGGAACTCCTCCACCTCGGCGAGGATCTGGTCGGCGTCGATCCAGGGAACGTGGTCCTCGCCCGAGAGCTCGACGAAATGCGCGTCGGGAATGCGCTCGGCGATGTAGCGGCCCTCGTCGAGCCGCGAGTCGCGGTCGCCCACTCGATGCAGCACGAGCGTCGGTGCCGAGACGGTCGGAAGGACGTCCCGAACATCCGCGAGCGAGTTCATCTCGATGAGGGCTCGCGCCGCGCCCGGGCTCGCGGCCGCACGTGCGCGTGCCGCCCACCAGCTTCGGAGCGCGGGATCGGCGTTCGGCGCCATCGTCCCGAGGTCGGCCTCCACGCCCCACTCGCGCTCGATCCGCTCCGCGTACGCCCGCCGCTCGTCAGCGGTCGGCGCCCACGGGTAATCCTCGCTGCGGATCCGCTTCGCGTAGCCGCCGTAGATCACGAGCGCGCTCGTCCGCTCCGGATACGTCGCCGCGAAGAGAATCGAAAGCGGCGCGCCTTCGGAGTATCCGAAGAGCGCGGCACCGTCGGACCCGACCGCGTCCAGCACGGCACGCACGTCGTCCATCCGCGTCTCGAGATCGGGCAACCCGCCGGGCCGGTCGGACAGGCCCGTGCCGCGCTTGTCGAATCGGATCAGGCGCGAGAATGATCCGAGCCGCTCGAGAAAGCGCGCCGCGCGCGGCTCGTCCCAGTCGAGCTCGAGGTGGGAGACGAATCCGGGCACGAGGACGAGATCGGGCCCGTCACCCGTCACCTGGTAGGCGATGTTCACGTCGCCGCTCTTCGCGTACCGGATCGGCGCCTGCACCGGATCGGATCGTACGCCGAGAATGACGCCGTGATCGCCGCCGTCATCCTCGCCGCGGGCGCCGCGACGCGGTTCGGGTCTCCCAAGCAGGCGCTCTTGCTGCCGCGCGTCCTCGAGCGAGTTCGGGCGAGCGGCGTCGACGAGGTCGTCGTCGTGGAAGGGGCGCACCCGCTGCACCAGATCGGGGCGCGCGTCGTGCATTGCGCGGAGTGGGAACGAGGTCCCGGCGCTTCGCTGCGGTGCGGGCTCGTCGCGCTCGAGCACGACGTCGAGGCCGCGGTCGTTTGCCTCGCGGACGGCCCAGAGCTGGCGCCCGCCGCAATCGACCGCCTCATCGCCGCCTGGCGCGCGGGAGCCGGCGAGATCGTCGCGGCGTCCTACGACACCCTTCGCGGTCACCCCGTACTTCTCGGGCGTGCCGCCTGGGCGCGAATCCCGGACGAGGGCGCCCGCACGCTCGAGGCAGCACTCGTCCCCTGCGACGACCTCGGCGCGCCGGGCGACGTCGACACGCCGGCCGACCTCGATCGCTTCGGCTAGTCCGGACGCGTCCGGGGTCAGACCCGGGCCGTGACCCGCGGAGCCGTGTGCTTCGGCGCCTCGCCTTGGCGCCCCGCCCTGGGGGACTGTCCCAGGGACAGTCCCCGAGACATGGCCCGCCAGGACGATGAAGCCTAAACCGGGCCGCCTCGCGTGCCGATCGACGACGAAGGGTGAACCGCTCGACCGCAGAAACCCGGTTCCCGATGGCACTGCAGCCTCGCCTCCGCGCCCTCCGGGAGGACTCCCCGGAGGCGTCGCCGCTTGCGGCCGCCCGCATTCGCCGGCGATTGACGGTCGAGGAAGCCGCCGCCCGAAGCGGGCTCGCCCTGGAGGACGTGAAGCGCCTCGAGGAGCGGCGGATCTACAGCTTTCCTTCCGTCGACCGCGCGATTGCCGCGGCGCTCGTCTACGGAACCGCGCTCGGCATCTCGGTCCGCGAGGCCAGAGAGCTCGCCGCGCTTCCCGTCGCGCCGGAACGATGGTCGCTCCGCCGGCGGCTCGCGGTGCTCGTCGTCGCCGCGGCTGCGGCGTTGCTCGCGTGGTTCGTCGTCGTCCCGGAAGTCCGGCCCGAGCCGGAGGGCGGCACCGCGATCGTCGACGCGGCGAGCCGCCTTCCGCCGCCGTGGGAAATCCGTATCGACGTCTTCAACGGCACGGAGGTCCCGAACGCGGCCACGACCCTCGCGAACGAGATCGGCGGCCCGCTCGCGTACCGGATCGGCACGGTCGAGAACGCCGAGCGCCTCGACTACGTCGAGACGCGCGTTTACTACCCGGCCGGGAGCGAGGAGATCGCCCAGCGGCTCGCCGCGCAGCTCGATGTCGAGACCGCCGCGCTCCCCGGCGGCGGCGAGGAGAACCGGCTTGTCGTCATCGTCGGCCGCGACCACGCAGGCGGCGAGTAACGCGCGGGCGTCGGGGGACGATCACCCGCCGGTTTTTCCCTACAGCGGTGTCCGAAGTGCTGCGAGCTTCGCCTTGAGCTCGGGCGACATACCCTCGATCCACGCGTGGCGAACGTAGCGGCGAAGCGAGGCCTCGAAGCGGTAGCGCTTGCGGCAATACGAGCAGTCGTCGAGGTGCGCCTCCGCCTCGCGGTACTCGGACTCGGTCAGCTCCCGGTCGAGGAACGGCTGCAGGACCTCTTCACACTTCTCGCACGGATCCATCACGACGCCTCCGGGACGGCCGCTTCGGCGAGCTCCTGCTTGAGGACCCTTCTTCCCCGATGGAGCCGGGACATCACCGTCCCGATCGGGATGTCAAGGATCTGCGCCGCGTCCTGGTAGCTGAAGTCGCCGATGTCGACGAGGACGACCACGTCACGGTAATTGTGCGGAAGCGTCGCGAGGGCGTCGACGATCGCATCCTGTGAGAGCCGCTCGACCACGCGCTCCTCGTCCTCGGCGCCGCCCGTCGTCTCCTCGAGGCGGTTGTAGAGGTAGTAGTCACCTTCCTCCATGGGCTGCGTATCCGGAGCGCGCTGCTCCCGCCGACCCCGGTCGATGTTCAAGTTCGTGAGGATTCGGAAGAGCCACGCGCGCAGGTTCGTGCCCGGCGTGTACGAGCGCCAGCTTCGAAAAGCGCGGGCGTACGTCTCCTGGACGAGGTCCTCAGCCTCCTCGCGCGTGGAGACGAGCCGCCGAGCCACCCGGTAAACCTGATCGGCCAGCTCGAGCACCTCCTCCTCGAAGCGGACACGGTCGCGCGCGTCCTCGGCGATCCTGCGTGCGTTGGCCTCCTGCTGAGCCTCGCTCACGGCGGCCGACACTACCAAGGGAACGGCGAAACGACGGTCGCTATTCCGGTGTCAGGAGGAGGCGAGTCTCGGCGAGCTCGTCGACCCGGGCGCGGTCGGTCGCGAGCGGGATGTACTCGCCCGCGAGCCAGCCGCCCAGGAGGTCGTCGTAGTGCCGGCTCGCGGGGTGACCCGACTGGCCGGGCACGAGCGCGATCAGATTCGCGTCCGGGTCGGAGAGGTCGTAGACCGCCCGCATCGAGGCACCGATCATCGCTCCCTCCGCGACGCCGGCGACCCTGGCCATGACGCGGACCGTGTCGGCGTCGCCACCGACCGCGAACGGGCCGCGGCTGAAGATCCGCCTCAGAACGGGGATCGAGTCGAACGCGTGCGCGAGGCGGAAGCGGTGGTAGCGCCCGCGCGCCCAGCTCGCCGGGTCGGGACCGAGCTCACGCACGGCCTTCGCGACCGCGGTTCGGAGGACGTCGTCCCACGTTCGACCGTTGCCGAGAAACGTGTCGTCGCGCTCGGCCAGGCAGCGGAGGACGAGCGGGCGCGCCCGCTCGTAGAGGCCGCCCGGAAGCGACTCGCCCTCCGTCGGGACGAACGGGTCGGAAGCGAGGTCGGCGAACGCCTCCTCCTCGAGCGCCCGCATGAGCGCCGCGTAGACGGCACCGCCGGCGCTCTCGGGCGCGAGCTCGCCGTCCCATTCGGCGAGGAGGTCGAGCGCCTGCGCCTCGACCGGGTCGTCGGCCTCGAAGCTCCCGACGGCAACCGCGAGCTCGAGGCCTGGGAGCGAGAGTCGGTCGAGGAGGATGCGTGCGCAGGCGGCCGGCGTGAGCAGGCCGCGCTCGCCGATCAGCGTCTCGAGCCGGCCGGCCCGATAGCCGCCGAGATACTCGCCGGGCAGGTCGTACGGGTACGCATCGCCCGCGATGCGGTTGTTCGCGCTCACGATGAGCCCCGACTCCGGGTCGCGGAGGCGCGGAAGCTCGGCCTGCGGGATCCAGCCCTGCCACTCGTGATCGGACTCCCAGCCCGCGCAGGGAACGCTGCCCTCGCCCGTGCTGCGGATCGGGACCGGTCCCCCGGCGAGGCGGTACGCGATCCCGCCCTCCGCGTCCGCCAGCACGAGGTTGTGCGGCGGGCCGGCGAAGCGGTCGAGCGCTCGGTCCGCCTCCTCGACCGAGCCCGCCGTCATGAGATCGAGAAGCGAGCGCGTCGTCTCGCCGGGCTCGTGGTGGCTCCAGCGAAGCGCGAGCGCCTGGCGCCCGCCCGGCTCGGGCGGAACGACGATCGGCCCGTGGCGAGTCACCGTCACCTCCTCGACGACGGGCTCGCGGCGACGGCGGACCCGGATCGTTTCGCGCACGAGCTCGGCGTCGACCCATTCGCCGTCGACCTCGTAGCGGCGCGCGTCCGTCGGGTGGAACCGCTCGACGTAGAGATCCTGCGTGTCGAGCATTGCCGTGGTCATCCCCCAGGCCACCCGGCGATTTCGCCCGAGGACGACTACCGGCGCTCCAGGAACCGTGAAGCCCGCGCACTCTCCCTCGTCCCAGACGAGGTGCTGGGCGTGCCAGATACCCGGGATGCCGAGGAAGAGGTGGGGGTCGTTCACGAGGATCGGCTTTCCGCTCGCGGTGCGCGTCCCGTCGACGGCGAAGCAGTTCGACGCGCCGACTCCCGAACGACCGCCGAGGGCGCGGGATGTCGCCGCGGCCGCGACGAGCAACTCGTCCGGCACGACCACCGGATGGTCGGCCGGGTACTCGGGCTCGAGCCGGCGCGCCCGCTCCTCGCCGAGGCGGACGCGCAGCCGGGAGCGCGCGACCTCAGCCTCCCAGTTCCCGCACAGCGCGAGCGCGAACATCTGCGCGGGCGCCTGCACGTCGACCCTGGTCCACGGCTCGGGGCGTAGGCGAATGAGTCGAAGCTCGAGCGGCAAGGGGCCGTCGGCGATGAAGGCGTTTACCCCCTCGCAGTAGGCGTCCACGAGCTTCGACGCCTCGGGATCGCACGCGCCCGCGTCGCGCTCGGCGGCCCAGCGGAGGCGGAGACGCCGGGCGAGCCGGTCGAGCTCCAGGGTCCGGGCGCCGGCGATCTCGGACAGGCGACCGAACGCGAAGCGCCGCGTCGTCTCCATCTGGAACAGCCGGTCCTGCGCGTGGACGTAGCCCTGCGCGCACGCGAGGTCGCGGCGGCTCCGCGCATAGAGGTGAGGAATCCCGAAGCGGTCGCGCACGACCTCGACGGGCGCCTCGAGCGAGGGAAGGCGAAGGCTCCCCGCCGTCCGCGGGAGCGAGCGACGGGCGAGCCGCCGCAGCACGCGGCCGGTCACTCGACCGGGCGGAAGCCCGCCTTCGCCATCCGGTCGACGAGATCCTCGCGGCGCACCCGCTCGTCGTCCCACGTGAGCGTCACCTGGCCGAGGAGGTTCGCGTTCGCCGCCTCCAGGCCGTCGACTCCCTCGAGCGCGCCGCCGAGCCGAAGGACACAGCGCTCGCACTTGATCCCGGTCACCTGGATGGTGTCCGACCGTGTGGCCATGGTTCCGATCCTACGTGAGAGCGACAAGGTGCTCGCACACGGTGCGGAGGCCGTCCCGGCGGCCGAGGTCGAGCTGTTCCTCGGCCTGCGCGAGCCCGTCGAGCGGCGCCAGAAGGTCGGTCGTTTCGAACCGCTCTGCGGTCGGCTCGACGAGGTCGCGGAGCTCGCCGAGGAGGTCGGACCCGCGGACGAGGCGGCCGCCGTCGGGGTGGATGAGCTCGGCCTGCGCGCCGAAGCGAAGCGCGGCCCAGCGGTTCTGCGCGTAGATCCCGCGGTCGGCGGCGCGCTCCGGTGACACGGCCGCGACGAGCGCCTGGACGAGCGCGGCGAACGCGATCGTGACGTCGAGCCGAGTCGGCTGGTCGGGCATCCGTACCTCGAGCGTCCCGAAGCGCGGATGCGGGCGCACGTCCCACCAGATCCGGGTGTAGCTGTCCGCCAGCCCGAGGTCGAGCAGGCGCTCCGCGAAGCGCTCCCACTCGCCGTACGAGCCGAAGAGGGGCGGGGCGCCGCTGCGCGGGAGCAGCGCGAGGAGCTCGGCGCGGTTCGACGCGAGCCCCGTCGCCGCGCCGGCCAGGTACGGGGAGTTCGCGGAAACGGCGAGGACGACGGGGAGCCACGCGAGCACGCCCTCGAGCCTGCGCATGCACTCCTCGGGGCTCGCGACTCCGACGTGGACGTGGAGCCCGTTGCAGAACTGGCGACGCGCCGACGGGCCTGCGTACTCCGCGAAGCGGAGGTACCCCTTCTCCGGCGTCACCGGCTGCTCTTCGGCGCGGGCCGGCGGCCACGTCGCGGCGGCCGCGACGGCCAACCCGGCTTCCCCAGCGAGCTGCTTCGCGCGCGCCCGTAGCTCCGTGAGCTCGCGCTTCGCCTCCTCGACCGAGCCGCAAACGCCGGTGTTGAGCTCGACGACGGCGGCGTGAAGCTCGGCCTTGAGCCGCGCCCCGTCCAGCATCCCGGTGGGCGCCGGCCGCGGCGCGAGCGTCGCCGGGTCGACGACGAACAGCTCTTCCTCGATCCCCACCGTCCACGGGTCGCTCCGGCCGAACGCGTGGGGGATCACGGCGGCCAGTCTAGGGACGACCGGCCGCGGCCCCGCCGGCCACGGCCGGGGTCTGACCCCGGACACGGCCCGGCGGGCCAATGCGGTGAGCGTCCGCGGCGCGACCCCGGCCCTCCGAGCGCGTCACGGGGACTGTCCCTTGGGACAGTCCCCAGGGCGTGGCTCGCGAGGACACGTCCGAGGCGCGGCGCCCGATCAATGCTCGATCGTCGTCGACGACGCTGTCTCGCCGGGACGCGTCCCGCGGGGCCACCGCCGGATCCGCGGCCGACGCGGCCGCTGCGGCCTAGCCCGTCTCGGTCGGGCGCCGGCCGAGCTCGACGTTCACGGTCTCGCTCTCGCCGTCGCGCTGCACCTGGAGCGCGAGGGCGTCGCCAGGCTCCTTCGATGCGATGATCGCGCGCAGCTCGTCCGCGGAGGCGAGCACCTGGCCGTCGGCCTCCGTCACGACGTCGCCGCCGATCCGGTACGACTGACCGTTCACGATCACGTCGGTGTCCCCGCCTCGGAGGCCCGCTTGATCGGCGGGGCTGCCCTCAACGACCTCGGCGACGAGCGCGCCGTTCGCGGGGAGGTTGAACTGATCCGCGAGCGCGTCGCTGATGTCCAGCATTTCGACGCCGAGGTAGGCGTGGTCGGCGCGACCGTCCTCGATGAGCTCGCCGACGACCTCCTGCACCGTGTTGGAGGGAACCGCGAAGCCGATCCCGACGTTCCCCGTCGGCGCCCCGCCCGTCGCGATCTGCGTGTTCACGCCGATCACTTCGCCGGCCGCGTTCAGGAGCGGCCCGCCCGAGTTCCCCTGGTTGATCGGCGCGTCCGTCTGGATGACCTTGTCGATTGTGAAATTGTCCGGCGACGCGATTTGACGCTGAAGCGCGCTCACGATCCCGGCCGTCACGGTCCGCTCCAGCCCGAACGGATTTCCGATCGCGACCACCTCGTCGCCGACGCGCACACCCTCCGAGTCGCCGAGGCTCAGCGGTGTCAACGCCCGCTCGGGCGCATCCACCTTCAGGACGGCGAGATCGGTCGACGGGTCCGTGCCGACGACCTCGGCCTCGAGGCCGTCGTCCTGCGAGAAGTTGACGTAGACCTGCCGCGCATCCTCGATCACATGGAAGTTGGTCACGATGTGGCCGTCCTTGTCGATCACGAACCCCGACCCGAGCGACTGCCCGCGCTGCTCACCGAAGAGCGACGGGCGCACGACGTCGGAGGTGATCTGGACGACCCCAGGGGCGACGTCTCGGTAGATCTCGCCGATCGTGCCGCCCGACTCGTCCTCGGCGAACTCGGCGACCGCGACGCTCGCGCGCGCCGGCGCCTGCTGGACGACGGTCGTCGTGCCGCCGTCCCAGACCGCTGCCCCGATCGCGAGCGCCGTCCCGCCGCCGAGGAAAGCAGCGGCGACGACGGCGGCCGCAAGAGGAAGCCTGTTCCGCACGCAACCGTTATAGCCGGGCCGTCGTAAGTGGTCGGTTTGCCGGCGTTAAGGCGGGATTAAGCGCACGACTTGCTCGCGGGCGCGTAAAAAGGGAGCCGCAGGAAACGAAGAAGGGCGATGGATACTGCCAACGCAAGCCGCGTTACGCTCGGGGCCGCCGGCGGGACGTCCGAGATCTTCCGCGTCGACACCCTCCAGGCCCGCTACGACGTCTTCCGCCTCCCGTACTCGCTCCGCGTCCTTCTCGAGAACGTCCTCCGGCACGGAAGCGAGGCCGACGTCGAGGCGATCGCGACGTGGGACGCGAAAGCCGATCCGTCGCGCGAGATCGCGTTTCGCCCGGCCCGCGTCCTCCTCCAGGACTTCACGGGCGTGCCCGCGATCGTCGATCTCGCGGCGATGCGCGACGCGATGCGCGACCGCGGCGGCGACCCCGCCCGCGTGAGCCCGCTCCTCCCGGCCGAGCTCGTGATCGACCACTCGGTGCAGGTGGACGAGTTCGCCACGCGCCTCGCGATCCAGACCAACGTCGACCGCGACTACGAGCGAAACGGCGAGCGGTACGCGTTCCTCCGCTGGGGTCAGAAGGCGTTCGCGAACTTCAAGGTCGTCCCACCGAACACGGGGATCGTCCACCAGGTGAACCTCGAGTACCTCGCTCGCGTCGTGGAGCGGCGCGAGATTGACGGGCGCGTCCAGGCCTTCCCCGACACGCTCGTGGGGACCGACTCACACACGACGATGGTGAACGGGCTCGGCGTGCTCGGCTGGGGCGTCGGCGGGATCGAGGCGGAGGCTGCGCTCCTCGGTGAGCCCGTCTCGATGCTCGTCCCGCAGGTCGTCGGCTTTCGCCTCAGCGGCCGCCTGCCCGAAGGAGCCACGGCGACCGACCTCGTCTTGGTCGTGACGGAGATCCTCCGGACGCTCGGTGTCGTCGGGAAGTTCGTCGAGTACTTCGGGCCTGGCCTCGTCGGCCTCCCCGTCGCCGACCGCGCGACGATCGCGAACATGTCGCCCGAGTACGGCGCGACGTGCGGGTTCTTCCCGGTTGACGAGGAGACGCTCGCCTACCTGCGGATGACGGGCAGGCCGGAGGACCAGCTAGAGCTCGTCGAGACCTACTGCCGCGAGCAGCGCCTCTTCCACGACCCGGACGACGAGCCGACGTACTCTCAGGTCGTCGACCTCGACCTCTCCGACGTCGAGCCGAGCCTCGCCGGGCCGAGGCGACCCCAGGACCGCGTCGCGCTCGCGGGGGTCGCGGACTCCTTCCGTGCCGCGCTCGCGACGTTCGGCATCGAGTACCCAAACGGCTCGCACGACAAGGACAGCGCCGACTCGTTTCCGGCCAGCGACCCGCCCGCGGACATGGCACCCGGCCACCGCGGCCACGCAGAACACGAGGCTGACGCGCCCGCGCACCGGATCGCGGTCGCGGAGGCACCCGAGCCGACTTCCGTTCGGGTGACGCTCGAGGACGGCCGCGCGTTCGAATTCGACCACGGCGCCGTCGTGATTGCCGCGATCACGAGCTGCACGAACACGTCGAATCCCTCGGTGATGGTCGCGGCCGGCCTTCTTGCGAAGAGGGCCGTCGAGCGGGGGCTCGAGCGAAAGCCCTGGGTGAAGTCGAGCCTCGCGCCCGGCTCGAAGGTCGTGACGGAGTACTACGAGCAGGCCGGCCTCCAGCGCTACCTGGACGAGCTCGGCTTCCAGACGGTCGGCTACGGATGCACGACGTGCATCGGAAACTCGGGCCCTCTTCCGGAGCCGATCTCGAAGGCGATCGCGGACGGCGACCTCGCCGTCTGCTCCGTCCTCTCGGGGAACCGGAACTTCGAGGCGCGCATCCACCCGGAGGTCAAGGCGAACTACCTCGCCTCGCCGCCGCTCGTCGTCGCCTACGCGCTCGCCGGCAGGATCGACGTCGACCTCACGAGCGAGCCGGTCGGCCGGGACCGCGACGGAAACGACGTCTACCTCTCGGATCTCTGGCCGAGCCCCGAGGAGGTCCGGGAGACGATCGCCCAGTCTGTCCGACAGGAGATGTTCCAGCGAACGTACGCGGACGTCTTCACGGGCGACGAGCGGTGGCGCTCGCTTCCGGTCCCCGAAGGCGACCTCTTCAACTGGGACGAGCGCTCGACCTATGTCCGCCGTCCGCCGTATTTCGAGGAAGCGGGCGAGGGTCGAGCCGCGGACTTCGAGGGGGCGCGCTGCCTTGTCGTGGTCGGCGACAGCGTCACGACGGACCACATCTCCCCGGCGGGCTCGATAAAGCCCGACAGCCCGGCCGGCCGCTACCTCATCGAGCACGGCGTCGAGCGGCGGGAGTTCAACTCGTACGGGTCTCGCCGCGGGAACCACGAAGTGATGGTGCGCGGCACGTTCGCTAACGTCCGCCTCCGCAACCTCCTCGTGCCGGGGAGCGAGGGGACCTGGACGGTTCACCTTCCGAGCGGCGAGGAGATGACGATCTACGAGGCATCGCGCCGCTACCTCTCCGAAGGGGTTCCGCTCGTCGTCCTCGCCGGCAAGGAGTACGGCTCCGGCTCCTCGCGCGACTGGGCCGCGAAAGGGCCACGCCTCCTCGGCGTTCGGGCCGTGATCGCGGAGACGTACGAGCGCATCCACCGCTCCAACCTGGTCGGGATGGGGATCGTCCCACTGCAGTACGCCGAAGGCGCGAACGCCGGGTCGCTCGGGCTGAGCGGCCGCGAGACGTTCGCCGTGCGGGGACTCGAGAACGGCGAGGCGCGCGAGGCGACGGTGGAGGCGGTCGGCGATGACGGGCGGCGGATCGACTTCGGCGTGCGCGTCCGGCTCGACACGCCGCGCGAGCGCGAGTACCTGCGCGCCGGCGGCATCCTGCCCTTCGTCCTGCGACGGCTCCTCTCCGAATAGATCGATTCTGGTGCCCCGTTAGGATGGCGGCATGACCTACGCCTTCTACGGGCGGCCGATCTCTTCCGAGTTCGAGCAGTTCGCCTCGGCGCTCGGCGAGGCGCTTCAGGCGCTCGGCTGGGAGCGCCACCCGGGCGATCCGCGCGACGCAGACCTCGTCCTGAACTTCATCGACCCGGCGAGCCCGAAGCCGTTCCGGCGCCGCTCGCGCGGGACCTTCGTCGCCGCCATCCACGAGCAACCGACCGTCCCCGAGGACATCCTGAAGACGAACTACCCGCTCCTCGTCCACGCGCTCGCCAACATCGTCCTCTGCTACGTCCGCGACCGGGGCGTCTGGTTCACGACCATGGAGCGGGGCCACTACGCGGTGCTCGCGGAGAACGGCGAGCGCGGGCTCGCGGACGGGGTGATCGCGCGGCTCGCGCCGCTCGCCCTCTCGAAGCTCGTGATCGACAACGAGTTCCGGACCGATCTCGAGCCCGAGCTCTGGGACGGCGACGACGTGACCGGGGAGATCAGCGAAGCCGGCAAGCGGATGGGCGACCTCGACCTCCTCCCGGCGCCGTTCCCGATCGAGGAGCTTCTGAGCGAGCGGGAGCTGCGGCACGTGAAGCGCCTCTACGGGATCGGTGGCCTCTCGTACGGAAACCTCTCGCAGCGGAAGGACGACACGCGGTTCTGGATGAGCGCAAGCGGGGTCGACAAGACAAAGCTCGAAGTCCCCGGACGGGACATCCTGCTTGTCTCGGGCTACGACCCGCATCGGAACACGATGATCCTGAGCGTCCCGCCCACCGTCGAGCCGCGGCGCGTCTCGGTCGACGCGATCGAGCACTGGATGATCTACCAGGCCCATCCGGACGTCGGCGCCATCCTGCACGTCCATGCGTGGATGCAGGGCATCCCGGCGACCGACATCAACTACCCGTGCGGGACGGAGGAGCTCGCGACGAGCGTCGCCGAGCTGATCGACCACGAGCCGAACCCCGCGCACGCGGTGATCGGGCTCCGAAACCACGGCATCACCGTGACCGGCGAGCGCCTGACGGAGATCCTCGACCGCATCGAGCCGAAGGTCCTCCGCCAGGTTCCGATGTCGTAGAACCGGAGCGCCGGGCGAGCCAAGCCTCGACCGGGGGTGCCCGGTCCCTACAGGTACTCGGCCGCGGTGTCGGTGACCGTCTCGGCGAACGGCCGTGTTCGGAACCCGACCTCTCGCTCGGCCTTCGCGGCGCTCGCGAACCACCAGAGCCGCGCCGCCTCTACCCGGCCGGGTTCGACGGGCCAGCGAAGGAGCGACGCGCCCGCCGACGCGGCCACCCCCGGCACGCGGACCATCCGCCTCCGGACGCCGGTCACGCGGGCGACGAGGTCGAAGAAGTCCCGCCACGCGAGATTGCCGTCGGGCGCGGTGAGAATGTAGCGCTCGCCGGAGCGGCCTAGCTCCGCGACGGCGAGGAGCCCGGCCGCGACGTCGCGAACGTCGACATTCGCCGTCCCGCCTTCGACGTAGATCCGAATTCGGCCGCGAAGGTAGCGCGGGACCGGCCAGGTCGAGCTCCCGTAGAGGTCGCCGGGACCGAGCGCGACGCTCGGGTTCGCGATCACGACGTCGCGCCCGTCGACCGCGGCTCCGAGGACGAGCCGCTCGGCCAGCCGCTTCGTCGCGCAATACGGAATGCTCTCCGCGGCAGCGGGGAAGGGCTGATCCTCGGTCGCGAGGCGGTCGGGGGACGACGACGGCCCGACGGCCGCGAGGCTCGACACGTGAACGAGGCGCGCCTCCGGGTCGGCGGATGCGAGCACCGTCTGCACCGTCTCGACGTTCGCCTCGCGGAGCCGCCGAATATCGCGGCGCTCGTAGCTCACCAGGCCGGCCGCATGGAAGACGAGACGGCAGTCCGCGGACGCGCGGCGAACTGCCTCCGGGTCAAGCAGCCGGCCGCGAACGACCTCGACCCCCGCCCGCTCGAGAAAGGACGCATCTGTCTGCGGGCGGACAAGCGCGCGCACGGGGTCGCCTCGCTCCTGAAGGAGGCGAACGAGATGGCGCCCGAGAAACCCCGTCGCGCCCGTGACGAGGACACTCACGTGCGCGGGCGCGCGAAAACGACAAGCAGCGTGATGTCGTCGTAGTCGACGAAGCGGTGTGGAACCTCGGCCGCCACGAAGAGTGCGTCGCCCTGCCGTGCGTCCAGCCGTTCGCCGTCGACCTCGAGGGTGCCGCTCCCCGCGAGAACGACGTACAGCTCGTCGTCGGCATGCGGCTGCTGGCGGTCGGGCTCAGGCGCGACGAGGCGGTAGACGCCGAGCTCGAGCCCGGGAGTCGCGCTCATGATCTCGTACCCGCCGGGCCCGAGGTCCCTGGCGACGTTTCCGAGGTGGCGGGCCCGCACGCGCGCGAGCCTACTACGATCGTCCTGCGTGGCCAGCGAGTCGGCTGAGGTCGTGATCGTCGGCGGCGGCGCGATGGGTGCGAGCGCCGCGTACCACCTGAGCGAGCTCGGGATGACGGACGTCGTCCTGCTCGAACGCGAGACGCTCGCCTCCGGCTCGACGAGCAAATCGGCGGGCGGGATCCGCGCTCAGTTCGCCGACGAGCTCAACATCGAGATCGCGCTCCGCTCGATCGCCGAGTTCCAGACGTTCACCGAGCGCACGGGCGCCGAGATCGACTTCCAGCAAGCGGGCTACCTCTTCCTCCTCGACAACGAGGCGGACGCCGAACGGTTTCGCGAGGCACTGGAGCTCCAGGCGTCGCTCGGCGTCCCCTCCCGCGAGCTGCCGCCCACCGAGGCGGCCGAGATGGTCCCGCAGCTCGTCGTCGACGACCTCGTTGCCGCGACGTTCTGCCCGCTCGACGGGCGGGCGACGCCCGAGGCCGTCGTCGCCGGGTACGCCGACGTGGCCAGGCGACGAGGCGTGCGCATTCACCAGGGTGAGCCGGTCGAGCGAATCGACGTGAGTGACGATGCCGTGACGGCGGTCGAGACGCCCAACCGACGAATCGCCACGGGGACGGTCGTCTGCACGGCGGGCGTGTGGTCGGCCGACGTCGCCGCGCTGGCGGGACTCGAGCTTCCCGTCCGCGGAGAGCGCCGGTGGATGTACTACACACCCGAGCGCGGAGGCCTCCCGAGCGGACCACTGCCCCTGACGATCGACTTCGCGACCAGCTTCTACTTCCACGACGAAGGGCCGGGGCTCGCGTTCGGCGGCCGCGAGGCGCGGATCGACGACCTCGCCGTCCACGCGCTCAAGCGCCTCCCCGTCCTCACCGAGCTTCCCGTCGCCTCGTCGTGGTCCGGCTTCTACGAGATGAGCCCCGACCACAACGCGATAGTCGGAGAGGCCGTGGAGCCCGCCCGCTTCCTTTACGCGACCGGGTTCTCGGGACACGGCTTCCAGCAGGCGCCCGCCGTCGGCGAGCACCTGGCGGAGCTCGTCGCCGGACGTAAGCCGACGCTCGACCTCTCGCCGTTCTCGCTCGATCGGTTCGCGGCCGGCGCGCTTCGGGAAGAGCAGTTCGTGATCTAGTGCCGCCGGCCATGCGCCTCTTCGTGATCGCCCGCCACGCCGAGTCGACGCTGAATCACGAGCGCCGCGTCAACGGCGACCCGTCCGTCCCCGTCGCCCTGACGGAGCGCGGCCGCGAGGAGGCGCGCCAGATGGGGGTGCAGGTGGCGAACGTTCCGTTCGACGTCTGCGTCCACACGCGCTTCCCGCGGACGCGCGAGACCGCCGCGCTCGCGCTCGCCGGCCGTGAGATCCCGTTCGCCGAGGAGCCGTTGCTCGACGACATCGACGTCGGCGACTTCGACGGCGCGCCCGTCGCGGAGTACCGCCGCTGGAAGCACTCGCATGCGCGGAGCGTCCCCTTCCCGGGCGGCGAGAGCCTCGACGCTGCCGCGGCCCGCTACGCACGGGGGTGGGCGGCGATCCTCGCCACGTCGTACGCGAGCGTCCTCGTCGTTTGCCACGAGATTCCGCTCCGATACGCGCTGAACGGCGTCGGCGGCTCCGACTCGCTCGACGGCCCCGTCCACGAGCTGCGAAACGCAACGCCGTACCTCTTCACGGAGGAGACGCTCGCGCGCGCGATCGCCGGGATCGAGCGCCTGCTTCCCGCCGCCGGCGACCTGGCCGCGACCTGAACATTCCAGACGGCCCGGCGGCCGGTAAAACGAAGGCGATGACCGCGAGGGAGGGAAGCTGGGGCGTCACGCCCGTCCCCGAGCGCCTGCGCACGCTCTCCGGGCTCGACCTGACACTTCTCTGGGGCAACCTCGGCGTCAGCCTGCTCGTCCTCGTCACGGGCGCGTTCCTCGTCCCGGCGCTCTCGCTTCGGGATGCCCTCGTGGCGATCGTCGTCGGCAGCCTGGTCGGAAACCTCATGCTCGGGCTCGCCGGGATGATCGGCGCGGACGGGCGCGTCCCCGCGATGGTGCTCCTTCGCGCGCCGCTCGGCCGCCGCGGCTCGTACCTGGCGACGGGGTTGAACGTCGCTCAGTGCCTGGGCTGGGCGACGTTCGAGATCATCATCATCGCCGCCGCTGCCGGGGCGCTCTCGGACGAGGTGTTCGGCTTCGAGGGGACCGCCCTCTGGACGATCGTGTGCGGCGTCGTCGCGCTCGGGCTCGGGCTCCTGGGGCCGATCGGCGTCGTGCGGCGCGTGCTGCGCCGCTTCGCGGTCTGGATCGTGCTCGCCTCGCTCGTCTACCTGACCTGGTGGGCCCTTGGCGAGGCGGCGCTCGGGGACCTCTGGGCGGCACCCGCCGAGGGCGGCAGCTCGATCGTCCTCGGCATCGACCTCGTCGTCGCGATCACCGTGAGCTGGATCCCGCTCGCGCCCGATTACACCCGCTTTGCGCGGGGGCGCCGCGGCGCGTTCCTGGGAACGGGGCTCGGGTACTTCATGGCCGGGACCTGGATGCTCGTACTCGGCGCGCTCCTCGTCCTCAGTCGCGGCCTCAGCGATCCCGTCGAGCTGCCGGCGGGCGTTGCGGCTGCCGGGCTTGCAAGCGGGCTCGCGCTCCTCGCGGTCACCGTCGACGAGACGGACGAGGCCTTCGCGAACATCTACTCGACCGCCGTCTCGCTTCAGAACGTCGTTCCAGCGCTCTCGCAGCGGCTTCTGCTCGTCGTCGTCTCGGCGCTCGCGACCCTCGGCGCCCTCACGCTCGACCTCGAGAATTACGAGAGCTTCCTCTTCCTGCTCGGATCCTTCTTCGTGCCGCTCTTCGGGGCTCTCCTCGCCGACTGGATCCTGTCGAGCGCGTCGTACCGCGCGAGCGACTTCTTCTCGGGGCCTGCGTTCCGCCCGGCGCTGATCGGGGCGTGGGTCGCCGGGTTCGCGCTGTACCACTGGCTCCACCCGCTCGGGCCGGGCTGGTGGACCGACCTCGTCGAGCGCACGAGCCCGCCGTCCGTCGAGATCGGGTCCTCACTGCCGAGCTTCGGGCTCGCGTTCGCGCTCGCCGCGGTCGCGATCGCGGTCGAGCGGCGGCTGCGTCCCGCTTCTGCCGCGGCGTGATCGCGCTCGCTGAATGCGATGACGCGGTCTACCTCGTCGAGCTCGGCGGCTCCGCGGACGAGGACGCGCTCGTCACCCGCGACCCCGGCGGTCGGGTCGAGCGCGCGCGCCCCGTCGACGTCGTGCCGCCGTGGCTCTCGGCGAGCCTCGTCGACGTCGATGCGGCCGGTTCGACCATCATGATCGCGGTCGACCACCGCCCGCCGCTGCTCGCCTCGTACGACGCAGGCAGGACGTGGAGCGAACGAGGCGCAGGCCTCCCACCCGGGCGAGCCGTCGCGCTGGGCGCCAACCCCGACGACGTCCTCTACGGCGCCCGGAACCGCCTCTACGTCTCGCGCGACGGTGGCCGGTTCTGGCGCGCGCTCGGCGTCGAGCTCCCCGAGATCCGCGACGTCGCCTGGGGGTAGTGCCGCGGCCACCAATACACGCCGGACACTGGCCCGCGACCTCGCGACCCAGGAATCCACAGCACGACCCGTCGGGGCACTAGGGTCCGCAGCAGTGCACCGAGACGAGATCGACGCCGCGCTCGGGCTGGTCGCCGAGCATGCACGCGGCTACCTGGCGGCGCTCGACGCCGCGCCGCTGCACACGCCGACCTTCGAGGAGACGGCGTGGAGCTTCGACGGGCGGCTCCCCGACGAGGGAGCGGGCGCGGCGGCGACGATCCGCGAGCTCCTCGAGCGCGGCCTCGACGCGACGGTCGCCTCGGCGGGGCCGCGGAACTTCCACTTCGTGACGGGTGGCGTCACCCCGGCCGCGCTCGGCGCCGACTGGCTGGCCTCGCTTCTCGACCAGAACTCGTTCGCGTGGATCGAGTCTCCGCTCGGGGCGCAGCTCGAACGCACGAGCCTCGCCTGGCTGCGAGAGCTCTTCGACCTCCCGGCGGGCTGGGGCGGCGTGCTGACGACGGGAGCCACGATGGCGAACTTCGTCGCGCTCGCGTGCGCGCGCCGCTGGTGGGCGGGGCAGCACGGCGTCGACGTCGACGCCGAGGGGCTGCCCGGCCTGCCGCCGATCCCCGTCTTCGCGGGCGGCTACGTCCACTCGACCGCGGTGAAGGCGCTCGGGATGCTCGGGATCGGGCGCGCGAGCGTGCGAGTCCTCGCGCGCGACCCGGTCGGGCGTCTCGATCTCGAGGCGCTCGGGACGGCGCTCCACGAGCTCGGCGGGGCGCCCGCGATCGTCCTCGCGACGGCCGGCGAGGTCAACGCGGGCGATTTCGACCCGATCGCCCGCATGGCGGAACTCGCCGAGCAGCACGGCGCGTGGCTGCACGTGGACGGCGCGTTCGGGCTCTTCGCGCGGGTCGCCCCCGGGGCGGCGTACCTCGCGGACGGCGTCGAGCGGGCGGACTCCGTGATCGCCGACGGGCACAAGTGGCTGAACGTTCCCTACGACTGCGGCTTCGCGTTCGTCCGCGACCCGACCGCCCTGCCCGCCGTCTTCAACGCCGCGGCGGCGTACCTCCCCGGCGAGGACCCCCGACGCCCGACGTTCGGCTTCCTCGGGCCCGAGAGTTCGCGCCGCGCCCGGTCATTCGCGGTCTGGGCGACGCTCGCCGCGTACGGGAGGCGCGGCTACCGCGAGCTCGTCGAGCGAAACCTCGCGCTCGCGCGCCGGGCCGCCGAGCGGGTCGACGCGGCAACGGACCTCGAGCGGCTCGCGGAGGTGCCGCTCAACATCATCTGCTTTCGCTACCGCCCGCCCCGACTCTCCGAGCCCGCGCTCGACGATCTGAACACGCGCCTGGGCGAAGCGATCCTCACGGACGGGCGCGTCTACATGGGAACGACGCGCTACGGCGGCCGGGTCGCCCTCCGCCCCGCGATCGTCAACTGGCGAACGCGCGAGGATGACGTCGACCTCTGCGTCGACGTCGTCCGCGAGCTCGGCGCGAAGCTTCTGCGGTAGCGTCGTCGCATGCCTGCTTACGTCGTCGTGAACATCGACGTGCTCTATCCCGAGCGCTACGCCGAGTACGTCCAGCGGGCACCGGAGAGCGTCGCCCGCTTCGGTGGTCGTTACATCGCCCGCGCCGGGCGAACGGACGTGCTCGAGGGCGACTGGATTCCGAAGCGCTTCGTCATTCTCGAGTTCCCGACGTACGAGGACGCGAAGGCCTGGTGGGCCTCCGAGGAGTACGCCGACGCAAAGGCGCTCCGGCACGCGACGGCGACGACCCAGATGGTCGTCACCGAGGGTCTGTAGGCACCGCAGGGCGGGGCATGCCCGCCCCTACAGCCGAAACTCGCCGCGGGCCACGACGACCGCCGAGCCGGCGACCTCGACCCGCTCGATTCGCTCGGGAGAGCCGTCGGCGCGCGCGTAGAGCGTGCTCGGGCGGCCGGTCTCCGCTCCCTGCAAGATCTCGATCTCCTGACCCCAGGGGATCCGCCCGTGCCGTGCGAGGTGGACGGCGAGCGGTCCGGCCGCCGAGCCCGTCGCCGGGTCCTCGGGGACGCCGTCGCCGGGCGCGAACATGCGCGCCTTCCAGCGCGCCGCGGCACCCGCGAAGCAGACCGCCCCTACGTAACCCGTCAACCGCGCGAGCGCTGCAAGATCGGGATCGAGCGCCGCGACCGCTTCGTCGCTTGCAAGCGTCACGAAGACGTGCCGGATGCCCAGGTCGTACAGCTCGACGGGAAGCTCGGAGCGCTCGACGCCGAGCGCCGCGAGGAGCTCCGCCTCCGCAGCGTAGGGCTCGATTCGCGGAATCGGCTGCGACATCCGCCCGAACACGATCCGCGGCCCCTCCCGCTCGAGCGCGACGGGGACGAGGCCTGCGCCCGTCTCGAGGCGGATCTCGGTCCGCTGGAGCGGCCCGCCGAGGACGAACGCGGTCCCGAGGACGGGGTGACCGGCGAAGAGCATCTCCGTCATCGGGGTGAAGATCCTGATCCGGACGTCGCCGTCTCTTGCCGGCGGGTAGACGAAGACGGTCTCCGAGTAGTTCATTTCCCGGGCGAGCGGCTGGAGGAGCTCGTCCGGAATCTCGCGCGCGTCGGTGAACACGGCGAGCTGGTTCCCCGTGAGCGGCCGGTCGGTGAAGACGTCGACGACGACGTAGCGAAATGTCACCAAGCCAGTAAACCAGTCGCATTGCAGGATCCGGTCAGGGAGGGAGGTCGATCACGCCTTGCTGGCCGCGGCCCTCCGCGACGATGCCGAGGCGCCGCCCGTCGGCACGTCCGCGGTCGGTGGACAAGCCGAACGTGGCGGACTTGGCGGCCGGGTGCGTTCCTCCGCGGCCGCGACATCCGGCTCGACGCGCGCGAGCTGCGCCCGAAGCGCGAGCACGGCGAGATCCTTCGCCTTGGCCTCGACCATCACGTCGAGCGGGCCGGGCGCGATGTGGAGCAGTGCCGCGAGGTCCCAGGGCGGAACGAAATCCGCGTGCTGGTCGAGCCGGGGCGCCACGTGGATGCGACGGAACCCGCGCTCGCCCCGCATTCGCCGCTTGACGACGCGGAGCTCGGTTCGCGGACTCGAGAGGTGGACCTTGGGCCTCGCGTCGCCGCCCCACGTCCCGTACGCGAGCTCGAGCGCCCGCTTCTCGTCGAGTCCGGGCGGTCGGTTGAGACGATGGTGGTGGAGGTCGAAGACGACGCGAACCCCGGTGCGGTCGTGGAGCGCGACAACGTCGGCCACGTCGAAGGTGCGCTCGTCGTTCTCCACGACGACGCGGCGGCGCGCTCGCTCGGAGAGACGCTCGTACGCGCGCGCCCAGCGATCGAGCGCGGCGGGCTTGTCGCCGTAACCCCCGCCCGCGTGGATGACGACGACGGCCTCCGGTCCCGCGCCGAGCGCGTCGAGGAGGAGCGCATCCTGCTCGAGGTCGGCCCTCGACTTCGCGGCGAGCTCGGGGTCCGGCGTGCTGAGCACGGTGTACTGGCCCGGGTGCGTCGAGAGCCGCAGGCCCAGCTCGCGCGCCTTGGCGCCCAGCGCGGCCAGCCGGTCCGCGCATGCGTCGATCTGCCGCCGGTAGTCGAACGTCTGCAGGTCGGGGTGCGTCCCGTACGGGACGGTGCCGCTCGAGAGGCGGTACACCGAAATCCCGCTCGCACGGAGATAGTCGAAGACGACGTCGAGGAGCTCGAGGCTGCGCGAGAGGTGAGGCCGGTTCTGCCAACGCCGGGTGTCCGCGGTCTTCAGGCCTCCGTCTCCGAGCACCTTGACCGCGAAGCCGAGGCGATACGGATGCACGGTCACGCCGCGATCCCCAGCCCGCGGACGAGCTCGTCGAATTCGGCCGGCGCAAGGCTTCCGCCCGTCGCTCGGTCGTGCCCGTGCGCGAACTCACCCCGCGCCTCGGGCAGAGCCCCGCGAAGCAACCCGCGGAGGTCGCCGTGGCCGCCCCGGACAGCGAAATTGACGCGGCCGGGAAGGTAGCCGTCGTTCGCGGCGACGACCACCCGGGGGGCGAGGCGACGGCTCCATGCCGTCGCGACGAGCGGGTGAACCTGGTAGGCGCTTGCGAAGCGGATAAGAGCCGCGTCCGCCCCGACAACCGGCGCCGTTCTCACCGCTGCCCGGAACGCCGCCTGGGCGGCCGCGCGGACGCGCGCGAGAACCGCGATTCGCGGATCGCGAAGCGCAGATCCCGGCTCGTCGTGTTCGACGAGCAACGCGAGGGCGTCGGCGACCGGCCCCGCGGGTGCGCGCCGGGCTGCGTTGACGAGCGGCACGAGCGTCCGGATCGCGGTGCGCGGCGCGGGCGAGCACTCGGGAAGAGCAAACGCGGCGTCGCCGAGATCGGCGAAGGCACCGATCGCGGCGAGCCAGGCGGGAGTCTCCGGAACGAGCCGCCGGACGAGGACGGCGGTCGAGACCGCAGGCTCCTCCGCGTAGCCGGAGACGACGACCTGGTCGGCCCGGGGCTCGGCCTCAAGGGCGTGGTGATCGACCACGACGCCGGGGCGTGCGAGTGGCCGGACGCCCCAGTCGAGGACGGCCGCACTGCCCATGGGGAGAGGCGGGTCGTCACCGAACGGCGTCTGCCCGCGGTCGAGCAGGACGACTTCTGCGACTCCGTGCCTGCGAACCCGAAGCAAAGCGGCACCCGATGCGAGGCCATCGGCGTCCGTGTGCGGGACGATCCAGTCGGCGGCGAGCAGGGCGCGCCGCGCCGTCGCGAGCTCGGCGGTCACGGAAGCACCTCTCGCGCGACGCGCTCGGCTTCCGAGATCGGGTCACCGGCGAGATGGAGCGCACCGACCGCGCGGGCTAGCTCGCCCGTCGCGCCGGCGCCGGCGACGGCGAGGCGCGTCCGCTCGCCGAGCCGACGGAGCTCGTCGCGGATGGCGCGGAAGCGAGCCCGCACGGTCGCCGTGACGACGACGAGGGTGGGGCGGAGCGCGTCGGCGGTATCCGCGAGCGTGTCGAGTGGCGTATCCGGGCCGAGATACGTGACCCGCCAGCCGCGCGCGCGAACGGCGAGCCCGAAGACGACCAGCGCGAGGTCGTGAAGCTCCCCGGGCGCGCACGCGAGAAGCGCCCGCGGACCGATCCCCTGGCCCCAGCCGCGCGCGAGGCCCGCTAGACGCCCACGCACGACGTTACTCGCGAAGTGCTCCTGGGCGATGCTCGCCGCGCCCGTCTCCCAGCGATCGCCGAGCTCGTGGAGGTACGGAAGCACGACCTCGGCGAGGACGGTCTCCTCGCCGAAGGCGGCGAGCAGCCGGTCGAGGGCACTATTTGCGCGAACGTCGTCGAAGCGGTCGAGAGCATCGCGTAGCTCGCCGGTCGTCGCCTCGAGATCGATGCCGGGTGCCGCCGGAGGCGCCGGCGACGCGAGCGCCAGCCGTGCTGCTTCGGCGGCCGACAGACCGCTCGCGAGATGCGATCGCATGACGGCGATACGCCGGACGTCCTCGTCCGAGTAAAGCCTGAAGCCGCCCCGCGAGCGGGCAGGCGAGAGGAGGCCGTAGCGGCTCTCCCAGGCGCGCAGGAGCTCGGGCGGAACGCCGACACGCCGGCTGAGCTCCCCGATCCGCAAATACCCGGTCGTCGACTCCACGCCTGCATTCTACAGTGTTCGCACATACCTTCAACGATCTCTTGACAATGCGCCCTGACCGCGGTAGCCTGGGCGTACCTTCTACAAACTCTCGACAAGGAGGAGGCATGAAGAAGCTCGACATCGCAGCCGCCGCGCTCGTCATCGTCGGCGGTCTCAACTGGGGGCTCGTCTCCGTCGCCGAGCTCGACCTCGTGGCCACGCTCGTCGGCCTGGAGTTCGGCGAGACCAACGTCGCGAGCCGGATCGTCTACGGGCTCGTCGGCTTGGCAGCCGTCTACCAGGTCCTTCAGCAGGGCGGCATCCGCCGCCGCTGGAGCGCAGACCCGCGCGTCTCGACCGCCTGAGTGCCGTTCGGACGGGGAGCCGGCCGGCCTTGCGGCGCCGGCCGGCTCGCCGGCATGAATCGAGCGGGTCGCGCGAGCCGACCCGTTCGAAGGCCGCGGCCCGCGCCGCGCTCATGACGGCGTAGCGCGGCGAGCGCGCGGCTATCCTCGGCGCCCGGTGGCGGCAATCGAGGTCAGCGGCCTGCAAAAGGCGTACGGCCGGCGGGAGGTTCTACACGGTCTCGACATGACGGTCCCCGCAGGCGAGGTCTTCGCGCTACTCGGCCCGAACGGCGTGGGCAAGACGACGACCGTCGAGATCCTCGAGGGGTACCGGAAACGCGACGCAGGCGATGTTCGCGTGCTCGGGGAAGATCCCGCTCGCGCGGGCGCCGCCTTCCGTGCCCGGGTCGGAATCGTGCTCCAGTCGTCGGCGGTCTACCCGCTCTTGACCGTCCGAGAGCTCGTCGAGCTCTTCGCCGGGTATTACCCGGCCGCGCTCAATCCGCTCGACGTGATCCAGCTCGTCGGCCTAGAGGACAAGCGTGACGCGCGCGTCAGGACGCTCTCCGGCGGTCAGCTGCGACGGCTCGATCTCGCGCTCGCCCTCGTCGGAAACCCCGAGCTCGTCTTCCTGGACGAGCCGACGACCGGCTTCGACCCCGCGGCCCGCCGACAGGCGTGGGAGACGATCCGCAGTCTCCGCGGGCTCGGAAAGACGATCCTCCTTACGACGCACTACATCGAAGAGGCGCAAGCGCTCGCCGACCGCGTGGCGATCCTGCGCGACGGGCGCATCGTCGCCACCGGGTCTCCGCGCGAGCTGCTCGCCGGGCAGGGCGCCGTCGAGATCCGGTTTCGCCGGAACGGCGAGGTGATCACCGTGGAGACCGACGAGCCGACCCGCGTGCTCCACGAGCTGACCGCCGACGCGCTCGCGGCCGGCGTCGAGCTCGAGGAGCTCGAGGTCCACCGCCGGTCACTCGAGGACGTCTACCTGGACGTGACGAGGTCGGAGCCGTGATTCGACTGTTCATCCGCGAGCTGCGCACGGACCAGCGCCTCTTCTGGCGAAGCCGCGAGGCGGCCTTCTTCACCTTCCTGCTCCCGATCATCCTGCTCGTCCTGCTCGGGTCTGTCTACGGAGACGAGGACGACATCGAGGGAATCCGTGCGGGCACGTACCTGCTCGCCGGTCTCCTCGGGTACGGGGTCGTCTCGACGGCGTTCGCAAGCCTCGCGATCAGCCTGGTGATTCGCCGCGAGTCGGGCGTCCTGAAGCGCATCCGCGGGACTCCGCTCCCGACGACGGTCTACCTCGCCGCGCTCCTCGCCTCGACGCTCGTGATCGTCGCGCTCGAGGCGGCCGCCCAGCTCGCCGTCGGCCGACTCGTCCTCGATGCCGGGTGGCCGACGGAGCCCGGCGCGCTCGCGCTCGCGCTCGTCCTTGGATCGCTCTCGTTCGCCGCGCTCGGGCTCGCGCTGACCGGGGCGATCAGGAGTGCCGAGGGCTCCTCCGCCGTCGTGAACGCCGTCTACCTCCCGGCGACCTTTATCTGCGGCGTGTTCTTCTCCGTCGACTCGCTGCCTCGGCTCCTCGAGGCGCTCGCCGGGCTGCTGCCGCTCACGTACCTCCTCGAGCTGATCCGAGACGCCTTCACGGCCGGGCGGCTGGAAGCTTCGTCCGAGGCGCTCGCCGTCCTCGCCGGGTGGGGCGCGCTCGGCGCGCTCCTCGCGCTTCGAACGTTTCGCTGGGAGCCCCGGGAGGCGTGACGGGGTCTTCGGGACGAAACCCTAGAAGACGTGGCGGTACATCGAGCAGCCGGTGCAAACGTCCGGCGGCTCGTCGGTCAGGAGCTTCGCTCGGAAGTCGCGATACTCGTCGCTCGACCAGACGGCGGCGAAGCCCTCGGCGCGCGCGTCGCCGAGGACGGCCCGATCGGCCCCCATCACCGCACAGCAGGGCTGCACCTTCGCGTCATGCGTCACGTACGCGGAGCGAAACGGCCAGTCGCACCCGGGCGCGCCCGGCCGCCGCCGCGCGGTCGACTCGTCGAGGCGCGGGAGCCGAAGGTTGACGCCGAGCTCGTCAGCGGTTGCGCGCGCGTCGGCGAAGATCCGCTCCGCCTCCTCGTTCGGCCCCGCCCAGAGCGCCTCCGCTTGCGCGTAATCCCGGATCTCGCGGTAGTCGCCTGCGGGGTCCGTGTCGCTGAACGAATGCGAGAGGTTCTGTACCCAGACCGTCGGCACACCGACCTCGGCCGCGAAGTGAACGACGCGCGGCAACTCGCGCACGTTCCGCCGCATCGCCACGAACACGAGCTCGAGATCGGGTTTGTCGGCGCGGCGCTCGCGCATCACGTCGACGAGCGCGACGATGTTCTGGCGAACGAGCTCGAAGCTCGAGCGGCCGCGGATGTCCTCGTACGTCGGCGCGGTCGCCCCGTCGAGCGAGACGTGCAGCCACGAGACGCCAAGCTCGACGAGGCGCTCCGAGCGATCTCGCGTGAGGAGCGTCCCGTTCGTGTTGAACCCCATCTCGATCCCGCGCTCTGCGAGGTGCTCGAGCATCGGGAAGAAGTCGGGGGCGAGGAGCGGCTCGCCGAGCCCCTGCATCGTCACGCGGCGCAGCGTCGGCAGCTCGTCGACGAGTCGCTTGAAGGTGGCGAGGTCCATCGCGCCGCTCGTCTTGCCGAGCGCCGGCCGATAGCTGACGAGGCACATGCGGCACCGCAGGTTGCAGGCGCCCGTCACCTCGACCTGGAGCTCGCGCGGCAGCGGTGGACGCGTCAGGTCTACGGCCACGATGTCTCGGTCGACGGTGCGACGACGAGCTCGCGCACCTCGCACCCGACCGGCTGACGAAGGGCGAAGAGCACGGCCTCGGCCACGTCCTCCGGCCGGTTGAGCTTCGCGTCGGGGCCCGGCTTGTACTGCTCCGGCCGCCCGTCGAAAAAGGCAGTCTGCATCCCGCCCGGGACGAGCAGCGTCACACCGATCCGCCCGGCAGTCTCAGCCGCGAGCGCGCGCGTGAAGCCCACGACCGCGAACTTACTCGCGCAGTAGGCCGTCGCATCCGAGAGCGCGCGCAGGCCGAGCGTCGACGCGACGGTAACGATCTTGCCGCGCACGGCGTCGAGGTGGGGAAGCGCCGCGCGGACGACGGCGGCCGTCCCGAGAAGGTTGACCGCGATGACGCGCTCCCAGTCCTCCGCCGGCACGTCGACAAGCTTGCCGCACGAGTCTGTGCCCGCCGCCGCGACGACCGCGTCGAGGCGGTCGCGTCGCTCGGCGACGCGCCGGACCGCTTTCTCGGCCGCGCGCCCGTCGGCGAGGTCGACGAGCTCGTGGTCGACGGTGAAGGACGGTCTCACCCGGTCGAGGACGACGGCATCGCCCCCTACCCGCCCGATCGCCTTCGCGACCGCGGCTCCGAGACCGGAGGCGCCCCCCGTGACGAGGACGGTCCCGAGCTCAGGGGAGGCCACGCTTGAGAACCTCGTCGAGGCGCTCGGCGCTCGCCGCCGAGACGCGCACTTCCGCGTCCACCGCCGCGCAGAGCAGGTGAATCGCGCTCAGATGGGCCTCCTGCACGACAGCGGTCGCGGCCGCATCGACCGAGATCGCGTCGTCGGCGAGGTCGGTGACGGGGTTCGGCCCCGGCCCGGTCAGCGCCCAGACGGTCAAGCCGCCCTCGATCGCCGCCTCCACCGCCGCCACGATGTTCGGGCTGCGCCCCGATGTCGTCAGGACGAGAAGGACGTCGCCGGGCCGGCCGTGGGCGCGCACCTGGCGCGCGAACGACTCGGCTGCGCCGTAGTCGTTCGCGATCGCCGTCAAGCTCGCGCTGTCGGTGTGAAGCGGGATCGCGCTGAACGGCGCGCGCTCGTCGCAGTAGCGGCCCACGAGCTCGCCCGTCAGGTGCTGCGCCTGCGCGGCGCTCCCGCCGTTTCCGCCGACGAGCAGCCGCCCGCCTCCGGACAGGACGCGCGCGAGGCGCCGGCCCCAGCCGCCGATCCTGTCCACCTCGCTGGCGAGGCTTTCCAGGGCGTCGACCGTCGCCTGCAGGTGGGTGCGGCCTGCGGACACGTCCGCCTCGTCGAGCTCGAGCGATCCGCCGCCGGCCGTAACGGCGCCCGGCGCCGCGCGACTTCGCAGGACGGTCGCGTACGTCTCGAGCGTCGCGTCCGCGACGGTCTCCCAGCCGTACCGCGACCGGGCGCGCTCGGCGCCGGCGCTCCCCATGCGGGCGCGGAGCTCCGGCTCGGCGAGGAGCGTCCGGAGTGCCTCGCTGAGCCGCTCGGGGCTGCGCGGAGGGACGTGGATCCCGGTCATCCCGTCGACCACGGTGTCGAGGTGGCCGCCGACCGCGGAGGCGACGACGGGCACGCCACACGCCATCGCCTCGAGCGGGACGATCCCGAACGGCTCGTACCAGGGAACGCAGACGACCGCGTCGGCGGAGCGGAAGAGCATCGGCAGGTCGGCGCGGTCGACGCGGCCGCGGAAGTCGACGCGGTCGTACACGCCCCGCTCGGCCGCGAGCGCGGCGAGACGGCGCGCCTCCGCATCGCCGGCGAGCTCCGACCGCTCGGGTCCGCCCGCGACGACGAGCTCCGTCTCCGGAAGGCCGGCGAGCGCCGAGATCACGTTGCCAACGCCCTTTCGCTGGACGAGGCGGCTGACAACGAGGAGGCGGCGGCCTCGGCCCAACCGTCGCTCAGCCGGACCGTCAGGCGTGAAGACGGACAGGTCGACGCCGCACGGGACGACCCGGACACGCCGGAGGTCGGCGCCCATCCGGAGAAGCTCGAAGACCTCCTCGCTGGACGTCGCGACAATGCCGTCCACCCGGCGAGCGATCACCTCCTCGGCCGCGATGCGTCCGGGCGGGCTCGTGTCGAACGCGCCCTGGTGGCGGCGCTTCACGACGCCGAGCGCGTGGAACGTTTGGACGACCGGAATCCCGAGCGGGCGCGCCGCCTCGAGCGACGCTTGGGCCGACATCCAGAAATGGGCGTGCACGAGGTCGGGCGGCGCGACCGCCCATGCGCGCGCGAGCGCGCACGCGAACTCGTCCATGTACGGGAGGAGATCGTCCTTCGGGATGGGCCGAGCCGGCCCCGCGTCGACGTGGACGACCGTCACCCCGGCCGCGAACTCGACTCGCTCGGGAAGCGCTGCGTCGTCCCGGCGCGTGAAGACGGTGAGCTCCGCGCCGCGCCGCCCGAGCTCCTTCGAGAGCGAGGCGACGTGGACGTTCTGGCCCCCCGCGTCGACGCCGCCCAGGACGGCGAGCGGGCTCGCATGCTCGGAAACCATTGCGACCCTCACGGCACGGCCTCCGCGAGCGCCGGAGCCTCGAGGCGTGCCAGCGCCGCGACGACGGCGTCGACCGAGACGCCGGTGAGGCACGGGTGCCCCTCGAACGGGCAGACCGTCACGCGCGTCCCCGCGCACGGCGCCTCCTGGTCGCCGAGCAGGGCGCGGGGCACGCCCCACGGACGCCAGCGAACGGCCGGGACGGTCGGCGCAAAGAGCGAGATCACCGGAGTTCCGACCGCCGCAGCGAGGTGCGCGGGCCCGGTGTTCCCGACGACGACCGCCTCGGCGGACGCGAGCACGTCCGCGAGCTCAGCGAACGTCGTCTCGCCGCCGAGGTCGACGACGGTCTCGCGCCGGCGGCCGGCGACGCGACGCGTGAGGTCGCGTTCCGCCGGCGACCCCGTCACCACGACGGTCCGCCCCTCGTCGGCAAGCGCGTCGACGAGCGCCGCGTGGCGCTCGACCGGCCACGCGCGTGCGGGCACGGACGTTCCCGGGTGGACGACGACGTACGGGCCGTCCACGGGGGGAGCTTCGCCCGGCCGGTCGACCGCGAGCGCGCCGTCGTCGTGCGACGGGAGCTCGTACCCCGCGGCGGCGGCAAGCGAGAGGGCCCGCTCGACCTCGTGGACGTCGCCGGGGTCGCGGTGGCGGATGTCGAGGAGCGAGCCCGGGTAGTCCTCGCTGATCGCAGCGATGCGCTGGACGCCTGCGAGACGAAGGACGAGCGCCGTCGGAAGCGGGCTTTGGTGGAACGACGTGAACACGATCGCCTCGTCGATCGCGAGCGCCGCGAGCTCGTCCGCAAGCCCGATCGTCGCCGCGCGGTCGACGGGATCCGGATCCGGGTCGATCCACGGCGCGGTGCGCTCCACGATCGCGTCCACGCCCGGGAGGAGCGCGGCGGCGGCTCGCCCGCGGCGCCCGCACAGGAGCGTCACGCGCTCGGCGCGCGCGGCGACGGCGCGGACTGCCGGCCCCGCGAGCAGGACGTCGCCCGCGCTGTCGAGCCGCGCGACGAGGACGTGGCTCATGGCGCACCCCCCAGGAGTAG
The DNA here is from genome assembly GCA_036259875.1 of Gaiellaceae bacterium. GTDB lineage: Bacteria > Actinomycetota > Thermoleophilia > Gaiellales > Gaiellaceae > DATAAZ01. Next base: position 74,163 of record DATAAZ010000037.1, read on the forward strand.
GTCGACGGCCGTCTCGAGGTCGGGAGCCGTCTCGGGCGCTTCCGCGATCTCTTCGCGCCGCGTTCGCTCCGTCGGGATGAGGACGGCCCGTGCGCCGACCGCGCGGGCGGCCTCGACGTCCGCACCGATGTCGCCGACGACGGCGCACCGGGCCGGCTCGACGCCGAGCTCTTCGGCCGCTCGGACGACGAGCCCTGCCTTCGGCTTGCGGCACTCGCACGCGTCCTCGGGCGCGTGCGGGCAGACGACCCAAGGGCCAAGCGGCCCGAGAACGTCCTCGACGCGGCGATTCACGGCCTCGACCTGTTCGTTGGTCAGCCACCCGCGGCCAATCGCGCTCTGGTTCGAGACGACTGCGGTCGGAATACCCGCCGCGCGCAGGCGGTCGAGCGCCTTCCGGGCGCCCGGCATCGGCTCGACTAGCTCCGGGTCGCCGTTATAGGGGACGTCGACCACGAGCGTGCCGTCGCGGTCGAGGAGCACGGCCGCCGGCCGCAGCGCGAGCGGGCGCGCACCGCGCCAGCGCAGGCACCCGCGGAGCCAGTGGTACGACGCCGCCGCCGGGATGAGCAGGCTCGTCGCGGCCATGGTGAGAACCTCGTCGAACGTCCGCGGCCCGGGTGCGATTCGCGCCCAGGCGAGCTCCGCGGTGCCGGCGAGCCAGGCGGCCGCCCCGAGGGCGGCGCTCGTGCGTCGGCGCGTGGCCGCGGCACCGAGGGCGAGCGCCCCCGCCGCGGTGACGGCAAGGTGCCGCCGCCTGCGCCCGCGCGGCTCGTCTGGCGCCCGCCAGTCGCCGTGGAGCTGGGCGATGAGCGCATCATCGGCGTTTCCGGCCTGCAGGCTGACGCTGACCCAGCGGTCGGCGGGCCCAATCGGATGGGTCACGGAGCGCCGGCCGCGCACCAGGCGGTACCCGGCTCGCTGAACGCGGAGCGCGAGTTCGGCGTCCTCGCGGTACGCCCGACGGAAGCGCTCGTCGAATCCGCCGACTTGCGCCAACACCGAGCGCCGGTAGGCCATGTCGGCCGTCGCCCACCGAGCCGTCTCGAGGGCCGCGACGTTCCGCTCCCAGTCGGTCGGACGGCGGTCGCGCGGAAGCGGGACGACGATGCGCCCCTGGCTCCCGGCGACGTCCGGCGCGAGCCCGTACAGGTCCTCTGCGAGGCGGGTGGTCCACTCCGGCGGCGGAACGACGTCGTCGTCGAGGAACGCCACCCACTCGGCGCTCGACGCGCGCCACCCGACGTTGCGCGCCGCCGCAGGCCCGCGCGCGGGCCCACGAAGGATGTCGAGCCCGTCGACGGCCGGAAGCTCGGGCAGCTCGCCTCCGTCGTGTACCAAGAGGACACGCCCTGGGGACTGTCCCTGGGACAGTCCCCAGGGCGCGGCCAGCGGGGACAGAGCGTCTCGAAGGGACGAGCGGCCTACGGTGGGGATGACGACGTCGAAGCTCGCCATCGCCTAAGCCGCCGACTCGGCGGCGCCGACCGTCAGAACGTGCGGGCATTGCCTGTACGTTCGTCTGAAATGACCGGTGAAAGCCCTCAACGTCATGCGGCGTCCATCCCTAGGCCGCGAACGAGGCGCGGCGGACGAGGAACGGTCCGATCGCAAGCGCGTCGACCGGCGCCGAGCCGAAGCACTCGAGCGCGTCGCGCGGGTCGTCGACCATGGGCCGTCCCGCCGTGTTGAGGCTCGTGTTGACGACGACCGGAAGCCCGGTGCGCCGCTCGAACGCCCGCAGCATGCGCGCGACGAGCGGCTCGTCGCGCGACGAGACGGTCTGAATGCGCGCCGTCCCGTCGACGTGGACGACGGCGGGGATTCGATCGCGCCACTCGGGCCGGACGTCGTGCACGAACAGCATGTAGGGGCTCGGGAGCGGGCCCTCGAAGATCTCCGCCGCGCGCTCGTCGAGCACCATCGGCGCGACGGGGCGGAACTGCTCGCGGCCCTTGACGTCGTTCAGCCGCTCCAGATTCTCGGCCCGGCCCGGGTGCGCCAGCAGCGACCGGTGGCCGAGTGCGCGCGGCCCGTACTCGCTCCGGCCCTGGAACCACGCGACGATCCCGTCCGCGGCGAGGATCTCCGCGACCGTGTCGGCGACGTCGGCCGGCCGCTCGTGCGGAACGTTGGCCGTGGCGAGCCACCGCTCGAGCACCTCGTCCGACCACTCGCGGCCGAGCGCCGCGCCTGGCATTGGCTCCACGTCGTCGCCGAGCTCCGCCGCGACGTGGAGCGCCGCCCCCAGCGCCGTGCCGGCGTCGCCCGCCGCAGGCTGTACCCAGATCTCGTCGAATGGCCCCTCCGACGCGAGCCGCGAGTTCGCGACGCAGTTCAGCGCGACGCCGCCCGCCATCGTCAGATTGCGCTCGCCGGTCTGCGCATGGAGCCAGCGCGCGAGGTCGAGCAGCGCCTCCTCGAGCCGCTTCTGGACGCTCGCCGCGAGATTCGCGTGCCCGGGGCCCCACTCCTCATCGTTCCGCCGCGGCGGGACGAACGAGCTCCAGTCGATCGGCGCGACGGTGAATCCGCCGTCCCCCGTCGTGCGCACCGCCTCGCGGAGCGCGGGGAGCCACACCGGCTCGCCGTACGAGGCGAGCGCCATCACCTTGTACTCGTCGGAGGAGCGCTTGAAGCCCAGGTGCGCGGTCGCCTCCTCGTACATGATCCCGAGCGAGTGCGGGAGCTCCTGCGTTGCGAGGACGCGGTGCTGCCCGTTCGTGTAGCGGGCAGCCAGGTACGACGTCCGCTCGCCGCGCCCGTCCAGCACGAGCACGCTCGAGCGCTCGAACGGCGAGGCGAAGTGCGCCGACGCCGCGTGCGCGACGTGATGCGGGACGAACCTGACCTTTGCCGGGTCGAGCCCGGGGAGCGCGGTCTTGAGGAAGAGGGGCGCGCGCCGCGCGTAGAGCGTCCGGAGGCCCTCCCAGTTCTCTGCGGTGACGTCGCCGTTCGGCTGCGGCGCGAGCTCGGGGTCGTACGAGTACGCGACCGCGTCGAGCTCGGCCGGCTCGACCCCCGCTCGCTCCAGGCACCAGCGCGCGGAAGCCTCAGGCAGCTCCCAGGTCGAGAAGGGGACGGCCGGCTTGCCGTGCTTGCGGCGTGAGAACCGCTCCTCCTCGGTCGCAGCGATCGTGACGCCGTCGAGGACGAGCGCGGCTGCGGGGTCGTGGAAGACGGCGTTGACGCCAAGAACCCGCATCGGTTTTCGACCTCCTCTCCCCCTCGTCGGCCGCCAAACCTCCCGGTAACTCCCGAAACCGAGGCCGCGAAGCCAGGAATCGTAGAGTGAAGCCGGCGCCCTGGCAATGACTATCGCATCGAGTACCCAACCCCGCCGCATCGCGATCCTGCGCGCGCTCATGCTCGGAGACATGCTCTGCGCCGTCCCGGCGCTGCGATCGTTCCGCGCCGGCTTCGCCGACGCCGAGATCGTGCTCGTGGGGCTCGGTTGGGCGCGCGCGTTCGCCGAGCGCTTCGACCACCTCCTGGACGGGTTCCTCGAGCTGCCGGGGTTCCCGGGTCTTCCCGAGGTGCCGCCGCGGGTCGCCGACCTACCACCCTTCCTCGCGGAGGCGCAGGCGCGCCGCTTCGACCTCGTCGTGCAGCTGCACGGAAGCGGCCGGGTGACGAACACGCTTGCCCTCCTGCTGGGCGGCCGGCGCACGGCCGGCTTTCACCCGCCCGGCGAGCCGCCTCCGGACGAAGAGCTGTTCATCTCGTACCCGGACGAGGGGCACGAGACCCACCGGCTCCTGCGTCTCGCGGGACACCTCGACCTTCCTGTCGACGACGACCGGCTCGAGTTCCCCCTTCGCGCGTCGGACGAGCAGGAGCTCGCCGAGGTTGCGCCCGGGCTCCGCGCGGGCGAATACGCCTGCGTACACCCGGGCGCGCGCTCCGCGCGCCCGTGGCCGCCCGATCGCTTCGCCGCTCTCGCCGATGCCCTCGCCGCGCGCGGCCTCCGCGTCGTTCTGACAGGCTCGGACGCCGAGACGGACGTAAGCCGGCGCGTCTCAGGTCTGATGCGCGCCCCGGCGCTCGACGTCGCGGGACGCACGACCCTTGGCGGCCTCGGCGCGCTCCTCGCCGGAGCGCGCCTGCTCGTCTCGAACGACACGGGCGTCTCCCACCTCGCGGCCGCGCTTCGCGTCCCGAGCGTCGTCGTCGTGACGACCTCGAACCCCGACCGCTGGGCGCCGCTCGACCGGGAGCGCCATCGCGTCGTCGTTCGCCCACAGGGTCCGGGTCCGGTCGTGGCCGAAGTGGAAGCGCTCCTCGCCACCACGGTCGCGGCGTAGCTCTTGCGACGCCTCCGGATCCTGACCTGGCACGTCCACGGGAGCTACCTGTACTACCTCGCGCGAGTTCCGCACGAGCTCCACGTCCCGGTCAAGCGGGGCCGTCCGCCCGGTTACGTCGGTCTTCCGCCCGGCGGGTTCCGGTGGCCCGAGAACGTCCGCGAGGTCGCCGCCGAGGAGGTCGCGCGGCTCGAGCTCGACGTCGTTCTCTCGCAGACGCACGCGCAGTGGCTCGAGGAGCGCAACGCCATCCTCTCGCCCGCCCAGCGGCGCCTGCCGCGCATCCACCTCGAGCACGACCCGCCCCGTCAGCACCCCGTCGACCAGCGGCACCCCGTCGACGACCCCGACGCGGTTCTCGTCCACGTGACGCCGTTCAACGACCTCATGTGGGATGGCGGACGAACGCCGACGCGGGTCGTCGAGCACGGCGTCGTCGCACCCGCGGGAGTGCGGTACACCGGCGAGCTGGAGCGCGGCCTCGCGCTCGTGAACGACCTGCCGACCCGCGGCCGGCGCGTCGGCGCCGACGTCTTCCGCCGTGTGCGCGACGAGGTTCCGCTCGATCTCGTCGGCCTTCGCTCCGAGAACGAACCGGGCGGCCTCGGTGAGGTTCCGCACGACCGTCTGCCCGCGTTCCAGACCCGGTACCGCTTCCTGTTCAACCCGATCCGCTACACGAGCCTCGCGCTCGCCGTGTGCGAGGCGATGATGCTCGGGATGCCCGTCGTGGCGCTCGCGACGACGGAGTACGGGACCGTTGTCGAGAACGGCGTCTCCGGCTACGCGGACACGAGCATCGAGCGCCTGATCGAGCGAATGCGAGCGCTCCTCGCCGACCCGGCCGAGGCGCGCCGGCTCGGCGATGGCGCGCGCCGCGCGGCGCTCGAGCGGTTCGGGATCGAGCGCTTCGTCCGCGACTGGAACGATGTTCTCACCGAGGCGACGGCTTAGCGCCGGTCGGGTGTCCGGACGCCCAGCGTCACGGACCCGCGAAGCGGCTCGCCGATCGCGACGGCCACGATCGTCACGCCGCCGGTCTCGCCGAAGATCGCGTCGTCTTCGTTCGAGACGTCGGGGCCGGGTCGATCGCTGTAGGGCTCCGCCTCGTACACGACGGCGGTCGTCCCTTCCTCGAAGAAGAGCTGCCCGGTGTGCGCCTCGCGCCCACGCAGGTGGACCTTGACGTGGATGTGAACGGCGCGCCCCGGGTACCAGCCGGGGTAGATCGTCCGGAACTCGGCGGCTCCCGCCGCGTCGGTCATC
>DATAAZ010000038.1:0-4525 GCA_036259875.1 Gaiellaceae bacterium
CAGACCCGGTACCGCTTCCTGTTCAACCCGATCCGCTACACGAGCCTCGCGCTCGCCGTCTGCGAGGCGATGATGCTCGGGATGCCCGTCGTGGCGCTCGCGACGACGGAGTACGGGACCGTCGTCGAGAACGGTGTTTCCGGCTACACGGACACGCGCATCGAGCACCTGATCGAGCGAATGCGAGAGCTCCTCGCCGACCCCGGTGAGGCGCGCCGGCTCGGCGAGGGCGCGCGCCGCGCGGCGCTCGAGCGGTTCGGGATCGAGCGCTTCGTCCGCGACTGGAACGACGTTTTCGCCGAGGCGACGGCTTAGCGCCCGTCGCGTCTCCGGACGCCCAGCGTCACGGAGCCGCGAAGCGGCTCGCCGAGCGCGACGGCCACGAGCGTCACGCCGCCGGTCTCGCCGAAGATCCCGTCGTCGTCGTTCGAGACGTCGGCGCCGGGTCGATCGCTGTAGGGCTCCGCCTCGTACACGACGGCGGTCGTCCCTTCCTCGAAGAAGAGCTGCCCGGTGTGCGCCTCGCGCCCACGCAGGTGGACCTTGAGGTGGATGTGAACGGCGCGCCCCGGGTACCAGCCGGGGTAGATCGTCCGGAACTCGGCGGCTCCCGCCGCGTCGGTCATCTGGATCCCGCGCAGGAACGTGCCGCTCCCGCCTTCGACCCCCGAGTACTCCCCGGCTGCGTCGCAGTGCCACACGTCGACCGCAGCGGCCTCGATGGGCTCGCACGAATCCGCGTCGACGACGGTCACGGCGAGCTCGAGCGGTGTCCCGGGCCGATCCTCCCTGATGTCGCGCCGGACAAGCGCGAGGTCGAGGTAGAACGGGCCTTCCGTCAGCTCGGGGGTGAGGACGCAATCGACCGTCGTCGCGCCGGCAGTCGCGGTCGACTGCCGCGTCGCGCCGCCCCCGCCGACGCCGTTGCCGTCACCGCAACGCGGCGCCAACGCGGCGAGGCCGACGCCCCCGGCCCAGGCGAGGATGCGACGGCGGGTCAGCCGCGTTCCTTCGTTCCCGTCCGCGCTCACGACGGCATTGTCGCGGCCCCGCCCAAATCTCACCCGGCCGGAGACCGCTGGATCCCGTACAGGCGCACGCGGGCGCCGTCGTACGACGTCATACGCTCGAAGCGCATGCCGACCTTCTCGAGCACACGCTGCGACGCGACGTTGTCGGGGTCCGTCACGGCGACGATCCGGGCCAGGGCGAGCTCGTCGAACCCGTACGCGACCCAGGCGGCCGCCGCCTCGGTAGCGTAGCCCTTCCCCCACACGGGGCTCTTCAGCCGGTACGCAAGCTCGATCTCCGGCCCGCGAAACTCGAGGAGGACGAGGCCCGCGTCGCCGATCACGTTTCCGCTCGCTCGCTCGACGACGGCCCAGAGGCTGAACCCGTGACGCTCGTGGTGCTCGATCAGCCGCCGGAGTCGCGCCTCGCTCTCGTCCACGGAGCTCGTGGCGCCGCCCGCGTAGCGCATCGCGCCGGGATCGGCGTAGAGCTCGTGCAGGGCGCCCAGGTCCGCGGCCGTGAGCGGCCGGAGGTCCAGCCGGTCGGTCTCGATCCGCCGGCCGTCAGGGTCGGTAAGCGGGCGGGGCGTCGACCTCACGGATTCGCTCGATGATCCCGCTCGTGGAGCGGTCCTCGACGTACGGGAGGAGCTGAACCGTACCGCCGAACTCCTCGACCACGCGTGCCTCGGGAAGCATCTCGCGGGTATAGTCGCCGCCCTTCACGAAGACGTCGGGCCGCACGTCCTCGATCAGCGAGACGGGCGTATCCTCGTCGAACGCGACGATGTGGTCGACGGCCGAGAGCGCGGCGAGCACGTGCGCCCGGTCCTCGAGCGTGTTCACGGGCCGGCCGGGCCCCTTGAGGCGGGCGACGCTCTCGTCCGAGTTCAGCCCGACCACGAGGATGTCGCCCAGCGTCTTCGCGCGCGACAGGTAGGTGATGTGGCCGCGGTGGAGGATGTCGAAGCAGCCGTTCGTGAAGACGATTCGCCTTCCGTGCTCGCGGTGCGCGGCGAGCAGGGCTTGAAGACGCTCGCGGTCGCGGGCGTACTTGCGCTCGCCCGCGACGGCGTCGCGCAGCTCGTCGGCCGAGCAGAGGGCGGTGCCGTGCTTGGCGACGACGATCCCCGCCGCCGCCGAGGCGAGTTCAGCGGCAGCCGGCGTGTGTGCGCCGGCCGCAAGGGCGAGCGCGAGCGTCGCGGCGAACGTGTCACCGGCACCCATCGCGCGTGAGTCCGGGCTCCGGCGCGCGTACGTGCGGTACGCGGGCCGGCCGCGCTCGACAACGAGCGCGCCCTCCGCGTCGAGCGTGACGGCTGCGACCTGGGCGCCGGTCAGCTCGAGGATTCGCTCGCCCTCGGCGGCGATGAGCTCGACACGCCGCGCCTCGGCGACCGGTTCACCGAGAAGCACGAGCGCCTGGCTGTAGTTCGGCTTGACCGCCGTCGCGCCGACGTCCCGGTACGCCCGCAGGTCTTTCGCGTCCACGAGCACGACGCGCGGTGCCAGCCCCTGGAGCTCGGCAAGCGTCGCGATGACGCGCGGGGTTACGACGCCGTAGCCGTAATCCGAGACGACGACGGCGTTGCAGCCGGACCAGGCGTCCGCGAGAAGTGCGATGAGCGTTTCCTCGCTGTCGGACGTCACGGCACCGGTGCTCCCCTGGTCGAAGCGAACGAGCATCTGCGCGCCCGAGAGGATGCGGCTCTTCGCGTGGGTGACGCGGCCCGGCTCGGTCACGACCCCGTCGGCCGAGACGCCCCGCCCTGCGAGCGCGTCACGAACGAGGCCGGCCTCGCGGTCGTCGCCTACGACTGAGGCGAGGGTGACGGTCGCCCCGAGCGCGCGCACGTTCGCCGCCGTGTTCGCGGCCCCGCCGGGCAGGTCGCGGCGTGCGGATACGGCCACGATCGGCACGGGCGCCTCGGCCGAGAGCCGCGTCGACTCGCCCTCCAGGTAGACGTCCAGCATCGCGTCGCCGACGACGAGCGCGCGCAGACGCGCAAACGTGTCGACGAAAGCCGTCAGGTTCCCCCCGCTCATCCCGGGATTGTCGCAGCTTCGCGCGGAGCGGCACCCACGGGCTGATCGCCGATGGTTAGCCGCCGCGGTGGCCCGCGCTCCGCGTACGCCGTCGCGGGAAGCGGCGGGGCGGAGCACAGGCCGGGGAACGCGGCGACGTGCCGCCCGTACCGTCGGAGACGATGACCGCGGCGCCCGCCGCACCCGCGGGCACGAGCCCCGCGATCAGGTAGACGACGATCGTCAAGCGCGCCGCCGTCATCGAGTACGCGGGCGCCGAGCGGGCTTGGCGCGCAGCCGGAACGGCCGCCCCGGGGCTACTCTGTCGTCGAGCCGCCCCCGTAGCTCAGTGGATAGAGCAGCGGTTTCCTAAACCGCGTGCGCTGGTTCGATTCCGGCCGGGGGCACTCCGGTTGGGCACCTGTTCAGCACGGCCGACCCAGCGCGAAAGGCGATATCGGGGCGCAAGGCGGGAGGGCTTGGAACTCGGGACGCCCAGACGTCGACACCGCCGCGCCTCGGTTGACCGACGTCGCTCAGGTCAGGGTTCTAGGCCTTCCTCGCGCGTATGCCCTCTACGAGTACGGTGACCTGACCCGGAAGCGACCCAGTCGCGGCCGCTTGGGAAGCGCGTCGACGAGGTGCTCGAGCTCGGCGGCGGCGTCCGCGGGTCTCGGGCGCCGGGCCGGGTGCGGATCGAGACACGCGAGGATGAGCGCGGCGACGTCGGGCGCGACCCGCGGCGGAAGCGGGCCCGGGTTCGCCGCGAGCTGCGGGAATCGCTCTTCGCGGTGTCCGAGGTGCGCGCTCGGGCGGAACGGGGGCTGGCCCGCGGCCGCGTGGTAGAGCGTCGCGCCCATGCCCCAGACGTCCGCCGCGGGCGTAATCGGGGCGCGGCCGAGCGGATCTGCCTGCTCCGGGGCCATGTACGCGTCCGTCCCGATCCGGTGCCTCACGTTCGCGAGCTCGCTTACCGGCCGCGCGATGCTGAGGTCGATGAGGCGCGCGGGCGCGCCCATGATGATGTTGCTCGGCTTCACGTCGAGATGGACGACTCCCTCTGCGGCGAGGAAGTGAAGCGCCGAGCAGAGCTGGAGCCCGAGCGGAAGAAGCTGTTCGGGCTCGAGCGTCCGCTGCCTACGGATGAGCGTCGAGAGGCGCGGCCCCTCGAGGTGCTCGAGCACGACGTGCGGAGGCGGCGGCTCGAGCACCGCGTCGAACGCACGAAGCAGCACCGGATGCCTGAGTCGTTCCAGCAGGCGGACCTCGTTCGCGAGCCCGTCTAGCGAGTGGTCATCCTCGACGAGATGCGGGCGGATGATCTTCATGACGATGAGCGCGAAGAGGCGCTCATCCCAGGCGAGGTACGTCTCGTAACGCTCGCCGCTCCCGAGGCGCCTGACGGCGAGGCGGCCGGGGACGATCTCGTCGCCTTCAGCGAACTCCCACGCTTCGGCGGGCGGAGGGGCGCTCTCCTGGGGCCCCTCCGC
>DATAAZ010000039.1:0-69565 GCA_036259875.1 Gaiellaceae bacterium
ACGACGAGCACCTCGTGGCCGAGCTCCTTGAGCGCGACGGCGAGGTTGAGCGTCGTCGTGGTTTTCGCCACGCCGCCCTTCTGGTTGGCCAGCGCGATGACCTGTCCCAACGATGCTCCTTGCGAGGCGGGCGTCCGTGTGGCGAACGCGCGAAATTGCTCAGAAGGCTCACCGCGCCTTCCTTTCGTGTGAGGCTAGCACAATCCTTCCGCGCTCCAGATTGCCGCAAATTGCGAGAAAAAGGAAGGGCGGGGAGCGAGGCCCCCGCCCACGAGACGCCGAGCCCGACGCGGCGTTACGCCCTGCTCGCCGTTCGATTCTCGACGACGCGGCGGCTCAAGAGCAAGCCGGCCGCGATCATCGTCACGCCCAGGATGAAATGCAGCCAGTCGGCTGCGGAGTTCAGCCCGAGGAAGTTCGCCGAGCTGTCCTCGTCGCTTCCGCCGAGCAGCCCGTAGAGCCACACCACCAGGTACAGCGCCCCGCCCCCGATGAAGTAGGTCTTCGACGCTGCCCAGCTGGACGCCGCGGCCAGGCCGGCGACGCCGTAGAGCAGGTGCACGATGTTCTCGAGAATGTTCGTGCCGAAGATCCCGAAGATCTTCGCGCCTTCGCCGTCGAACCTGGTCAGGTCGTCGTAGTCCGTCGTGATCCCGGGGATGAAGCCGACGAGCGTGACGAGCAGGAAGACGACGCCAAAGAGGAGTGCGGCCCGCTGGATGTCGGTCCTCTCCCTCAGGAACCCATCTGTTCGCATCAAGACCCTCCGGTGTCGAAGTCGGACGTCATTCGTCTCGACTCGCCGAGACGGTTCCCGCACGGGAAGGACCGGAAACGAGCTAGGCGGGCGCGACCGCGACGTCGCCCCCGTCCTCGAGCTTCCGACGGCATGCCTCTATCGCCTCCCGCGCGCGATCCGTCGCTCCGCCCTCGACCGCGATCCACGCTTCGCCCTCCTCAACGAGCTGCCGGAGCTCGGCGAGGAGAACGAGCCGCGACCCGCCGCCGGCGCGCAGCCGCTCGATCCGCTCCAGTCGCTCCAGGACTCGCCGTGCCTCCTCCATGCTGTCACCCTACGGAGTCGCAGTGCGCGTGTCCGCGCCCCAACGTGACGGGTCCGCTTCGGGTCCGTCACGAGTCACGGGCGGGCCGTCGGGCGCATTCTCGCCAGTACACGACGAGCGCGGCCACCGATCCGACGACGCCGACGACGACGCTCGCCCACCCCCCGTCGAGCACTCCGACCGTGACGAGGACGACTCCGAGCGCGACGGCGAGGACGAGCATGCGGCAGCGCCGCCGTGCCGCCGCGTCGGGAGCCGTCATCCGGTTGCGAACACGCGACCGGACGCCGTCTGCGGGCGCGGCCGCAGGCCGAGCAAGACCTCGTCGAGCGAGGCGACGAGCGCGAGGCGCGAGTCGTGCAGCAACGCTTCCACGATCGCACGCCGAACCGCCTCCTCTGCGCGCGACCCGGGGCCGTCCCCGTCGACGAGCGCGCGCAGCGCGGTCAGCAGGTCGCCGCGCTCACGGCCGCTCTCACCGAGGAGGACGGCTGCGCGCATCGCCGCCGCCCACGGGCCCTCGTCGCAGCCGAGCAACGTGTCGAGCGCCTCACGAAGCTCGTCAGCGCGGACGGGGCCCTCGCTGAAGAGCGCGAGCTCCCAGCGGTCGAGCGCCTCGAGCACGTCGGCGTCGGCACCGACCGCGAGCCGCTCCTGAAGCTCGACGACGAGCCGGGCGCGGAACGGGTCGAGCCGGGTCGGCTCGCCGGGCGGCAGCTGCGCGGCGACGGGCGGGACGGGGCGAACGCCGTACGGGCGCCAGTCGAGCCGCTCGAAGAGGACGGGCCCGGCGGCAATTGCGCCGGGCGTCGCGAGGCGAAGCGCTGTGACGGCGCGACCGACCTCGGCCGGCGCCTGCGGCACGAGGCACGCCGAGCCCTCGAGCTCCATTTCGAGCTCGAGCACGAGCGTCCGGTCGACCTCGCGGCCGAAGTCGGCGGGCAGGAGCCGGTTCGCCTCGGGCCAGGTCGCCTGCAGTTCGCCGGTCGCCGCCGGCCGCACACGGATCCCGCGTCCGAGCTCGACCGTTCCACCCGCGGTCAGTCCGACAAGGGGAGCGAGGGCCGCGTACGCGCGCGTCGCGCCGAAGAGCGAGCGCTCGAGCTCCGCGTACGCGCGCTCGAAGGCGGCGTCGTCCCAGTCGAAGCCCCCGCATGCCTCGGCGGTCGAGACGAGGAGGGGAACCAGGATCGTCCGCTTCAGCGCCTCGTCCTCGCTCGCCCGCTCGCCCGCATGCGCGCGCGCGAAGATGCCTGCTGCCGGCTCGTCCTTGAGCGCAGCGAGGGCTGCGAGCGCGTCCTCCCGGCGGGCGACATGATCCGCGCGCGCCTCGACGAACGCCCCGACGAGCGGCCGGTACTCGTACAGCGTCGGGCGTCCGGGCGCCGCGTGCTCGGCGAGGGCGACCGGGACGTCGGCGCCCGCCTCGATCTCCTCACCCAGCTCGAAGAAGGCGCCCAGACAGAAGGCACGCAGGGAGCGAAGCAGCGAGGGGGAGCGGGGAGCGGGGGCCGACACGCCCGGTTCGTTACGCGCTGACGGGCTCTCTTCCTCCCCGGAGCCCCTGACACGCGCGGCACCAATACGCCGTCCGCGCGTCGTCGCCTTGCCTTTTCGCGGCGATCGGGGTTGCGCAGCGTGGGCAGGGCCGGCCGACTCGTCCGTAGACGAGCCGACGGCTCTGCGTCTCCCCCCGCATCGCCGCCGAGGTCTCGGCGAGGACGCGGACGACCTCCTCGTCACGGAGATCGGCGAGCCGCGCCCACGGGGAGACGCGCGCGCGGAAGAGCCCCTCGGCGCGCCAGAGGTTCCCGATTCCAGCGACGAGCCGCTGGTCGAGGAGCGCCTCGCCGATCTCGCGGCCCTGATCGGTCGCGCGAAGGCGCGCGAGCATCCCCTCCAGGTCGGGCGGGTCGAGCATGACATCGGGGCCGAGCCGTTCGACCCGCGGGTGACGGCGCCGGAGCTCGAGCACGGCGCCGTTGCGGAGGATCGCCTGGTGCTCGGGCCCGCGAAGCACGAGCCACGGCGAGCCGCCGGCGCGCTCGCCCGCCGGGCGGACGACCCAGCGCCCGCGCATGCGAAGGTGGCTGCGGAGCACGAGCCCGCCTTCGAACGTGAGGAGCAGGTTCTTCCCGACCGCGTCGACGCGCTCGAGCCGCCGGCCGTCGAGCTCCTCGGCGATTCGGAGAGCACGGGCGCGGGGATGTCGTGCTTCCACCGCCAGCACGTCGCCGATGAGCGGCCGAAGCCGTGCCGCGGCGCGATGGAGCGAGTCGCCCTCAGGCACGGAGGACGGCCCGGCGAGGGCCGGCGAGAAAGCCGGCCTCGGCGAGGAGCGGCATGATCGCCGACTCCGCGACCGCCTCGCCGTCGAAGCGTTCGACGGCGAGGCGCTTCATCCCGCTCGCGCGGGCGTGCGCGACGAGCGCGTCGAGCGCCGCGCGAAGCCACTCGTCGTCCGGGTCGCGGAGCGGGACGAGCGAGCGCCCGCCTCGCTCGACGAAGAGCGCGGGCTCGCCGCCGAGGAGGACGACGTGCGCGCCGACTACTCGTGCGGCGCGCGCGCCGGCGCGCTTCGGCCACGGAAGCGCCGCGCCGTACGGCTGGGCGGGCTCGGCGGCGGCGAGGACGAGCGGAGCGCTCTCCTCCTCCTTCTCGCGTAGCCGCTCGACGGCGCCGGGGAGCGCGAACTGCGCCCCGCCGAGCCCCTCGACGAAGTAGCCGCGCCGGCAGACGCCGAGCGTCTCGAGCTTTCGAAGCTCCTGGTAGACGCGCCCGTAGCCGCCCGCGACGCCCTCGGCCCGGACGCCGTCGCGGGTCACGATCCCCTGCCGCTCGAGCAGCAGCTCGGCGAGCGCGCGCGGGTCGGGCTCGCCCGGGAAGATGCGCGCCGTCGTCGACCAGCGGCCCTGCGTCGCCGTGATCGCGTTCGCCCGCTGCCGCGAAAAGCGCCGCGGACGCCGCGCCGGCCGGGGCGCCTGGAAGCGCCGGCCGGCGCGGAGCGGCTGCCAGGCGTCGTTCGTAACCTCGCCCGCCCACACGAGATCCCAGAGCGCGGGCAGCACCGTCTCCGCCTCGAGCCCCGTCTCGTGCAGGAGGTCGAACCAGAAGAGCGCGCTCCGCTCGAGCGCCGCGCGAATCGCGTCATGCGCCTCGCCCTCGGGCGGCGGCAGCGCGCCCGGACGGCCGAGCGCGGGCGCGTCCTCGCGGAAGAAGAGCGCGACGCGCTCGAGGCCGGCGCCCACCCACACGACCTCGCCCGAGGCGCAGAGCTGGTCGAGCTGCTCGCGCCGGTAATCGGGGACGCGGCGCGGAAGGACGTCGGACTCCCAGAGCGCGACGGGAAGCGACAGCCCCTGAAGCGGGATGAGCGCCTCGCGGAGAAGGTTGGCCTCCCAAGGCCCCACCGCCTGACCCCTGGGACCGGGCCGGCGATCGATCCCCTGCCAGGCGGGGAGGAAGCGGGCGAGCGCGGGCTGCTCGGCCGGCTCGACCTGCTTGCGCAGGCGCGCGAGGCTTGCGCGGCGGAGCCGTCGCAAGACGTCCGGGTCGCACCACTCGCGCTCGCTCCCACCGGGACGAAGCTCGCCGCGAACGAGCCGTCCCGAGCGCTCGAGGTCGGCGAGCTCTCGCTCGGCCCGCTCCGCCGCAAGTCCGAACCGCTGGGCGACCTCGGCGGTCGTGAAGGGGCCTCGCCCGCGCGCGAAGCGGGCGAGCAAGGACGCGAGCGGCGCGTCGCCCGGTTCCAGGAACGCGTCCGGGAGCCCGGCGGGCGGCATGGCGCCGAGCGCGTCGCGGTAGCGGCCGGCATCCTCCGCCGCGATCAGCCGCTCTTCGCCCGCAACCCGGACGCGGACGGCGCGGCGCTCCGCTTCGAGCGGCTGCGCGAGCGCCGGATCGAACTCCCCGACGCGAAGGTCACCGCGGCGAAGCAAGAGGTCGTGGAGCGCGTCGGCCGAGCGCGGCGCGCCCAGCAGCTCGTCCTCGACCTGCTGGACGGCGTCGGCGTCCAGCAAGTCGCGGAGCTCCTCCTGGCCGAGGAGCTCCCTGAGCAGGTCTCGGTCGAGCGCGAGCGCCTGCGCGCGCCGCTCGGCGACCGGCGTGTCGTCCTCGTACATGTACGTGGCCACGTAGTCGAAGAGGAGAGACGTCGCGAACGGGGAGGCGGTCGGCGTCTCGACGGCGACCAGGTCGACCCGCCGGGCCTGGAGGTCGCCGAGCAGGCGCCTCAGCGCGGCGAGGTCGAAGACGTCCTGCAGGCACTCCCGGTACGTCTCGAGGACGACCGGGAAGTCGGCGTACCGGCGGGCGACCTGCAGCAACGACTGCGCCTTCAGCCGCTGCTGCCAGAGTGGCGTCCGCTCGCCGGGTCTCCGGCGTGGGATGAGCAGGGCGCGCGCTGCGTTCTCGCGGAAGCGCGCGCCGAAGAGCGCCGTCCCGCCGAGCTCCGCGACGAGGAGGTCCTGGAGCTCGGCCGGGTCGACGAGGAGGTCGTCGACGGGCGGCGGACTCTCCGCATCCGGAAGGTGAAGGGCGATCCCGTCGTCAGACCAGATCGAGCTCACCTCGAGCCCGAGCGCGTCACGCAGGCGGGTGGCGAGCGCGAGCGACCACGGCGCGTGCACGCGGGCGCCAAACGGCGTCAGGATGCAGACGCGCCAGTCGCCGATCTCGTCGCGGAAACGCTCGACGACGACCGTTCGGTCGGACGGGAGGGCGCCTGTCGCCGCCTCCTGCTCACGAAGGAACGTGATGAGGTTGCGAGCAGCCAGATCGTCGAGCGCGTGCTGGTCCCGCAGCCGCGTAGCCGCCCGCTCGTCGTCGAGCGCGGCGAGCTCGCGCGCGGCGCGGCCGATCGCCTCGCCGAGCTCGTAAGGACGGCCGAGTCCCTCGCCCTTCCAGAACGGGACGGCACCGGGAATGCCGGGCGCCGGCGAGACGAGCACCCGGTCGCGCGTGATCTCCTCGATCCGCCACGTCGAGGCGCCGAGCAGAAACGTCTGGCCCGCACGCGCCTCGTAGACCATCTCCTCGTCAAGCTCGCCGACCCGGCCGCCCCCGTCCACCAGGTAGACGCCAAAGAGCCCGCGGTCCGGGATCGTGCCCGCGTTCGTCACCGCGAGTCGCCGCGCGCCCTCGCGCCCGCGCACGAGCCCGCGGACGCGATCCCACGTGATGCGCGGCCGCAACTCGGCGAACTCCTCGGACGGGTAACGGCCGGCGAGCATGTCGAGCACGTTCTCAAGCTGCTGGCGGGAGAGATCGCGGAACGGGTACGCCCGCCGGACGAGCTCGTGGAGCTCGTCGACCGCGATCTCCTCCTGCGACGCGATCCCCACGACCTGCTGGGCGAGTACGTCGAGCGGGTTGCGCGGGATCCGCGTCTCCTCGATCAGCCCCGCGTGCATCCGCTCCACCACGACCGCGCACTCGAGCAGGTCGGCGCGGTACTTCGGGAAGATCCGGCCCTTCGACGGCTCGTTCAGCCGGTGGCCGGCGCGGCCGATCCGCTGGAGCCCGGTCGCGACGGCCTTCGGCGACTCCACCTGCACCACGAGGTCGACGGCGCCCATGTCGATCCCGAGCTCGAGCGAGGAGGTGGCGACGAGGCAGGGAACGGCGCCGCGCTTCAGGAGCTCCTCGACCTCGAGCCGCTGCTCGCGCGCGAGCGAGCCATGGTGCGCCCGCGCCACCTCTCGGTCGGCCAGCTCGTTCAGGCGAAGCGCGAGCCGCTCGGCGAGCCGGCGGTTGTTCACGAAGACGATTGTCGAGCGGTGCGCCTCGACAAGCTCGAGCAGCTTCGGGTAGATCGACGGCCAGATCGACCGCCCGCCTCCCTCCGCGCCCGTCCCGAGCACGTCGGAATGGCGCGTCTCGGCGCCCGGCTCCCGCATGTCCTCGAGCGGGACGACGACCTCGAGGTCGAGCTCCTTCCGGCGGCCGGCATCGACGAGCTCGATCGGGCGGCCGCCCGACACGAAGCGGCCGATCTCAGCGAGCGGGCGCTGCGTCGCCGAGAGCCCGACCCGCTGGAACGGCTCGCCTGTCAGCCGCTCGAGCCGCTCGACGCTCAGCGCGAGGTGCGCGCCGCGCTTCGTGCCCGCGAGGGCGTGCACCTCGTCCAGCACGAGGAACCGAACCCCGGTCAGAATCTCTCGCGCGCGCGACGTCAGGAGGAGGAAGAGCGACTCGGGCGTGGTGATGAGGACGTCCGGCGGCGTGCGCTGCATCTGCGCCCGCTCCTTCGGCGACGTGTCGCCCGTCCGGACGGCGACCGCGAGAGGCGAGCCGATTCCGGCAAGCGGGCCGCGAAGGTTCCGCTCGACGTCGTAGTTCAGCGCCTTCAGGGGGCTCACGTAGAGCACCTGCGTCCCGTCGCCGGCCCGCGCCTGGTCGAGCGCCCAGAGGAACGCGGCGAGCGTCTTGCCCGACCCCGTTGGCGCCTGGATGAGCGTGTGCGAGCCGGACGCGATCGCCGGCCATCCGCGTGCCTGCGCGGGCGTCGGCGCGTCGAACGTCCTCTCGAACCAGTCGCGGACGGAGGAGCTGAAGGACGAGAGCGGGTCCACGACCGGAGGCTACCGAGCCGACGGCGCCGCGGGCCGCGCTCGCGCGAGCGCGGCCGGCGGCGCGGCTTCGTGTTAGCTAGGCCGACTGGTGCGCACCGGCCCGCCCGTCACCGCCGCGGCCACCCGGGCGCGCGCCGCCGGCCGCACGCGCACGCGCGCGCGGCACGTCGCCATGTTCGGCCCGGACGCGGTAACCCTGATCCTGCCGGCCCGGCTCGGCCGGACCCGGACGACCGTCGCCCCGAACGCGTCCGCCCTCACGTTCCGCCGGACCCCCGCGCCGCGAGCGAGCAGCTGAGGAGCACCGTGAACCGGGTCGAGGCGGGCGTCGCCTCGACGTTCCCACCGACGGTCGTGGCCCTCGAGAGCACGACGTAGTCTCCGGCGGAGGGGAACTTCCGTGGCGAGAACGCGTAGAACCAGTTCGTGGTTCCCGCCGCGTCGAAGTACGCCGGCGTCGGCGCGGGGAACGCGGAGCCGTTCCACCAGAGACCCGTGCGGACGCGCTGGACCGCGACCTGCACCTTCTCGATCGCGGGTCCCGGGGCGCCCGAGGCGGTCCCGCAGAAGCCGGCGCCGGCGGGGCAGCCCCTCGAGAAGCGGGCGGCGACGTAGCGCCGGTTCTCCGTCGGGAACGTGACGTCCGAGTCGGCCTCGTCGGTCAGCGTCGACCAGAGCGCAGCCTGCCCGACGAGCGTCCACTCGCGCTCGGCGTCCTGACGCGAGAACGGGTTGACCGCCAGGCCCATGTAGCGGCTGCCCGCCGTCGTCGTCCCGTGCACGAGCACCGGCGCGTTCGCGACCGCCGGATCGCGCTCCCGCCAGAGGCCCGCAACCCACATGCTGCTCGTCGACTCGAGGTAGCGGCCGTCCACGACCGCGCCGCTCGGAACGGTCGAGAAGTACGTCACGTCGGACGGGAGGTAGATCGTGTCCTGCGCGGGGTAGCCGCCGCTGATCGGGCTCGCCGATCCGCCGACGTTCCGCCACAGCGCGATCCCGCCACCGGCGGCGTCGAGGCCGCGCGCGAACGCGTCCACGAGGCCGGCGTCGACCATGAACGTGAAGTTGGTCGCCGAGACGCCGGTGCCGATGTATCCGCCGCCGCGCGCGAAGAACGCGCCGAGGCGGCCCCGCGCCGTCGCTTCCGCGGCGGTCGGGTACGACTGGCCGGTGTTGTAGATGACGTCGAACCCCGCGAGCGGGTCGGTCGGCGCGTTCTGGAGCGAGTTCGGGCCCGTCACGGTCGAGACGAACCCGACGTTCGCCCCGAAGATCGCCCTGAGCGACTGGGACTGGTCGGTCTCGGACGGCGTCGCCGTGTTGACGAGGATCGCGATCCGCGGCGCCTTCTCGACCTGCGAGGTCGGCGGCTTCGCTGATCCGATGTTCCGCTCGAACCAGATACCGGCCGCAGCGCCGGCCGTCTCGAGCGCGGCACGCGTGGCGCTGTCGTTCGGGAAGATGAGCGTCCCCGCGGGCATGGAGCCGCCGGTCGTGCTCGTGAACGGCGACTCCGCCAGCTCGCCGTAAACGCCCGCGCGAAGCAGAGCGAGGATCGCCCTGAGCTCGGCGGGGCCCCGAACCGTCACGGAGTACCAGTCCGAGCGTGCCGCGGCGCCGCCCCGGATCCCGCCCGACATGGCGGCCGGGGCCGTAATCGGGGTTGTCGCGGGCGCGAACGGCGCCTCGCGCGGAACCTCGACCACGTCGGCGCCCCAGAGGAGACCGTGACTCCACGCGCCCGGCGGCGCGTAGAGCTGCGTGATCCGGCCGGAGACGTCCTGGCCCGCGCTGAGCGCCGTCAGCGCAAGGCCGCGAAGGGCCTGGCTCATGAACACGACGTACGAGCCGGCGGGATAGGTCGTGCCGCCGAACGTGAACGCCGCGCTCGCGCGGGTCACCTTGATCCCGTTGTCGAGGAGCCACTGGACGAGACGGTTGGCCTCGGCGTCGGAGCGCTGCCCCGCCCCCTCGAACGGGATGACGTAGGCGCGTGGGTACGGAACCATCCAGTTGTGCTGGTCCTCCGTGAATCCGCGGCTCGCGATCAGGGGATCGGTGCAGCAAGGCGGCCGCTCTGCGTCCGTGGCGCCGCGTCGGTAGATCTCGAGCTGGTCGTGCATCATCGGGTTCTTGTTGTCGATCCAGAAGTCCATCGACGAGTAGAAGACGACGTACTGCGCCTTCTTGGATCCGAGGCGCCCCTCGCCGCCGCAACCGCCCGTCAAGGCCGTCGAGCTGCACATCTCCACGGTCGAGGCGTCGTGGCCGAGTAGCGAGATGTACGTCTGGGTGTAGAAGGGGCCCCAGTCGTCCCAGCCCTCGGCGGTGGCGGGGCCCGGCATCGTGACGCCGTCCTCGCAGGGGCCGCCCGGCGTGGGCGGCTCATCCGCTTCGGGGCACCAGTCGTTGACCGGTCGCGTGACGCGGTAGCCGAGGTTCCCCGGCGTCGCGGAGCCCGGGAGCCCCGGGATCGCGTTCACGTCCTCCTCGTTCGCGTCGACTCGGCGCTGGTTCCACCTGAGGAAGACGTCGTACTCGATGCCGGGGTTGTGCGGCTTCGTCAGCGCGTCGATCAGCGTCGGATTCACGTATCCGTGGAGGGCGAGCCCGACGGTCGAAAGCCACGCCTGCTGGACGCGGACGTTCGCCCGGATCTCGGGCTGCGACTGCACGAGCAGGTCACGGTTCATGTCGAAGCCGTTCGCGTTCGCACGCGTGCCCGCGAGCCGTCCGTCCGGGTTCTGGCTCGGAATGACGATCAGGATGACGTTGTCGAGAATCTTGTCGACGAGGGCGTTCGCGCCGCGCGGCGTCGTCACGAGGTCGCGGAGCGCCTGCATGATCGCGTCTGCGCCCTCTTCCTCGTTCCCGTGGATGTTCGCCTCGATGAAGACGGGCATCTTGACCTCGTTGCCCCACGAAGCGAGCTGGGCCTGAGCAGCAGCGGGGTTCTCGAGCTCGACGGCGCGGAGCTGCTGCCAGCGCTGGTAGTCGCGCTGCTGCGCAGCCGTCTCGAGCGCGTTCACGACGACCGCGTAGAGCGGGCGCCCGCCTGCTGACTGGCCGATCACCGAGTACGTCATCCGCTGCGGGACACCCGCCGCGGCGGCCTCGGCCTGGAATTTCTGGAGAGAGCACTCGATCGCCTCGTACGGGATCAGGGCGAGTGGAGGTCCTTGCTGCAGCGCGATGTTCGAGCCAGGCGCGGCGTTCGCGCACCACGGCTCGCCGTAGGTCGGGCCGAGACCCGGTGAGATCGGCGTGCCGTCCCACGGCGGCACGGCGAGCGCCTGCGAGGCGCCCACCAGGGCGACAGCTGCGGCCACCATGACACCCGCGAGCCATCCGCGGCCCCTCGTCCTCGTTCCGGGTCGTCCCCGCATCGGGTCCCCTCCCGCTCTCGCCCTCTCCCACCCCTCGGAAGACCGCCCGACCGAGCGCCCCGCGCACCGACCCGTTTTGACCCCGAGGGGACCGCGCCGCTCTGCGGCGCCGCGCGATCATATGGACCCAATCGCGCCGAGTTCAAGACCGCACGAGGGTCGTTCGACGCCCGTTCCCCTTCTCTAAGCTGATCGCCCGGGCGATGTCCAAGAAGCCCGTCGCAGCCGCCCTCACCGCGCTTCTCGCGCTCACGCTTCTCGCCGCCTGCGGCGGGGGCAGCAACGGGGGCGCGACGGCCGACGCGACGACCCACACCGGCGACCACGAGGAGACGACGGCGGCCGGGGAAACGACGGGGGCGGACGACGGCGGAGGCGGAGGCGGCCGGGAGATCACGGTCGAGGTCGTCGAGCTGAACGGCTCCGGGCAGCGCGGCCGGGCGACGCTCACCGAGCTGGCGGGCGGCACGCACGTGCTGGTCGAGCTTCGCGGAAGGCAGGTCGGCCCGCAGTCGGCGGATATCCGGCCGGGGTCATGCGAGCAACCGAGCCCGGAGCCGCGCTTCCGCCTCCAGAACCTGAGCGGCGGGCGCGGGGAGACGCACCTCCAGGTCGCGCTGGACGAGCTGATCTCGGCCGAGTACGTCATCCTCGTCCAGCGCTCGACGACGGCCGCGCGCGCGCACGCCGCCTGCGGCTACCTCGCCGCGCTGTGACGCCTCCTCGCGGGTGAACGCTCGAGCTAGACGACCGCGAGCGCGGACACGCGAAGCTCGCGCACCATCTCGCGGGCAATCACGAGCCGCTGGATCTCGTTCGTGCCCTCGTAGATCTGCGTGATCTTCGCGTCGCGCATCATCCGCTCGACGGGGTACTCCTTGATGTAGCCGTAGCCGCCGAGGATCTGAACGGCTTCCGTCGTAACCCACATCGCCGTGTCGGAGCAGAAGAGCTTCGCCTGTGCGGATGCCTTCGTGAGCCCCGGCCCGTCGACCCCGTCGTCCGCCATCCGGCCGAAGCGGTAGAGAAGCCCGCGGGCCGCCTCGCAGGCCGTCTCCATGTCGGCGAGCTTCGCCGCCACCAGCTGGTGCTCGGCGATCGGCTTCCCCATCGTCTCGCGGCTCTTCGCGTACTCGAGCGCGTAATCCGTCGCGCCCTGCGCGATGCCGAGCGCCTGCGCGGCGATCCCGGGGCGCGAGCGGTCCAGCACGCGCATGGCGATCCGAAACCCCTCCCCCTCCTCGCCGACGAGGTTGTCCGCCGGGACGCGGCAATCGTCGAAGAAGACCTCCCCGGTCGTGGAACCCTTGATTCCGAGCTTCGGCTCGATCCGCCCGACCGCGAAGCCGGGCGCCTCGGGCTCGACCACGAAGCAGGAGATGCCGGAGTGGCCCGCCGCGGGATCGGTCCTGGCGAACACGGTGTAGAGGCCGGCGACGCCCGCGTTCGTGATGAAGCGCTTGCCGCCGTTCAGGACGTACTCGTCCCCCTCGCGACGCGCGGCCGTTCGCATCGCCGCCGAGTCGGAACCCGAGCTCGGCTCGGTAAGCGCGTAGGCGGCGAGCCACTCGCCGCTGGCGAGGCGCGGCAGCCAGCGCTCCTGCTGCTCCTCGGTCCCGGCGACCTTGAGCGCGAGAGCGCCGAGCTCCTGCACCGCGAGGATGAGCCCCGTCGTCGCGCACGCCTTCGCGATCTCCTCGATCGCGACGAGGAGCGTGAGGGTGCCCGTGCCCGTACCGCCGTGGCGCTCGTCGAAGGGAAGCGCGAGGATCTCGTGCTCGCGGAAGAGCTCGACCATGTCCCAGGGGAACTCGGCCGACTCGTCGATCTCTGCGGCGCGCGGCGCGACCCGCTCCCGGGCGAGCGTGCGGACGAGATCGCGGATCTCGCGCTGCTCGTCGGTTAGGGGGTCATACGGCACCGGCCGCGATTGTAAGGACGCGTCCTAGCGCCAAAAGACGTCCGTGGCCCGGATCGGGAGGCGGACGGCGCGGACGGTCCGGCCGTCGATGCCGTCGGCAAGCTCGATGGCACGCGACCGCGCGATCGCGGTCCAGCGCTCATCCGGCGACCACGCGACCGAGGCGGCCGCGCCCGCGACCAGCCGCCACGTCCCGGAGCGATCGACGATGACGATCCCGGACGGCGTCCGTGCCGCGACGTACCGGCCGAGCGGGCTCGCCCGGAGGTCGGAAACCACCCCGACCCGTTGCGGCTCGCCGAGAAGCCGACGCCCACGGAAGACGGCGACGAAGTCCCCGACCTCCGCGACGCGAACGGCCGCGGCCACGCGGGCGGCGTCGAGCCAAGCGGCCGTGCGAATGACGACGCGCCCGCGCGGGATCCAGGAGAAGCGCTCGAGCGCGCGCGCGGCGTCGGCCCGCGAGGGGAGAACGCGCGAGCACGCGCGCGCGCACGGGTCACCTGCCGTGAGCATCCCGTCGCGCACGACCGTCAATCGGCCGTCCGGATGGAAGGACGGCGCGCAGCCTCGCACGCGGAGAAACGGCCCGCGCTCGACACCCGTCCCGATCATCCACTTGACGGGGCGGGGGTCGACGCAGCGCGCCGCGTCGAAGCCCCCCGGCCCGGCGACCTCGTCGCCGAATCCCAGCGACCCTTCGGGCGAAACGGTGAACCGGCATGCGCGCTCGCGCGGTCCGCGAACCTCCTCGAGGGCGGGTAGCTCGAGCGCATGGATCGCACACTTGCTGTCGCTGTAGAGGAGCGTGCCCGTCACGCCGGCTTCCTCGAGCTCGCGTCGCAGCGCGTCGAGTTCGCCGCTCGCGTCCAGGGGCACGGCGGCTGGGTCGACGCCATCACGAGGCGCCTGGGTCGACTCGTCGCCCGCGCGATCCGAAAGCCCGTCGACGAGCGCGGCAACGCCGAGGAACACGAGGCCGGCGACGAGGAGCGGGGTGACGGCGCTTCCGCGCACGCTAGCGCCAGGCGACGTCGCGGGCGGCGATCGGTAGGCGCGCGAAGCGGCTCGGGCGCTCCCCCGTCTCCCACACGTAGATCGCGTTGCTCGTTGCGGCCGCCGTCCAGACCTCGTCTGTCGACCAGGCGACGGCTCGCGCTCCCCGGAACGGAAGCGCGAAGAACTCGCCACGCCGGTCGATCACGACCGCGCCACCCGGCTGCCCCACCTGCGCCGCGACGTAACTGCCGCGCGGGCTCGTGCGGAGACGCGAGAGGCGGAGGTACGGCGACGGGGGCGCGCCGATCAGCCGACCGCCTTCGAAGACGGCGAGCGCGTCTTCGCCGGTCGCGGCATCGGTGACGATGATCGCGACGCGCTCGTTGTCGAGCCAGGCGGCCTCGCGGACCTCGGGCGCGCTGAACGCCCACGGCGGCCCGAACGCGCGCGCGAGGTCGCGCTTCGAGAGGAGGACGCGGGGAGGCGTGGTCGCCGTGCCGACCGGCGGGGCGAAACGGACGTCGACGAGCTCGCCGCGGTGGATGGCCGTCAGGTCGCCGTTCGGCTTCCACGCGGGCGCGCACCCGGGCGCGCGCCCGAGGACGATCCCGTCCTCGGTTCCGACGACGACTTCCCCGCCGACGCAGGCGGCAACGAGCGAGGAGCCTGGACGGGGCGCCGCGAGCCCGACCGAGAAGGCACCCCCCGGCGAAATCGTGAAGCGACACCCCTGCTGCCCGGTCGGCGAGTCGGTGTCGCGTTCGAGCCGTCCGAGGTCGGGGAGCCGCACCGCGTGGACGAGGCACTCGCGATCCGCGTAAACGATCGTCCCGTACACCGACTGGGCGCGCAGCGCCTCGGTCGCCAGCCGATTTTCTTCCGACCCGCCCTCGCCTCGGGTCGTCGAGCGGGCGACCCGAGGCTCGCCGCCGCTGCCGCCGACGACCGCGTCGACGGTTGCGATCGCGGCGAGCCCGGCGACCGCGGCCGCGACGAGCCAGGTCCGCGTCCGTTCCATCGCTCCTTATGACGCTTGATACCACCACGAGGCGGGCAGAACGAGGCCGAAAGCGATCGGGGAGACCGATGCCCAAAAAGCAACGCGACCTGCCGAGCACGCTCAAGCGCTCGCCGAAGAAGGCGCAGCGCACGTTCGTCAAGGCGCACGACGCGGCCGAGGAGCAGTACGGAGACGCCGAGCGCGCGCACCGAACCGCCTACGCCGCCGTGAAGCATTCGTTCGAGAAGGTCGGCGACCACTGGGAGCCCAAGGACGAGAAGGGCCCGTCCGACCCGCAGGCGGCGAAGAGCGGCAAGACGGCCCGTGCGGGGACGCGCGAGACGTTCGGCGGCGTCGACGTCCACGGCAACACCAAGCGGGAGCTCTACGAACGAGCGAAGAACGCGGGCGTCGAGGGCCGCTCGAAGATGTCGAAGACCGAGCTCGCGCGCGCGCTCGCCCGCACGGGCGGGTAGCCGCCCGGGCGGCCTCCTAGGGCGCGCAACACCAGCCGACGGGGCGGGGAGCGGTGCCGGTCCGACCGCCGCCCGGGTCGAACTCCCGCTGGATGTCCGCGATCGCGCGGACCTCGCCGACGCGCGGCATGCGGAGGAAGAGCCACTGGTCGGCGCTCGGCCACGTGACGAGGAGCCAGCGGCCGTCCGGCGACCAGCTGACGCGGCTGAGCCGCCCTTCACCGTTGAACACGAGGCGCGGCCCCGCGGGCACGCGCTCGGCATCGAGGAGGACGACCCGCGTCCGCCCGGCCATGTGGCGTGCGACGACCGCGAACGCGTGACCCCGGCGCGCGAACTCCGTGTCCACGAACTGCGCAGAGCCGAGCGGCGGCGGCTGCGACCGGAGAAGGCGACCGCGGGCGTCGAAGACGTAGACGACGGCGTCCGCGAGCGCGACGAGCCGCTTTCCGTCGGCGGACCACACGAGCTTGCGCGGCGGCTGCTCGAGCCCGCGGACCGCCCACCTGGCCCGCCCGGCGTCGACGTCGAGCAGGCGGACCGCACCGCCCGGCGTCGCGTACGCGAGCAGGTGGCGGTCGGCGCCGGGCGCCCACGCCCACGAGCCGGGAACGGCAAGCGGCGCGACTGCGCGGTCCGGCTCGCCGTCGCCGTTCACGACGCGAAGCGTCCCGCGGACGCCGTACGCGATCCGGAACCCGCTCGGCGACCAGCGCGGCGCCAGGACGCGCGGCCGCCGCGTCAGCGTCCAGCGGATCTCGCCCGTCGGGGTCGAGGCGACGAGTCGCGGGCCGCGAACGAGGACGACGTGCAGCCCGCGCGGCGACCACGAGGCGTCGGCGTAGGCACCGAGCCGGCGCTTCGAGCCGTCCTCGCTCACCACCCACGTGCCTCGTCTCGACACGACGAGGAGGCGCCCGGGAGCAGGAAGCGATGCGAGCGCGGCGCGCGCGTCGGGGCGACCCGCGACCCGCTCGCGGCCGATCGCGTCCCGCACCCATCCGCCGACCGCGCGCCCGGGCGGGCTGAGCGCGGCCGCGACGAGCGCGAGGACGGCCGCGAGCGCGATCAGCGGCCGCGTGGGCCACGCGCGCGGGCGTGCCGCCGTGGCCGGGTCGTACGCAGCACGGATGATCGCCCAGGCGCGCCGCTCGGCGTCGAGCTCGCCCGGCGGGGCGGCCCTTCGTAGGAGCCGGCGAACCCGCTCGTCGGTCACGTCGCGTCCTCCGGGCCGAGTCGCTCCGCGAGCTCGTCGAGCCCGCGCCGAAGGCGTGAGTTCACCGTCCCGCGCGGCAGGTCGAGCAGGCGCGCGATCTCGCCGGGCGTGTACTCGAGCAAGTGCCGCAGGACGATCACGGCGCGGTGCTCAGGCGAGAGCGCCGCGAGCGCGGCGATGACTCCCGCCGAGTACGGGTTCCTCGGGCGGGCAGGCGCCGGGTCGGGGAGGTCGGCGGGCTCGTCGCCGACCTCGCGGCGAAGCTGCCGGGCGCGCGCCCAGTCGATCGCTCGGTTGACGACGATCCGGTGCAGCCACGGCCCGAACGGCCGGCGCCGGTCGAAGCGCCCGAGCGCGCGCACGGCGGCGAGGAAGGCCTCCTGCGCGATGTCCTCGGC
This sequence comes from Gaiellaceae bacterium, assembly GCA_036259875.1. Lineage (GTDB taxonomy): Bacteria > Actinomycetota > Thermoleophilia > Gaiellales > Gaiellaceae > DATAAZ01. Next base: position 17,036 of record DATAAZ010000039.1, read on the forward strand.
GGCGGCGGCGTCGTGGACGACGAGGTAGGCGGCCCGGTACGCGCGCGGCCAGTGCTCGCGGAAAAGCGCCTCGAGGTCCGCGACGGAGCCCGCCTGGGCGCCGCGCACCAAGGCAGCCTCCCCGCGCCCGAAGCCAGGCATCGCGCGCTCGGAGTACGTTCGGCGGGGGTCGCCGGGTCCATCGCCTCGTGTACGGTCGCGGCGACCCGGGGGGTCCGGCGGCGCTACAGCTCGATCAGCTCTTCGGGCGCGCTCGTCAGGCATTCGACGCCGCCCTCCCGCACCACGTAGGAGTTCTCGATCCCGACCGCGCCGTAGCCGGGGAAGACGAACTTCGGCTCGAGCGCGAAGACGGTCCCCGGCTCGAGCGGGTCGTCGAATCCCGGCGCGAGGACGGGCAGCTCGTCGATTTCGAGCCCAAAGCCGTGGCCGACGAACGAGACGCCGCCCATGAAGTGCCGCTCCCGACCGGCCGCGAGCGAGGCCGCGCGCTCCCAGAGGGCGGAGGGCGTGGCGCCGGGACGCGCGTCCGCTGCGACGCCGGCGAGGACCTCCCGTGCCCGGGCGTACGCCTCGCGCCAGGGACCGCGTCCGAGAGGACCGAGCGAGAACGTCCGAGTCTGGTCGGCGAGGTACCCCTCGTGGGTACCGCAGAGGTCGACGATGATCGGTTCCCCGCGCTGGATCGGGCGCTGCGACGCGCCTTTCGGCACCGCGACGGTCGAACCGGGCCCAACGATCGGCGTCTCGGTCGCGCCCGGAACGGCCGCGCTCGGCCCCGCCAGGACGGAGCCGTAGAAGAGCTCCTGGTTGAAGCCGCGGAAGCGAACGTGCCCGTGGTGGCCGGCGAGGCGGAGTTCGCGCTCGAGCTCCGCCGAAAGCTGGAGCTCGGTCATGCCGACGCGAGCGTGACGTGCCACCCACTCGGGCACGTGCGAGAGCATCTCGGCCGCCCTGCGGATGTTCGCTACCTCCCACTCCGACTTCACGGCCCGCACGCCGCGGAGGAGCGTCGAGCAGTCGGCAAGCTCGAACGCGTCCAGGCGGCGCGCGTATCCGAAGTAGATCGCCGCCGGGACGACGTCGAGCTCGAGGCCGAGGCGGCCCCGCTCGAGGCCCGACGATGCAAGCGCTGCCGGCATATCCCGGAGCGAGCGGAGCGGCTCGACGCGCGCGAGCGGCGACTCGTCGCGCGCCCGCTCCAAGCTCTTTCGCACGAAGAGACCCGGCTCGTCGTCGACGGGGACGACGAGGTGCGCGCTCTGCGCGGTCCCGCTCAGGTAGAAGAGGTCGGCCTCCTGGACGACGAGCGCGCCGTCGAGGCCCTCGCGCCGAAGGGCGGCGCGGAACCGCTCGAGCCGCCGGTCGATCTCCTCACGGGGAACCATCGGGCGTAGATTGTCCCCGACGTGATCCTCGAGAACGGCCTCATCCGGACGATGGAGCCTTCGCTTCCGACGGCGGCCGCGCTTGCGATCGCGGGCGAGCGGATCGTCGGCGGCGTCGGGACGCACGAGACCGCGCTCGCCTCGCCCGAGCGCGTCGACCTCGGCGGCTTGTGCGTGCTCCCCGGCTTCACCGACTCGCACGTCCACTTCGCGCAGTGGTCGCTCGCGCAGCGGCAAGTGCGGCTCGAGGGGACGCGCTCGCTGGAGGAGGCCGTCGCGCGCGTCGCGGAAGCGGCCGCGCGGACCGAACCGGGCCGCTGGCTCCGAGGGCTCGGCTGGCGAAGCGGTGAATGGCAGCCGCACATCGAGCCGACGAAGGACGCGCTCGACTCGGTGACGGGCGACGTCCCCGTCGCGCTCATGGCGAAGGATGGTCACTCGCTCTGGCTCAACTCGGCGGCGCTCGCGCGGGCGGACGGCAACCTGCGCGTCCCGGGCGGGGTCGTGGAGGTCGACGAGCACGGCGAGCCGACCGGCCTCTTGCGCGAGGAGTCGGCCTGGAAGTTTCGTGAGAAGTACGTCTACGGCCAGACGCCGGCCGAGGAGTGGATCGGCGCGATGCGCGAAGGAATCCGAGTCGCCAACTCGCGCGGCGTCACGGCCGTCCACGACAAGGACGGCTGGCTCGGGATTCTGCCCTGGTGGCAATCGCTTCGCGACGAGGGCGCACTCACGCTCCGCGTGTGGCAGTCGCTGCCGCCCGACCGGCTGCCCGACCTCGAGGCGCTCGGGCTTCGCTCCCGTCTCGGCGACGAGCTGCTGCGCATCGGCTACGTCAAGGTCTTCATGGACGGGACGCTCGGCTCCCGAACGGCGCGGCTCCTGGACGGGTCAGGGGTCGAGATCACGAGCCGAGCCGACTTCGAGGAGATCGTCCGCCGCGCGGCGCGCGCCGGCTTCCCGGTCGGCGTCCACGCGATCGGCGACCAGGCGAACCGCGACGCGCTCGACGCGTTCGCCGCCGCTGCCGACGAGTGGCGCCCACGGGGGCTCCGGCAGCGGATCGAGCACGCGCAGCTCCTCGCCTGGGACGATGTGCCGCGCTTCGGCGCGCTCGGGATCGCAGCGTCCGTGCAGTTCTCGCATGGCCCGTCCGACCGCGACCTCGCCGAGGAGAACTGGCCGGGGATGACCGACCGGGCATACGCGTACCGCTCGCTCCTCGACGGCGGCGCGCTCCTCGCCAACGGCTCCGACGCGCCCGTCGAGGAGCTCGACCCGCTCCTCGGGATCCGCGCCGGCGTCCTCCGCACGCTCGACGAGCGCGAGGCCTGGCATCCCGAGCAGGCGGTATCGGTCGAGGACGCGCTCCTCGCGTCCACCGTGAACCCCGCCTGGCTCGCCGGCGACGAGCGTCGGCGCGGGCGCCTCGTCCCGGGCCGGCTCGCCGATCTCGTCGTGCTGGACCGCGACCCGGTCGCGTGCGCGCGCGACGAGCTGCGCGAGATTCGCGTCGTCGCTACGATGCTCGCCGGCCGCTGGGTGCACGGCGGCCCGCCTTTTCGGTAGCGCCCCTTCCGCACGCCGCGCGGATCGTCTACAATAGTCAACAGAGCCGGGCGATCCGGTGGGTGAGCCGCAGCCCCTCCGGTTTCCGCCCGGCTCCCCTTGTTCGATCAGCGGCGCGGGCCCCAGCCTCCTCCGCCCGGCGACGCGACGAAGACGAGGTCGCCCGCCGCAAGCTCTCGGGTCGTCTTGGCGGGGACGGGCTCGCCGTTCACACGGTTCTCTCCGGGCGCGCCCGGTCCGCCGCCCTCGGCGCCCTGCGGCGCGCGCCGGCGGCGGTCGGTGAGGAGGGAGAGCGTCGCCGGCTCGAGAGCGCGGACCGCGCGCACGATCCCGTCGCCGCCGCGGTGGCGCCCCTCGCCGCCGGAGCCGTCGCGAAGCTCGTAGCGCTCGACCCGCAGCGGATACTCGAGCTCCACGGCCTCGATCGGCGTGTTGAGCGTGTTCGACATCCCGACGTGGACGCCGGACGGTCCCGGCCGGTGCCTCGAGGCGCCCTGGCCGCCCCCGATCGTCTCGTAGTACGTCCACCCGGGTGCGCCGATCACGACGTTGTTCATCGTCCCCTGACCCTGCGCCGGCACACGGTCGGGCGCCGCCTTCGCAAGCGCGCGAAGAAGCGTGTCCGCGACCCGCTGGCTCGTCTCGACGTTTCCGGCGACGACCGCGGCCGGGCGCTGCGCGTTCACGAGGCTCCCCTCCGGCGCCCGGATCTCCAGCGGCGCGTAGGCGCCCGCGTTCGTCGGGACGTCGTCGGGAAGGAGGACCCGGAGCGCGAAGTAGCACGCGGAGCGGGTGACCGCGAACGGGCAGTTGACGTTCCCGGCGACCGCCGAGGCCGTCCCGGCGAAGTCGACCGTCACCCGCGCGCCCGCGACGACGACGCGGACGCGGATCCGGACGTCGTCCTCGGTCACGCCGTCGCCTTCCACCTCACCCTCCGCGAGGTACTCGCCGTCGGGAAGCGCTCCGACGACCTCGCGCGAGCGCCGCTCCGCGTAGGAGACGACGTCACGAAACGCGGCGAGAACGATCTCGAGCCCGTGCCGCTCGGCGAGCTCTGCAAGGCGCTTCTCGCCCAGCCGGTTCGCCGCGAGCTGCGCGCGGAGGTCGCCGCGCCGGAGCTCCGGCGTCCGGACGTTCGCGAGGACGAGCGTGAGCACGTCCTCGGCCCAGCCGTCGGCGTCGGCGAGACGGACCGGCGGAATCACGAGCCCCTCCTGGAAGACGTCGCGCGAGCCGGCCGGCATGGAGCCCGGGCTCATGCCGCCGACGTCCGAGTGGTGCGCGCGGGAGACGGCGTATCCGACGACCTCGCCCGCGGGCGCGAGCGGCGACACGAGCGTCAGGTCCGGCAGGTGGGTACCGCCGGCGTACGGATCGTTCACGACGAAGACGTCCCCAGGTCCCGGACCCCGCGCCGCGACGGCGGAAACGGCCTCCGGCATCGCACCGAGGTGGACCGGGATGTGCTCGGCCTGGGCGACGAGCCGTGCGTCAGCGTCGAACAGCGCGGTCGAGCAGTCCCGCCGCTCCTTGATGTTCGATGAGTACGCAGCGCGGACGAGCAGCGCGCCCATTTCCTCGGCGATCCCGGCGAGCGCGCTCGCGAGCACAGAGAGCGTGACGGCGTCGAGCGTCACGTGCGCTCCAGCACGAGCGTCGCGGTTTCGTCACTCTTCCCGCGCCAGCCCTCGTCCACCACGCACGTCGCCTCGGCGAGCGCGACGACCGCGGGCCCCTCTACTTCCGCGCGCTCGCCCCCGTCGGCGTCGAGCGCCGCCGCGGCACCCGCGACGCGCGCCGTCACCCGCAGCGCGACGAGCTCGACCGGCGCGTCGTCGATGCGGTAGCCGTACCGCTCCTCGTGCGCGGCGTGGAACCGCTCCGCGAAGCGCTCGCCCCCGTCGGCCGCGACGGTGAGCTCGAATGCTTGTCCTCGGTAGCGAGCGTCGGCGCGACGCTCGAGCTCGGCGGCGTCGAGCCCCTCTGCGGCCTCCCGCTCGAGCATGCGGAACCGACGCTCGAGGTCGGCTTCGCCCGTGGCGGGCGCGGCGACGTCTCGGCGGACGTCGGTGAGCGCGAGCCCGAGCGCGCTCAGGACCCCGCTCGCGCGCGGGACGACCACCGTCCGGATGCCGAGCTCGTCCGCGAGCGCGCAGGCGTGCATGGGCCCCGCACCGCCGAACGCGACGAGCGCGAGGCGGCGCGGGTCGACGCCGCGCTCGACGCTCATGACGCGCAGCGGACGCGCCATCTCCGCGTTCGCGACACGGAGGATCCCGAGCGCAGCATCGGCCGTCCCGGCGCCGAGCCGCCGTGCTACGTCGGCGACCGCCTCCTCCGCCGGATCCCGGTGAAGGGTGACCGAGCCGCCGAGCGTCGCGCCGTCCGCGAGGTGGCCGAGGACGACGTGAGCGTCCGTCACGGTCGCCTCCGTCCCCCCCAGTCCGTAGGCCGCGGGACCCGGCTCGGCTCCGGCAGAACGCGGCCCGACCCGGAGCGCGCCGCCGTTGTCGACCCACGCGACAGAGCCGCCGCCCGCGCTCACCGACTGGACATCCACGGCGGGGAAGCCGATCGGGACGCCGGCGACGAGCGTCTCGGTCGTCGTCGCGACGATGCCGCCTCGGACGAGCGCGACGTCGGCGCTCGTGCCGCCCATGTCGAGCGTGAGCGCATCTGCGAATCCGGCGGCCTGCGCCGCGCGGGCTCCGCCGACCGCGCCACCTGCCGGCCCCGAGAGGACGACCGCCGCTGCGCGAGCGCCCGCCTCCTCCGCCGACGCGACGCCGCCCGACGACTGCATGATGAGCGGCGCGGGGTAGCCGCGGCGGGCGAGCTCCGCCGCGAGCCGGCTCAGGTAGGCGGCGAGGCGCGGGCCGAGGTAGGCGGATGCGACGGTCGTTGCGGTGCGCTCGTACTCCCGAAAGGTCGGGAGGACGTCGCTCGCGATCGCGACGTGCGCGTCCGGGAGCAGCTCGGCCGCGAGCGCGCCCGCCCGCCGCTCGTGCGCCGGATGCAGATACCCGAAGAGGAAGGAGACCGCGACCGCGCCTACGTCCGCCTCGGCGATTCGGGCAAGGGCCTCACCGAGGCCCGCCTCGTCCAGCGGTTGCAGCTCGCCGTCGGGGCCCATCCGCTCGCGGACCGTGAACCGGAGCTCGCGCGGGACGAGCGGCGGCGGCCGGTCGCGCGTCAGGTCGTACAACGAGGGCCGGTTCTGGCGGCCGATCTCGACGACGTCGCGGAACCCTTCGGTCGTGAGGAGCGCGGTCCGGGCGCCCCGGCGCTCGAGGAGCGCGTTCGTCGCGACGGTCGTCCCGTGCCGGAGCTCGGCGACGTCGTCCGGCGTGACGCCGGCCGCCTCGAGCGCCCGGAGGACGCCTTCGGATTGATCGCTCGGCGTCGACGGCACCTTCGCGGTGACGACGCGTCCGTCGACGACAGCGACGAGATCGGTGAACGTCCCCCCGACGTCGATCCCGATCCGGGCCCGTAGCATCCCGCGCATGGTCGCCGGTCGGGGCGCGGCGTACAATGAGGACATGCGCACCATGCGAGCGGTGCACGACGAAGAGTGCGCCGTCGCCTGTACGGCCGACATCATCGGTGCGAAATGGACAGCGGTTCTCGTTCACGACCTCTCCGAGGGACCGCGCCGCTTCTCCGACCTGGAGCGGGCGCTGCCGGGAATCAGCCCGCGAACGCTCTCCGAACGCCTCCGCGCCCTCGAGCAGGACGGGATCGTCGTCCGGCAGAGCTACCCAGAGTCGCCGCCTCGCGTCGAGTACGAGCTCACCGAAAAAGGGAAGGCGCTCCTCCCGATCATCGAGGCGATGCGGCGTTTCGGGCACGACTGGCTCGTCCCTGAGCACGACCACACGGGCGGCCACGTCGTCGAGCCGGTCGGCGCGTAGCGGCACCGGGCGGCCCGTCAGAAGAGCCAGTAGCCCGAGATCGCGAGCGCACGTGGCGGCTCGACGCCGCGCGAGAGGAGGAGGAGGCCGGGCGGGCCGGTGATCCTGAGACCCGCGCCGAGCGCGACCTCGACGAGCGCCCGGGCGGTCCCCGGGAGGTCGAGCGTCACGTCGGGCGCAAGCGGCCGTGCGAGCTCGGCGGCGAGCGCCGCCGCGGCGGACGCCTCGTCGCGCCCCGCGACGGGGCCGATCCGCCCGCTCGGGAACGCGTAGGAGTACGCGGCCGGCTCGCCGTCGCGCAGCCACCCGGTCCCCCGCGCCGTCGCCGCCCAGAACGCGTGATCGGCGGCGCGATCGAAAAGGTAGGCCGCCGCGTCGACCTCGGCGAGGAGCTCGGGCGTCGGCTCGACCGGCTCGAGCACTCGCGGCTCGCCCACGCGCGGCTGGCCGCCGAGCTCGAGGACGGGCGTCGTCGGAATAAGCCCCCGGCGGGCGTACATCGCGTTCGAGATCGGCTGGATCGCGTCGGTGAGGGTGATTCGCCGGCCCGGGCCCTCGCCCCAGGCGAGCTCGAGGAGCCGCTTCCCCACGCCGCAGCCCTGGGTCTTCGGGTCGACGAAGAGGTCGGCGAGGAACCACGCATCGCCGCGGACGAACGCAGCGGCGAACCCGACCACGCGGCCGCTCGTCTCGGCCACGTGCATGCGGTCCGCATTCCAGCGGAGAAGGTGCGCGTGAACGTCTGCGAAGGCGTCGGGCGGGGGCGGCGCGGCCCACGGGAAACCGTGCCGCTCCCGCAACCCGCCCTCGGCCGCGACGAGGACCGCGTACATCGCCTCGAAATCGCCCGCCGTCGCGGGGCGGAAGTCCACGTCAGCGGAGCGCGGCGAACGCGACGAACGTCTCGCGAGCGGCGGCGACCCCGAGCGGCACGTACCGCGCGAGCAGACGCTCGTTCGGCGCGTGGATGTTCCCCTCCGGGACGTCGAAGCCGCTCAGGATCGTCGGGATCCCCTTGACGCCGAGCGCCGGCACGATCGGGAGCGTCCCCCCGGAACGAAGGAGGAGCGGCCGGCGCCCGAGCGCGCGCTCGAACGCGTCCTGCGCGAGCCGGACGGCGAGCGAGTCGGCGGGCACGAGGCCGGCCGGGCTCGCGGCCCAGCGCTCGACGTCGACATCCGCGCCCGGCGGCGCCGCTTCCCGAAGGATGCGCTCGAACGCGATCCCGATCTCCTCCTCGTCCTGGCCCGGCGCGAGGCGGATGGAGACGTTCGCCTCCGCCTCCACCGGGAGCACCGTCTTCTGGAGCTCCGCCTCGCCAACGCGGATCCCGTGCACGTCGACGGCGATTCCGGCGAACGTGCGCAGGTAGAACTCCGCGGCCGCGTCGGCGTCCTTCGGCCGGGCCCCCTGGCCGGCGAGCGCCTCGGTTCCCGGCTCGAGCTCGGCCCAGGACGCGATCTCGTCCTCGGTCGGCGCGACGACGCCGCGCTTCAGTTCATCCGGCTCGGCGACCACCGCGCCGAGGACGGTCATGAGCGCGTGCGCCGCGTTCAGCGCCGCGCCGCCGTAGAGCCCCGAGTGGAGGTCGCGCTCGCCCGTCCGGACGCGGACGTGGAAATAGACGAGCCCCCGCGTCCCGATCTCGAACGCCGGGACATCACGCGCCGGCATCGGGCCGTCGAAGATGACGCACGCGTCGGCGCCGCGCTCATCTTCGGCGAGGAAGTCGACGACCGAATGACCGCCTGTCTCCTCCTCTCCGTCGCACACGATGCGCACGTTGACCGGCAGGCCGCCCTCGGCCGCGAGCATCGCGGCCGCCTTCAGCAGGAGGTAGAGGTTTCCCTTGTCGTCGGCCGCGCCGCGCGCGTAGATCCAGCCGTCGCGGACGGTCGGCTCGAACGGAGGGGAATCCCACGCCGCGAGCGGCGCCGGCGGCTGGACGTCGAAGTGGCCGTACACGAGGACGGTGGGCGCATCGGCGCTTCTCTTCGAGGCGGGGATCTCGCCGACGGCGAGCGGCTGCGCACCGGTCGGAACGAGCTCCGCGTCTCCACCGGCCACCCGCACGAAGTCGCGCACCCACTCCGCCGCCCGCCGGACGTCGGCGGCGTGCGCGGCGTCGGCGCTCACGCTCGGAATGCGGAGGAACTCGAAGAGCTCCTCGAGCGAGTCCGCGGGCGGCTCCGGACGCACGGCGGCCGATTGTAGGCGCCGGGGTGGCTCGGACCGGACCCGGCCGGCTTGCGCAGCTACGCCGCGACTTCGCGGAGCTTCTGCGACTCCGCCATCGCCTGGAGCTTCTTCAGGCTCTGGCTCTCGATCTGGCGGACGCGCTCGCGCGTCACGTTGAACGTCCGGCCGACCTCGTCGAGCGTGCTGGGCTGCTCGCCGTTCAGGCCGTAGCGAAGCTCGAGGATCCGCCGCTCGCGGTAGGACAGCATCCCGAGGACCCGCTGGAGGACCTCCTCGCGCATCGCCGTGTCCGCCGCCTCGTCCGGCGGCGTCACGGAGTCGTCGGCGAGGAAGTGGCCGAACTCGGAGTCCTCCTCGTCGCCGACCGGCTTTTCGAGCGACACGGGCGCGATCGACGTCCGGCGCAGGTGGTCGACCTCGTCGTGGTCGAGCTCGAGCTCCTCCGCGATCTCGAGCGAGCTCGGCTCGCGCCCGAGCTCCGTCGTCAGCTTGCGCTCCGCGCGGCCGATTTTGTTCAGCTTCTCGACGACGTGGACGGGCATGCGAATCGTGCGCGCCTTGTCCGCGAGCGCGCGCGCGACCGCTTGACGGATCCACCACGTGGCATACGTGGAGAACTTGAACCCCTTGCGGTAGTCGAACTTCTCGGCCGCACGAACGAGCCCGATCGTTCCCTCCTGGATGAGGTCGAGGAAGGGAAGTCCCTGGTTTCTGTAGTTCTTCGCGATCGAGACGACGAGGCGGAGATTCGACTCCACCATCGTGCGTTTCGCCGTCGTATCGCCGCGCTCGATCCGCTTCGCGAGCTCGACCTCCTGCGCGGCCGTCAGGAGCGGCACGCGGCCGATGTCCTTCAGGAAGAGCTGGAGCGTGTCGGTCGAAGTCTCCCGCTCGACGGCCAGGTCTACGTCGTCCTCCTCGACGACCTCGTCGACGACCTCGATGTGTAGGTGCTCGAGCGCCAGGTAGAGCTCCGCCGCCTGCGCCGTGTCCGCACCGAGCTCCTCGAGGACGACGGCGATCTGCTCGTTCGTGACCGCGCCCGTCTCGAGCCCGAGCTCGACCAGCGCCTTCGTTTCCTCGTGCTCGAGCAACGCCGCGTCCGACCCGCCGGATGTGTCCGCACTTGCGCCCAAGGCGCCCCTCCTTCCACCGTAGTCGTCCGCTTCAGAACGTCAACGGTCGTGCGTGTCGATTCTCGTATCGCGGCGTCGCGACTTTGCCACGCGCGCGCGAGCCCTGTCATGGGCCGAACGGCCCATTTTTCGGGTCGGCGGGTCCTATTCCACCTCGTCGAGACGGGCGAGGAGACGAGCGGCCTCGCGTCGGTAGAAGCCGTTTCGGTCGCCCGCGGCTGCGAGCCGTAGCTGACGCCGAGCCTCGTCGACGTTCGGGAGCCAGAGGAGCAGAAGCCCGAGATGGAAGCGGACGACCGGCGCGCCGCCGCTCGCGCGGGCGAGCGGGCCGAGCCGCGAGAACGCGGCCGCCGGCCGGTCCTTGTCGAAGCGGCTGACCGCGGCCGCGACGCGCGGCTCGACCTCGCCCGGCGCAAGCGCCACGGCCCGGTCGTATGCGGCCCGCGCCGACACGCGCCGGCCCACCGACTCGAGAGCGACGCCGTAGAGGAGCCAGTCGCGCGGCTCGCCCGAACGCGCCCCGCGTGCGAGGCGCGCGAGGCGGGCCTCGGGATCGAGGCGGGCGAGGGCGGGGGGAACGCGGCCGCCGAACACGAATCGCGGCCGGCCGGGCGGCATGTCGGGATTGAGCAGGTCCTCGGCCCGAAGCGCGGCCGCCGAGTCCGGATCGCGCCGTTCCGCCTCGCGCCACGCGCGGCGCGCTTCGTCGAGATCCCCCGCGGCGAGGAGCGCGAGCCCCAGATTGAGCCGGGCGACGCCGCTTCGGGGCTCGCGTTCGACGAGCGCTCGCAACCGCTCGAGCGTCCCGTCGGGCCAGCTCGCGACTGCCGCCCCGATCTCGGCCTCTACAGACGCCGAATTCCGTTCCAACACGGCTCGAAAGGCGCGCTCTGCTGCATCCGCCCTCCCCGCTTCGTAGAGCCGTTCGGCGCGCCGAAGCGCACGCGCCTCGGCATCGCCGCGGTCGAGGATCGCGAGCTCAAGCGTGGGCCGCTCCCGCCGGTCGCTCGCGCTCGTCTCGGTGCGCCCGTGCACCTCGCCGCCGGTGTCCCGCCCCTGGATCAGCGCACCCGCCACAGTGACCCCCGCGGCGCCTACGGCGATGGCGGCGACCAGGACGATCGCGCGTGCGTGCGGGGACATCCAGCGAGCGTAGCCACGCCGCGCGAGGGCCCGGCGACTGAAGCTATACTCTTTGAAGCAATGGCTTCGGAACTGGGCGCTGGACGCGAGATCGACGTCGAGACAGCGCGCGAGCTCGCCGACGGGGAGGGCGTCGCCCTCGTCGACGTCCGCGAGCCTGCGGAGTGGTCCGACGGGTACATCCCCGGCGCGGCGCGCGTCCCACGCGGGTCGCTCGAAGAGCGGATCGGCGCGGTCGCGCCTGACCGCTCTCAGCCGATCGCGCTCTACTGCGCGAGCGGCAGGCGTTCGGCGCTGGCCGCGCGGACGCTCGAGGAGCTCGGGTACACGGACGTCGTCTCGGTCGCCGGAGGAATCATCGAGTGGAAGGCCCGTGGGTTCCCTGTCGAGACCCCCGAGCCGGCCGAGGACGCGCTCAGCGCCCGCTACAGCCGCCACCTCCTCATTCCGGAAATCGGAGTCGAGGGTCAACGCCGGCTGCTCGCGTCCCGTGCCCTCCTGATCGGCGCGGGCGGGCTCGGCTCGCCGGCCTCGCTCTATCTCGCGGCGGCCGGGGTCGGAACGCTGGGCATCGTCGACGACGACCTCGTGGACGAGACGAACCTGCAGCGGCAGGTCGTCCATTCGACCGACCGCCTGGGAGCCGCGAAGGCGGAGTCGGCGAAGCGGACGCTCGAGGCGCTCAACCCTGACGTGACGGTCGAGGTCTTCCCCGAGCGCCTCACGTCCGACAACGCCGACGGGATCCTCGGCGCGGGCTGGGACGTGATCGTGGACGGCGCCGACAACTTCCCGACCCGCTACCTCCTGAACGACGCGTCCGTCTGGCACGGAATCCCGGTCGTGCACGGCTCGATCTTCCGCTTCGAGGGCCAGGCGACCGTCTTCAAGCCAGGCGAGGGTCCGTGCTATCGCTGCCTTTTCGCCGAGCCGCCGCCGCCGGAGCTCGCGCCCAGCTGCGCCGAAGGCGGGGTGCTCGGTGTCCTGCCCGGGGTGATCGGGTCGCTCCAAGCGAACGAGGCGCTGAAGCTCTTGCTGGGAATCGGCGAGCCGCTCGTCGGCCGACTCCTCCTCTTCGACGCGCTCTCGGCCGCCTTCACCGAGGTCGCGCTTCGGCGCGACCCGGCGTGCCCGGTGTGCGGCGAAAGCCCCACGATCACGGAGTACGTCGACTACGTCGAGTTCTGCGCGGGCCCGAGGAGCCACGCGACGCGATGACACGGGTCCGCATCCCACCCACGCTCCGCACCGAGGTTGGCGGGGCGCGGGAGGTCGAGGCCGCCGGCTCGACGCTGCGCGACGTCCTTGCGGACCTCGCGGCGCGCTTCCCCGCACTCGGCCGCCAGGTGCTCGCCGAGGACGACGGGATCGCCCCGTTCGTCAACGTCTACGTCGACAACGAGGACGTCCGGACGCTCGCCGGGCTCGACACGCCCGTCCGTGAGGGCTCGACCGTGATCCTCCTCCCCGCAATGGCAGGCGGCGAGCGGACGTTGACTCCCTCTCTGCTCGGCACGATCGGCGAGACGCCGCTCGTCGAGCTTCCGCGGCTTGCCCCGCACGAGAGCGTCCGCATGTACGCCAAGCTCGAGGGGCAGAACCCCACGGGGTCGATCAAGGACCGGGTCGCCCTGGCGATGGTCGAGGCGGCCGAGGAGTCGGGTGAACTCGAGCCGGGCCGCGAGCTTCTCGAGCCGACCAGCGGCAACACCGGGATCTCGCTCGCCGCGGTCGCGAAGCTCAAGGGGTACCGCCTGACCTGCGTAATGCCGGAGAACGCGACGCCCGAGCGCGCTCGGCTCCTTCGGCTTTACGGCGCCGAGGTCGTTTTCTCGCCGGCATCCGAGGGCTCGAACGGCGCCGTGCGCGAAGCGCTTCGGATCGCCGAGCGCGACGACCGCTACTTCCTCCTGAACCAGTACGCGAACGAGGCGAACCCGCGCGCGCACTACGAAGGAACCGGCGCCGAGATCGCGGAGGCTCTCTCCCACGTCGACGTGCTCGTCGCGGGTCTCGGCACCGGTGGGACGCTGATGGGCGCGGGCGATCGCCTGCGGGAGTCGTTCCCGGACGTCGTCGTCGCCGCCGCCGAGCCGCTGCAGGGCGACGTCGTCTACGGCCTACGCTCGCTCGCGGACGGCTATGTGCCGCCGATTCTCGACGTCTCCCGCCTCGACCGGAAGATCCTGGTCTCGAACGAGGAGTCCGTCCGCGGGATGCGGGCGCTCCTCGAGCGCGAGGGGATCTTCGCGGGGGTCTCGTCCGGCGCCGTCGCGCACGTCGCCCGCCGCGTCGCGGCCGAGCTGGACGGCGCGGTCGTGGTCTGCGTCCTCGCGGACGGCGGGTGGAAATACCTCTCGGCCGACTTCTGGACGGCGGGGACAGGCGCGATGGAGGACCGCCTCTGGTGGTAGTCCCCGCGGCGGTGCGCTCGGCACTCGTCGAGCACGCCGAGGCGGAGCGACCCAACGAGGCGTGCGGCCTCGTCGCTTTCCGGGACGGCGTCGCGGAGCGATACATCCCGGGCCGAAACAGCGCAGAGAGCCCTTACCGCTTCGAGCTCGAGGTGGATCCCCAGGCGTGGTTCCTCGAGGACGAGGGATACGAGCTCGCGGTATTCCACTCGCACCCGTCCAGCCCGCCGCGCCCGTCGCGGACCGACGTCGAGAACATCGGTCTCTGGGAAGGACGGCTCTACCTGATCCTCGAGGCGCGCACGGGCAAGCTCGCCGCCTGGCGAATCCGCGACGGCCGCGTCGACGAAGCGCCGCTCGGCGAGCGCTGATCGTGACCTTCGGCGCGGGCGGCCGGGACACGGCTCCCTGCCTGAGCGGACGATCCCTTCAACGCCGTCGGGGCCGGTGACGACCGCGACGGCGGTCGGTCTCGCACCGCGAGACCTCCTCGTCCCGTGTCAGCTACCCCTCGATCGTTCGACAACGAACGAGCGGCTCGCCGCGGAGCCGCTCGTTCGGTCGGTCGACGCCGGATGGTCCCGGCTGCGATCGGGCGGGATGCACCCGGAGCACCCGTGCATACGGGCGTGGGCTGCGGCTGGATTGCCCGCGCGCGAGCGCCCATACTGGTGGCCGTGGAAGAGCGCTACCCCGAGGGGTGGAACGACGTTCGCGGCGCCCTCCAGCGCGGCTACCGGTTCAAGGACTTCCGCGAGGCGATCGCCTTCGTGAACCGCCTCGCCGACGCGGCCGAGGAGGCGAACCACCACCCGGACGTAACGGTGAGCTGGAACGCCGTCACCGTCCGCTGGTGGACGCACACGAAGCGGGCGATCACGGATCGGGACGTCGCGATGGCGCGGCGCACCGACGAGTTGGCCGCCTCGTAGGGAACCTTCGGCGACCGGCAATCGTCTCACAGGCATGAGGCTCGTCGCGGTCGCGGCCGCTGCGCTCCTCGCCGCTGGGTGCGGTGCGGAGGACGAGCGGCGCTCCGGCGAAGCCGCGGCTCCGCCCCCCGCGCCGCGCGCTCCGCTCTCGGTCGAGCAGGCGCTCGCTTCGTCCAGTGCCCAGCCGGTTCTCGTCGAGGGCGCACTACTGCTCGAGGGAAACGTCGCCCGTCTCTGTTCCGGGTTCGCCGAGTCGCACCCCCCGCAGTGCATGGAGCCGTCCCTCGTCCTCGAAGGGCTCGTCTTCGCGGCGGTCGAGGGCCTGCTCCGCCGCGAAGGTGACGTCCGGTGGAGCGACGAGCCGTTCCGCGTCCGCGGGACGCGCGAAGCGACGACGCTCACCGTGCTCGCGACGGAGTAACCACGTACCCCGTCTCTTCCGTGCTGTTGCGAAGGGCCGGCCAACGGCGCGAGCTGGTACGTCTCGGGCGCGCCGCATCCCCGCTGGGACAACGACCAGCTGCACTCGCTTCACCGTGTCCGCGGCTCGGACGTCGAGGTAGTCGACACCTCGCGGCTTCGGAAACGGCTAGGAGCTTTGCGGGATCGCCGCCGCCCAGCGCCTATCGCCGGGGTCGACAGGACGCCCCTCCCGCGCCGAGCGGAAGAGCGCCTCGAGCGTACGCGCCTGCCCGAGTGCATCGTCGCGGCCGAGAAGTGGCTCCGCGCGGCCCGCGACGGCGGCGGCGAAGTTCTCGAGCTCGAGCCGGTACGCGTTCGCGTCGGGGATCTCGATTCGCTCGGGTCCCGAGCCCCGCTCGAGAACGACGTCGCCGCCCCAGTCCCACCGCCAGGGAGCCTCGAGCGCCAACGTCCCTTCCTCGCCGATCGCCTCCAGCCGCTGGCGCCTCGGCGCGAGGAACGACGCCTCGAACTGCGCCACGACGTCCCCGGCAAACCGAAGCGTCCCGTGGAAAGCGACGTCGACGCCGGTCTCGCCCCATGTCGCGTCCCCGTAGACGAGCTCCGGCTCGCCCGCGAGGAGCCGCGCCCCGCTCACGCAGTAGCACCCGACGTCCATCAGCGCGCCGCCGTCCAGTTCGCGCAGCATCCGCACGTTCGCGCGGTCGGCGAGGCGAAACGAGAACACGGCATGGATCGCGCGCAGGCGGCCGATCGACCCGCCGCGGACGAGCTCCGCGGCCCGCGCCATCTGTGGGTGGTGGCGATACATGAATGCCTCCGCGAGAAGGAGCCCTCGCCTCGTCGCCGTCTCGAACGCGGCCGCGACCTCGTCGGCGCGCGACGAGAGCGGCTTCTCGCAGAGGACGTGTTTGCCCGCTTCGAGCGCTCGAACCGACCACGGGACGTGGAGCGAGTTCGGAAGCGGGTTGTACACCGCGTCGACCTCCGGGTCGGCCAGGAGCTCGTCGTAGCTCCCGTGCGCGCGCCCGAGCCCGTGGTCGCGCGCGTACGCCTCGGCCCGCGCGCGCTCGCGGCTCGCGACCGCGACGACATCGACCGCATCGGTCGCCGCGGCACCGGCGAGAATCTTGCGATTGATGCGCGCCGTCGACAGGAGACCGAGGCGTAGGGTCATCGGCCGCGCAGGGCCGGGTAGAGCGCGCGGTAGCGCTCGTAGCCTTCGTCGTAGACATCGCGCCAGGCGGGCTCGGGCTCGACCGAGTCATGGATCCGAACGCACCGGTCGATCGCCTCTCCGACGCTCGCGAAGACACCTCCTGCGACTCCGCCGAGGAGCGCCGCGCCGTACGCTGCCCCTTCCTCGACGGCGGTCCGCTCGAGCGGTATCCCGAGAACGGACGCGAGGATCCTGAGCCAGAGCTCGCTCCTCGCACCGCCGCCGGATACCCGCCCCACGTCCGGCTCGACGCCCAGCCCGCGAAGGAGCTCGAGCGAGTCGCGGAGCCCGTACGCGACCCCCTCGAGAACCGCGCGGACGAGGGCGCCGCGGTCGTGGCGCAGCGAGAGGCCGACGAAGGCGCCGCGCGCATCCGGGTCGGCGTGCGGCGTCCGCTCGCCCGCCAGGTAGGGGAGGAAGGTGAGGCCCTCCGAACCGGGCGCGGACTCGGCCGCCTCGGCCGTGAGCCGGTCGAACGGCTCGCCGGACGCGAAGGCGTCGCGAAACCAGCGCAGCGACCCGGCCGCCGACAGCATGACGCCCATCGCGTGCCACCCACCCGGGACCGCGTGGCAGAAGGTATGGACGCGCG
Organism: Gaiellaceae bacterium; assembly: GCA_036259875.1. GTDB lineage: Bacteria > Actinomycetota > Thermoleophilia > Gaiellales > Gaiellaceae > DATAAZ01. The sequence goes on from DATAAZ010000039.1 coordinate 33,968, forward strand.
CCTCCGGGTCGGCCGCGAATTCGGGGAGCGCAGCGAAGACGACCCCCGACGTCCCAACAACGACGGACACGGGGCCGGGCCGGTCGATGCCGACTCCGAGTGCACCCGCCGCCTGGTCGCCCGCGCCGGCCGCGACCGCGGCGCCGTTCGCGGCGTGCGCCGACACCTCGGACGACTCGAGCGCGAACGGCAGCCATTCGGACGGAATGTCCAGGGCGCTCACGACCTCGTCGCTCCAGCGCCGCGCGGCCACGTCGAAGAGGAGCGTCCCCGACGCGTCGGCGACGTCGATCGCGCGCTCGCCCGTCAACCGGAGCCGAACGTAGTCCTTCGGAAGGAGCACGTGCGCGATCCGGTCGTACACCTCGGGCTCGTGCCGCCGTACCCAGAGCAGCTTCGGCGCCGTGAACCCGGTGACCGCCCGGTTCCCGGTCAGCCGGATCAAACGCTCGAGCCCGACCCGCTCCTCGATCTCCGCGCATTCGGCGGCCGTTCGCTGGTCGTTCCAGAGGATCGCTGGGCGAAGCACGCGGTCGTCCGCGTCGAGCGCGACGAGACCGTGCATCTGGCCCGAGAGGCCGATCCCCGCGACGTCGTCCACGTCGAGACGAGCGAGCGCCCGCTCGCTCGCACGCCACCAGTCTTCGGGAGCCTGCTCCGCCCACCCCGACCGCGGCGTCGCGAGGCCGTACTCCTCCTCGGCCCTCGCGCGTACGTCGCCGTCCGGCGAGACGCCGACCGCCTTGACGCCCGTCGTCCCGACGTCGAGGCCTACGAGGGTAGGCTCGGGCACGGTGGAAGTGGACCAGATCGCCGACGGCCTGTGGCGCTGGACGACGCGCCACCCGGAATGGCAGCCCGGCGAGGACTGGCCCGCCGAGGTCGGCTGCCTCTACTACGAGGGCCGCGACGCGGTCGTGCTCGTCGATCCGCTCGTCCCAGCCGGCGACGACGAGCGCGAGCGGTTCTGGCGGGCGCTCGACCGGGATCTCGAGCGGGCGGCACGGCCGCTCGCGGTGCTTCGAACCGTCCACTGGCACCAGCGGAGCATCGACGAGGTGGTGGCGCGCTACCGCGACCGCGGAGCGTCCCTCTGGACCCGCGAGAGCGGGGTCGCGGCGCCGGCCGGCATCGAGCCGCACGCGGTCGAGCAAGCCGACGAGACGCTCTTCTGGATCCCCGAGCATCGCGCGCTCGTCGCCGGGGACGTGCTGCTCGGGACGGATGACGCTCGCGTGCGCCTCTGCCCGGAATCGTGGCTCCCGGACGGCGTCACCCCGGCCGCGCTTCGCCAGGCGCTCGCGCCGCTCCTCGACCTTCCGATCGAGCGGGTCCTCGTCTCGCACGGCGAGCCCGTGCTCGCGAACGGTCGCGACGCGCTCGCTGCGGCTCTAGAGGTCGCTTCGACATGACTGCCGCGTGTCGACCGGTCACTTCAGAGGACGGCCGCGGAGCCCCTCCGTCCTGACGGTGGACGCCGCCGAGTCGGCGCGTCAGGCGCCTACATGACGTTCGTCGCGTGTCGACCGGTCAGTTCAAACGGACGGCCGGGCGGAGCCCGTCCGTCCTGACGGTCGGCGCCGCCAAGTCGGCGCCTCAGGCGCCCAGCGCGGCGTACACGACCTCGTAGGCGCGGACGGCGTCCTTCCGCATCTGGGCCTCGCGGAGCGCGGCGTCGTCGATGCGCCCGGCGATCGAGTCGATGAAGCGCCACTGGAGAACGCTCCGCCGCACGGCCCCGATCGCGTCCTCCGTGTACGGGTAGAGGTCGAAGCCGAGCCGCTCGCCGTTCTGGCCGTAGCCGCAGCGGCGAAACTCGACCGCGAGCTCGAGCGTCTCCATGAACCGCGTCGCGCCGACCATCATGTCGTCGTCGAACGTCCCCCACCCCGAGTTCGCGTGCTGATGGCCCAGGAGCCCTTCGGCCGCAAGCAGGGCCGCGTACTCGGCGAGGTTCTCGCCGTTCATGATCAGGTGCTGCCAATCCATGTTGACCTTGACGTTCTCGAGGCCCTGGACGCGGAGCTTGTGGATCACATGGAGCGTCATTCCGATGTTCCGCATGTGGATGTTCATCGCGGGCTCGGAGTTTTTGTGCTCGAGGAAGAGGAGGATCCCCCGCGCGCGGCAGCGCTCGGCCGCCTGTCCGATCCCGTCGAGCAGCCAGTCCCAGCTCTCCCGGTACGGCGTCTGGAACGGGTAGTTGTAGCCCTCGATCCCCGGCCAGATGATGAAGTGGGCGCCGAGCTCGCCCGCGAAGTCGATCGCCGCGAGCGTGCGCCGGAGCGCCTCCTCCCGGGTCGCATCGTCAGGCGAGACGAGGCCGCCGCGGCCGAAGCGGTGGTCGAGGTGGAGCCCGGTCGCCATGCAGTAGACGTCGTGGCCGTCGAGCGCGTCGCGGACCGCGTCGAGGTTCTCCTCGTTCAGCTCCTGCGGGTAGTGAAACTCGTAGCCGTCGATCAGGTCGCCGAGCCCTTCGACGGCGCGGCGCACACGCTCGACAGGCGTCTCGTTCGCGACCTCGGGCTTGTAGCCGTTCGGGTTGAAGCGAGTCACCATCGACCCGAGCGCCCAGATGCCAAGGCTTGTCTTCATCGTCCTCCTTGCTGGCCCCCCGCCGCCGTCGCGGCCGGATGCCGGTAATCGCCGACGATCGTCGTGAACTCGATGAGGTTTCCGAACGGGTCGCGACAGAAGAAGCGCGGGCGGTTCGGGATCGGCGTCTGGTCGCTCGTCTCGACGCCCGCCGCCTCGATGTGCCGCCGCCACGCCTGGACGTCGTCGACCTCCAGGCAGAGGTGCCGGAGCGCGCGGGGATCGGGCGGCACCGGATCGGGCAGGAAGTGGAGCTCGAGCTCGCCGTCGCCCGCGCTGAACCAGACGAGCTCCTGGTCGCGGAGCGACTCGGGAACCTCTTTCTCGACGAGGCCGAGCACGCCGCCGTAGAACGCGCGGACGTCATCCTGGCGGCCGCGGGGGTATGGAGTCGAGACGTGCTGCAACCGGTTGACCGCCATCGCAGCCGCGATTCAAGCAGGCTCGACCCCCCGGTTGAAACGCCTCCTGCGCGGTGTTATGGTCGGCCGTCCGCCCATTGCAGAATCTTTCATGATCTTTCAGACAGCGTGACAGGCGGCGCGGCTTGAGCCAGGGAGCCGACGCGGCGCTCCCGCTCGGTCGGCGCCTGCGCCTCCTCACCGCCCGCCCGGTCGAGCTCGCCGTCCGCATCCTCGCCGTCGCGCTCGCGGTCTTCGTCCTGCTCTGGGTCCTCGCGTTCGCGGACGACGCGCTCGCGCGCGAGCCGCGGACCTTTATCGTCGTCTTCCTGAACGGCCTCACGCTCGCGGGCCTCTACTTCCTCGTGGCCAGCGGCTTCACGCTGATCTTCGGCCTCATGCGCGTCGTAAACATGGCGCACGGCTCCCTCTACATGCTCGCGGGGTTCTTCGCGTTCGAGCTCCAGCAGGACTTCATCAGCTTCGATCCGACGCAGGGTTTCGGGCCGCCGCCTGTCAGCACGCTCGACTGGGTGCTGCCGCTCCTGATCGCGTGCGTCGCCGTCGCGGCGATCGGGCTCGTCATGCAGCAGGTGTTCCTGCGCTGGAACCAGGGGCAGGACCTGCGCCAGGCGCTCATCACGATCGCGATCTCGGTGATCATCGCCGACCAGGCGATCGCGCACTTCGGGGGAATCGCCGAGGAGATCGCCGCGCCGGCCGTCTTCCCGGACAGCGTCGACCTCCACGTCTACGGGCTCACGTACCCGTTCTTCCGGATCTTCGTCCTCCTGGTTGCGATCGCCGTCGGCATCACCCTCTGGGCGGCGATCCAGCGCACCCGCTACGGGATGATCGTTCGGGCGGGCGTGGACGACCGCCAGATGGTCTCGGCGCTCGGGATCAACATCCAGCTTGTCTTCGCAGGCGCGTTCTTCATCGGCGCGCTGCTCGCGGGCCTCGGCGGAGTGCTCGGCGGGACGATGATCTCCGTCGACAAGGGGAACGACACGCAGTACCTCCTTTTCGCCCTGATCGTCGTGATCATCGGCGGGATGGGAAGCCTGGGAGGCGCAGCGATCGGCGCGCTCGCCCTCGGGCTCGTCGACGCGTTCGGCGACGTCTACCTCCCGGCCGGCTACACGAACTACTCGGTCCTCCTCATCTTCGGGCTTCTCGTGCTCGTGCTCGTCGTCCGTCCCCTCGGGCTCTTCGGGCGGCCCGCTTGAGGCTGAACACGCAAGAGGCGCTGCGCTGGGCGCCGGGCGCGATCGGCGTCCTCGTCCTCGCCCTCGCGCCGGTCCTCTTCAGCGAGTTCTACGTGAGCGCGGTCCTCACGAAGGCGCTCTGGCTCGGGATCGCGGCGGCGAGCCTCATTTTCCTCGCCGCCTACGCGGGGATGGTCTCGCTCGGGCAAGTCGCCCTCTACGGCGTCGCGGGGTTCACGATGGGCAACCTGGTCGCGGCCGACGGCGGCTCGGAGATCGCCCTGAACCCTTGGCTCGCCGCACTTCTCGGGCTTCTGGCCGCGACCGCGATCGGCCTCTTCCTGGGCGCCATCTCGAGCCGGAGCTACGGGATCTATTTCCTGATGCTGACGCTCGCGTTCGCCGTCCTCACGTACTACTTCTTCGCGCAGGTGACCGAGCTCTCGGGCTTCGGCGGCATCAACAACGTCGAGACGCCCGGTTTCATCGGCAACCCGATCGCCGACCCGTTTCCGCTCTTCTACCTGACGCTCGGGATCTCGCTCGCCCTCTACGTCGCGATCCGCTACCTCGCCCGGACGCCGTTCGGGCTCACCCTTCAGGGAATCCGCGACGAGCCCGATCGGATGCGCGCGCTCGGCTACAACGTCCGGCTCCACCGGACGCTCGCATTCGCGACCGGGGCGCTCATCGCCGGCATCGCGGGCGTCATCTCCGTCTGGTGGAACACGCGCATCTCGCCGGGATCGGTCGCCCTCCCGCAGACGATCGATGTGCTCGTCATCGCCGTGATCGGCGGGCTCTTCCGGCTCGAAGGCGCCTGGGTCGGAGCGCTCCTCTTCGCCGTCCTCGACAACGAGATCCGCGGCGTCGACGTGATCGGCGACCGGTTCAACACGGTCGTCGGCGTCATCTTCCTCGCGATCGTCCTCGTCTCGCCCGGCGGGCTCATGGGCATCTGGACGTCCGCGACCGACTTCCTCGACCGGCGCCTGGCGGGCGCCCGCCGCGGCCGCGAGCCGGCGGTCGCCGGGCGCTCGCCCGCAAACCCGGGAAGCCCGCCGGCGTCGGAGACATGACGGACGAACCACGACTCGACGGCAGAGACCGTTCGAAAGGAGGAAAGGTGAAGCTGCGACACGAACGGCGGGGCGGGGGCCTGGCGCTCCTCGCTCTGCTCGCCGCCCTCTTGCTCGCTCTCGGCGCCATCGCCGCCGGCTGCGGCGGGGACGACGAGGAGGGCGCCGACACGCGCACCGCTGCGGAAGGCGGCGGCGGGGGCGGAGAAGGCGAGGGCGAGCCGATCAAGATCGGCCACCTGTCGAACTGCGAAGGGCCCTTCGCGCCGTTCTACGACCAGACGACGGGCGGTGCGATGCTCGCGCTCGTCCAGCGAGGCGCCGAGCCGGCCGGTGAGAAGGGGAGCGACGGCGTCGAGAACGCGACGCTCGCAGGACGGCCGATCGAGCTCGTCTTCGGCTGCTCGGACTCGACCCCGGACGTGGCGGTCGCGGAGGCGCGGCGGCTCGTCGAGCAGGAGAACGTCGACATCCTCGTCGGCCCGCTCTCAGGGGCCGAGGGCATCGCGGTCGCGAACTACTCGAAGGAGCGGCCGGAGGTCACCTTCGTGAACGGGATCGCGGGCGCCCAGGACTCGACGCTCAAGGTCCGCTCGCCGAACTTCTTCCGCTTCCACGCGGACGGCGCCCAGTGGACGGCGGGGCTCGGTGACTACGCCTACAACGAGCTCGGCTGGCGGCGCGTGGTCACGATGGGCGACGACTACGACTTCCCGTACACGCAGGTGGCGGGGTTCGTGGCCGAGTTCTGCTCGATCGGCGGGCAGGTCGTGGAGCGGCTCTGGCCGCCGCTCGGCGAGGAGGACTACTCCTCCTACATCACCCAGATTCCCGAGGACGTGGACGGCTTCTTCCTCGCCGTCGGCGGGACGGGGACGGTCGCATTCGTGCGCCAGTACGGCGAGCTGCGCGGGAACCTCGCCGAGGACATCGTCGGCGGCGTCTTCATGACCGACCCGGTGATCCACAAGGAACTCGGCGACCGGATCGTCGGGGTCGTGACGGCGGGCATGACCGCGACCGACACCGGGCGGCCCGAGTGGGAGGAGTACGCGAACGCGCTCGCAGAGGCGTACCCCGCGCTCGAGGGCACCGGGTCGAGCGTGTTCGCCTATGGCAACTACCTCGCCATGGAGGCCATCGCCCTGGGCTTGGAGGAGGTGGAGGGCGACCTCTCGGACAACCACTCGGCGTTCCGTGAGGCGCTCGCCAATCTCACGATCGACGGGCCGCTCGGCGAGGTCAAGCTCGACGAGAACCGGCAGGCGATCATGGACAACTTCCTCCAGCGGATCGTCGGCGACACGAACGGTGACGGGAACCCGGACGTCGAGACGATCCGGACGATCGAGGACGTCGACCAGACGTTCGCCGGGTTCTTCAGCCCCGAGACCCCCTCGCCCGACCGGGAGAACCCCAGGTGCGAGAAGGGCACGCCCCCGCCGTGGACGCAGCAGGGCGGCGGCGGCGAATAGCGCGAACGCCCAGCAAACCGTGGCCGTAGCCGCACGTACCGAGAGCGCCGAGCCGATCCTCCGCCTGCGGGGGGTCGGCCGGCGCTTCGGCGGCGTCCAAGCCGTCCGGGACGTCGACCTCGAGGTCATGCCGGGCGAGCGCCGGGCGATCCTGGGCCCGAACGGCGCCGGGAAGACGACGCTCTTCAACGTCATCTCGGGCGAGTTTCCGCCCACGACCGGGACGATCGAGCTCTTCGGACGCGACGTCACCGGCCTGCCGGCGCGAAAGCGCTGCCGGCTCGGTCTCACCCGCACGTTCCAGAAATCGCGGCTCTTCCTCGGCCTCACGGTCGAGGACAACCTCTACCTCTCCATCCTGGGCGTCCGCGAGGGGCACCTGCGGCCGCTCCGGACGCGCAAGGACGGCGAGATGCGCGCGCAGGCGCGCGAGCTCGCCGGGCGGATCGGCCTCCGCGACCGGCTCGACACGCCGGTCGGGTCGCTCTCGCACGGCGAGCAGCGGCAGCTCGAGGTCGGGATGGCGCGCGCCGGGAACCCGAAGCTCATGATGCTGGACGAGCCCGCGGCGGGGCTCTCGCGAGGCGAGCGCATCGCCCTGACCGAGCTCCTCCTAGACCTCGACCCGGCGATCACGCTCATCCTGATCGAGCACGACATGGACGTCGCGCTCGGCGTCGCCGAGCACGTGACGATGATGCACGAGGGGCGGGTGATCGTCGAGGGCTCGCCCGACGAGATCCGCGCCAACCGGCTCGTGCACGACCTCTACCTGGGGAGCGGGTCCGCCCATGAGTGAGCCCCTCCTTCGCCTCTCCGGGCTCAACGCGTTCTACGGGCCGGCCCACATCCTCCAGGACGTCGGGTTCGAGATCGGCGAGGAATCGGCCTCGATCATCGGGCGAAACGGCATGGGGAAGAGCACGCTCTGCCACTCGATCATGGGGCTCGTCGACTCGGTGTCGGGGTCGGTCCGCTTTCGCGGCGAGGAGCTGGTGGGGAAGCCGCCGTACAAGATCGCGAACGCGGGGATCGGCTTCGTGCCTCAGGGCCGCCGCCTCTTCCCGTCGCTGTCCACCGACGAGCATCTCCGCATGATCAAGTCGCGGAACGGCGGGCGTTGGACGCCGGACGCGATCTACGAGCTCTTCCCGCGGCTCGCCGAGCGGAAGCGGATCTCGGCGGCGCAGCTCTCCGGCGGCGAGCAGCAGATGCTCGCAATCGGCCGCGCGCTGCTTCGGAATCCCACGCTGCTCGTGATGGACGAACCCTCGGAAGGGCTCGCGCCGACGATCATCGAGCACCTGATCGAGATGATGAAGACGGTTGTTCGGGAGGGAACCGGGCTCCTGCTCGTCGAGCAGAACCTCGGCATGGCGACATCCGTGGCGGAGCGCCAGCTCGTCATGGTCGCGGGGCGGATCGCGACCGAGACGACGGCCGAGGCGCTCCTCGCTGACCCGGATGCCCAGCAACGCTACCTCGGCGTCACCCGCGTCGAGGAGGAGCACGAGTAACCGTGGCGACCGTCGCGCTCTTCGGGACGCTCGACACGAAGGGCGCCGAGTACGCCTTCCTCCGCGATCGCATCGTCGCGGACGGCCACGACGTCGTCGTGGTCGACGTCGGCGTCCTCGGGGAGCCGCTGATGCAGGCGGACGTGCCGCGGCACGAGGTCGCGGCCGCGGCGGGCGAGAACGTCGACGCGCTCGCGGCGGGAGGCGACCGCGGCGTCGCGGTCGCCGCGATGGCGCGCGGAGCCGCCGAGGTCGCGCGAACGCTCCTCGCGGAGGGCCGCCTCGACGCGATCGCGGGCCTGGGCGGCTCGGGTGGCTCGGCCGTCGTCACGCATGCGATGCGCGCCCTCCCGGTCGGCGTCCCGAAGCTCATGGTCTCGACGCTCGCATCGGGCGACACGCGCCCGTACGTCGGCGCGGTCGACGTCACGATGATGTACTCGGTCGTCGACATCGCGGGCCTGAACCGGATCTCGCGCCGGATCCTCGCGAACGCAGCGGGCGCGATCGCCGGGATGGCGAAGGCGCGGGACGATGCGGCCGGCGCCGACGAGCGACCGCTCGTCGGGGCGACGATGTTCGGGGTCACGACGCCCTGCGTCACGCGAGCGCGCGAGCGGCTGGAGGAGCTCGGCTACGAGGTCCTCGTATTCCACGCGACGGGGACGGGCGGCCAGTCGCTCGAGGCGCTGATCCGCGACGGCTTCGTCTCGGCGTCGCTGGACGTGACGACGACCGAGCTCGCGGACGAGCTCGTTGGCGGCGTGCTCTCGGCCGGGCCGCGCCGCCTCGAGGCCGCGGGCGCGGCCGGGATCCCGCAGGTCGTCTCGCTCGGCGCGCTCGACATGGTGAACTTCGGGCCGATCGAGACGGTTCCCGAGCGCTTCCGCGACCGGAACCTCTACGTCCACAACCCGACCGTCACGCTGATGCGAACGACGCCCGCGGAGTGCGCCGAGCTCGGGCGGATCCTCGCGGACAAGCTGAACGCGGCGAGGGGCCCGGTCACGGTGTACATCCCGCTCCGCGGCGTCTCCGCGATCGCGATCGAGGGCGGGCCGTTCCACGATCCGGAAGCCGACGAGGCGCTCGTCGGCTCGCTGCACGAGCACCTCGACCCGTCGGTCGACGTCCGCGAGCTCGACACGGACATCAACGACCGGCGGTTCGCGGACGCGATGGCCGACCGGTTGCACGAGCTCCACGCCGCCCGGGCACGCGAGCACGAAGGAGTGCGCGCGTGAGGCGGGCTGACGCGCTGGCGCGGCTCCGGGCTCAGGTCGAGGCGGGCCGCCCGATCATCGGCGCCGGCGCCGGAACCGGGCTCTCCGCAAAGTGCGCCGAGGCGGGGGGCGCAGACCTGATCATCCTCTACAACTCGGGCCGCTATCGCATGGCGGGCCGGGGCTCGCTCGCCGGGCTCCTGCCGTACGGCGACGCGAACGCGATCGTCGTCGAGATGGCGGGCGAGGTCCTCCCGATCGTCCGGAAGACCCCGGTCCTCGCGGGAGTGTGCGGCACGGATCCCTTCCGACTCATGCCCGTCTTCCTCCGCGAGCTCCGCGAGCTCGGCTTCGCCGGCGTTCAGAACTTCCCGACTGTCGGCCTCTTCGACGGGACGTTCCGCGCCAACCTCGAGGAAACGGGCATGGGATACGACCTCGAAGTCGAGATGATCCGAACCGCGCGGGAGCTCGAATTCCTGACCGCTCCGTACGTCTTCGACGAGGCGAGCGCGCGCGCGATGACGGAAGCGGGCGCGGACGTCCTCGTCCCGCACATGGGGCTCACGACCTCGGGGACGATCGGCGCCGAGACGGCGATCACGCTCGACGAGGCGGTCGAGCGTGTGCAGGCGATGCACGACGCGGCCACGGAGGTGAACCCCGACGTGCTCGTCCTCTGCCACGGCGGGCCGATCGCCGAGCCGGAGGACGCCGCGTACGTCCTCGAGCGGACGCGCGGAGTCGTCGGGTTCTTCGGTGCCTCGAGCATGGAGCGGCTACCCACCGAGGAGGCGATAACCGAGACGATGCGGCGCTTCAAGGCGATCTCGACGAAAGGAGCGGCACTTGCCGGCGGTTGACCCGAACGGGCTCCCGACGCAGACGTTCGAGTGGGGCTCGATCAAGTGGCTCGTGTCCCCGGACAGCGAGCCGGCCGCCGGCGTGACGTTCGGCGAGGTCGTGCTCCTGCCCGGAAAGGGCCACGATCGGCACAACCACCCAGAGTCCGAGGAGATTCTCTACGTGCTCGCGGGCGAAGGCGAGCAGATGGTCGACGACGGTGAGCCGTTCCCCGTCAAGGCCGGCGACACGATCTACGTCGCGACGGGCGTCTACCACTCGACGCTGAACACGGGCTGGGGACCCATGCGCCTGCTCGCGCTGTACAACCCCGCGGGCGCGGAGAAGGCGCTCGCCGGCCTGCCCGACTTCCGCGAGGAGCCGCCGGGGTCGATCCCGACCTGGTCGCGGCCGTGACGACGTACGCGCTCGAGGACCTGGTCCGCGACCTCGGCGAGGCGGTCGGGGACGGGCGGCTCGTCGCCGACGCCCGTCTCGAGGCCTACACGGCCGACACGTACTGGAAGGCGCTCGCGGCCCGCGCGAACGGCACGCCGCTCGGACGCCCCGACGTCGCCGTCCTTCCAACGTCCGATGAAGAGGTCGCTGCGACGCTTCGCGTTGCGAACCGCCGCCGTGTGCCGGTCGTGCCTTGGGGCGGCGGCTCCGGAAGTCAGGGTGGCGCCGTCCCGAGCGATGGCGGCATCGTGCTCGACCTCACCGGACTCGACCGGATCGTCGAGGTCGACGAGCGCTCGCTCACCGTCACCGCCGAGGCCGGTGTGAACGGGCTCCGGCTCGAGCGCGAGCTGAACGAGCGAGGCCTCATGCTTCCTCACTACCCTGCCTCTGTCGACCTCGCGACCGTCGGGGGGTACGTCGCGGCGCGTGGCTCGGGCGTCCTCTCGACGCGCTACGGGAAGATCGAGGACCTCGTCCTCTCCCTACGCGTCGTGCTTCCAACGGGCGAGCTGATCGACACCGTCGCGGTTCCGCGCCATGCGGTCGGCCCCGACCTCACCCAGCTCTTCGTCGGCTCGGAAGGGACGCTCGGCGTCATCACGCGCGCGACGCTCCAGGTCGCCCCCCTCCCGGCCGCCCGCCGCTTCGAGGCCGTCTCGTTCCCGTCCGTCGCGGCCGGAATTCGCGCCGTGCGCGAGGCGATCGGGCGCGGAGTGCGACCCGCGGTCGTGCGGTTGTACGACGACGTCGCGACGCGGCAGACGCTCGGTCCGGTCGTCGGAGAGGACCTGGACGGGATCGCCACGATCTTCGCGTTCGAGGGTGAGCCGGGCATCGTCGATGCCGAGGCGCAGCGGACGCTCGCGCTTGCGGACGAAGCGGGCGCGCGGCGGCTCGACGGACGGCTGGGAGAGACCTGGTGGCGCCGCCGCTACGAGTTCTACAAGCCGCCGCACCACCCGGAGCTTCCGGCGATCTGGGGCACGATCGAGGCGGTCGCGACCTACGCGCGGATCGAGGCCGTCTACGAGGCCGTCCGCGCGGCCATGCACCCGTACGAGCGCGACGGTCTCACGATGAAGATCCACTTCAGCCACTGGTACCCGTGGGGGACGATGATCTACGGGCGCTTCGTCGTCCCCGACGGCGGGCCCGACGCGATCTCCCTCCACGACCGGATCTGGGACGACGGCGTCCGAGCGATCCTCGATGCGGGCGGCGTCATCAACGACCATCACGGCGTGGGGCTCAAGCTCGCGCCGTACATGCGCGCTCAGCACGGAGCAGCGCTCGACGCGCTGCGGAAGATCAAGGAGGTGCTCGACCCGAACGGGATCATGAACCCGGGGAAGTTAGGGCTCTGAAACTGCACCCCAGGGACAGGCTGAAGCCAGTCCCTGGATCGAGAGGGCCACCAGCAAACGAAAGGAGAAGCACAGTGGCACTGAAGGTGGCGATGCACAACTGGATGCGGCCCGAGCCGATCGAGACAACGATCTCACGGCTCGCGCGTGCCGGCTACGACGCGATCGAGATCGGGAGCGAGCCGGCGACGACAGACGTCGACCAGGTCCGCTCCCTCCTCGACGAGCACAACCTGCGCCTGTGGGGCGGGGTGACCCTCATGGTCGGTGGCCGCGACCTCCTCCACGAGGACGCCTACGTCCGGATCGGCAGCGTCCAGTACGTGAAGGACACGATCGACATGCTCGCCACGCTCGGCGGCGAGGTCCTCACCGTCGTCCCCTCGACCGTCGGGAAGATCGTCCCGATGGGATCGCCGGAGGACGAATGGCAGTGGGCGATCGACAGCCTCAAGGAGTGCCAGGCGCACGCGGAGGCGAAGGGGATTCGCCTCGCGCTCGAGCCGCTCAACCGCTTCGAGACCTACTTCCTGAACCGGCATGACCAGGCGCTCGCGCTCGCCGAGGACGTCGGCGGCAACTGCGGCGTCTGCCTGGACATCTTTCACATGAACATCGAGGAGGCCGACTGGGCGGAGGCGATCCGAACGGTTGCCGGCACCGGGAAGCTCTACGCCGTCCACGTCGCCGACAACAACCGAATGCCGTGCGGGCAGGGCGCGATCGACTGGGCGCGCTTCATCGGGACGCTCGAGGAGGTCGGCTACGACGACTTCCTGACCGTCGAGTTCGTCGTCGCCGTCGACCGCAGCCGCGTCTCGACGCGCAAGGAGATCGGCGACGCCTCGGAGGCGGACGCGACGGTCGGGCTCGAGCAGTTCCTCCGCGACCACGGGACCGGGGCCGTCCCCGACCACCTGTACGACCAGTACGTCCAGGAGTCGATCGACGAGCTGCGGCGGCACATCGGCGCCCGAGCCGCTGCGCCCGCGTAAGCAGATGCCCGAGCTCGCCTCCTACAACATCGCCGACCTGGCACCGCCCGACATCGAGTCGTACCTGACCGAGAAGGACATCGTGATGATCCCGATCGCGAGCATGGAGCAGCACGGGCCCCACCTCCCACTCGCGACCGACACGATCCAGGCCGAGGAGATCGCCCGCCGGGCGGCCGAGCGCGCGAAGGTCCTGTACACCCCCTGCGTCTGGTTCGGCTACTCGCCGCAGCACATGTACGAACCGGGCGCGGGGACGGGGACGATCACGATCCGCTCGCAGGTGCTGCTCGACGTGTACTACGACGTCGCCCGCTCGCTCGTCCACCACGGGTTCAACCGGATCGTGTTCGTGAACAACCACGGCTCGAACACGAAGATCATCGACCCGCTGCTCCGGCGGATCCGTTACGACACGGGTGCCTTCGTGACGATGTCGAAGCTCTACGGGGAGCGCTACCTCGGGCTCGTCGAGGAAGTGATGGAGAACCCGCCCGAGGAGACTCCGGGCTGGCACTCGAGCGAGCTCGAGACGGCGCAGGTGCTGGCGCACGACGAGCGCCTCGTCCGGATGGACCGTGCCGTCCACGAGCGGGTCAAGCGCCCCGAGTGGTTCCCGGAGTCGTTCATCAAGCTCGACGGCGCCCCGGAGGTCGAGTTCCGCGGCTACCAATACTTCCTCTTCCCCACGGACCACAGCGACTTCACGCCGAGCGGCGTGATCGGGAACCCGTTTCGGGCGACCGCGGCGAAGGGCGAACGGACATACGACCTCTTCGCCGAGCACCTCGCCGCCGCGCTCGGGGAGTTCGAGAAGGTCCCGGTCGAGGTCCATACGCGGGAGTGGCGAGAGCGCGCGTGAGCGGCCCCGCTCCCGGAATCGCGGTCGTCGGTACGCTCGACACGAAGGGGCGCGAGATCGCCTACGTCCGCGACCGGCTTCGCGCTCTCGGCGCGAGCCCGATCGTCGTCGACTCGGGGATCCTGGGCGAGCCGGACGGCTGCACGCCGGACGTCTCGCGCTACGAGGTCGCCCGCGAAGGCGGCCACGAGCTCGAGGAGATCCGGGAGGCTGGCAGTCGCGGCGCAGCGGTCGAGCTCATGCTGAAGGGCGTCCGCGCCGTCTTCCTGCGCCTCTGGCTCGAAGGAAAGCTCGACGGCGCCCTCTGCCTCGGCGGCGCCGAGGGCGCGCTCCTCGGCGCAACGGCGATGCAGGCGCTCCCCGTCGGCGTCCCGAAGGTCATCGTCTCGCCGAGCGCCTCGGGCCGGCGCGCCTTCGGCCCCTTCGTCGGCGAGAGCGACGTGCTCGTCATGCACTCGGTCGTCGACATCCTCGGCCTTAACCCGATCGCGCGCGCCGTCTTCGACAACGCGGCAGCCGCCGTGGCCGGGATGGCGCGCGACGCCGGCCGGCCGGTGCAAGACCTCGGAGGCACGAGCGTCGGGATCACGATGCTCGGCCACACGACGCCGGCCGTCATGCGGATCAGGACGGCGCTCGAGCGAGCGGGTCACGAGCCCGTGATCTTTCACGCGAACGGCGTCGGCGGGCCCGCGATGGAAAAGCTCGTCGCGGCGCGGGCGCTCGCGGGCGTCATCGACTACACGCTCTCCGAGCTCGCGAACTCGCTCAAGGACGGAATCCACGCTACGGGTCCCGACCGGCTGCGCGTTGCAGGGCGCCACGGGCTTCCGCAGGTCGTCGTCCCCGGCTGTGTCGACTTCTTCAACCAGGGGCCGCGCGAGACGCTTCCCGCCGAATACCGGCGGCGAAAGACGTACTTCCACAACCCCGTCGCCACGCTCGTCCGCCTCGAAGCCGGCGAGATGGCCGAGCTCGGCCGCCTCGTCGCCGAGCGGTTGAACGAAGCGCGCGGGCCGGTCACCGTCGTCGCCCCGACACGCGGGTTCTCGCTCGCCGATGTCGAGGGCGGCGACCTCTGGGACCCCGAGGCGGACGCCGCATTCCTCGACGCTCTCGGCGCGGCGCTCCGGCCGGAGATCGAGCTGCAGCTCGTCGAGACGCACGTCAACGACCCGGCGTTCGCCGCGCTCGTCGCCGATCGGTACCTCGCGACGGTGTCCGTGCCGAGCGAGACCTGAGCGACGCGGTGCCCGCCGACCTTCGCCGAGCGAGGATCCTCGAGGCGATCGAGCGACACGGCGGTGCCTCCGTGGGCGAGCTTGCGCGCGAGCACGGCGTCTCGCCGATCACGGTCCACCGCGACCTCGAGCGCCTCGCGCGCGACGGGCTCGTCGAGCGCGTCCGTGGGGGCGCCCGGCGCGCGGGCAGCGATCCGACGAGGATCCGCGTGGCGACCGACTGGACGAAGCGGCTGCGGCAGGCGACGCGCGAGAAGGAGGCGATCGCGGCGCGCGCGGCCGAGCACGTCGAGGACGGCTCGACCATCTTCGTCGACTCGTCGACGACGTGCCTCGCGCTCGCCCGCCATCTCGAGCGCCGCCCGCCCCGCGCGCTGACGCTCGTGACGAACTCGCCGGCGATCGCACTCGAGCTACACGCCGACTCGATCCACGTCATCGTGACGCCAGGCGAGGTCGATCAGACGCTTCGGATGATCGGTGGCCGCTGGGCGACCGAGTTCCTCGCCGGGATCAACATGGAGGTCGCGTTCGTCTCTGCGGGCGGGATCACCCTCGAGCACGGGCTCACGACGACGCGACGCGCGCTCGCCGACACGCTCCAGGCTGCCGCGACCTCGGCCGCGAAGACGATCGGCCTCATCGACTCCTCGAAGTTCGGGCTTGCCGCGCTTCTCTCGATCGCCCGGGTCGAGGACCTGGACGCCCTGATCGTCGACGAGGGCCTGCCGCCCGAGACGGCTGCCGCGTACGAGGCGGCCGGGGTCAACCTCGTGGTCGCGGAGCCCGAGCGACGCGCGCTCTCACAAACCGCCTGAAGGAGGACACATGGCACGCCCCGTCACGCTCTTCACCGGCCAATGGGCCGATCTCTCTCTCGACGAACTCGCCGCGAAAGCGGGCGAGTGGGGCTTCGACGGTCTCGAGCTCGCTTGCTGGGGCGACCACTTCGACGTGCAGCAGGCCCTTTCCGACTCGGGCTACACCGATTCCCGCTGGGAGATCCTGAACCGCCACGGGCTCCAGTGCTTCGCCATCTCGACGCACCTCGTCGGGCAGGCCGTCTGCGACCCGATCGACGATCGCCACCAGGCGGTCCTCCCGCCGCACGTGTGGGGCGACGGCGACCCGGAGGGCGTCCGCCAGCGAGCGGCGCAGGAGGTGGCCGACACCGCACGCGCCGCCGCGAAGTTCGGCGTCCAGCAGGTGAACGGCTTTACCGGCTCGAGCGTCTGGCACCAGCTGTACTCGTTTCCGCCCAACGACTTCGACGCGATCGAGGCGGGCTACGCCGACTTCGCCGAGCGCTGGAACCCGATCATGGACGTGTTCGACGACGAAGGCGTCCGGTGGGGCCTCGAAGTGCACCCGACCGAAATCGCGTACGACTTCGTCACGACTCGGAAAGCGCTCGACGCGATCGACCGCCGCGAGGCGTTCGGGATCAACTTCGACCCGAGCCACTTCGCGCACCAGTTCCTCGACTCGGCTGCCTACGTCGAGGAGTTCGCCGACCGGATCTACCACGTGCACGTCAAGGATTCGCGCAAGCGTCTCGACGGGCGCTCGAGCATCCTCGGCGGGCACCTGAACTTCGGGCAGGCGGGCCGGGGGTGGGACTTCGTCTCGCCCGGGCACGGCGACGTCGACTTCGAGGAGCTCTTCCGCGCGTTGAACCGGGTCGGCTACGAGGGGCCGCTCTCGATCGAGTGGGAGGACGCCGGGATGGATCGCGAGTGGGGCGCGCCGGACGCCCTCGCGTTCGTCCGCCGCACCGACTTCGCCCCGTCGGCGGTCGCCTTCGACGCGGCGTTCGCAAGGGAGGAATAGCAATGGCAGAAGAAACGAAGGTCGGCTTCGTCACGATGGGCCGGGCAACCGAGGCCTCCGACGTCCGGACGATCGGGATCGGGATGCTCGGGTACGCCTTCATGGGCAAGGCGCACTCGAACGCCTACCGCAAGATCGCCTACATGACCTGGCCGCCCCCGCTCGTGCCCCGGCTGGTCGCCATGGCCGGGCGGACGGAGGAGGCTGTCGCGGAGGCCTCCCGCCGCTACGGCTACGAGGGGTACGTGACCGACTGGCGCGAGCTCGTCGCGAGCGACGAGATCGAGCTCTTCGACAACTCGGGGCCGAACAACCTCCACGCGGAGCCGTCGATCGCCGCGGCGGAGGCGGGGAAGCACGTCGTCTGCGAGAAGCCGCTCGCCCGCACGGCCGAGGAGAGCTACGACGTGTGGCAGCGCGTCGCGGCCGCCGGCGTGAAGCACATGTGCGCCTTCAACTACCGCTTCGTCCCGGCCGTCCGCCTCGCGCGCCAGATGCTCGAGGCGGGCGAGCTCGGAGAGATCTACCACTTCCGCGGCGCCTACCTGCAGGAATGGGGGGACACGGAGGGCGACATCTGGCGGTTCCAGCGCGAGGCGGCAGGGTCGGGCGCGCTCGGCGACCTGGGCGCGCACGTGATCGACCTCGCGCGCTACCTCGTGGGCGAGATCGAGTCGGTGAGCGCGACGACGCAGACGTTCGTCGAAGGACGAGACGTCGACGACGCATTCGAGGCCGCGGTCACGTTCGAGGGCGGCGCGGTCGGGACGCTCGAGGCCTCACGGTTCTGCCCGGGCCGGAAGAACGCGTTCACCTGGGAGGTCAACGGCTCCAAGGGCTCGATCGCCTTCGACCTGGAACGGCTGAACGAGCTGCAGGTCTACTTCCGCGACTCGTCGCCGGGCGACCACGCGCAGGGCTTCCGGAGCGTGCTCGTATCAGAGGCGGATCATCCGTTCTGGGAGCACTGGTGGCCCCACGGCCACATCATCGGGTGGGAGCACTCGTTCGTGCATGAGCTGCACCATTTCCTGACGGCGATCGCCGAGGACACGGACGTCGGGCCGCACGGTGCGACGTTCGAGGACGGCTACCGGGCGGCGGAGGTATGCGACGCCGTCGTCCGCTCGGCCGAGTCGGGCGGTCGAGAGGCGATCTCCTACCGCGCCGCGTGAACGCCCGCTTGAACCGGCTCTTCGCCGCGGACGGGCGCTGCTTCGACGTCGCCGTCGATCACGGGATGTTCGGCGAGGCGTCGTTTCTCGCCGGGATCGAGGACATGGCCCGGGTGATCGACGTCCTCGTCGACGCGGCTCCCGACGCGATCCAGCTCTCGCCGGGGCAGGCGTCGGTCCTCCAGCGGATCCCCGGACCGCGAAAGCCCGCGCTCGTGCTCCGGACCGACGTCGCGAACGTGTACGGGCGCGAGGGAACCGAGCGCGAGTACCTCTTCAGCCGCCTAGTCGACGACGCCGTCGAGCGAGCGGTCCGCCTCGACGCGGCCTGCGTGGTCGTGAACGTCCTCCTCGTCCCCGGGCAACCCGAGCTCCTCGAAGCCTGCATCGAGAACGTCTCGGAGCTCCGGTCGGCGTGCGACGAGGTCGAGATGCCGCTGATGGTCGAGCCGCTCGCCATGCGCCCGGGGGCGGGCGGCTACGAAGTGCACGGCGACGTCGACACGATCGTCGCGCTCGTGCGGCAGGCGGTCGAGCTCGGCGCCGACGTGATCAAAGCCGACCCGACCGACGATCTCGCCGACTACGGACGCGTCGTCGAGACGGCGGGGCGCTGCCCCGTGCTCGTGCGAGGCGGCGGCCGCGTCTCCGACGAGGAGATCCTGCGCCGCACCGAGGCCGTGCTGGCGCAAGGCGCTGCGGGAATCGTCTACGGACGCAACGTCATCCAGCACGCCGATCCGGCCGGGATGACGCGCGCGCTGATGGCGGTGGTACACGAGGCAGCGAGCGCGGACGACGCCTTCGCGCTTCTGACGGCTCATGCCTAGAGGCCCCGACTCGCCGGTGCCGACCGTCAGGACGGCCGGACTTCGCCCGGACGTCCGCTGAAATGACCGGTCGGGCACGGAGGAACCGAGATCGGCGCGGCTTCTGATCGCACGATCCGGTTCGGGATCGTCGGCGGCGGACTCATGGGCCGCGAGTTCGCGAGCGCCGCCGCGCGGTGGGTCCACCTCGCCGACCTCGGCGTCCGGCCCGAGATCGCGGTCGTCTGCGACGTCAGTCCGGACGTACTCGGCTGGTACGAGCGGCTCAACGCGCGTCCCCGGCTCACGGACGACTGGCGCGACCTGCTCGCGGACGATGCGATCGAGGCCGTCTACTGCGCCGTCCCGCACCACCTCCACGAGGAGCTCTACGTCGAGGCGCTTCGCGCGGGCAAGCACCTGCTCGGCGAGAAGCCGTTCGGAATCGACCGGGCTGCGAACGACGCGATCGGCGCCGAGATAGCCGCGCACCCCGATCTGCTCGTTCGCTGCTCGTCCGAGATGCCGTTCTTCCCCGGCGGCCAGCGCGTCGCGCGCTGGGTCGCCGAGCGGCGTTTCGGCCGCGTCCTCGAGGTGCGCTCGCTCTTCCTCCACTCGAGCGACCTCGACCCCGGCAAACCGATCAACTGGAAGCGGCAGGCGCGCTTCAACGGCGAGTACGGGTGCATGGGCGATCTCGGGATGCACGCCCTGCACCTGCCCCTCCGGGCCGGCTGGATGCCGGCGAACGTTCGCGCCGTCCTTTCGGACGTGTTCCCCGAGCGGCCGGACGGCAAGGGCGGCGTCGCCGCGTGCGACACCTGGGACAACGCCGTCCTCCTCTGCGACGTCGAAGCCGACGGCTACGCCTTCCCCCTTCGCGTCGAGACGAAGCGGATCGCCCCCGGCGAGACGAACACGTGGACGATCGAGGTGGACGGGACGCACGGCTCGATCGCCTACACGACGAAGCTCCCGAAGACGCTTCGCTGGATGGACTACGAGCCGGGGGCCGCGCAGGCGTGGCAAGTCCTCGATCTCGGCTCGGAGTCCGCGTACCCGACGATCACGGGCGCGATCTTCGAGTTCGGGTTCCCCGATGCGATCCTCCAGATGTGGGCCGCGTTCGTCGACGAGCTCGCGCACGGCCGCGACGGGATGCGCCAGCCGTTCCACTGCGCGACGCCCGAGGAGGCGGCGGCGACACATCGCATCTTCACCGCCGCGCTGCGGTCGCAGGCCGAGCGCGCCGTCGTTCCCGTCGCGTGAGGCCCGACATCGTCTGCGTCGGGATCGTCGTCGCCGACGCGATCGCCCGCCCGGTGGACGAGCTGCCCGAGCGGGGTACGCTCGCGCTCGTCGAGGAGATCACCCTCCGCGGGGGTGGCTGCGCGCTCAACACGGCGACCGTCCTTCGGCGGCTGGGACTCGACGTCAGCCTCGTCGGAAAGGTCGGCGCGGACGCGTTCGGCGAGTTCCTCGCCGGGCTGGCTCACGAACGCGGGCTCGGCCCGGGCGGGCTGATCGTCGATCCGGAGGCGGCGACGTCCGCGACGGTCGTCCTCGTCGACCGTACGGGTGAGCGCACGTTCCTCCACGTCCCGGGCGCGAACGGACGCCTGTCCTCTGCGGAGCTCGACCCCGCGCTCGTCCTGGCGGGACGGGCGCTCCACCTCGCGGGCGCGCTCGTCATGCCGGCTCTCGACGGAGAGCCGGCGGCCGCGCTTCTCGCCCAGGCGCGTGCGCGGGGGCTTTTCACCAGCATGGACACGGTGTGGGACGCGCGCGGCCGGTGGAAGCTCGTCGAGCCCGCGCTCCCCCACCTCGATCTGCTGACGCCGAGCCTGGGCGAGGGCCGCGCCATCACCGGCGAAGAAGCGCCCGAGTCGGTCGCCGCCTCGCTCCGCTAGCGCGGCGTCGGCACGGTCGCCCTCACGCTCGGCGAGCGCGGCGCGTACGTTGCGGGCGAGAGGTTCAGCGGCTTCGTCGACGCCTTCTCCGTCGAGACCGTCGACGGGACCGGCTCGGGCGACGCGTTCGCGGCGGGGCTTCTCTACGGGCTGCTGGCCGGGTGGCCGCTCGAACGAGCGGCGCGCTTCGCCAACGCGGTCGGGGCCCTCGCCGTCACCGCAGTCGGCGCGACCGAAGGCGTGCAGGGGCTCGACGACGCGCTCGCGCTCGCGCGCGACTAGCCCCGAACGGCCTCCCGCTCCTCCTTCTCCTCCTCCGAGAGGAACTCGACCTCGAGGCGGTCGATGCGCGGGCCGTCCGTCTCGACGACGTTGAAACGCATGCCGTCCCAGACGACCTCGTCGCCCTCCTCCGCCGCGCGACCGAGCTGGCCGAACACGAAGCCCGCGACGGTGTGGTAGTCCTCCACGGGGAGCTCCTGGGCGAACTGCTCGTTGAAGTCGTCGATCGGGAACGTCCCGTCGATCCGGACCCGCCGCTCGTCGATCTGCTGGACCGACTCGTCCGGGAGGTCGTACTCGTCCTCGATCTCGCCGACGATCTCCTCGAGGAGGTCCTCGAGCGTCACGATCCCGGCGACGGCGCCGTACTCGTCGACGACGATCGCCAGGTGCTGGTTCGTCTTGCGGAACTCGGCGAGGAGGGCGGCGAGGTCCTTGGTCTCCGGGACGACGTACGCGGGGCGGATGAGCTCCTCGAGGACGACGTTGTCGATCCCGCGGTCGTAGAGCGCCTTGAAGAGGTCGCGGACGTGGAGGACCCCGAGGACGTCGTCCATCGAGCCGCGGAACACCGGGTAGCGCGTGTAGGGCGAGTCGATAACGGCGGCGAGCGCCTCCTCGGTCGGAAGATCGACCGAGAGGGCTACGACCTCGGGCCGCGGGACCATGACCTCGTGCGCCTCCTTGTCCGCGAAGTCGAAGACCTTGTAGACCATCTCCTCCTCCGCCGTCTCGATCGCCCCGAAGTCCTCGGCCTCCGCGACGATCGAGCGGATGTCCTCCTCGGTGTGAGCCGTGAGGCCGGCGCGCGCAGGCGGCACACGGAGGAGGCGCGCGATCCCGCGCGCCGACGCGTCGAGCACCCAGACGACGGGGTGCAGGGTGCGCCCGAGCCAGTCGAGCGGCACCGCGAACGTCACGGCGAGGCGGCTCGCCGTCTCGAGCGCGACCGCCTTCGGGACAAGCTCGCCTAGGACGACACTCAGGTACGTGAGCACGAGAAACGCGATCAAGAACGAGAGCCAGCGCGGAATCGCGTCCCCGAAGAACCCCGAGACGAGAGGTTCTCCGATCGCACCGAGGAGGATCCCGAAGACGGTGATCCCCACCTGCACGGTGCTGATGAAGCGGACGGGCTCGTCCATCAGGCGAAGCGCCACGGCCGCGCTGCGGCTCCCCGTCTTCGCCCGCTCCTCGAGGCGCGCACGGCGCGCCGTCACGAGCGCGTACTCGGCCGCGACGAACAGCGCGTTCCCCAACACGAGGAGGAGAACAAGGAGGATGCGCAGAGACTCGCTCACGCCCCGCCTACCGGGGCGCGGGTACTAGGTGGTAGCTCGTCCAAGACCTTCCTCGTGAGGATAGCGCAGTGCCGGCAGGATCCGGTTTCGGCAGGAGCGCTAAAGGTTCTCCCCGTTTTACCCGACTATCATCCCCGAACTGGGGGACTCGGAACTGCCGCAAGAGATCACCTGTCTGATTGCCGACGACCACGAGGTCGTCCGTGAGGGCCTGCGCCTCTCGCTGTCGCGCGCGCCGCACATTCGGGTCGTCGGCGAGGCCTCGGACGGGGCGGGCGCGGTCGCGCTCGCCGAACGGCGGCGCCCGCACGTCGTCATCATGGACGTCCGGATGCCCGGGATGGATGGGCTCGAGGCGACGAAGCTCCTGCTGGAGAAGGTTCCCTCGGCGTCCGTTCTCATCTTTACCGCGTACGGCGAGCGGAGCCTCCTCGGGCGCGGCCTCGAGTCGGGCGCCAAGGGGTACATCCTGAAGGAGGCCCCGCATGCGACGCTCCTTCGCGCGATCGAGAAGGTCGCGCACGGCGAGGGATACGTCGACCCGGCGCTCATGCCGGACTTCCTGACGCGCGACCGTGAGGAGATGCTGACTCAGCGCGAGCGCGAGATCCTCCAGCTCCTCGCCGACGGCATGTCGAACGCCGACGTCGCCTCCCGGCTCTTCATCAGCCAGGAGACCGTGAAGAGCCACGTCCGCCACATCCTCGCGAAGCTGGAAGCGGATACCCGGACGCATGCCGTCGCGATCGCTCTTCGCGAAGCGATCATCGACTAGCGCGCCCGCGCTTCTCGTCGCGGCGACCGTGGCCGCGGCAATCGTCGCGGGGATCGGCGTCGCGCTCGACGCAGCCTGGATGACCGCGGCGGGGCTGATCGCAGCGACCGCCTTCGCCGGGGGCTTCGCGGTCTACCTGATCGTCTCCGAGCGGCGGCGCCACGTCTCGGCCGAGGGA
This sequence comes from Gaiellaceae bacterium, assembly GCA_036259875.1. Classification (GTDB taxonomy): domain Bacteria; phylum Actinomycetota; class Thermoleophilia; order Gaiellales; family Gaiellaceae; genus DATAAZ01. Next base: position 57,493 of record DATAAZ010000039.1, read on the forward strand.
CAGCTCGCGGGCGAGGCCCGGTTCCTCGAGTCGCTCGTCGAGTCGATCGGCGTCGTGTCGGATTGCCGGGAGCCGAGCGAGATCCTCGACCGAACGTGCGCGGAGGCGCGGCGGCTCTTCGGCGCCCGCGCGGCGCGGATCGTGCCGGCCGGTGGTTCCACGGGACTCGACGCGAACGCGCTCGAGGACGGGCTTCGCGTGCCGCTTGGGGCGGGCGACGGCGCGATCGGGATCCTCGAGCTCCGCCGCCCCGAGCCGTTCGACCGCGGCGACCTCATTCGAGCGAGGATGCTCGCCGACTTCGCGTCGCGAGCCGTCGAGAACGCGCGCCTCCTCGCCGAGGCCCGCGAGCGCGAGGACGAACGCGCCCGCCTGACCGAGCGCCTCATCACGGCCGAGCAGGACGAGCGACGGCGGCTGTCGATCTTTCTCCACGACGGCCCGCTGCAGGCGATGTCCGGGATCGCGCTCATGCACGACGCCGCACTCGCCGCGATCCGCGCGGGCCGGCACGAGGACGCGGAGAAGGTGATCGCGAGCTCGCTGGAGCGTGAGCGCGACACGATTCGGACGCTTCGCGACCTCTCGTTCGCGATCGAGCCACTCGTCCTTCGCGACCGCGGGTTCGCGGCGGCGGTGCAGGCGCTCGCCGAGCAGGTCGAGGCCTCGCACGCGATCACCGTCTCGGCGTCGGTCGAGAGGGGGGAACGGCTCGCCGAGAAAGCGCAGGTCGCGCTCTACCAGCTGATCCGCGAAGCCGTGAACCAGGCCGTTCGGCGCCGACCGAACCGGATCTCGATCACCGTCAGCGAGGACGGCGCGCGCTTCACGACCGAGATCGAGGACGACGGGATGGGCGAGCGGCGCCGCGGCGGCATCGAGGACCTCGACGAGCGCGTCCGCGTCCTCAACGGCCACGTCGCCGTCGAGCCCCGTGCCGAAGGCGGGACGATCGTCCGCGTCGTCCTCCCGGCGTACGCAGGGCTCGCCGAGGCACCGGCTCCGGAGCGCGACCGGGCGGCCGAGCGGGACGCGGGATAGACTCGCGGCGCGGTGGCGAAGGACGGCCGGTACCTGCTCTTCGTCTGGAAGCCGTCCGGCTACGAGCTCGCGGAGCGTGAAGGGGAGCCGCCTGCTCCCGGAACCGAAGTCGAGGACGGCGAGACGCGGTTCTTCGTCGCGAAGGTGGGAACTTCCCCGCTTCCCGGCGACGAGCGGCCCTGCGCGTACCTCCACGCGGTCTAGAGAGCGCGTGCGCGCAGCTCGGCCGTAGCGTTCCCGACCAGCCCGGGGGACTGGGACGGCCCCCGGGCGGAGCGGGCGACGCGCGGCGGTCAGCGCAAGTCAGCGACCGCGGTTTCGGCGGCGACGCGCCCGAGCACGAGCGCGGCCGCGAGACCGCTCGCGTAGCCGCCCGTCGAGACCCCGCCGACGTCGGCGCCGCAGGCGTAGACGCCTTCGGCGACACGGGCTCGCTCGTCCACGCGAAGGCCCCCGAGGGTCGTCGTGACGCCCGCGACGACCTCGACGACCGTCTCGCCCTCGCGGCGCTCGACGGGTGCCCCGGCCGCTTCCGCGGCCTCGACCATCTGCCCCACAGTTTGCTCGCGCACGCGCTCTCCGAGCTTCGACTCGGGAACGGCGTACCACGCGCGCGCGCGAGGCTGGCGCGCGATCCACTGCACCACGTCTACCTCCGACCACGTGCGAGCGACGTACCCCTCGCCGCGCTCGTTGACGACGTGCGCGTGACGTGCGTAGAGCTGCGCGAGCGAGCGGAACTGCATGGGCGTCACGCGCGCGGGTGGCGCCGGCATCGCCCGACCCCAGAACTCGTCCAGCCCCGCCGAGAGGCGACCCCCCGCTTCGAGTCCGAGCCGCAGGCCGTCGCCGCCGCTCCACGGGTTCGCCCGCACGAGAACATCGTCGGCCGCGGGAGTTACGTAGCGGCGGACGAGCTCGCGGTCGCCTTGAAACCCGCCGGTCGCGAGGATCACCGGTACGCCGCGCGGAAGCGCCGCGAGCGGGGCGCCGAGCCGAACGTCGCCGGCGCGCCGGACGAGCGCCTCGGTCAGCGCCGGCGGATCGAACCGGAGGCCGCTCGTGAGCGGGTTCCCGGTCTCTCGCTCCACCACCGGCGCGCCGAGCGACTCGAGCCACACGAGGCCCTCGTCCAGCCGCTCGTACACGATGCGCTGAAGGACGGGATCGCCTGACGGACACTCGGCGCGAAAGCGGCCCCATTCGCCGTAGCGCCACACGAACCCGCCCGAGAGGACCATCGACCCGCCCGGCCGGTCACCCTTCTCGTGGACGACGACCCGCGCTCCGAGCTCGCGGGCCCGCACGGCCGCGACAAGACCCGCCATCCCGGCCCCGGCCACGACGAGATCGGCCATCGCCGCTTAGACGAGCGAGAACGTCGGCTTGTGCTCGACGTACTCGATCTTCACCCGCTCGGGCCCCCAGACGAACACGGCCTTCGTGTTCGCGGCGTCGACGACGTCCGCGACGTCCAGCCCGAGCGCGCGCGCCTCGTCGAGCTGCGCGTCCGCCGAGGGGACGAGAACGGCGAGGTGGTTCAGGAGCGGCCGCTCCGGCTCGCCCGGATCGCCCTCGTGGAACTCGACATACGCGCCGCCGACCTGGACGCGGGGAACGCCGCCGGGGCCCCGCTCGGCGGGCTCGAAGCCGAGGGAGAGGTACGCCGCCGCGGTCGCATCTGGCGCGCGCGAAAAGAGCGCGACGTGATCGAGGTCGTAGTCGAGATCGGTCGGCGCTTCGACGAGGCGGATCTCGAGGCCGTCGTCGAAGCTGACCGCACGATCCCTCGTGGCCCCCATGCGAACGCGGAGGCCCACGTGACGGAGCGCGCCCCGCTCGCGCGGCCCCTCGGCGGTGAAGAGCGTCAGCTTGCCGCGGCGCGCGTCCGCGCCGACGAGCGTAAAGGCGTCGGTTCGCTCGATCACGTGCACGCCGAGCCGATCGGTCAGCGACGCGGCGATTCCGTCGCGTCCCGCGACCCAGAGGGCGAGGTGGTCGAGCTTCTGAACGTCCATCGAACGACAATGTCCCGGCCGGGCACGATTCAAAACGGCCGATTCGCGGGGATGATTCCGGCATGGATGCGGACGGCGCCAAGGTCCTCGTGTTGGCGGCGCGCCAACCCGACTTCGTCGCCCGCCTCGAGCACGATGGGTTCGCGGTCGACGTCCGGACGCGGCCACTCGACGATGCGTCTGAGACCGACGCCGACCTCGCGGTCGTCTTTCGCGGCCGGCTGATCGGACGCGGCCAGGCCGCTGCCCTCGCCGGGCGAGGGATCCCGGTCGTCGAGGTGCTGACGGTCGAGCCGCCGGGCACGTCGAGCGCCGGCTGGATCCGGCTCTCGAACCGGATCTCGAAGACGGACCTCGTCCAGGTCGTCCACGCGATGGCAGACGGCGCCCGGCCGCGTGAGGACGCCCCGGTCGCGGCGCGCTAGACCGCGATTGGCGGCCTTCGGCCGTCCTCGCCGCCCTGCGGGCCGGCGCGGAGGCGGAGCATGGCGACGACGCCGAGCGCCGGGCCCGGCGCCAGGAACGCGAACGTCCACTCCCAGCCGACCGCGTCGGCGAGCACGGGAACGAGCCAGATCGTCGCGACGGTGAGCGCAAAACCGAGCGCGAGCTGAAGCGAAAGCGCGGTCCCGACGTACGACTGATCGGCGTGCTCGGTGACGAGCGTCGAGAAGAGCGCCGAGTCCGGGATGACGGCGAAGCCCCAGACGAGGCCGACGAGGACGACGAGCCACGTCGGCGCGTCGACGAGCAGGCCGATCGTCAACGCGCACGCGCCCGAGACGGCGAGCGCGGCGGCCGCCGTCTCGGCACGGCCCAGGCGCTCGGCGAGGGCGCCGCCGGCGACACAGCCGACGCCACCCGCCGCGATCACGGCGAACGTCGTGTACGCGGCCTGGGTCCCGCCCGCGCCGTGGCCGTCTCGGAGGAAGGCAAGAAACCACGCCCACATGGCGAAGAGCTCCCACATGTGCCCGAAGTAGCCGAGGGACGCGAGGCGCACGCCGCGGTTGCGGAGCACGCGTCGCACCTGACGCGGGTCGAACACGGCGCGCGGAAACGGGTACGGCCCCTCGGGGACGAGGCGCCACGCGAGAACTCCGCCGGCGAGCGTGAGCGCCGACGTCGCGTAAACGACGGTCCGCCATTCGAGTCCGCCCACCCCGTTGACGAAGTGCGGCGCGGCCGAGCCGACGGCGATCGCGCCCGCCAGCGTCCCGAGCGCGAACGCGCGCCCGCGGCGGAACCAGGTCGCCATGAGCTTGAACGCCGGCGGGTAGACCCCGGCGAGGAAGAACCCGGTCAGCGCTCGCAAGGGGATCGCGGTCTCCGCCCCGTCCGAGGCCGCAACCCCGAGGTTGGCCGCCGCGGCCCCGGCTGATCCACCGAGGATGACGAGGCGCGGCGGGAGAACGTCCGCGACGTTGCCGAGACTCGAGAGGAGCGCTCCTGCGACGAAGCCGAGCTGCACGGCGATCGTGAGCCACGCGCCCGCGTCGCGCGAGAGGTCCCACTCGTCGCGCAGCTGCGGGATCACCGCGGTCGCCGAGAACCATGGGCTCATGCCGAGCACGAGCGCGAACGCGAGGAGCGCGAGCGCGCGCGAGCGTCCGGGTGCGGGGAGCTCGGCCATCTCGCGGGGAATCATCGCCGCGCAAAGCGGGTATCGACGAACGGGGGTGAGAGCAGTGGCGACGAAGAAGCAGACGGAAGCGGCGCGGCGGAACGTCAAGAAGGCGCAGAAGGCGGCAAAGGAGAAGCGGACGATCGCGAACCTGCCGAAGGCAACGCGCCGCGAGCTCGGAAAGCAGGGGGCCCGCGCGCGGAAGCGCGGCGGCGCCGCCGGTCGCGCGCTCGAGGATCGGAACCGCGAGCAGCTCTACGAGCAGGCGAAGCGGCTGAACGTCCCCGGCCGCTCGAAGATGGGGAAGTGGGAGCTCATCGAGGCGATCCGGAAAGCGCGCTAGCCGTCGCGAGGAGCGGGTAGCGAGCTAGACGGGCTCCCTCCAGACGAGCGCGGTCCCGTCGAGGACGACGACGGCGTCTTGATTGGTGACCGTCGTCCGAAGCTTCGTGATCGGCTTGTCGGCGCGAGCCTCGAGGACCTCGACCTCGGCGGTGATCTCGTCGCCGGGGCGGACAGGCGCCTTGAAGTCCCACTCGACACGGAGGAAGACGCTGCCTGGGCCCGGCAGGTCCTCGGCGACGACCGCGTTCAGAAGGCCCGAAGTGACGCCGCCCTGGACGATGATCCCGCCGAACCGCGACCGCGCCGCGCGCTGCTCGTCGTAGTGGAGCGGGTTCCGATCACCCGTGAGCTCCGTGAAGAGCTCGATGTCGCGCGGCTCGATGCGTCGCCGCCGCCGCGCCGTTTCGCCGACCCGTGGCACGCGTTACGCGTCCGACCCCATTTCGGCCGCGACCTCGATCAGGCCGCCGTTCCGGCGCCCGTCGTTCAGGATCGTCGTGTACGCGGCCGTCTCGCCCCCGGTCTTCCAGCTCGGCCCGACGAGCTCCCCGGGGAAGCGCTTCGCGGCGTCCACTCCGGCGTCGCGAGCTCGTTCCCGCAGAAGGCGCCGCGGCTCGTTCACGACCTGCGCCACGGCGCGACGCTACCACGCGTCCGCGCGAGCACACCGGCTCCCGGCCGAGCTCAGTCGGCGGTCACCTCGTGGGCGAGCCGGTGGCGGACGCGGTCGCGCGCCTCCGCGAACCGGATCGCCTCGTAGGCGATCAGGGCCGAGAGCCCGCCGGCGACGATTCCGACGGAGGCGAGCGCCGGAAGCTCGACCGCGGCCGGGATCACGGCGATGAGCGCGAGCGCGCAGAGCAGGCGCTGGCGGTTCAGCGTATGGACGTTCCTGAGCCGGAATGCGACGTGCGCGAGGAGGTAGAGGGCCGTCCCCCCGAGCAACGCCACGACGGGGACGAGCTTCAGCGGCTCGCCGACGTCGCCGAGCGTCTTCTTCATCGCAAGGGCGACGAGCACGATGCCCGCCACCATCGGAAAATGGAGGTACGAGTACGAGTCGCGCGCCATCGAGTTCTGCTCCCGACCCGGCGCCGCCCCCACGAGCCGCCGCTCAGCGACGAGCGCGACGACGTCGAAGTAGAGCCACCACAGACCTGCCGCCACGACGATCCCGAGGACCGCCGCGGTGACGATCCCCGCCCCGATCCCGCCGGTCACCCCCACGCCGATCGCGACGATGGACTCGCCGAGGGCGATGATGATGATGAGCGCATGGCGCTCCGCGAAGTGCGAGGGGACGAGCTTCCAACCCTCGACGCCGAAAAGGGAGGGGCCGCCGATGTCGAGGAAGAGCGCCACCCCCCAGAGGGCGGCCTGGGCCGCGCCGTCGGCGAACGCCGCACCGAGGAGCAGCCCGACGCCGATAGTCGTGCTACCCGCGAGCGTCGCAACCGAATGGCGAAGATCGGGGTCGTCGCGGCTCGCGACCGCGAAGAGAACGAGGTGCGCGATCCGGACGATTCCGTACGCAGCCGCGAAGAGAAGTGCCGCGTCCTCGAACGCGCCCGGGACGCAGAGGGCGACGACGAGGAGCGCCGCCATCGCCGCAAAGATCGCAATGCGAACCGTTCCCTCTTCCGGATCGACCACGCTCGTCAGCCAGGCGTAGCCCGTCCATGACCACCAGAGGAGGGCGAGGACCGCGAGGCCCTTGGCGACGCCCTCCCACGTCGGCGTCTCGGCCATTAGCGCAGTGCACTGGGTGATCGCGAGGACGAAGACGAGATCGAAGAAGAGCTCGAGCGCCGTTACGCGCTCCTCCTGGCGACGGACGGCGGTGAAGCGGGGGGCGCGAAGCGGCCTCGTGGCCATGACGGAAGTTTGGCGACCGCCGTCGAAGCGCGCGAAGCGCCCCTTTGCGGGACGACCTAAGCGTGCTCCTCGGCCTCCCGCTGCTGTTCGCGCGACGCCTCCCGCTCGATCCGGCCCGACCAGACGACGTAGACGAGCGGCGCGAGTGCGACGGCGACCGCGAGGGCGACGAGCAGGGTCTCGAGCGATGGCCCGATCTCGGGCTGGTAGAGCACCGACGGCGACAGGAGCTTGACCGCAGGAAGCGTGATGATCGTGAGCACGAACTGAAACGAGGCCGCGCCGATGCTGACGGGGGCGAGCTCCTTCTCCCGCCCGCCCCAGCGCACGACGAGCTGGAAGACGTCCCGCTCCGGCCGGGCGACGCCGCCGCGCGCGACGAGCGCCGAGATGGCGAGGATCCACCACGCGACTGCGAGGACGAGCGGCGTCAGACCTACCGAGGCAGGCCCGACGCCTTCCTTCCAGGCGGCGACCCCGATGCAGACGAGCCCCGCTGCAAAGCGGGCCAGGCCGCCCCAGTGCGGCAGGAGCAAGGTCGAACCGGCCAGCTTGACTGCGCTACGCGAGCTCGTCCCGAGCTCGGCGACCGGGAGCCGCCAGATGTTCGGCGAGATCACATTCGCGAGCCCGGAGGCCGCTTCGAGCACGCCGAACGCGCCGACGAACTGCCACCGCGACCACGGAGCCAACCCGCCCAGCGCAGCCGCCGTGACGATCAGCCCGACCAGGTTGAAGAAGGAGAGGAGGAAGACGAAGACGAGCCCGCGAAACGCCCGCGCGCCCCCCGTCCGCGTCTCGGCTCGTTGTTTCCCCTGCGCCACGACTCGTCGATCATTCCAGCCGCGCGCGCGCGCAAACGGGACCTCTCAGTGGGTCACGCGGCCTGCGTCTCGGGAATCGCGCCCGCGCGGGCCTGCTCGCGGTGCGCCGCGACGCCCGCTACGACGAGGCCGATGCCGAGTGCCTCGATCCACGCTGGAACCTGCGCGAGGACGATGACGCCCACGACGGTCGCCGTCGCGGGCAGCAACGAGACGAGCAGCGCGTACGTCTCGCGGCGCATGCGCGCCATGGCGAGCTGATCGCATACATATGGAATGACCGACGACGAGACCCCGACGCCGATGCCGGCGGCGATTGCGATCGGATCGGCGAAGGCGGGCGCGGCCTCCCCCACTCCGAGTGGAAGCACGACGAGCGAGGCGACGAGCATGGCGCCGCCGAGTCCGTCGATACCGTTCAGCTGACCGCGCTGGGCGACGCGGTGAGCCAGGAGGATGTAGAGCGCGAAGAGGGCAGCGTTCGCGAACGCGAACGCAACCCCAAGCGGGTCCCCGTCGATCCGCACGTCCGTCAGCAGGTAGACGCCGCCGCCCGCCAAGACGAGGGCGAGCACATTGCGGCTCGTTCGTGTGCCGAGTGCCGCCAACGCGATCACGGGCGCGAATTCGATTGCCGCGACCGTCCCGAGCGGCAAGCGATCGATCGCCAGGTAGAAGCAGCAATTCATGACGGCGAGGACGACGCCCATCGCCACGACCGTGCGCCGCGCGTCGGCGCCCTCTTCCGCGTACGCGCGCCAGGGCCGTCGCCAGAGAGCGAAGAGCGCCGCGGCGGCGAGGATCCGCAGTGCGGCGACGCCCAGGGGCTCGACGCGGGCAAACAGGAGAACGGCGAAGGCGGGCCCGAGGTAATGGAAGACGGCGCTGCCGACGAAGAAGGCTTCGGGCGGCGCCGTCGCGGCGACCCGCACGGCGCCGGATGTGACGTCACGCACGTCCGAAGTCTCGCCGGGGGCCGAACGATGTGCCATACTGACTCGACGGAGTTCGACCGCCTCTGCCTTCTATTCGAATAGGTTTGGTCCTGACGACGAGCGAAACACAGTCAATCGATGACATCGACCGTGTTGTCCTCAGAGAACTGCAGGCCGACGGGCGGCTGTCCGTCGCCGCGCTCGGCCGCCGCGTCAACCTCTCGGCGCCGGCAGTCGCCGAGCGGGTCAAGCGACTCGAGCGCGCCGGGGTGATCACGGGCTATCGCGCCGACGTCGATCCGCGCAAGCTCGGCTTCCCGATCGCCGCGATCGTCCGCGTCCGTCCGACGACCCGACAGCTCCACAAGATTCCCGAGCTTGCGCGCGAAGTCCCCGAGGTCGTCGAGTGCCATCGCGTGACCGGCGAAGACTGCTTCGTGCTGAAGCTGCATCTTCGCGCGATGGACGATCTCGAGGAGATTCTCGACCGCTTCATCGTCTTCGGACAGACGACGACCTCGATCATCCACTCGACGCCTGTCGAAGCGCGGGCGCTACCCGTCGAGGGCGGACCGGCGACACGTAGGCGGCCGCGCGCCAGCGCTCGTCCGCCGGGTTAGTCGTCGACGGCGCCGCCACGATCCGGTCGAGAACGCCGTTTCACGCGCCGTGACGGCCACCTGCTGACCTCCGCGACTCGACGGCGCAGGAAGCGGCGCTCGGGCTCCGCATGTCCGAGCTCCGGGGCGCGTTCGTATTCCGCGCGCGTCTCGTCCCCGCGGCCTAGGCGACGGACGATCGCCCAGGAAGCGGACTAGGCTGGCGATCCCCGCCCCCGCTCGTCGCGGAAGACCTGTTCGATCAGCGATCGCCCAGGACGACGGGCCGAACCTCGATCGCGCCACCCATGCGCGCGGCCGGGATTCGGGCTGCCAGCTCGATCGCCGCGTCGAGGTCGTCCGCTTCGTAGACGAGGTAGCCGCCGAGGGCCTCTTTGGTCTCGACGAACGGGCCGTCCGTCGTCAGCGTCCGGCCGTCCTGCACACGAACGGTCGTCGCCGCCTCGGGAGGCTGCAGCCACAGGCCCGGCGCAACGCCGGGAGTTTGGTTGATCGCCTGGTAGTCGCGGAAGACGGCGTTCTGCTCGTCCTCGGAAAGCCGTGCCCAGTCGTCCGTCCCCGGCAGGGGCGTGTCGCCGTGATGGATAAGCAGCATGTACTTCATGTCGCTCCTCCTCGAACGTCGATGTCGACACTACGACGAACGGGCGACGGGAAAGGCGACACTTTTCCGCCATGGCAAATCAACCGCCGTTCCGGCCCGCGCGGCTCGCGACGTCTCCTACCCGGTCACGGTTCCTCCTTCGTCCGCGACGGCATCCCGAGGTCAGGCGTTCGCGTCCCGTTCGCGAGGTCGTCGAACGCGAACTCGGCCGCCGGATCACCGCGCGTCGGGGCGCTGAGGCCGTTCTCGCCCAGCAAGCCGAGGCTGGTCGCCTCGCTGATCGCCCTGAGGCGGTTCGCCGCGCCGAGCTTTCGCATCGCGTTGCTCAGGTGTCCCTTGACGGTGTGTCGGCTGAGGTACAGGCGATCGCCGATCTGCGCGTTCGTGAAGCCTTCGGCGGCGAGCTTCAGGACGGCGAGCTCTCGGTCCGTCAGGACGGGACGCGCAGGTTCCTCGTGTTCGCGTCCGTTCGTGGTCGGCGGGGCCGCTCGGGCCGAGCGCGGTCGGCGCGCGTCCCCTCGCTCGGCCTCGAAGGGAGAGGGCCCCGAGGCCAATCCCGCGCTTCGGACGTGCCATCCGAGAGCGACGAGCTTCCGCGCTAGCGCACGACCGATTCGGCGTGCGGCGAGCAGCACGACGATCCCGGCGATTGCCCCGAGAAACGCTACGAGGAACACCGACACGATCGACGTGTCGGCGGATCCGTCGGTCGAGCGACTCGCAGCCGTAGAGCTCGGCCTCCGCTCGACCAGCGGTGCGTCGTCCGCGCGGGGGACGGACGCCTCGTCCGAGCTCGGACGCTCGGGAGCGGGCTCCGAGGCTTCCTGCGCGACGTTCCCGCGCAGCTGCCGCAGCGTCTCGCCCCGTACGAGCCCGTCGCCGACGAGGCCGCGACTCTTCTGGAACGTCCGAACGGCTCGCTCCGTCCGGGGTCCGAACAGCCCGTCGACGGGGCCGGGTTGGAACCCGAACGCCCGCAGGCGGCGCTGGATCTCGCGCACGAGCGAGGATCCGCCCGGGCGCGAGTAGCCGGAACCGAGGCCGGCGAACGGCCGCGTTCCGTGGTAGCGAAGGTGCGTTCGCGTCTGCGGCCCGACAATCCCGTCGACCGAGAGGCCGTGCGTCCGTTGGAAAGCAAGAACAGCCTGTTCGGTGCGGGCCCCGAAGAGCCCGTCGACCGGGCCCGGCCGGAAGCCGAGCTCCGTGAGGCGGCGCTGAATCGCGCGTACGCCATCCGAGCCGCCGGGCGTCCCGAAGCCGGCGCCGCGGACAACGAGCCCGCTCGATGCGGCAGGGATCGCGCCGGCGTCCCGCGCCGACTGCGGCGCAGCGACCGCCTCGCTTGCGGTGGCTAGCGCGAGTCCGAGGGCCAGACATATCGTGATGAACTTGCGTGCCATGCTGCTCCTTCTCGTAGGCGCCTACTTCCGCGCGGCGGCAAGGAGCCGCGGCGCGAGCTGCCCTACCGAGAGGAGCTAGCCAGGCCGCTCGAGAAGAGAGACGAACGCAGGTGGCCGCTGAAGCTCCGCAGCGAGACGGAGCGTTCTACGCAGGAAAAGGCCAACGAGAACGAAGAGCGCGGTCAGGGCGGCGACCGAGCTACCAACGCCGCTGGGACTGAGCGAGGAGCCGCCCGCGGATCCTGCCGGACCCGCGGGAACGAGCGGGTTCGTGCTGGCAGAGCCGCCGGCGGGCGCCGCAGCGTCCGCCGGAGAGGTCCCGAGGGCCGGGGTTGCCGACCACGCGTCAGCGAGCAAGCTCTCTGCCGGCGCACGAATCGCGGACGCGCTCGGGAACACCCCGCGAGTCGGCGTCCGCGCGCTCGTCGGAGCCGAGATTGGTGCCGGCGCGCCGGCGATCGGGGTACCAACGGGCGGCACTGCGCCGACCGCGTTCGACGGCGCGGAAGCCGTTTGCGGTGACGTGACCGGCACCTCCGCGACCCCGGGGTTACCGCCCGCTTCAGGGGCGCTCCCCTGTTGCACCGACGGGGCGATCTCGGAGACGCCGCTCGCCGGACCGGCGGCGACCGGGGCCGCCACCCCGACGGTAGGCTCGACCGTTCCGGCAGCCGGCGCCAGCGTCTCGGCGACCGGCGCGAGCGTCTCGGCGACCGGCGCGAGCGTCTCGGCGACAGGGGCCAGGGTGTCCGCGACGGGCGCGAGCGTCTCGGCGACGGGCGCGAGC
>DATAAZ010000040.1:0-22436 GCA_036259875.1 Gaiellaceae bacterium
CGGCTACGTGCGGGCGCGTGGGCGGGCCCCGTGGCGTCATCCGGCGTGGATGCGCAACGGGTCGTTCCAGGTCTTTCGGCGGCTCCGCCAGGACGTGCACGGCTGGTGGGCACGCGTCGAGGAGGCCGTTCGCGAACTGCCGGACCGCGGTTCGTTCACCGAGGACCTGCTCGCGGCCAAGCTCGTCGGCCGCTGGCGAAGTGGGACGCCGCTCGCGCTCGCGCCCGATCGTGGCGACCGTTCCGCCCCTGACCGACGTTCCGACAACGACTTCGACTTCGACGGCGACGGCGACGGCCACACGACGCCGCGCTTCGCCCACATTCGCAAGATGCATCCGCGCGACCACGCCTTCGGAGACGATCGCCGGCGCGTCCTCCGGCGCGGCATCCCATTCGGCCGTCCGTTCGACCCTGCGGCCGGTCGGGGGCGCGGAGTTGACGCCGAGCGTGGGCTCCTCTTCCACGCGTTCATGGCGAGCATCGAGGAGCAGTTCGAGCATCTGCAGAGCTCCTGGGCGAACGCGCCCGACTTCCCGGGCGTCGTTGTCGGTGATCGGGAGCACGACGGGCCAGACCCCGTGATCGGCGAGGACGACGCGCCGCTTCGCCTCGTCCGCGCGGGGCTCCCCGACGTGGAGATCTCTTTCCGCCGCTTCGTCGAGACCACGGGTGCCGTCTACGCATTCGCACCGTCGCTTCGGACGCTCCGCGACCTAGGCTCGGGACGCCTCGGCTGAGGCCGTCGTCTCGGGCGCCCGAGGCGAGCCGAGAAGAGGCGGCGGCGCCGGCGTCCGTCACGCCGGCGCGGGCTGGCGGAACCGAACAAGGTGCGTAGGTGAGAGCCTCGGCGCCGCATCACCGAGGCTCTCTGCTGCGCCCACCTGGCATCCGCCGGGGTCACTGTGCCGGGGTGATGCCGACTCGCGCGCGGCACGCGGCGAGGCCGGGGACGGTGACGGCCAGCGTGCCCGGGGTTTGCGGGTGAAGTCGCAGGCGCGCGACCCCACGCCCGTTCGTCCACCCCGACGTGTTCGCGCCCGCGCCGCGCGCCATGACCCGTCGACCGCCAACGGGGTTCGCGCGAGGCGCACCGCGGCACCGAGCGAGGCCGGCACGGCCCGGGGGTGCCGCTAGATCGGCACGGGGCCGCGTGTTACGGTTGGCCGACGTCTAGGCACGCCGGCTCGTTAGTCGAGTTCCGGATCCTCGGCTCGCTCGAGGCGAGCGTCGACCGTCGCCCCGTAAACCTCGGGCCGGCGAAGCAGCGCACGCTTCTCGCCGTCCTCCTGATCCACGCGAACGAGGTCGTGAGCGCGGACGCGTTGATCGACGCGATCTGGCCGGCGAACCCGCCCGAAACGGCCGCGAAGGCGCTCCACGTCTACGTTTCGGGTCTCCGGCGCGCCCTTCGCCCCGCTGCCAGCGAGCTCCTGGAGACGCGTCCGCTCGGCTACGCGCTCGCGTTACCGCCGGACGCGCTGGACCGGGATCGTTTCGAGCATCTTCTCGCGGAGGGCCGATCGGCCCGCGCCGCGGGCGACCCCGCTGCGGGCGAGACGCTGCGGGAGGCGCTCTCGCTCTGGCACGGCCCGCCGCTCGCCGACTTTCGGTACGAGCCCTTCGCACAGGCCGAGATCGGTCGGCTCGAGGAGCTCCGCCTCGCGGCGCTGGAGGAACGGATCGACGTCGACCTCGATCTCGGCCGCCACGCCGAGCTCGTCGGCGAACTCGAGGGACTGGTCTCGCTCCACCCGTTGCGCGAGCGCCTGCGTGGCCAGCTGATGCTCGCGCTCTACCGCTCGGGTCGCCAGGCGGAGGCGCTGGACGCCTACCAGGAGACGCGGCGCGCGCTCGTCGACGAGCTCGGGATCGACCCGAGCCCGCCGCTTCGCGAGCTCGAAGCGGCGATCCTCCGCCAGGACGCCGTGCTTGCCCTCCCGACGGCAGCTGCACCCAGTTCGTCGCCCACTCCCGCAGCCGAGGCCGTCGAGACCGGCGACGTTCGGAAGGTCGTGACCGTGCTGCTCGTCGACGCCGCCGCGGCGGAGCTGGGCGAGCTCCTCGACGCCGAGGCGCTACGCCGCGTGATGTCGCGCTACGTGGACGTTGTGGCCGAGGTTGTCGCCCGCCACGAAGGAACAATCGAGAAGTTCATCGGTGACGCCGTCGTCGCCGTTTTCGGCGTACCGCGGCTGCACGAGGACGACGCCCTCCGCGCGGCGCGCGCCGCGCTCGAGGTTCGCGAGGAGCTTCGGCCCCTCGACGACGAGCTCGAGCAGACGTGGGGCGCGCGGCTCGGCGTTCGCATCGCGCTCAACACGGGCGAAGTGATCGCCTCCATCGGCGACGGAGCAACTCCTGTCGTGACGGGCGACGTCGTGCACGTCACGGCGCGTCTCCAGCAGGCGGCTCCGGCTGGCCAAATCTGGATTGGCCACGCGGCGTACGCCCTCGTCAAGGACGCCGTCATCGCGGACGTCGCCGAGACCGTCGCCGTCGCCGGGAGGCGAAGCCCCGTTCCCGCGTACGCGCTTCGCGGCCTCGTTCCGCATCCTGTCGAGCCGGGGCGGCGACCCGACTCGCCGCTCGTCGGCCGCGTGCACGAGTTGGCCGTGCTCGCGGAGGCGTTTGCTCGCGTCGTGCGCGAGCGTGCGTGCCGGCTCGTCACGATTGTAGGCGCCCCCGGGATTGGGAAATCGCGGCTGACCGCCGAGTTCGCCGCCTCGGTCGATGAGCGCGCGACCGTCCTTGCGGGGCGCTGTCTCCCGTACGGCAAGGGGATCACCTTCTGGCCGGTGCGCGACCTGCTTCGGCACGCGGCCGGCCTAAGCGGGGAGGACCCGTCGGATGAGGCGCTTGCGATGGTCGCAGCGCTACTCGAGGGCGAGCCCGACGCGGACGCCGCGCTCGAGCGGATCGGGCAGCTTCTTGGCCTCGTCGAAGACGCCGGCGCGAGCGAGGAGACGTTCTGGGCCGTCCGCCGGACGCTCGAGGCGCTCGCGCGGCGCCGGCCGCTCGTCGCCGTCTTCGAAGACGTCCACTGGGCCGAGCCCTTGCTGCTCGACCTCGTCGAGTACGTGCGCGACTGGTCGCGGGATGCTCCGCTGCTCCTCGTCTGCCTCGCACGGCCTGAGTTCGTCGACGAGCGGGCCGGATGGTCACGACGCCGCGGCGACACCGTCCTCTCACTCGAGCCGCTGACGGCCGCGGAATCGTTCGACCTCCTGGACCGCCTCGGCGCTGCCGCGGCGCTTCCGCCCGCCGCCCGAGCGCGGATCGCGGAGGCTGCGGAAGGAAACCCGCTCTTCCTCGAGCAGGTGCTCGCGATGGTGGCCGAGCGTGACGGGCCCGCGCAGGAACCGTTCGCGATCCCGCCCACCCTCCAGGCCCTGCTCGGGGCGCGTCTCGACGCACTCGGCCGCGAGGAGCGAGCGGTCGTCGATCGGGCCGCCGCGATCGGCCGCGAGTTTCCGGCGGACGCGGTGCGCGACCTCCTGCCCGAGGACGCGCGCCCCCGCCTTGCGGAGCGGCTCATGGCGCTCGCGCAGAGAGATCTCGTCAGCACGGAGGGGGTCGGCGCGAGCCGTGAGCCGACCTTTCGCTTTCGCCACATCCTGATCCGCGATGCGGCGTACGCCGCCGTGTCGAAGGAAGCGCGCGCCGACCACCACGAGCGGTTCGCGAACTGGCTCGAAAAGAAGCGCGGCGAGTACGACGAGATCATCGGTTATCACCTCGAGCAGGCATTTCGCTACCGGAGCGATCTCGGGCCGGTCGGCGACGCGGAGCTTGTGCTCGCAGCACGGGCGGCGGAGCGCCTCGACGTCTCGGGGCGCCGCGCCTACGCGCGCAGCGACCTCCAGGCGGCGATCAACCTCCTTGAGCGAGCCGCGGCGCTTCGCTCAAACGACGGCACGGAGCGCGCGCGCCTCTTGCCCCGCCTCGGGCTTGCACTGACGGACGCAGGCCGCCTGGCGGATGCCGCGGGCGTGCTCGACGAGGCGGTCGCGACCGCGCAGGAGCTCGGCGACGAGCTTCTCCAGGCGCACGCGCTCGTCGAGCGGCTCGCGCTTGCGCTGCAGGTAGACACCGAGCGGGCTTCCCGGGAGGCCGCTGCGGTCGGCGAGCGTATCCGTACAACCTTCGAAGCAAGCGCCGACGATCGAGGACTGTCGAAGCTCTGGCGGCTGCGGGGCATTGTCCAGTGGCTGGCCGGACACTCCGCCGCCGCTGACGCCGCCTGGGGGCAGGCGGCCGAGTACGCCCGCGAGGCCGGGGACGAGCGCGCGCGATCCGAGATCCTCTCATGGCTCGCATCGTCGGCGCTTACGGGGCCGATGCCCGTTCCGAAAGCGATCCGGCGGTGCGACGCGATTCACGCCGAGATACACGACGACCGCCCTGCCGTCGCAGCGACGCTCTACGCGCTCGCGGCGCTTCACGCGATGACGGGCAGTTTCGACCACGCCCGCGAGCTGGCCGGATCCGCGCACCGGGCGGTCGAGGAGCTTGGATTCGTGGTCTTGAGCGCCTCCTTCTCCGAGTACGAGGCACTCGTCGAGGTACTGGCTGGAGATCTCTCTCGCGCCGAGGAGCAACTCCGCTCCGGCTGTGCGCGCCTCGAGGAGATGGGGGAGAAGGCCTACCTCTCCGTCGTGGCCGCCTCGCTCGGGAACGTCCTCTGCGAACGGGGGCGCTACGACGAAGCGGAGCGCTTCGTCGCTCTCGCGGAAGAGGCGGCGGCACCCGGCGACGTCAGCGCCCAGATTACGTGGCGGCTCGGGCGCGCGAAGATTCTCGCCGCGAGCGGTTCGTCGGACGAGGCGGAAGCGGTTGGGCGGGCCGCGCTCGCGCTCGCCGAGAGCACCGATTTCCCATCTGACCACGCGGCATCGCTCCTGACGCTCGCCTCCGTGGTTCGTGCAGCGGCGCGGCCGGACGAGGCGCGAGCGCTCGTCGGCCATGCGCTGGCCATCTACGAGCGAAAGGGCAACCGCGTCGAGTCCGAGAAGACGCGCGCACTCTTGTAAGCCCCGACGAACGCGTGGGAAACTCTTTCGCAAGGAGGTGGACGAATGGGGCACGCGAACTTCCACAATCCGCTCACGCTCGACCCCGACGGCCTGACGGTCGATGCGTGGGGACCAAACGACTGGGAACCCGGGGACGCCTGGATGGAGGTCTCGGCGGTCACGATCACGCAGGGCGACGTCGTTGCCTGGAGCGAAGGAACCAAGAACGTTGACATCACGGAGGAAAACTGGTGGCTCAAGGCCACGGCGGACCGCCCGTTGCGGACGGGCCACGCGACTGCCGAAGCGATCGCAATCATCCACTCTCAAGACGGCGACGTCGTCAGATATCCCTGGTCGGAGCGGGTCTGGCTCGAGGAGGCTCCCGAGGCCCCCGAGCGCGAGACGCGGTCGCGCAAGAAGGACTACGCGACCGCGCGACGCCGACGTCGGACCTGACGAGGCGGCATCGCGGCGACGTGCCCGAACGAGCGGAACGGCCCTGCGCAGGGCCGTTCCGCTCGTTGTCGGTCGTCCGTGGGCTACGAGAACGCGAGCCGGCGGCGCTGGCGGCTTGCGAGGATCGCAAGCAGTGCGATGAGCACGGCGCCGAGCGTGACGCCTGCGCCTGCGCCTGCGTCGCTCCAGTCGAAGCCGTCGTCGGCAACAGCCGAAACGGGGGCCGCCGAGACGAGCTCGGGGACGTTGCCGTCCGCCGTTCGGTAACCGACGACGGTCGGCTTACCCGTCACGTAGACGAGCGGCGGCCGCTCCCGGTCGATGGCCCGGCGAACCAGCGGCGCGTTTCGCTCCGCCGTGGATTCGGGGAACTGGCCTTGCCAGCCGTCGCGAATGCTGATCGCGTCGGTCGTGCGACCCGGAACATGGCCGTCTGCAGCGCGGTACCCGATCATGGCGACCGGCTCGTCGAAGCGGCCGTCCCAGCCGTCGCGAATGCTGATCGCGTCGGTTGTGCGACCCGGAACATGGCCGTCTGCAGCGCGGTAGCCGATCGTGGCGACCGGCTCGTCGAAGCGACCGTCCCAGCCGTCGCGGACGACGCCCGTGCTCTCGAGCTCGGCTGCGAACGCGGACTGCGCGACCGCGCCGTCCGCGACGCGGTAGCCGACCGTGTCCCGCGCGGCGCCGTCGGACTGACTGGCGAACGGGGCCGGCGCGGCGACTCCTGCCGGCGCGGTGAGCGCGGCGGCAGCGAGCGCAGCGGCGGTCGCCTTGACGAGCGAGCGAAGCCGAATGGTCGTGGTTTCCATGGTTTCCTCCTCTTCCTCGAGACCGCCCGATGCGGTCTCACTGCAGGCAGCCTCGAGGGGGGCGCTTAAGCGCCCCTAAACGATCGCTAAAGCCCGGCCGCTCGTCGCCGAGATCCGCCGTCTGCGCGGCGACGCGAGGGGCGGGACGTGCCCCACCCCTCGCGTCGATTGGAAACCGCTACGAGACGACGGCGCCCGACGGCGCGCCCACCTGCGCGTAGCGGCGCGCGACCTCGGGCCAGTTGACGACGTTCCACCAGGCCGCGACGTAGTCGGGCCGGCGATTCTGGTACTTGAGGTAGTACGAGTGCTCCCACACGTCGATCCCCAGGATCGGCGTCTGTCGCTCGAGGAGCGGCGGGTCCTGGTTCGGCGTCGACGTCACCCGGAGCGTGGAGCCGTCCCAGACAAGCCACGCCCAGCCGCTCCCGAAACGGTTGACGGCAGCGTCAGAGATCTGCTGCTTGAGCGCGTCGAACCCGCCGAACGTTTCGTCGATCGCGTCCGCGAGCGCGCCCTCCGGCTCACCGCCTCCGTCCGGGCCCATGATCTCCCAGAAGAGCGTGTGGTTGTAGTGCCCGCCCGCGTTGTTGCGGACGACGGTGCGCTTGTCGTCGGGAATCCGGTCAAGGTCGCGCAGCACCTCCTCGACCGGCTTGTCCGCCCACTCGGTTCCCTCGAGGGCAGCGTTTGCCTTGTCCACGTAGGCCTGGTGGTGCTTGTCGTGATGGAGCCGCATCGTCTCTTCGTCGATGTGCGGCTCCAGGGCGCCGTAGTCATACGGCAACGGCGGAACTTCGAACGGCATCCCTCCTCCTTTCCGCGCGGCCTCTGTTTAGAGAGTCGGCGTCCCCCTTCCCTCGTCCGAACGGTCGGGCCGGTCGTCCGATTCCAGGGGCACACGCTCGGCCTCGAGGAACGCGCGCTCCTCGTCGCTCGGCTCCTCTCCTTCGGCGCGCTTGTCGCCGATCTCGTCCAGCGCCTGCTCGGGGTCACGCTCGCTCACTCGCCACCTCCTCGCTCGCTCGTTCACACGGTTTCCGCCCCGCGCAGGGCGAAAACGCGCCCCCCGAACGGGTGAAGCGCGGCGCCCGATCGCCCTTGACAATCGGACGTGCGGCCAACATGCGGAAGTCACACGTTCTCGAACGTGCGCGGTTGCGGAGACCCGGGCACGTGGCGACATTCGGCCTAGTCAGCCTCGTCCCGATTGTCGTCATCGGCTTCGTCCTCGCGCATTTCATGCACGCGCAGGTGCGCGAGCGCGCGCGCGAGCGGGCCACCAGCGCGGCGACGCTGATCGCGCGGGTCGGCATCCAGCCGCGACTCACGCGCGATGCCGTCGAGAACGGCCTCTCGCCGGTCCGCCTCAGCGACCTCGATCTCGCAATCGAGACGGGTCCGGGCGCGGACATCGCGCGTGTCAAGATCTGGAACAAGGCCGGCGTCATCGTCTACTCGGACGACCACGGCCTGATCGGACGAAGCTTCCCGCCGTCGCCCGAGCTCGAGGAGGCGCTCGCGGGCGCGGTCGAGTCCGAGATCTCCGACTCCGGCGACGAGGAGAACCTCGGAGAACGCGAGCTCGGCCAGTTGCTCGAGGTGTACGTGCCGTTCGAATTCGAGGGCTCGACCGAGCCGGACGGTGTCTTCGAGCTCTACCTGCCCTACGAGCCGATCGCGGCCGCCGCCGCGGAGGACACGCGCACTCTCTACCTGCTCTTGCTCGGCGGGCTCGCCGTTCTCTACGCCGCGCTCTTCCGTCTGGCGCTCGGCGCGTCGCGGAAGCTTCGGCGCCAGGCGGACGAGAACCAGTGGCAGGCGCTCCACGACGCTCTCACCGGCCTTCCGAACCGAACGCTCTTCCGCGACCGACTCCTCCAGGCGCTCGCGGCCGCGCGCCGCGACGGTTCGCAGGCGGCGGTCATGCTTCTCGATCTCGACCGCTTCAAGGAGGTGAACGACACGCTCGGGCATGGTTCGGGCGACCTCCTCCTCACCGAGCTGGCGCGACGCCTTCGCGAGGTGGTTCGGGAGAGCGACACGATCGCGCGCCTCGGGGGCGACGAGTTCGCGGTCATGCTTCCTCGCGTGCAGGCGCACACCGACCCGGTCGACGCTGCCGTTCGCATCGTGCGCGCCCTCGACCGGCCGTTCGTCCTCCAAGAGGTCCCGATCGCCGTTGAGGCGAGCATCGGGATCGCGATCTTCCCCCAGCACGGGTCCGACGTCGACACGCTCCTTCAGCGCGCCGACGTCGCCATGTACGCCGCCAAGGGCGGCCACGGGGCCTACGCGGTCTACGACCCCGCGAACGACGACTACAGCCCAGGGCGGCTGCGGCTGATCGCCGAGCTCCGCCGGGCGATCGACGAGGGCGAGCTGACGCTCCATTACCAGCCGAAGGAGGCGCTCGCGAGCGGCGAGGTGGTCGGCGCGGAGGCGCTCGTCCGCTGGCAGCACCCGGAGCGGGGCCTGCTCGCACCCGGCGAGTTCCTCCCCGTCGCGCAGCACACGAACCTGATCAGGCCGCTGACGCTCTACGTGCTCGACGCCGCGCTTTCGCAGTGCGCCGCGTGGCGGCGCGACGGCCTCGAGCTCCACGTCGCCGTCAACCTCTCCAGCCGCAGCCTCCTCGACGTCGAGCTTCCCGCCGACGTCGAGCGGCTGCTCGCGAAGTGGGAGCTCGACGGCGACGCACTCGAACTCGAAATCACCGAGACGACGATCATGGCCGACCCCCTTCGCGCCGCCGCCGTCCTCGACGGCTTGAACCTGCTCGGCGTCCGGATCGCGATCGACGACTTCGGAACCGGGTACTCCTCGCTCGCGTACCTGAGCGGACTTCCGGTGGACGAGATCAAGATCGACCGTTCCTTCGTGACGGCGATGAACGAGAGTGCGAGCCACGCCGTCATCGTCCGCTCGACGATCGATCTCGGGCGGAACCTGGGACTCGACGTCGTCGCGGAGGGGGTTGAGACGGCCGAAGTCCGCGAGGCGCTTCGCGACCTCGGCTGCGACGCCGCGCAGGGATTCTTCCTGAGCCGTCCCGTCCCGCCGGCCGACCTTGCGGCGTGGCTGCGGGCGCGCGCTGTGGTCGCGGCCTAGCCTTCCTCCGCGGCAAAGCGCAGCAACCTCGCGGCGTACGCGGGGGCCAACGGCTCGTCCTCGTGCTTGAAATAGACGTATATGTCGAGGCCGCCGGCGACGAACGGCCGTAAGCGCGCCGCCCAAGCCGCGAGGTCGCGGTCCGTGTACGGCGGCTCGCGCAGGCGCAGGTAGCGGAAGCGCGCGCGGCCCGTGAGCGAGCCGACTCGCGCGACGCCTTCGGCGGCGAGCACGTCGTCGACGTCCCAGGACTCGTGGCGGAACTCGAATGCGTATTCGAGGTCGCGGTCGAGCGAGTCGAGGAAGAGGCGCAGGAACCCGTCGTCCCGCGTTCGGCCGGGTGGAAACTGGACGAGGATCGGGCCGAGCTTCTCCTCGAGGGCCCGGACTCGCTCGCAGAAGGTCGGAATCGATTCGAGGCGGCCGAAATGCGTGATCCGGCGGCTCATCTTGACCGCGAAGCGAAACCCGGGCGGCGTCTCATCCGCCCAGCGGGCGCACCGCTCCTCCGAGGGAAGCTCGTAGAACGTCGCGTTTACCTCGACGGAGGGAAGCCGCTCGGCATAGAGGCGCAGGAAGTCGCGCGGTCTTGACTCGGCCGGGTAGAAGGCACCCCGCCAGGACGTGTAGGAGAAGCCGGAGGTGCCGACGTAGAGCGTCAGCGGAGGCCTTCGGCCGTGACGACGTTCACGCGGCGTCGGTCGATCGAAGCTCGTCCCACGGGTCCTCCGCGCCCGAGCGACCGGCACTTCGACCGGGCTGAGCAGCGGGCGAAAAGGCGGCGTTCGCGCCCCTGCCCGTCCGGTCCTCGGCCGCCTCGAGGGACCCGAGCGCGGAGCGGCGCTCGAGCTCGCCGGGGGGTCCATCGGGCAAGGCTGTTAGCCTCGACTGCTTGGCGGTCACGGCGGAAGTGTTCACCGAGCAGACCATCCGTGTGCTCGATCACGGGTTCGTCCGGCTCGACGACGCGATGGCGAGCGATCTCTCCGTCGTCAACGCCGCGCGCGTGAGCTTCGCGCGGCGGAAAGACGAGATGGACGAGTCCGACGAGGGGCTGATCCGCTTCCTCATGCGCGATCGGCACGGAACCCCGTTCGAGCACAACGCCTTCCGGTTCCACGTTCGCGCGCCGATCTTCGTCGCGCGCGAATGGATGCGACACCGGGTCGGGTCGTTCAACGAGTTCAGCATGCGCTACGCGAAGGCGACGGACGACTTCTATGTTCCTGAAGCGGAGGACGTGCGGACGCAGGTCGGAAAGCCCGGCGCGTACTCGTTCGACCCCGTGACGCCCGAGCTCGCCGAGCAGACCCGCGAGGAGCTCCGCGCTCTCTACGAGCAGGCGTACGCGACGTATCAGCACCTCGTCGAGCTCGGCGTCGCGCGCGAGCTCGCGCGCTCGGCGATGCCCGTCGGCGCCTACACGGAGTTCTACTGGACGGTGAATGCGCGCTCGCTCATGAACTTCGTCTCGCTGCGCGCGGCCGAGACCGCGCAGCGCGAGATTCGCCGCTACGCGGACGCCTGCGAGCGCTTCCTCGCCGAGCGAATGCCCGTCACGTACGGCGCGTTCGTTGCGGCAGGGCGGGTCGCGCCGTAGGACGGGTTCTAGCCCGGCTCAAAGGCGGGCGTCGGCGCTGAGAAGCCAGGGCCGCTCGGCGTCGCGAGGCTCGCCGGGGCGATACGCCGTGACGACCCACTCGTCGTAGTCGCCGAGCCGGTACGACACGTCCCACTCGGCGACCGTCGCGCCGTCGCCGACCCGGAAGCTTCCGCACGCGACCCCGAAGTCGCCGTCCTTTGCGAGCCACAGGAGGTAGTACCCGCCCTTCGGAAGCGGCTCGAGCCCCTCGACTTCCAGGCGGAGCGGCCAGTTGCCGCTCTCGTCGGGATCGCCGACGTGGATCGTCGCGCGCGCGCCCGGCGCGGCGTCCAAGACCTCCATCGGGATCGCCGCGCGCTCGTCGAAGCCGCCCTCTCCGTCGGCGAGCGTTCCGAGCGCGAAGAAAACGCCGGCGATCGCGGCCGCGAGCGCGAGCGCGGCGATGGCGCGCCGCGGCGTCCAGAGCGACGCCCGCGGCTGCGCGATCGCTGCGACTGCGCCCGTCAGCGAGGGGGGCAGCTCGGCTGGGGGCGGGGGAACCGAGCGGAGGAGCGCGTCGGCGCGCCGGAGCCGGCGCAGCTCGTCGTCGGGCACGTCGTCGCCGACGAGGTCGCGAAGCTCGGGCGGCTCCCTCACTCGGTGACCTCCCCGAGGAGATCCGCGAGACGGGCGAGGCCGGCTCGCGTGCGCGTCTTGACGGTGCCGAGCGGGACGTCGAGGTAGCTTGCGATCTCGCTCTGCGAGAGGCCGCTGTAGTACGCGAGCTCGAGCACGACCCGCTCGCGCTCCGGGAGCCGGTCGAGAGCCGAGTGGACGCGCCACGCGAGCCACGACGACTCGGCGTGCTCGTCGGGGCCGGCCTCGTCGGCGGCCTCTTCGGGCACCTCGGTCGCGGGCTCGGTCCGCTGACGGGCGCGGTCGATGATCGCGTGCCGGGCGACCGCGTAGAGCCACGCCGATCCGCTCCCGCGGTCGGGACGGTAGCTGCGGGCGGAGCGCCAGATCGCGGCGAACGTCTCCTGCGTCGCGTCCTCCGCGCGGCCGTTGTCCCCGAGCTGGCGTAGGGCCATCGCGAGGACGGGGCGGGCGAACCGCCGGTAGAGCTCCTCGAACGCCGCCCGGTCGCCTCGCCCGGTCCGCTCGATCAGGGCGGCGTCGCTCTCCGGCAGAGCCATGCCGAGAACAGCCATATCGCGCCCAGATACGGATCTCAAGGAGGCTCGGATTGTCGTCACTGACCTCGCCGGGCGACGAGCCGCCCGCCGTCGACGACGAGCGACGCTCCGGTGACGAAGTCGGCGCCGACGAGGTAGGAGACCGCCTCGGCGACGTCCTCGGGCTCGCCGATCCGCCCGAGCAGGGTCTCGGCCGCTCGCCGCTTCTCCTGGCCGGGCTCTACCGCTACCGATCCCGGGGCCACGCCGCACACGCGCACGTCGGGCGCCAGCGCGCGGGCGAGCACCCGCGTCAGCATCGCCTCTGCCGCCTTCGCTGCGCAGTGAGGTCCGAAGGACGGCCACGCCTCGTAGGCGGCGACGTCCTCGACGAGCACGAGGAGCCCGAGACTCGACGTTCGAAGGAACGGCGCCGCGGCCTGAGCGACGAAAAAGGCGCCCTTGGCCGTCGCGCCGAGCGCCGCATCCCAGTCCGCTTCCGTGACGTCCGTGACGGGCTTGGCAGCGAACCCCTCGCCGGCTGCGTGGACGACGAGGTCGAGGCCGCCCAGCTCACGGGCCGTTCGTTCCACGAGGATCCGCGCGGCGTCAGCGTGCGCGAGGTCGCCGTCCCGTCGTCCTGCCGCCTTGACGGCGAAGCCGTCGGCCTCGAGCCGGGCGGCGACGGCGCTCCCGACGCGGCCCGTGCCGCCGGTGACGAGCGCTGCGCGGGGATGGGCGGCCACGGGCAGAACGATAAGCTCACGCGGACTTCGAGACGGAGGACGGGAGGGACGATGGCCACGCTCGCTTTCAACCATGAAGAGATCGCCGCGCGAGAGCTCCGGCCCGAGCTCTACGAGATGGACGGGATCTCCCGCGCCGCCATCGAGGCGCACTACAAGCTCTACGAGGGCTACGTCAACAAGCGGAACGAGATCCTCGGCAAGCTCGAGAGCGTCGACGCGTCGGCGGGGAACCAGGTGTACTCGGAGATCCGAGCCCTCAAGATCGACCTTACGTTTGCGATCGGCGGGGTCAAGAACCACGAGATCTACTTCGAGCATCTCGGTGGAGGCGGAGGCGAGCCCGACGGCGCGATCGCCGAGCTCATCGAGCGCGACTTCGGGAGCCTTGCGACGTGGCGCCAGGACCTGAAGGGAACGGGGATGGCCGGCCGCGGCTGGGCGTGGACGGCGTACGACTGGGACGAGCAGCGCCTCTTCAACTACATCGGCGACGCTCAGAACACCTTCCCGATCTGGAACGCGACACCGCTCGTCGCGCTCGACGTCTACGAGCACGCGTACTTCCTCGACTACGGCACCGACCGCGCCTCCTACATCGATGCCTTCTTCAACAACCTCGACTGGGGCGTCGTGAACGACTGGGTGTCGAAGTACCAGATCGAGATCTAGGGTTTACTTCGCGTGGACGCGCTCGCGGCTCCCGGCCTCGTCGCGCTCGGATACCTGCTCGGCTCCATGCCGTGGGGCCTCTGGCTTCCGCGGCTGGTCGCCGGAATCGACATCCGTACGGTCGGGAGCGGCAACCTGGGGGCCACGAACGTCTGGCGGAACGTCGGTTTCAAGCTTGGCCTCGCCGTCGCCGTGCTCGACGTTGCAAAGGGCCTCGTCCCGGCGCTTCTCGCGCTCTGGCTCGCCGACGACCTGGTCGCCGTGCTCGCCGGCGTCGCGACCGTGGTGGGCCACTGGCGGCCGCTCTTTCTCGCGTTCGCGCGGGGCGGGAAGACAGTCGCGACGACGGGCGGCGTCGGGCTTGCGCTCGCGTTCTTTCCGACGCTCGCCGCGGCGGCTGTCTGGATCGCCGTCTTCCTCGCAACCCGCTACGCGTCGGTCGCCTCCATGGTCGGCGCCGCCGTCCTGCCTGTCTTCGCCGTTGTCTTCGGCGCCTCCCGCCCGGTCATCGCGTTTACCGCGGGTGCCGCGATCGGGATCCTCGTCCTTCACCGGGCCAACATTTCGCGGCTCGCCCGCGGCACAGAGAGCCGCTTCGACCTCCGGCGGCGCCGCGTCGTTCGCGCCTGACGGCGCCGGGCTACCGCCCGTACGGGCCGGTCATGACCGGCCCGGCAGGCCGTCGCCCGCGCCTACGCCGCGAGCCACTCGCCCAGGTTGGTGTGGCGGCGCGCGGGCTGGCCGGTCTCGAGCTCGCGGCGAAGTTCGCCGACGCTCCCGAACCGCTCCGCGAGGACCTCGTGGTTGTGGATCGTCTCGAAGTTGACCTGCCGCGCCGAGACGAAGTCGCCGTCGTCGAGCTCGCCGTACTCGTCAAGCGAGGACTTCACCATGAGCCGCACCGAGTCCTCGACGAAGCGGGGCGTGAGATGGGCGTGCTCGACGACGAAGAGCTCGTCGGGTCGCTTGAGAAGCTCGTAGATCGGCGAGCTCATCGAGCGCTCGACGAGCCCGACGAGGTCCTCTGCGTCGAGACGGAGCTTCGTCCCGAGGAGAAGCGTCCCGCGGCCGCGCTGGTTGTGCGTCGCGAGCGGCACGAGCTCGAGGATCCGCTCGACGTCCGCCTCCGCGAACCCCGCCGCGCCGAGGCGCTCGGCAGCCTGCTCGCGGACGAGCCCCTGCGCGCAGGGGCAGGCGTTGATCCCGGTCGCCTCGACGCCGACGACCCGGCGGGAGGTTTCGGGCGTCGCTGCCGCGATGCCGATCAGGGTCACGAGCTCCTGCGTCTCGAGACCCGTTATCGGGGTAAGGCGCTCGATCGGGTAGCGGGCCCGGATCCGCACCTCCGCTCGGCAGGCGCGCTGGCGCTCGACGACATCGCTCGCGATGTGCTCTGCCAGGCGCTCCACGAGCAGCTTCTCGGGAATCACCAGCTCGTCGATCGCCTCGCCGAAGAGCTCGGGGAAGCGCGACATGTGGACGCCCTTCTGGCCTGGGTCGAGATCGACGAAGCAGTCGATCTCGGCCGAGACGAGCGCATCCTGCCCGCCGTGCTGCATCCGGACCGCCTTCTGGACGCCCGTGACGCCCACGCGCGACAGGCCGAGCCGAACATCGGGGGACGACGCTTGCAGGTCGGGCGCCGCGGTTACTCTCTGCGCCACGTGGCAACCGTAGCAGCGGGCCGATGAGCGAGCACACGCGGTTTCCGCAGCTCGTCGCAATCGCCTGCCATGACCTGCGCACGCCGCTTGCGACGGTCCACGGCTTCACGCATACCCTGGGACGGGCCGACCTCGAGGAGCCGGCGGCCCGCTACGTGGAGATGATCGGGGCCGCGACGGCGCAGCTCGCAGAGCTCCTCGAAGAGCTGTCGCTCGTTGCGCGGATCGAGGCCGGTCGCTACGAGCCGCGGGTCGAGACAGTCGACTCGCTCGAGCTCGCGCGTGCGGCGGCGGCCGAGCTCGACGCCGGCGCCGTCGCTGTCGACGGATCGGGTGCATCCGTGCAGGTCGAGCGCGAGCCGGCGACGCGAGCCCTTCGCCAGCTCGCGCGCGCGGCTCGGCGGCACGGCGGGCGCGACTCGGTGACGCTCGTCGTCCGCGGCGCGGACCTCGAGCTTGCGCCGGTCGAGCGGAACGCCGCGGGCGTCGTGACCGGCGCGGACATCCGAGAGCTCGGCGCCGCGGCCGCGGTCGTGTACCTACGCGCGCTCGGGGTATCGCTCGAGCACGAGCAAGACCGGCTTCGGATTGGGCTTCCCGAGAGCGGTTGAGCTAGGCCCGGGCTCGCGCCGCCCGGATCACCTCCAGTACGCGATCCTCACGGCCTTCGCGGAGCGCGTCGACGAGGCGGCGGCGGCCGCCCGTCATGCCGTCGCGCCGCTGGAGAAGCTCGACGAGGTCTTCGTCGCTGAGCCCCGCCGCACGCGACGCGCCCACGGCGCGCGCGACCGAAGGAAGCGGCCGGCCGTCGGCGTCGAACTGCCAGATGGGATAGAGGAAGTCCGTTCCGTCCTCGTCCCGGACGGCGAGCAGCTCGCCGGCGCGCCGCTTCACGTCGAGCGCGCGCGGCTCGACTCCGAGCTTCATCGCGAGCCAGGCGCCCGAGTACGCGTCGTGACGGCGTCTCTCCGCGCGGCGCTGCGTCGTCGTCTCGTCCCTCGCCATGCCGGGATTGTTCCACGCCGTCCGCTAGCACCGGCCGCGGTATTCAGGCCGCGGCCGGTGCGGTCGCTGAGGGACGTCTACGCCTCGGCGAGCGCCGGAGCGGGAGCGGTCTTCGGCTCGTAGGTCGGGCCGTACCCGAACACGCGGCCGACGGGCGCGCCGAGGGCGAGACCGAGGCGCTGCACGCTGACTGGGACGATCGGGAGCCGGACGACGTCGAAGTGCTCTTTCGCGATCACCGCGAGGCGAAGTGGGTTCGGCATCCCCTTGCGGTTCGTCTTACCGTCGGCGGCGAGCGCGAACATCGTCTCGATCAGCCGCTCGAAGTGGAGCGCGGGACGCACGACCGCGATGAACCGAGCCTCGGTGTCGCCGGCGTTCCAGAACTTGTGTGCGATCCCGCGCTCGACCACCAGCGCGTCGCCTGCCCGTGCCTCGAGGTGCTCGCGACCCCGCTTGAAGCCGACCGTGCCTTCGAGGATCCGAAACTGCTCGACCTGGAAGGGATGCACATGCGTGGACGCGACCGTGCCGCCCGGCTGCAGTGTCACCTCGACGACGACCGCGGCGCCGCCCGTGTCCCGCGACGTCTTCAGGAAGCGCAAGCGCTCGCCGGTGACGGGGTTCTCGAGGATGTCTCCGGTGCAGATCACGCTCTGTCTCCTTGCTCTGGGAGTCGATGCGGGAGCAGCGTGACGCTGCCGCGGCCAAGAGGCCATGGGGCCTCCATGAGACTTGCAGTGGTGATATCCGCACCGACCGGCGCCTGGTTCGCCACACTCGACGAGCCACGCGCGCGCCCGGCGGCGCTACGCTCGCCGCGGGGGAACGAACAACGGGGGGCCCCCGGGGGAGGTTCTCGCGAGCAGCTCGGGAGGGCTCAGCGAAGGAGGCGCGAGAGCCGCCGGTCCTTGAGGACGCGGCCACCCGTCTGGCAGCCGGGGCAGTAGAAAATCGTGTGCTCCTCGAAGTCGACCCGGGCGATCGGCGTTCCGCAGGCCGGGCAGGGCTGGCCGAGCCGCCCGTGGACGCGATAGACCTTCCGGTCGCCCGCCCGTGTCAGTCGCAACTCGATTCCCTCCGCGAGGGCTTCGTCGATCACGCGCGCGAGCCGTTCGATGTCGTCGTCCTCGAGCTCCGTCGAGAGCGCGTACGGCGAGAGCCGCGCGCGGTGAAGGATCTCGTTTGCCCAGGCGCGCCCGATCCCGGCGAGCGCCCGCTGGTCGCGAAGGAGCGGATGTAGCCGGCGTGGCTCGGCCTCGAGGATCTCGCGCAGCCGCTCCCGACCGAGCCCGAGCGCCTCGGGACCGAGGTGCGCCAGCTCCGCGTCGATCGCCTCGGGCCGATAGAGGCCGACGCGCGCCCGCTTCTTCGCGCCCGCCTCCGTCAGGACGAGGGAAGCGCCCCCGACGAACCGGACCTCGAACGCAGGGCTTTTCGGTCGCTTCGCCCCCGCAGCGAGGTACGCGAGACGGCCGGCCGTCATCAGATGGACGTGGAGGACGAGTTCGCCGTCGTCGGTCGGCAAGAGAAGGTGCTTGCCACGTCGCTCGGTGCCGGCGAACCGGCGACCCGCGAGCTCGGCAAGCGGCGGGTCGAACGTCTTCAGCGTCGCGACGTGTGCGGGGCCCGCACGCTCGATCGGCGCGGCGCCGACCGGCTCGTCGAGCGAGCGGCGAAGCGCTTCGATCTCCGGGAGCTCAGGCACGGGCGTACGGCCCGGCCGTAGATCGGTCGTGACCGGCGCCTACGACCGCCGAACGAGGCGGTAGCGGTGGCTCATGGCCCGCCCGCTCGCGGGTCGGATTACGCTCCGGCGGCATGGCTTCGCCGATCAGCGTAGTCGTCGAGCGCGGGGCCGTCGTCGAGGCCGTCCACCGCGTGCACGCCGTCGCCGTTCGGGGCGGGAAAGCTGTCCAGTCGGCGGGTGACCCTGACCTCGTGACGCACATGCGCTCGACCGCGAAGCCGCTCCAGGCGCTGCCGCTGGCGCGAGAGGTGCCTGCGCTCCCCGCGGAGGAGCTCGCGATCGCGTGCGCGTCACACGAGGCGACGGAAGACCAGCTGACCGCGGTCCGCGCCCTTTTGGCCCGCTCTGGCTCGCGTGAGCGGGAGCTCGAGTGCGCGGACGGCCGCACGGCGAAGCTCAGACACCCCTGCTCCGGGAAGCACGCGGGGATGCTGCTCCGAACGAAGCTCCGCGGCTGGCCGCTCCCCGGCTACCGGCTGCTCGACCACCCGCTCCAGCGCGATCTCCATGGCGTGATCGCGCGCGCGGCCGAGACGCCCGCAGAGGAGCTCGTAACCGGAACGGACGGGTGCGGCGTCGTCAGTTTCGCCCTGCCGCTTACAGCGATCGCCGCCGCGTTCGCGCGACTCGTCGGCGGCGAGCTCGACGGCGCCGAGCGCGTCGTCGCGGCGATGCGCGCCTACCCGGAGCTCGTCGGCGGCGGCGCAGCCGCGGACACGGCACTCATGCGCGCGCTCCCCGGCGCGGTCGCGAAACGCGGCGCCGAGGGGCTGCTCTGCGCGGCTCTTCCCGATGGCACCGGCGCCGCCGTCAAGGTCGAGGACGGCGCGAACCGCGCCGCGGGTCCGGCACTCGCACACTTCCTCGGCGTCGAGACGCTGCGGGAAGCGCGGCTCGTCAACAGTCGCTGTGAAGAAGTCGGGCGGGTTTTTCCCCGCTCGTAGGAAAAAGGGTTCCGGTTTTCCCCAGGCGCGTGTAATATCCGCGCGCGCAGCAGTCCTGTGAGCCGGGGGAAACAGAGACCGAGACTCGCCGGCTCTTTTCGTTCCAAGAGACGTTGTCCCGACGGTAACGAAGAAGGCGAGGCCCCGCGTGCTCACAGTCGACATCACCCTTCCTGACATCGAAGAGCTTCAGAAGCTCGTCGTCGACGGCCAGGAGAAGGGGTTTCTGAGCTACGACGAGATCGCGAGCGGGCTGGAGGAAGTCGAGCTCACCAAGGAGCAGGTTGAGGACTTCTACACGTATCTGATCGACCACGGGGTCGAGCTCGTCGAGGGCGTCGAGCACAAGTCGCCGCCGCACGAGCAGCCCGCGCTGGCGGAGGACGAGAAGAGCGCGCCGAAGCTCGACCTCACGGTCGAGCCGTCGCTCGACTCGCTCCGGCTCTACCTCCGCGAGATCGGGAAGGTCCCGCTCCTCACAGCCGACCAGGAGGTCTACCTCGCGAAGCGGATCGAGCGGGGCGACATGGGCGCGAAGACACAGATGATCGAGGCGAACCTGCGCCTCGTCGTCTCGATCGCGAAGGCGTACCTCGGCCGCGGCCTCTCGTTCCTCGACCTGATCCAGGAGGGCTCGCTCGGCCTGATTCGGGCCGTCGAGAAGTTCGACTACCGGAAGGGCTACAAGTTCTCGACCTACGCGACGTGGTGGATTCGCCAGGCCGTGACACGCGCGATCGCCGACAAAGCGCGCACGATCCGCATCCCCGTCCACATGGTCGAGAAGCTGAACAAGGTCGTGCACATCGAGCGCCAGCTCGTCCAGCGGCTCGGGCGTGAGCCGCGTCCGGACGAAATCGCGGACGAGCTCGAGATCGCGACGGAGGAGGTGCGCGAGATCCTCCGCATGGCCCAGCTCCCGGTGTCGCTCGAGAAGCCGATCGGCGAGGAAGAGGAGTCGGAGCTCGGCGACTTCGTCCAGGACGAGCAGGCGGAGTCGCCGTTCGATTCCGCTTCGCTGCACCTCCGCCGCGAGGACATCGACAGGGCGCTTGACTCGCTCCCCGATCGCGAGCGGAAGGTGATCGAACTTCGCTTCGGCCTCCGGGGCGACCAGCCGCGAACGCTCGAGGAGGTCGGCCGTGCGTTCGGCGTCACGCGCGAGCGGATCCGCCAGATCGAGAACCACACGCTGAAGAAGCTCGAGGGCCTCCCGGAGGCGCAGGCTCTCAAGGACTGCATGTAGCGCGACGCGAGTCTGCAGCGCTGCGCGGCTGCGATGGCGACTCGCGTCCGGAAACCGCACGCGGCCGGTATCGTGGAGCGCCGGCAAAGCGCGCCGCTGCGGCGAATGCGCCCGCCGAGACGTGACCCGGGGACTGTCCCAGGGACAGTCCCCATCCGGTCGATTCGTCACGTAGCTCCGACGCAGGGCGGGACGAGCCCCCGCCCGGCGACGGCAAGTCGCGCGGCATCGGGCTCTTGGCTAGGCGGGGCGGGCTGCCCGGCCCGCGGGGTGCGTTACGAGCTGCCCGAGTCGACCTGCTCGAGCTCTTCGACGCGGTCGTACGCGACGAAGAGCCGGCAGTGGGGGCACTTGAAGCCCTGGTAGCGCGCCGCACCTCCGGTCAGAGGCTGCGCCTCGAACGTCTTCCCGCAATGCGGGCAGACGACCTCGTACACCGTCTCCTGATCGGGGACGTCCGTCACCGCGCCAGGATACCCCGCGGGGCCTGGACTACCGTTTCGTTGTGGCTCCCGAGCGCCGCATCGCCCTCGTCTCGGTCGCTGCCGCCGTCGTTCTGATCGGGATCAAGCTCGTGACGGGCGTTGCGACCGGCAGCCTGGGCCTCCTCTCCGAGGCGGCGCACTCGGGGACCGACCTCGCGGCCGCGCTCCTCACGTTCTTCGCGGTCGGCGTCGCGGTGCGGCCGGCCGATCGCAGCCATCCTTACGGCCACGGGAAGGCGCAGCACCTGGCCGCCCTGGCCGAGGCCTCCGTCCTCGTCATCGTCGCGCTCGTCGTTGCCGGGAGCGCGATCAGCCGCCTCGCGCGTGGCGAGCCGCCCCAGCTCAACCTCGGGTGGTGGACGTTCGTCGCCGTCGGGGTCGTTTTCGCGATCGACGCGAGCCGGACGGTCGTCTCCTGGCGCGCCGCCCGCCGGTACCGGAACGCGGCGCTCGCGACGAACGCGCTTCACTTCGCGAGCGACTTCGGCGGTACGGCGGCGGTCCTGGTCGGGCTCGCGGCCGCGGGGGCCGGCTATCCGGACGCGGATTCGGCCGCTGCGCTCCTCGTCGCGGGGCTCGTCGTCCTGGCCTCGGTTCGCCTGATCCGTCAAAACGTCGACGTGCTCATGGACGAGATGCCGGCCGGGGCGTACGACGCAGTCCGCGGATCGATCGAGGCGCTCGAACCGACGGTCGAGCTGAGAAGGCTCCGGATGCGGCATGCGGCCGGCCGACATTTCGCCGATGTCGTGATCGGCGTCCCGCCCGCCGCGGCCGTCGGCCAAGCGCACGCGGCCGCGGACGCGGTGGAGGACGCCGTCGAAGGCGCGCTCCCGGGAACGGACGTCGTCGTCCACGTCGAGCCGCGTGCCGAGGACGCCGCGCTTCGCGAGCGCGCCCATGCGGCAGCGCTCCGCGTGCCGCGCGTCCGCGAGATCCACAACGTCGCCGTCCTTCGCCTCGGCGACCGGACGGAGGTATCGCTTCACGTGAAGCTGCCCGGCTCGCTCCCGCTCGCGGAAGCGCATGCGATCGCGTCGGAGGTGGAGGCTGCGATCGGCGCCGAGCTGCCGCAGGTCGACGCCGTTCAGACGCATCTCGAGCCGCTCGAGGAGGAGACGGCCGGACGCGCGCTTCCGGTCGACTCCTCGGGCGAAGAGCGCGAGGCGGTCGGCCGCGTCGTCTCGGAGGTCACCGGCCGGCCGCCCCGCGACCTGCGCCTCTACCGGACGGACGCCGGCCTCGTCGCCTTCGTGACGCTCGCGCTCGACGCGGAGCGCGCGCTCGCGGACGCGCATGCGCGCGCGAGCGAGATCGAGGAGCGGATCCGGCGCGAGCAGCCCGGCATCGCGGACGTCGTCGTCCACACCGAACCGTGACGAGGCGCGCCTACGCGCCCGGGAACGGCCGGGCGTTCGGGGGTTCCTCGACGCTCACCTGCGAGTTCGGCTCGGCGATCGTGAGCTCCAGGCGGAACTCGGCCGTCGGGAGGCCGGCGAACGCGTCCGCCAGTTCCGGCGGCGGGGCGGCGCGGAAGCGCGCCTCGACTACGAGGCGCCGGAGAAGGCGGTCGTCCTTGCCGGTATAGACCTCGACGGTCGCTGACTCGACCGCCCGGCGCAGCTGCTCGGCGCTCTCGCCCGCGAGCGGTGCCCCGACGTCTCCGCCGAGCGATTCGCTCAGCTCGAGCAGGTCGTTCGCGGTCGCGACGACGTCGAGGTCGGCCTCAACGCGGTCGGTCTCGGCGCCCCCGACCGAGCCGCCGTCCCCG
>DATAAZ010000041.1:0-119169 GCA_036259875.1 Gaiellaceae bacterium
GCGTTCGAGGCGCGGGACCGATTTCGAGGGCCGCCTGAGCTACGGGCCGACTCCGAGGAAGTTCGCGACGAGGGAGCGCCCGGCGGGCGTGAGGACCGACTCGGGATGGAACTGGATGCCGTCGACCGGAAGCTCGCGATGGCGGACGGCCATCACCTCCCCGTCGGCCGTGCGCCCCGACACCTCCAGGCACGCCGGGACGCGCGTCGCGGCGAGCGAGTGGTAGCGCCCCGCCTGGAGCGGATGGGGAAGCCCGGTGAAGATTCCGCGACCGTCATGCGAGACGGCGCTCGCCTTGCCGTGCACGAGCTCGCGCGCTTGGCCGATCTCGCCGCCGAAGGCCTCGATGACCGCCTGGTGGCCCAGGCAGACCCCGAGCGTCGGGATACGCGGCGAGAGCCGTCGAACGATCTCGACCGTCGCCCCGGACGCGGACGGTCGCCCGGGCCCGGGGGAGACGACGAGGTGGCTGGGCGCGAGCCGCTCGGCGCTCTCGGCGTGGATTCGGTCGTTCCGGACGACGGCGACCTCGCTTCCGAGTTCCTCGAGGAGATGCGCGAGGTTGTACGTGAACGAGTCGTAGTTGTCGACGAGGAGGACGTTCATCGCGTCTTCGCGGCGGCGTCGGTCGCGGCCGTCGGCCGCTGCGGCCTCGCGCGAGCGCCCGGGGGCGGGCGGGCGGCCGCGCGTCACTCGTCTTTCTTCTGACGACTCCGCGGCGGCTTCGTTTCGGACTCGATCACGAGCTCCCCGACGACGAGGCGATCGACGCGCAGCTCCTCGACCTCGAGCTCCTCGACCTCGAGCTCGTCGACCTCGAGCTCGTCCACCTCGAGCTCTGCGATGACGGCGCGGCGGATCGCGAGACGAGCGATCGCGAGCGCGCCGATCGCGGTGCCGGCGAGCGCGAGCCCCGCGACGGCGACGCCGAGCGCAGCCTGGCCGCGCGAGCCGTCCGAGCGCTGGACCGGGAAACGCATCGACGCGAGCCTATCGTGTCGCGGGGCAGGCCCCGCGCCTGGGCGTCCCGGGAACGCCGGGCGCGGGACGGCCGAGGCGCGGTACGCTGCGCTCATGGCCCGCTCCGTGATCGTCTCGGCCGCGCGAACGCCGTTCGGAAAGCTCGGCGGCGGCCTCGCCGCCTACGAGGCGCCCGAGCTCGGCGCGCACGCGATTCGGACAGCGCTCGAGCGCGTCGCCGTCGAGGCCGACGAGGTCGAGTACGTGATCATGGGCCAGGTGCTGCAGGCGGGGGCCGGCCAGGCCCCGGCCCGCCAGGCGAGCGTCGGCGCGGGGATCCCGATCGAGGTGGGCGCCGACACGGTCAACAAGGTCTGCGCCTCGAGCGTTCGCGCCGTCGAGATGGCCGATCAGATGATCCGCGCCGGCGACCACAGCGTGATCGTCGCGGGCGGCATGGAGTCGATGTCGAACGCCCCGTATCTCCTGAAGCAGGCGCGCTTCGGCTACCAGCTCGGGGACGGCGTGCTCATCGACTCGATGGTCTACGACGGCCTCACCTCGACATTCGACAAGCGCCACATGATCCAGCAGGCCTCGTTCGTCTCCCGAGAGCTCGGGATCTCGCGCGAGGAGCAGGACGGCTGGGCCCTTCGCTCCCACGAGCGCGCCGTCCACGCGATCGATCACGGCCTCTTCGACGACGAGATCGCGCCGGTTGGCGAGCTCTCAGTCGACGAGGGGCCGCGCCGCGACACGTCGCTCGACAAGCTCGCGAAGCTGAAGCCGGTTTTCGACCCCGAAGGCACGACCACGGCCGGCAACGCGCCCGGTGTGAATGACGGCGCCGGCGCGCTCGTCGTGACGAGCGAGGCGTTCGCGCGGAGGCGCGGCCTCGACGTCCTGGCGACAATCGTCGCCCAGGCGTACGTCGCCGACGAGTTCGCCTACCTCGCGCGGACGCCGGCCAGGGCGGGTCAGCTCGCGCTCGAGAAGGCCGGCAAGACGATCGACGACGTCGAGCGAGTCGAGCTGAACGAGGCGTTCTCGTCCGTCGCCGTGCACTCGGCGAAGCTCCTCGGCGCCGACCCGGACAAGGTCAACGTGAACGGGGGGGCCGTGGCGCTTGGCCACCCGATCGGCGCGTCGGGGGCCCGCATCGTCTCGACGATGATCTACGAGCTGCGCCGAAACGGCGGCGGCCTCGGCCTCGCGGCGATCTGCTCTGGCGGCGGCCAAGGGGACGCGCTTCTGATCGAGGTCTGAACGCCCAAGTGACGTTCGAGCACGTTCTCGTCGTCGGCGCGGGGCAGATGGGCGGCGGGATCGCGCAGGTCGTTGCGGCGTCGGGTCGGCGCGTGTCGCTCCACGATCCGCTCCCGGGTGCGACCGACAAGGCGCTCGCGGGTATGCGGAAGAGCCTCTCGAAACTCGCCGAGAAGGGCGCGGAGGCGGATCCCGAGGCGGTCGTCGCGCGCGTCGAGCCGGTCGGCGACCTCGTGTGCGCCGACCTGATGGTCGAGGCCGCCGTCGAGGACCCGAACGTGAAGCGCGAGATCTTCGCCCGCGCGGACGAGGTTCTTCCCCGCGAGGCCGTGCTCGCCTCGAACACGTCCTCGATCCCGATCGCGTCGCTGGCGGCGGTGACTCGCCGCCCCGACAAGGTGATCGGGATGCACTTCTTCAATCCCGTGCCGCTCATGGCCCTCGTCGAGGTTGTCCGCACGCCGGCTACCTCCGACGGGACCGCCGCCGCCGTGATCGAGCTCGCGCGAGACCTCGGGAAGACGCCCGCGGAGGCGAACGACTTCCCCGGGTTCGTCTCGAACCGGATCCTGATGCCGTTCATCAACGAGGCGGTGTGGGCGCTCCACGACGGGGTCGCCGACGCGGACGCGATCGACACGATCGCGAAGCTCGGGTTCAACCACCCGATCGGCCCGCTCGCGCTCGCCGACCTGATCGGGCTGGACACCTGCGTCGCGATCATGGACGTCCTCCGCGACGGGCTCGATGACCCGCGCTACGAGCCGTGCCCGCTCCTGCGAGAGCACGTCGCGTCCGGGCGAGTTGGCCGCAAGGCCGGGCGCGGTTTCTACATCTATTAAGTCGCCGCCGCCTGGCCCTCAAGACTTCGGAGGGCGGGCCGATAACCGACTGAGACCTCGGAAACCAGGAAGAACGCCGCGTGCACCTGTTGCTGGTTGATGACGACCCGAGCCTGCGGGCGCTCGTGCGAACGACGTTCGAGGCCGTCGACGTCGATGTCGACGAGGCCGGTGACGTCGACTCGGCTCGCAGGGCGATGAGCCGGTGCCGTCCCGACGCGATCGTCCTCGACATCGGCATGCCGGGCACCAACGGGCTCGAGTACCTCGAGGAGTTGAAGGCTGACCCCGCGACGCGGGGGATCC
Source organism: Gaiellaceae bacterium (assembly GCA_036259875.1). Lineage (GTDB taxonomy): Bacteria > Actinomycetota > Thermoleophilia > Gaiellales > Gaiellaceae > DATAAZ01. Next base: position 3,375 of record DATAAZ010000041.1, read on the forward strand.
CGGTCGTGCTCCTGACCGGGATCGAAGCGGAGACCGAGGCGGCCGCGAACGGCAATCGCGCCGACGCGTTCGTCCGCAAGCCGTTCAGCCCGCTGGAGCTCCTCGCGATCGTCGAGCGCCTGGCGGGCGGCCTGTACGGCATCCCGTTTCGTGCCACCAAGAAGCGGGCGCCGGAGGAGCAGCTCCTCCTCTACGCGCGCGACCTCAGGCACCTCCTGGAGATCGAGCGCGGCCAGCGCGTCCTCCTGCAGAAGGCCTACCAGGAGACCGTCGCGGCGCTCGCGAGCGCGCTCGAGACGAAGGACACGGGGACGCGCGCGCACTCCCAGCGGGTCCAGCGCTACGCGGTCGAGCTCGCGTCGGCGATCGCGCCCGATCTCGCCCAGGCCGAGAGCGCGCAGTACGGCTTCCTGCTCCACGACGTGGGGAAGATCGGGATCCCCGACCACATCCTCCAGAAGCCGGGCGCCCTGACCGAGCGCGAGGAGAGCCTCATGCGGACGCATACGGTGCTCGGCGAGCAGATGCTGGGCGGCGTGGCGTTCCTGCGGGGGCCGGGGCTCGAGGTCGTCCGCCATCACCACGAGCGCTGGGACGGCGGCGGGTATCCGGACGGGCTCGAGGGTGCCGAGATTCCGCTCGGGGCGCGCGTCTTCGCGGTCGCCGACGCGCTCGACGCGATGACAAGCGACCGGCCGTACCGCAAGGCCCGAACCTGGGAGTTCGCGCGGGTCGAGATCACGGACGAAGCCGGCCGCCAGTTCGACCCGGACGTCGTCGAGGCCTTCCGTGAGCGTGAGCTCGCGCTGCGCGAGGTCGCGCGCGAGTTCGCGGCCGCCTAACCGAGCGAGCCACAGCGCCCGACGGAGCCGCGTCCCCCGTGGGGGACCCCCTCGTGTAGGACCCTCGTGGCGAGCGTACTGCCTTCGGCGGCGCGGGTGAGGCGCCGAATCGGTCCGGGGACGCGCGGGAAGGCGGATTATCCTCCCTCGCGTGGAGTTCGAGCTCTCGCCGGAGCAGCGCGAGATCCAGGCGCTCGCGCGCGAGTTCGCCGCCGCCGAGATCGCTCCACGCGCGGCCGAGTGGGACCGGGAACATCGCTTCCCGCGCGAGCTCCTGCCGAAGCTCGCCGAGCTCGGGCTGATGGGGGTCTGCATCCCCGAGGGGCTGGGTGGCGCCGGAGCCGACTTCCTCTCGTACGTCCTCGTGCTCGAGGAGCTGTCGCGCGCCGACGCGGGGATCGGCGTCACGGTCGCTGTCCACACGAGCGCGACGACGCTCCCGATCGTCCGCTTCGGGACGGACGAGCAGCGCGACGAGCTCGTCGCGCCGCTCGCGCGCGGCGAGCGGCTCGGCGCGTTCGCGCTCAGCGAGCCGGAGGCAGGCTCGGACGCGCGTTCGCTTCGCACTCGCGCCGACGCGGACGGCACGGGGTGGCGGTTGACGGGTCGCAAGCAGTGGATCACGAACGCCTCGCAGCGCGGGACGATCCTCGTCTTCGCGCGCTCGGAGAGCGGCATCTCCGCCTTCGTCGTCGACGGCGATGCGGACGGTCTCTCGGTCACCTCGGAACACGCGAAGCTCGGGCTCCATTCGAGCTCGACGGTCGACCTCGTCCTCGAGGGAGTCCGCGTCCCGGCCGAGCGGCTGCTCGGCGAGGAGGGGAGGGGCTTCCGGATCGCGATGGCGACCCTCGACGGCGGCCGGATCGGGATCGCGGCGCAGGCGCTCGGGATCGCGCAGGCCGCATACGAGGTGGCGTGCGAGTACGCGCTCGAGCGACGCCAGTTCGGGAAGCCGATCGCCGAGTTCGGCGCGATCCAGGGCAAGCTGGCCGACATGGCAACGGAGATCGACGCCGCACGGCTCCTCGTCTACCGGGCCGCCTGGCTGCGCGACCGGGACGAGCCGCACGGCGAGGCCGGCGCGAAGGCGAAGCTCTTTGCCTCGGCGGTCGCGCGCCGCCAGACGGGCGAAGCGATCCAGATCCTCGGCGGCTACGGCTACACGAAGGAATTCCCGGTCGAGCGCTTCTACCGCGACGCAAAGATCACGGAGATCTACGAGGGAACGAGCGAAATCCAGCGGCTCGTCATCGCGCGGTCGATTCTGGGGCTCGCGGAGCGAGCCGTTCCCGCACCGGCGTGAGCGAGCGCGCCCGCCGACGCCGTCAGCCGGTTCGTCTCGACCGGATCTACACCCGCGCCGGCGACGCGGGGGAGACGAGCCTCGGGAACGGGACGCGCGTCCCGAAGTCGCATCCTCGGATCGACGCGTTCGGGACCGTGGACGAGCTGAACGCGCTGCTCGGGGTCGCGCTCGCACGCGGCGTCCCGCCCGAGTTCCGGCCCTGGCTCGAGCGGATCCAGAACGAGCTCTTCGACGTGGGCGCCGACCTCTCCGTGCCGCTCGCCGACGCGAAGCGCGAGCGCCTGCGCGTCGCGCCGGAGCAGGTCGACCGGCTCGAGGAGCTCTGCGACCGGGTGAACAGCGACCTCCCGCCGCTCAGGAGCTTCGTGCTTCCCGGCGGAACCGAGGCCGCGGCCGTCCTCCACCTCGCGCGGACGGTCTGCCGCCGCGCGGAGCGCCTCGTCGTCGCGCTGGACGTGAGCGAGCGCGTGAACCCGGCCGCGCTCGCGTACCTGAACCGGCTTTCCGACCTCCTGTTCGTCCTCGCGCGAGCGGCGAACTCGGGCGGCACCGAGCCGCTGTGGAAGCCCGGCAGCACGCGCTAGCGTGGCGGGCGGCTCGCACCGGGGGGTCGCCGCCCGCCTCGGTGCGCGCGCTCGAGGCGGCGGAGGCCGCCCGAAGCGGACGGGTGCGAGACGGGCGGCGCTGCGGCGGCGGCGCGGGGCGGAGGCGCGGGGACGAGCGGTGACGGAGATCGGGCCGTACGAGAAGCGTGATCGGTTTCTCGCTCGCGCGCATCCCTGGTATGAGTGACATTTGAAAATCGCTTGAGAGTCGTATGACGAGCCCCTGCATCCTCGTCGTCGACGACGACCCGGACATCCTCTCGTTGCTCGACGAGGTGTTTACGGGCGCCGGATGGAAGGTCGCGAAGGCCGACAACGGCCGCGCGGCCCTGCGCACGCTCTACGAGCTGCGGCCGGATGTCGTAGCGCTCGACGTGGCGATGCCCGAGCTCGACGGCTGGGAGACCCTCGAACGAATCCGCGAAGTCTCCGACGTGCCCGTTCTCATGCTTACCGCGAGGGCGACGGATGCCGACAAGGTGCGCGGGCTCCGGGCAGGCGCCGACGACTACGTCACGAAGCCCTTCGGGCTCGACGAGGTCGTTGCGCGCGCCGAGGCGCTCGCCCGCCGCGCGAGGGTCCCGGCCGAGGCTGCCCGCGACGTCTACGACGACGGCCGTGTCCGCGTCGACTTCCGCGCCAGGTCGGTGGAGGTCGAGGGTCGCGAGGTCTCTCTGACGCCGCTCGAGTTCAAGCTGCTCTTCGCCCTCGTGCGCCACTCGGGCGAGGCACTCGAACACGATCGCCTTCATCGGCTCGTCTGGGGCGACGAGACGACCGTCTCCCGCGACCAGGTTCGGCTGTACGTCGCGTACCTGCGCCGCAAGCTCGAGGAGGCGGGCGACGTCCCGATCGAGACGGTGCGCGGCGTCGGCTACCGCTACCGGCGTCCGTAAGCGGGCTCGTCCCTCGCGGGCAGGCGGACGGTGAACGTGGTTCCCTCGCCGGCGAGGCTCGCGACGGCGATCGAGCCGCCGTGCGCAGCCGCGATCGTCTGCGCGATCGCGAGGCCGAGGCCGGTCCCCGGGATCGCCTGTTCGGTCGCGGACGCCGACCGGAAGAAACCGTCGAAGACGCGTTCCTGGTCCTCGCTCGGGATTCCGAGCCCGGAGTCCGAAATCGTGACGATCGCCTCGCCGTCCTCGCGGAGCGCGCTTACCTCGACGCGGCCTCCCTCGGGGGTGAACTTGATCGCGTTCGAGAGGAGATTGTCCAGGAGCTGGCCGAGCCGAGCGCGGTCCGCCTCGACGGGCGCAGGACCGTCGAGCTCGAGCTCGAGGTCGATCTGCTTCTTTTCGGCGGCGGGCCGCGCCGCGTCCACCGCGTCGCGGGCGACGTCGCGCGCGTCGATCGGCTCGAGGGCGAGCTCGAGCCCCCGGGCGCGGGCCTGGGAGAAGAAGAGGAGGTCGTCCACGAGCCGAAGGAGCCGGCGCGAGTTCCGCTCGACGACGTCCAGGTAGCGGCGCTGCTGGCCGCCGAGCGCCCCCGTCCGGCCGCTTCCGAGCAGCTCGACGTAGCCGCGAATCGAGGTGAGCGGCGTTCGCAGCTCGTGCGAGACGAGCGCCACGAAGTCGTCCTTCATCCGGTCGAGCTCCCGCAGCCGCTCGTTCTGCTCCGCGAGCGCCCGCTGTGCCCGCGTGCGCTCGACGACGCGTCCGAGCTGGGCGCCGACGTTCGCCATCGCATCCGCGAGCGAGTCGTCGAGCGCCGCCGGCTCGAGCGAGAAGAACTCGAGGACCGCGGCGACCTCGCGCCCGACGAGGACGGGGAACGCGAACGCGCCGCGAAGCCCGGCGCGGTTCGCGTGCCTCCGCCGAGCGAACGCCTCGTCGCCGCTCACGTCGGCGACCCACTTCCCGTGCCCGGACTCGAGCACCCGGCCCGGAAGACCGACACCCGCCGCGAAGACGGTTCGCGCCGTCACGGCGCGAAACTCACGGAAGCGCTCGGCGTCGTCCATGTGCCAGAGCTCCGTTGGGACGAGGATCTCGCCTTCCGCGAGGTACACGTGGCCGACCGGCCAGCCCATGTAGGCGCAGATGCGGTCTAGCGCGAACTGCATCGCGCTCTCGAAGGTCGTCGCCTCGTTCGCCGCCTCCGCGACCGATTGGAGGAGCTCCACCTCGGCCGTCTTTTCGCGGAGCGCCAGCTCGGCTCGCCGCCGCTCGGTGATGTCTCGCTGGATCCCGGAGGCGCCGACGACCCGCCCCTCCGAGTCGAGGATAGGCGAGACGGTGAGCGCGACGTCGATCGGGGACCCGTCCCTTCGAATTCGGACTGTCTCGAAGCGGACGCTCTCCGCGCGGCCGACGACGCGGTCGAGGATCCGGCGGACCTCCCCGAGACGGTCGGGCGGCGTCAACCGGGCGACCGACTCGCCGACGATCTCCTCCGGCGCGTACCCGTACATGCGCTCGGCGCCTCGATTCCAGCTCTCGATCACGCCCTCGGTGGAGGTGCTGAAGATCGCGTCGACCGACGACTCGACGATCGAGGCGAGCCGGTTTCGCACGGTCTCGGACTCCTTGCGCGCGGTCACGTCGAGAAGGAAGCCCTGCAGGTACAGCGGCCGGCCGCCGTCGTCGCGGAGAACGACCGCCTCGTCCTGCACCCAAACGACGCGCCCGTCGCGCGTGATCAGGCGGTACTCGGTCCGGAGCGACTCGCCCGTCTCGTGGCAGCGCGCATGCTCGCGGAGGACGCGCTCGCGGTCGCCCGGATGGACGACCTTCGCGAAGAGCTCCCGATCCGTCTGCCATTCCTCGGGCGAGTAACCGAGCAGGGCCTCCGTCTGGGGGCTCGAGTAGATGTTCGAGCTCGCCGCGTCGATCGCGTCGATGTACGTGACGAGCGGAAGGTGTTCGACGAGGGTGCGGTACTTCGCCTCCGCCTCGCGAAGGTCTTCCTCGAACCGCTTCCGCTCGGTTACGTCGAAGATCGCGCCGTCGAGGCGGACGTCGCCTTCGGGGGCGACCGATGCCTGGCCGCGCTCGTGGACCCACCGGATGCCGCCGTCCCGGTGGACGATCCGGTACTCGAGCGTGTACGGCTTGCCCGAGGCGACCGCGGCCTCGACGGCCGCGCTCCCCGCATCCTCCGGGTGGATGATGCTCGCGAACGAGCGGACGCGGTTCGCGATGAAGTCGGAAGCCGGATAGCCCGAGATGGATTCGATCGCGTCGCTCAGGAACTCCATCGTCCAGTCTGCGTCGTGTGCGCATCGGTAGACGGCGCCCGGGATATTCGAGACGAGCGTTCGGAAGCGGCGCTCGCTCTCGCGCTCGCGCGCCCACACGCGCTCGAGACGGTCGGTGACGAACGAGACGAGGACGCCTGCGATCCCCAGCGACGTAACGAGCATCGCCCAGTAGAGGGCCTCGTACTGTCCCGCCCGGCCGACCGCCGCGAGGATGCCGTACGCGGCCGCGATGAGCCCGAGCTGCACGAACGCCGCGCGACGGCGGAAGAAGAAGAACGAAAAGAGGATCGGCCAGACGTAGAAGAGGACGTACGGCCCGTGCTCGTCGACACGGAGGTAGATCGCCGCCGTGATTACGAGCGTCCCGAGCGCGGCTGCGGCCTGGAAGATGCGGGGCCCGAAGGCGCCGAACCCCAGCCCGAAGACGAGCGACGCGAACGCGGCGAGGACCCCGAGCAGCGCGAGTCCGACGTCGTGCTGCTCCGGATGGCTCGGGAACGGCAGCGTCAGGAGGATGATCGCCGCCCCGCCTCCGTACAGGTAGCACGCGAAGCGCGCGAGCAGGCGCGGATCCTCGCGCGGCGTGCCCTCGCGCTCGTCTCGCGACGAGGCGTGCTGCGCCAGCAGGCCGTTCGGGAGCCGGTGCCGCAGGCGTTCCATACCGGTGTCGGCATCGGCCGAAGTCCGCGCGCGCTAAAGCTTCGCGCGGTTCGCAGCGGCGGCGGGGCAGAGGCTCGACCCTACAATGAAGAGGCATGGCAACGACCGAGGAGCCGTCCCGCCTCGACGCGACCGAGGAGTGGCGGCAGGGGCTCTACGAGGCGAAGCCGGAGCGCGACGCGCTCTTCACCACGGTCTCCGGGCTCGAGATCGAGCCGCTGTACACGCCCGACAACGTCGAGGTTGACTACGACCGCGACCTCGGCTACCCCGGCGTCTTCCCGTACACGCGCGGCGTCTACCCGTCGATGTACCGCGGGAAGCTCTGGACGATGCGCCAGTTCGCGGGCTTCGGAACCGCCGCGGAGACGAACGCGCGGTTCCGCTACCTGCTCCAGCATGGGCAGACGGGGCTCTCGACCGCCTTCGACATGCCGACGCTCATGGGCTACGACTCCGACCACCCGAAGGCGCTCGGCGAGGTCGGACGGGAAGGCGTGGCGGTCGACTCGCTCGAGGACATGGAGCGTCTCTTCGCCGGGATCCCGCTCGACGCGGTCTCGACGTCGATGACGATCAACGGCCCCGCCGCGATCCTGCTCGCGTTCTACGTCTGCGTCGCCGAGGAGCAGGGCGTCCCCCGCAACCGACTCCGCGGGACGATCCAGACGGACATCCTGAAGGAGTACATCGCGCAGAAGGAGTGGATCTTCCCGCCCGAGCCCTCCATGCGGCTCTGCGTGGACATGATCGAGTTCTGCGCGAACGAGGTGCCGCTTTGGCACCCGGTCTCGATTTCGGGCTACCACATCCGCGAGGCGGGCTCCACCGCCGCGCAGGAGCTTGCGTTCACGCTCGCCGACGGGTTCGCGTACGTCGAGGCGGCGATCGAGCGCGGCCTCGACGTCGACGCGTTCGCGCCGCGCCTTTCGTTCTTCTTCAACGCGCACATCGACTTCTTCGAGGAGATCGCCAAATACCGGGCCGCTCGGCGGATCTGGGCGCGCGAGCTGCGCGACCGCTACGGGGCGCAGAACCCGCGTTCCTGGCTGATGCGGTTCCACGCGCAGACCGCCGGGGTCTCGTTGACGGCACAGCAGCCCGAGGTGAACATCATCCGCACGGCGGTCGAGGCGCTCGCGGCCGTCCTCGGCGGCTGCCAGTCGCTGCACACGAACTCGTTCGACGAGGCGCTCGCCCTGCCGACCGAGCACGCGGTGAAGATCGCGCTTCGCACCCAGCAGGTGATCGCGCACGAGACGGGCGTCCCGAACGCGATCGACCCGCTCGGTGGTGCCTACTTCGTCGAGGACCTGACCAACCGACTCGAAGCGGAGGCGTACGACTACTTCGACCGGATTCGACGACTCGGAGGCGTCGTCGCCGCGATCAAGGACAACTTCTTCCAGCGGGAGATCGCGGAGGCGTCGTTCCGTTTCCAGAGCGAGGTCGAACGGGGCGAGCGGGTCATCGTCGGCGTCAACCGTTACGACGAGCCTGACGAGGAGGACATCGAGACCCTGCACATCGACCCGGCCTTCGAGCGAAAGCAGGTCGAGCGCCTCGCCGCGCTACGAGCGCGCCGCGACGGGAGCGCGGTCGAGGGCGCGCTCGCGCGCCTCAGAGCCGACGCAGCCGTCGACGGCTGCAACCTCATGCCGGCCATCATCGGCGCCGCGAAGGCCTACGCGACGATGGGCGAGATGTGCGACGCGCTCCGCGACGTGTGGGGTACGTGGAGGGAAACGCCGGTCTTTTGACGCGCGGCGAGAACGGTCGGCTGGGCCGACCGTCTTCAGAGGCCACTCTTTAACGAGGGGGCCGACGGCGGAACCCTGGGTTCCCCCGTTTTGGGTCAATGCCCCTTCCGGGTGATTCCGGCAATCTCCGGTGCGGCCGACGACCCGTAGGGACTCGGCGAGGCGGAGGTACTCACACGATGCACGAGATGAACGGCAGCGGAAGTGACAGCCGCTGGGAGCGGGCCGACGCCCCGCTCGGGACGCTCGTCTACCGCGCCGGGCTTCTCAGCAAGGAGAAGCTCGAGAGCGCCCTCCAGGAGGGCCACCAGAGCGGGCGCCGCCTGGGCGAGATCCTCCTCCAGAAGGGCTGGCTCGAGGAGAGGGACCTCGCCCGCCTCCTCGCCGGTCAGAAAGGCCTTCCGTTCATCAGCCTCCGTGGCCGCGGCTTCGACCCCGAGACCGTCCGTCTCCTTCCCGAGCAGGTGTGCCGCTATTACAACGCGATGCCCGTCGCGTTCGAGGACGGAACCCTGCTCGTCGCGATCGCCGACCCGACCGACGAGGACGCGGTCGCCGAGATCGAGCGGGAGCTCGCGCGATCGTTCCGTCTCGCCGTCGCGACCACCGGCGAAATCCGAGCCGCCCTCGACGACGTCTTCAGCGCCGCGCCCCCCGCCTCGCCCGCGGACGAGACCGCTCCCGCCGCGCCTGCGCCGTTCGTCGGTGAGACGGGGTTGCGCGTCTCGGCCCCCCTCCCCCGTACGGGTGATCGGGCGACGAGTCCCGCCGTCCCGGCTCCGCCGTGGGAGCAGCCGTCGGTCGTTGCGCCCGCCGAGCAGCGCGCCGAGCGGCCTCTCGAGCGGCCCGCCGAGCAGCCCGCCGAGCAGCGGACGTTCGCGCCCGCGCCGGCGCCCGCGCCGTCCCCGGCGCCGCCGGCCGGCGAAACCCCGCCGTCTCTCTCCGAGCCCCCAGCCCCCGAAACGCCGAGCCCCGTCGGCGCGCAGCCCGCCCCGACGTTCTCGTTCCCGGACTCCGAGCCGTCGATCCAGCGGATCGAGGAACCGCACGTCGGCGTCGCGTACCGCGCTGGGACTATCCCGCCCCCCGTGGACAGCCCGGCTTCCCCCGCCGCCTCCGTAGCGCCCGCCGCCTTGTCCGAGCCGGCTGCCCCTCCGCCCGCTCCCGAAGCAACCGCCCGCTTCGCGCTCGTCCTCAACCTCGACGGCGGCGACGAGATCGAGGCCGAGTCGTTCCACCGGCAGGCGGACGCGGATGCCGCTGCTCAGGCCCTCGCGGCGGAGCTTGCGCGCGGCGCGACCTGGCCCCGCGCAGGGCGCTGGTTCATCCGGCCCGACCGGATCGTCGCGCTCGAGATCCGCGAGAGCCCGGCCTAGACCTCGACCACGAGCCCGTCGCGCGCGAGCGCGACGCCGTCGGGCGGCGGAAGCTCGACCGGGCGGTGTGTCAGGAGCACGGTTCCGTCCGACGCCGCGATCGCCTCGTCGGCGGCGAGGTGTCCGCGTGGCTCGCCTTCGCGGCCCGCGTCGGCGAGCGTTGCCTCGCAGAGGAAGAGGTCGGCGCCGCGCGCGAGCTCGCGAAGGTCGTCCCCGGGGCCCGCGTCGCCGGAGTAGGCGAGCAAGCGGCCGCTTCCGTCGCGGACGCGAAAGCCGAAGGCGCGCAGCTGGTAGTGGCGGACGCGACGCGGCTCGACCTCGAACCCCGCGGCCTCGAACGCCCTTCCCGCCTCGAACTCGCGGAGCGTGAACGCCCGCTCGAACATCTTCGGATTCCCCCAGAGCGACGCGAACGTCTCGAGCTGCGCGATGCCTTCGGGAGGGAGCCAGAGTTGCGGCCGGTCGAGCGACTCCGTCCCGTAGGCGGCGAGCCAAGCCCACGGGACGAGGTCACCCCAGTGGTCGAGGTGGAAGTGCGTGATCGCGACCGCGTCGATCGCGGGGAGGATCCCGGTCTCGCGGAGCCGCCCGAGCACCCCGGGCCCGCAGTCGAGGAGGAGCGACCCCGGCGTCTCGACGAGGTAGCCCGACTGCGCGCTCCCCGGGTTCGGCCAGGCCGGCGACGAGCCGATGACGGTCAACCGCACCGCCATATACTCACTTACGGTGGCCCGGAACATCCAATGAGGGAGCCGCGCGCCTCGCATCCGCCCCCCTCATGAGCCCGGCGCGGAAGATTCGCGTGGTGATCGCGAAACCCGGGCTCGACGGCCATGACCGAGGGGCGAAGATCATCGCGCGCGCGCTTCGCGACGCCGGGATGGAGGTCATCTACACCGGCCTGCATCAGACGCCCGAGCAGATCGTCGAGACCGCCCTCCAGGAAGACGCGGACGCCGTCGGGATCTCGATCCTGTCGGGCGCGCACATGACGCTGGTTCCGCGGATTCTCGACGGCCTGCGGGCACAGGGGCTCGACGACGTGCTCGTCGTGGTCGGCGGGACGATCCCGAAGGACGACGTCCGCGCGCTCAAGGAGAAGGGCGTCGCGGAGGTCTTCACCCCGGGCGCGCCCGTCTCTGCGATCGTCGACTTCCTGAAGACCAGGATCCCGGTCGAGGCGTAGGCCGGTGGGCATCGACGTCGAGCGCGACGCCGGGACGGCCGTCGTGACCGTCAACCGGCCCGAGGCCATGAACGCGATCGACCTCGAGCACGCCGAGGCGCTGCGCGACCGGCTCACGGGGCTCGCGGGTGACGAAGACGCGCGCGTCGTCGTCCTAACCGGCGCAGGAGACCGCGCGTTCGTCGCGGGAGCCGACATCAAGTACATGCAAGCGCTCGGCGTTCTCGAAGCCCGCCGGTGGGCGGCGCTCGGCCAGGCGTGCGCGAATCTCCTCGAGACGATGCCGAAACCGACCATCGCCGCAATCAACGGGTTCGCACTCGGCGGCGGCTGCGAGCTCGCGCTCGCGTGCGACATCCGGCTCGCCTCCCGCGCCGCGAAGCTGGGCCAGCCGGAGATCAACCTCGGAGCCGTCCCCGGCTGGGGCGGGAGCCAGCGGCTCCCGCGCGAGACGAGCCTCGCCTACGCGAAGGAACTGATCTTCACGGGCCGGACGGTCGACGCCGACGAGGCGCTCGCCCGCGGGCTAGTGAACGCCGTCTGCGGCCCGGACGAGCTCCTCCCGAAAGCGCGGGAGCTCGCCGAGACGCTCGCGGCGAAGAGCCCGCTCGCGCTCGCGTACGCGAAGGAGGCGACGAACCTCGCCATGGGCGGCGGCGACCGCTCTTCGCTCGCAACCGAGGAGCGCCTCTTCGCGATGCTCTTCGCGAGCGAGGACCAGAAGGAAGGCATGGCGGCGTTCGTCGAGAAGCGCGAGCCGCGCTTCCGTGGCCGCTGACGGTTGCAGTCCGGTCCAGGGGGGAACGATGCTCGCGCGGCAATGCGGGCGATCCTCGTCATCGCGGCAGCGGTCGCGCTGTTCGCCGGCGCGGGATGCGCCGGCTCGGGACGTCCGGACATCGACCGGCAGCGCTCGGATGAGGCCCCGCCGACCGAGCGCGACGAGCCCGAAGCCGTGGCGCTCGACGAGCGCCCGGCGACGCGCGAGGAGGTCCAGTGGGTCGGGCAGCTGATCGACTGGGTCTTCGCGATCGAGCGGTCGCTCGAGGTCGTCGCTACGGTGACCAGCACGACCGACGGTGCGGTGCCGCGCGGCGAAGCGCGGCACCGTCTCGAGCAGGCGCTCGCCGCGATCGCGGGATGCGAGCGATGGTTCAGCGAGCAGGTCGGCGAGCCTCCGAGCGAGCGGCTGACCGTCGTCGAGGCCAACGTCGCGGGGGCTTGCGAGCGTTATGAAGCTGGCGCGGATGCGGCTCAGCGGCTCCTCGCCGGCGCGCGCGACGCGGAGCTCGCGCACGATTGGGAGCAGGAATGGAGGGCCGCCTCCGACCAGATGACCTCCGTGGCGCAGCAGGTCGGGGATTACCAGCCGGGGAACGCGCACGACCTTCCCGTCCGGGACGGTGTAACCGGCGCGAGTCGTGTCGAGCCGACGTTCTCCCGGGTGGCGACCGAGCTCGTCGACCGAACCGTCGAGGTGCGCTGCTGGTCGGAGCACGAATGGAGGACGCTCGTCGGCGAGGCGTCTCGCTTCTCGAACGGCCGCATCCCGGCCGACACCGCCGGCTTCGTCACCGGCTTCGAAGATCCCCGCGTCAACCTCCACCCGGACGTCTGCAAGGCGCTCGTCGCCCTCCGGTACGAGCGCGCCCAGCCGCGAGGGGGCGACGCTCAGGCCGCGATCGCGCTCGCCGTCGGGACGCTCGCGCACGAGGCGCAGCACGTGCGCGGCGTCGTGAACGAGGCGTCGGCCGAGTGCTGGGGGATGCAGATGATCCGGGAGGCGGCGCGCGATCTCGGCGCGCCGCCCGGCTACGCGGCGCGGCTCGCGGAAACGTACTGGAGCGAGATCCACGCGTACGTGCCGCGGGCGTACCGCTCGCCCGACTGCCGCGACGGCGGCGCGCTCGACGCGAGCCCCGGCGACGCGGTCTGGCCCTAGCAAGCGCCGTACGCCGCGCGCGCTCCGCTACCCTGAGCCGAACGGGAGCCCCTGAGCGGGGGCTGAGAGGCGGCCACGAGGCCGCGACCGCACGAACCTGATCTGGGTCATGCCAGCGAAGGGAGTCGCGATGGACGATGCGCTCACGATCGCGGGCCGGCGCTTCCGGTCGCGATTGATCACCGGAACGGGGAAGTACGACTCGTTCGCGACCATGCGCGACGCCGTCGTCGCGTCCGAATGCGAGATGGTCACGGTGGCCGTCCGGCGGATCGACCTCGACGCCGCGGGCGACGAGGAGATTGCGAGCTTCCTTCCTGCCGACGTGCTGCTTCTCCCGAACACCGCCGGTTCCGAGACGGCCGACGAGGCGGTTCGGGTCGCCCGGCTCGCCCGGGCCGGCGGGCTTCCCGACTGGATCAAGCTCGAGGTCATCCCCGACCCGCGCTACCTGCTGCCCGACCCCGTCGAGACCCTGCGCGCGGCCGCGACGCTCGTCGAGGACGGGTTCACCGTGCTTCCATACATGCTTCCCGACCCCGTCCTCGCGAAGCGCCTCGAGGCGGTGGGCTGCGCAACGGTCATGCCGCTCGCCGCGCCCATCGGAAGCGGGAGGGGGCTCAAGCTTCGCGACGCGATCCGGATCATGGTCGAGGACGCCGAAGTGCCCGTCGTCGTCGACGCCGGCCTCGGGTCGCCGTCGCACGCCGCCGAGGCGATGGAGCTTGGCGCCGATGCCGTCCTCGTGAACACGGCGATCGCGCGCGCGGGCGATCCGGTCGCGATGGCGCGAGCGTTCCGCCTCGCCGTCGAGGCGGGCCGCGCCGCCCGTCTCGCGGGATTGATGGAGGAGCGTGAGACCGCTGAGCCTTCGAGCCCCGTGCGCGGCCTCGTGACGCGGGCGTGAGCGCGACGTGCACCGTCAACGGCCGCGAGCACACCCTCGAGCCGGGCGAGACGGTCGCGGGGCTTCTGGAGCGGCTCGGGGTCGCCGGCTCGTACGCGCTCGTGGAGCGAAACGGCGAGCCCGTCGCGCGGAGCGCGTACCCGGAGACGAAGCTGGAGAGCGGTGACGCCGTCGTCGTCGCGCGCCCCGTGGCTGGCGGCTAGCCACCGCCTCTACGTGATCACGCCCGCGAGGTCCGACCTCGAGCAGTTTCTCGACGCAGCGATTCGCGGTGGCGTCGACCTCGTCCAGATCCGTGACAAGGAGATCCCGGACGCCGAGCTCCTCCACGTGCTCCGCCGCGCACGCGACGTGACCCGTCGGCACGGCGTGCCGCTCGTCGTGAACGACCGGCCCGACCTCGCCGTCCTGGCGGAGGCGGACGCCGTCCACGTCGGGCAGGACGACTTGCCGGTCGCGGACGCGCGGCGCTTCGCGGTCGGCGTCGGGCTCTCGACGCACTCCCCGGCCCAGGTGGACGCTGCGGATGCGGATTACATAGGCGTCGGTCCCGTCTACGAGACGCCGACCAAGGCCGGTCGAGCGGCCGCGGGGCTCGAGCTCGTCGGGTACGCGGCGAGGCGGGCCCGCACACCGTGGTTCGCGATCGGCGGGATCGACGCGCGGAACGTCGCGGACGTCGTCGCGGCGGGCGCGACGCGGATCGCGGTCGTGCGGGCGATCGGCGACGCGCCGGATCCGGAAGCGGCCGCGCGCGAGCTACGCGCCGCTCTCGACCGCGGGTAACAGACTCTTACTTGCTCACCGCAGCGGCCCACGCAGGCGGATCCGCTGTGCCGAGAGGACGTTCGGCTGCGCGAGCTGCGTCGCGAGCGTCGGCGCGAACCAGGTCGTCCAGACGGCGACGCGCTCCCCGGGGACGGCGCTCGAGACCGCCGCGGTCGCCGGGGTGTTTCGCGCCTCGTTCGTCCGCTCGACCGTGACGTCGGCCGCGTACGCGAGCGCCACGGCGCGTGCGGGGACGGATCCACGCCAACCCCGCGAGACCGCCACGCTCGCCACTCGCAGGGCGAACGCGTCGTCGATCGAGCGCACCGTCCCGTAGAGCGCGAGGCGCACGCTCGTCCTCCCGCCCGGGACGGCGAAGAGGACGCGGCGCGCGCGCCGCAGCCACTCGTAGGGCGAGACGGCGCGGCCGCCGCCAGGGTGGAGCTCGAAATGAAGGTGCGGCGCGACGCCCGCCGCGTTGCCCGAGTTCCCCACGTAGCCGACGAGTTCGCCCGCGCGCACGCGGTCGCCGTCGTCGAGCCCGGGCGCGTAGGCGACGCCGGGGCGACAACCGCCCTCACCGCCGGCGTGGCGATGCCGGTCGTTGAGGTGGAGGTACCAGTAGTCCGTCCCGCTCGCTCCGTGGAGGATGAGCGCGCAGTCGCGCGACCGCCAGCCGGGAATCTCGACGCGCCCCGCCTCGACGGCGACGACGGGCGTCCAGCGGTCGGCCACCAGGTCGTTTCCCTGATGGCCGTGGTCGCCGCGCGGAGCGCCGAAGTCGTCCGTGTAGCTCGCGGAACCGACAAGCGGGAAGACGATGCGATCTGGAGGGGAGCCGGCCTCTGCGGTCCCGACGAACGCCCCTGCGAGGAGGAGCATGACGATGCTTCGGGCTGTCGTCCGGTGGCCTCTGGGCATTGCTCCGGTTCGCGTCCGAAGGGCGAGACCCTAGCAGCCGCGGCGGCGAGGTCAAGCGAGACCATCGGCCGCGAACCCCGCCGCCTTGAGGTCCTGCCCCGGGGTGTCGACCGGTCGTTTCGGACGGACGGCCGGGCAGGCCCGCCCGTCCTGACGGTCGGCGCCGACGAGTCGGCGCCTTGGGGCGTTTCCGTGCCCCCGGGGTGTCGACCGGTCGTTTCAGACGGACGGCCGGGCAAGCCCGCCCGTCCTGACGGTCGGCGCCGACGAGTCGGCGCCTTGGCGCCGTTATGCTCGCGGCGGTGAAGATCGCCGTCTGCATGAAGGAGGTTCCGGACCCGTCCGCGCCGAAGCGGATCGACCCGCAGACGCTTCGTGTCGACCGCTCCGTCGACGGCGCGCTGAACGAGTTCGACACCCACGCGCTCGAGGAGGCGCTCCGCGTCAAGGACGGCGCGACGGAGACCGAGGTCGTGGTCGTCTCCATGGGCCCCGAACGGGCGGCGGAATCGCTTCGCAAGGCGCTTGCGATGGGCGCCGACCGAGTCCTTCTCGTCTCCGACGAGGCGGCAGCGGGCTCGGATCTCGTCGCGACCGCGAACGTCTTGACGAAGGCGCTCGATCGCGAGGCGCCGGATCTCGTCCTCCTCGGGCAGCAGGCCGGCGACTCTGATGGCGCCGTCCTGTGGGCGGCGCTCGCGGAGCACCTCCGGCTCCCGATGATCTCGCAGGCCGCGACGCTCGAGCTCGCGGACGGGAAGGCGAGGGCGAAGCGCCAGACCGAGTACGGCTACGACGTCCTCGAAGCTCCGCTTCCCTGCGTGGTCGCCGTCTCCGACGCGATCAACGAGCCGCGCTACCCGTCCCTCAAGGGCATCATGGGCGCGAAGAAGAAGCCACAGGTCGTCGTCTCGCTCTCGGAGCTCGGCGTCGAGGCGAGCGAGGCGGGCGTCCGCGGATCTCGCACCGAGGTGTACGCGGTCGCCGAGCCGCCGCCGCGCGGCGACGCGGAGCGGATCGAGGCGGAGGACGGCGCCGCGGCCGCGGAACGGATCCTCGCCTACCTCCAGGAGCGCAAGCTCGTCTAGTGCCCGATCCAGCAATACTCGCCCGAGCCTGGCCCGCGATCACGCGGCGCGAGAGCCCACCCTCGCCCTTCCCAAGGAGCCCGGCCTTGGCTGCGGACGAGTGCGTCCTCTGGCTCGGTGCTCGCGACCCAGGAACTCGGGAGCATTCCCGGACGTGGCACTGATGGCCACGCTCGTCTACGTCGAGCACCACGAGGGCCAGCCCGTCAAGAGCACGCTCGGCGTGCTCTCGCGCGCCACGCAGCTCGGCGACGAGGTCTCGGCCGTCCTCTGCGGTGCCGGCGTGCGCGGGCTCGCCGAAGGCCTCGGTCGGTTCGGCGCTGGCCGCGTCTACGTCGCGGACGACCCAGCGCTGGAGGCCCCGCTCCCCCAGCCGCGCGTCGACGTCCTCGCGGGGCTCGTCCGCGAGCGCGGGATCGACACCGTCCTCTTCGGCGCGACCGTCCTGACGGCCGACGTGGCCGCTGGGCTCGCCGCGCGGCTCGGCGCAGGCCTCAACTGGGACCTCGTCGACCTGGAGCTGCAGGACGGCCGCCTCGTCGGTAGGCGGCCCGCGCTGCAGGACTCGGTGTACCTCGAGGTCGGCTGGACCAGCGAGCCGCGGCTCGCCCTGATCCGGGCGGGCACGTTCGAGCCCGCCGAGGTGGACGGCGCCGGCGCGGAGGTCGAGGAGATTCCGGTCGACGTGGAGGAGTGGTCGGCGAAGACGGCGATGCTGGAGCAGGCGCACGAGGAGGCGAGCGGCCCGTCGATCGAGGACGCCGACGTCATCGTCGCCGGTGGGCGCGGACTCGGCGACCCGGCCAACTTCTCGCTCCTCGAGGACCTAGCGCAGGCGCTCGGAGGCGCCGTCGCGGCGACGCGTGCCGTCGTTGACGCGGGCTGGTACCCGTACGCGGCCCAGGTCGGCCAGACGGGCAAGAACGTCTCGCCGAAGCTCTACGTGGCCTGCGGCGTCTCGGGCGCGATCCAGCACAAGGTGGGCATGCAGGGATCCGGAACCGTCGTGGCGATCAACAAGGATCCGAACGCGCCGATCTTCGAGTACTCCGATCTCGCCGTCGTGGGCGACCTGCACGAGATCGTCCCGAAGCTGACCGAGCTTGTCCGCCGGCGCCGCGGCGGATGACCCGGCCCGCGGACTACCCGCCGCCCTTCGACCCCGGGGAGTTCGTCGTGGAGCCGAGCGAGCCGCCCGAGGAGCGGATCGACGTCGGCATCCTCATCGTCGGGGCCGGGCCGGCGGGGCTCGCAGCCGCGATCCGGGCCGGGCAGCTGCTCGCCGAGCGGCCAGCGCTCCGCGAGCGGCTGGGCGAGGTTCCGATCGCGGTCGTCGAGAAGGGCAAGGCGCCGGGCGCACACCTCCTCTCGGGCGCGGTGGTGAACCCACGGGCGCTCCGGCAGCTCTTCCCGGGGATCGCGACGGAGGATCTGCCGTTCTACGGGCCGGTGGTTCGGGAGGGCCTCTACTACCTGACGCCGACCCGCGCGCTCCGCGTGCCGACGCCGCCGACGATGTGGAACCACGGGAACTACGTCGCATCGCTCGGGCAGGTTGGTCGCTGGCTGGCGGAACGCGCCGAGGAGCTCGGCGCGATGATCGTCGCCGAGACCGCCGCTACGAGGTTGCTCGTCCAGGGAGGGCGCGTCGTCGGCGTCCGGACGGGCGACAAGGGCCGCGGACGCGGCGGGGAGGAGCTTCCGAACTTCGAGCCCGGGTCGGACCTCACGGCGCGCGTCACGATTCTCGCGGAGGGCACGCAGGGCCACCTGACCGGGATCGCGGCGGCGCGCTACGGGCTGCAGACGCGCCCGCAGGTGTGGGCCCTAGGCGTCAAGGAGGTCTGGGAGGTTGCGCGCCCGCTGAACCGCGTCGTCCACACGATGGGCTGGCCGCTTCGGGGCGCGGCGCGCTACCGGGAGTTCGGCGGCAGCTTCCTCTACCCGATGGGGGAGGGGATGGTGGCGCTGGGCATGGTCGTCGGCCTCGATTCCACGGACGCGACCCTGTCCGGCCACGATCTCCTTCAGGAGCTGAAGACGCATCCGCGCTTTCGCCGCCTGCTCGAGGGCGGGAAGCGGATCGCCTGGGGAGCGAAGACGATCCCCGAAGGCGGCTTCCTCGCGCTGCCCGACCGCTTCCACTTCCCGGGCGGGATGATCGTCGGCGACGCGGCGGGGTTCGTGAACGTCCCCGCGCTGAAGGGGATCCACTACGCGATGCGCTCGGGGATGCTCGCGGCGGAGGCTGCCGTCGAAGCGGTCGCGCCCGGCCGCACCGCCTGGACGCCGGGCGCGCTCGAACCGTACGACCGCGCCGTCCGGGAGAGCTACATCTGGCGCGATCTCGAGCGGGTCCGCAACATGCGGCCGGCGTTCCGGTACGGCTTCGTCGGCGGCGCGCTCCTCGCCGGCGCGGCAGTGAACTCGCTCGGCCGCTTGCCGCCGCGCGACCTCAGGCTGGAGCCGGACTCGCACACGAACGTCGTGATCGGCGAGCGGGCGTCGCGGTATCCGAAGCCGGACGGGACGCTCGTCTTCGACAAGCTCGCGAGCGTCTACCTGAGCGGCAACAAGACGCGTGACGACGCGCCGAACCACATCCGGATCCAACGAACGGTGCCCCGTGAGCTGGCGGAGACGTGGGTGCGCATGTGCCCGGCCGAGGTGTACGAAATCGGGGGCGGCGGAGGCGCGCTCGCGGGCGACGCAGTCCGGGTCGACGTGACGCCCTCGAACTGCGTCCAGTGCGGCGCCATCACCGCGAAGGGCGGCCGCCTCACCCCGCCCGAGGGCGGCTCGGGGCCCGAGTACTCTCTGATGTGAGGCGGGCGATCCGCTCCGGTCCGCCGTTCCCCGGGACGCCGCCGGCCCAGCAGCCGCCTGCCCGGCCGGCTGCGCCGGCCGGCAGCCACCGCTTCGAGCGTAGCGGGCGCGGGGCGGACGTTTGGCGCGCGAACTGAGCCGAGAGCCAACACGGACGGTCGCTCAATCGTCCGTCCCGGTGACCCCCGCAGACGTCCTCCGCGCCTCCGCGGCGATCGGTAACCGTCTTCACCGGACGCCGCTCTTCACGTCGAAGACGCTCGGCCACGCGGCCCGCGCGCGGGTGTACCTGAAGGCCGAGCTCTTCCAGAAGACAGGTTCGTTCAAGCCACGCGGGCTGCTCGCCAAGCTCACGTCGCTCTCTCCCGAGGAGCGCAGGCGCGGCGTCATCACCGTGTCGGCGGGAAACGCGGCCGCCGCGCTCGCGTACGGCGCCGCGCTGGAGGCGATCGACTGCCTGGTGGTGATGTGGCGCGGCGCGAGCGAGGCGAAGATCGCGGCGGTTCGCGCCTTCGGGGCGGCGGTCGACCTGGAAGCGGCCGGGCCCGAGGAAGCGTTCGACCGCGTCGCAGACGTGACCGCCCGCACGGGCCGGACGTTCATTCACCCATTCGACGACGACGTGGTGATCGCCGGCCACGGCTCGCTCGGGCTCGAGATCGTCGAGGACCGGCCCGATGTCGAGACCGTCGTCGTCCCGGTCGGCGGCGGCGGCCTGATCTCGGGGATCGCAGTCGCCGTCAAGGCGACGCGACCGCACGCGCGCGTCGTGGGCGTCGAGCCGGACGGATCCGCCGCGCTCGGAAAGGCGCTCGCCGCCGGGCAACCCGTCCGGATCGTGCCGCGCTCGATCGCCGACGGCCTCAACGCTCCGTTCGCGGGCGAGCGCTGCTTCGCCGTTTGCCGCGACCTCGTGGACGACGCAATCACAGTCTCGGAGGATGAGATCGCGGCGGGTTTCCGCTTTCTCTACACCCGTGCGAAGTTGGCGGCGGAGCCGGCCGGAGCCGCGGCAGTCGCTGCGGTGCTCGCGGGAAAGATCCCGGAAATGAACGCGAGCACCGTGGCCGTCGTCGTCTCGGGAGGCAACGTAGCGGCCCGCACGGCCTCTGCTATCCTCGCTTCCGATGAAGCCTGACATCCATCCCGAGTACGTCCTTGCCACGGTCACGTGCTCGTGCGGCAACACGTTCCAGACGCGCTCCACGAAGCCCGAGCTGCACGTCGAGATCTGCTCGGAATGCCACCCGTTCTACACGGGGAAGCAGAAGCTCCTCGACACCGGCGGCCGCGTCGAGCGCTTCCAGCGCCGGCTCGAGCGAGCAGGCGCCGCGCGCCGCTAGCGCCTCCGCCGCGCGGAGGGCGCTAAGGATGGTCGCACTACACCCGATAATGGAGTGACCATGTCGCGGCGGCTCCTCGATCTGCTTCCAACGGCATCGGCCGCTCCGATCGGCGGGCAGGCCGTGCTCGAGGGCGTGATGATGCGGGGCCCGTCCGCATGGTCGGTCGCCGTCCGCACGCCGACGGGCACGATCGAGGAGATCAACCGGCCTATCGCGTCGGTTCTCCTCCGTCACCGCTGGCTGCGCCTTCCCGTCATCCGCGGTGTCGTCGCGCTCGGCGAGTCGCTAGCCATCGGCTTCCGGGCCCTCGCTATCTCGGCGAACTACGCGGCGCGGCAGGAAGGCGAGGACGGCGAGGTACAGACGGAGCTGACGCGCGGGCAGCTCCTCTTCGCGTTCGGCATCGCGATCGGATTCGCGCTCCTCCTCTTCAAGGTCTCACCGGCGCTCATCACGAACTGGCTTCCCGTCGAGGGAACGGCCGCGTTCGTCGTCGTCGAGGGGCTCGTCCGCGTCGCGATCTTCATCGCCTACCTGCTCTTGATCTCGCTCCTTCCAGACCTGAAGCGGGTGTTCCAGTACCACGCCGCCGAGCACAAGGCGATCAACACGCTCGAAGCGGGCGACGAGCTCGTGCCCGAGCGCGTGCAGCGGTACAGCCTCCTCCATGTGCGGTGCGGCACCGCGTTCCTTCTTTACGTGATGGTGATCGCGATTTTCGTCTTCGCGTTCTTCGGCCGGCCCGCGTGGTACTGGCTGATCGCCTCGCGCATCCTCGCGTTGCCGCTGATCGCCGGCATCGCGTACGAGGTCATCCGCTTCGCCGGCCGCCATCCAACCAATCCCGCGCTCCGCGTGCTGCTCGCGCCCGGCCTCTGGCTCCAGCGCCTGACGACGCGCGAGCCGACGCTCGATCAGATCGAGGTCTCGATCCGGGCCCTCCGCGAGGTATTGCGCCTCGAGGGCCGTATCACCCCGGAGGAGCGTAAGGTCGAGGTCATGGCCTAACGAGCGCGCGCCGCCGAGCAGGGTGGGCTACGCTTCGCGCGACGAGGGGGGAATCGTCACGCGGGTCACCTGGACAGCGAGGAGGGTCGCTGGTCGTGCGATTGACGCGGCCGCGACGGGTCCGTCCGCGATCGCGGCGGCGGTTCGCCGTTCGCGGACGCGGCGCCGGCTGATCGCGCTCGGCGTCGTGGTCGGCGCGGCGGCCGGCCTCGTCGGGCTCGAGGCGATTGAGAACCCTTCGCCCGCCGGGTCGCCCGCGGAGCCGAAGGCGTCGTCGGTCGCCGCCGCGCGTGCGCCGGACCGTAGCGTGGCCCGGGACGCGGCAGTGCGAGCGTCGGGCACGAAACGCGCGCCGCCGCGTCGGGTTCCCGCCGGGGGGGACGAGGCGACGCCGACCGCCCGACGGAGCGCCGTGACTTCGGACGCGCAGGCGCCGGCGGGCCCCCCGCCTGCTTCGGAGGATGAAACGGCGAGCGCTCCGGCGCCCGCGGCCGCCACGCCGGTCGCGGCGGAGGACTCGGAGACGGGCGGCACGTCTGCTTCGCCGCCTCCGCAACCGCAGCCGACCGAGACCGCACCCGCGCCCGCGCTTCCGGCCGAGACGGGCGAGGAGACGGCCCCGCCGAAGCCCGCGGCAGCCGCCGCTCCGCCGCCGCGAGGAGGCGGCGCGAACTCGGGCCACGGTGGTGGCGGCGGCTCGAACTCCGGTCACGGCGGCGGCGGGGAGGACGACGAGGACGACGACGAGGACGACGACGACGATGACGACGACGAGGACGACGACGACGAGCCGTAGTCCTCGGCCGGCGCGTCGGCGCTTCTAGTCGGCCCCGCGCCGACGCGGCCGCAAGGTCGGTTTCGCTTGTGTCGAGCGAGGCCGCCACGTCATCGAACGCGTGCACGAGGAGCGCGGAGGCCAGGGCTATCCTGACTCCATGGCCGCGGTCGAAGATCTGGTCGCCGAGCTCGAGCGCACCTACGCGGATGCGCAGGAGCGCATGAGCGACCCGTCTGTCTTCTCCGACCATCGCACTGCCGCCGAGGCCGGCCGGCGGCTGAAGGAGCTCGAGGGGCCCTACAGGCTCGCGCAGGAGTGGCGCCAGGCCCGTTCCGACCTGAACGACGCCCGCGCCGACGGAGATCTCCGCGAGCTCGTCCCCGAGTACGAAGAGCGCGTCCGCGAGCTCGAGGACGAGCTAAAGGTCGTGCTGGTCGAGCGCGACCCGAACGACTCGAAGGACGTGATCGTCGAGATTCGTCAGGGCGTCGGAGGTGACGAGGCGGCGATCTGGGCGGGCGACCTCTTCCGGATGCTGACGCGCTACGCCGAGCGGCGGAGCTACCGCTACGAGCTCCTCGGCGCAAGCCCGAGCGAGGCGGGCGGGTTCAAGGACGCGACCTTCGCGATCAAAGGCGATGGGGCGTACTCGGTCTTCAAGTGGGAGGCCGGCACCCACCGCGTCCAGCGCGTCCCGGAGACGGAGTCGCAGGGGCGGATCCACACGTCGACGGCGACGGTGGCGGTCATGCCCGAGGCCGAGGAGGTGGAGGTCGAGATCGACGCCAACGACCTCAAGGTCGACGTGTACCGCTCGACGGGACCCGGCGGGCAGAGCGTCAACACGACCGACTCGGCCGTACGGATCACGCATCTCCCGACGGGGCTCGTCGTTGCCATGCAGGACGAGAAGTCGCAGCTCCAGAACAGGCAGAAGGCGCTTCGCGTCCTCCGGGCCCGCCTTCTCGAGCTGGAACGCCGCCGCCAGGAAGAGGAGCTCTCCGCGCAGCGTCGCTCCCAGATCGGTGGCGGCGAGCGGTCGGAGAAGATTCGAACCTACAACTTCCCTGAGAACCGGGTCACCGACCACCGCATCAAGCTCACGCTCCACCGGCTCGACCGCGTGCTCGACGGCGAGCTCGACGAGCTGACCGAGGCGCTCACCGCCGACCAGCGCCGGCGTGCGCTCGAAGCGGCCGCAGTCGGATGAAGCCGCTCGACGCGGTCCGCGCGGCCGCCGCCCAGCTCGCCGCAGCGGGCGTCCCCGGGCCGCGCGCCGACGCGGAACTGCTCGTCGGCCACGTTGTCGGGCGGACGCGGTCGGAGATCGCCGTGGCGACTCCGCTGGACGCGGCCCAGCGTGCGGAGCTCGAGCGGCTCGTCGAGAGGCGGACGGCACGCGTGCCGCTCCAGCACGTCCTGGGCGAGTGGGGATTCCGGCGGCTCACGCTCGCTACTGACGGCCGCGCGCTTGTCCCGCGGCCGGAGACGGAGGTCGTGGTGGAGCGGGCGCTCGCGCGGATCCACGGCGTTTCGGCGCCGCGCGTGCTCGATGTCGGGACGGGCTCGGGGGCGATCGCGCTCGCACTCCTCGACGAGCACGAAGGAGCGCGCGTCACCGCCGTCGACGTGTCGGCGGGTGCCGTCGCGCTCGCGCGAGAGAACGCGGAGCGAACGGGGCTCGCCGACCGCCTCGATCTCGTCGTCGGGGACCTGCTCGCTGGCGCCGCAGGGCCGTTCGACCTAGTCGTCTCGAACCCGCCGTACGTGGACGAGGAGGCGCTTGCCAGCCTCGAGCCCGAGGTGCGCGACCACGACCCGACGCAGGCGCTCGTCGCGCCTGGCTTCACCGAGCGGATCGCGGCCGCCGCGCGCGACGTGCTCGGCGCGGGCGGCTGGCTGGTCCTCGAGTGCGGCGAGGGCGAAGGCTGTCGGGTCGGCCACCGCCTCGCGGGGCTCGGCTACGAGGACGTCACGATAACGCCCGACCTGGCGGGGATCGACCGCGTCGTCGAAGGACGGCGCTCGTGATCGACGCCGCCGTGGCCGCGCTCCGCGCCGGCGAGCCCGTGCTCGTGCCCACGGACACGGTGTACGGCCTCTGCGCCGACGCCTATCGCGAGGCACCCGTTCGCCGGCTTGCACGGCTCAAGGGACGGCCGGAAGGTATGCCGATCGCGCTCCTCGCCGCCGACTTCGACTCGATCCTCGACGCCGTACCCGAGCTGCGTGGTCGCACGGCCGTCGTCGCGCGGGCGCTGCTCCCGGGCCCTTACACGCTCGTGTTGCCGAACCCGGGTCGGCGGTTTCGCTGGCTCACCGGAAGCCGCCCCGACACGATCGGTGTCCGTGTCCCGGAGCTGCCGGAGGACGCGAGAGCCGTCGTGGAGCGGGTGGGCGCCGTCGCGGCGACGAGCGCGAACGTCCACGCGGGCCCCGACCCGTGCCGCGTCGACGAAGTCCCAGCGGAAATTCGCTCCGCCGTCGGCGCTGTGCTCGACGCGGGAGAGCTGCCCGGGACGCCGTCGACCGTCGTCGACTTGACCGGCCGGGAGCCCGCGATCCTCCGCGAGGGCGCCGTCCCGGCCAGGGTGGCGATCAGAGCGATCGCCGCGGCGCTTCCGTAGCGAGCGCCGGGCGAAGCGCGGCCGTCACTGCTGAGTAAGCGACGATCGTGAGGATGATCGTCGCGGCCCAGCGAAGGAGCGGCGTCCCGGCGAGCGGCAGCGAGAGCGCGAGACCGACGCCGACGGCGGGGAAGAGCGTAAGCGCGGCGAGCGCGGCGCCGAGCCGGCCGAGCCTCCAGTCGCGGCGAAACTCGGCGTACTCCCGCGCGAGCGGGAGGACTACGGCGAAGGCGACGATCCCGAGCGGAGCGGCGTTCAAAGCGGTCATGGCACCTCTGTTCCCAAAACGGCGAATCCCTCTACCGGGTTACGCGGAAAATCCCCCGAACGGGGTACGTCAAAGCGGCGGCCGAACGAGGATGCCGTCCCGTCCTCCGCTAACCTCCCGCGCGGTGGCCGTCGCGGAAGAGACGTTCCAGCATCTCCGGGACGCCCGGCTCGCGGACGTCGACGGCGACATCGCCTCGCTCCTCGGGCGCGAGCTCGATCGCCAGCGAGGCCAGATCGAGCTGATCGCCTCCGAGAACTTCACCTGGCCCGCGATCTTCGAGGCACAGGCAAGCGTGCCGACGAACAAGTACGCCGAGGGGTATCCCGGGCGACGCTACTACGGCGGCTGCGAGGTAGTCGACGAGATCGAGCAGCTTGCGATCGACCGGGCGAAGGCGCTCTTCGGCGCCGAGCACGCGAACGTCCAACCGCACGCCGGCGCGCAGACGAACATGGCCGTCTACTTCGCCTGTCTCGAGCCCGGCGACACGTTGCTCGCGATGCGACTCGACCATGGCGGGCATCTGACGCACGGACTGAAGGTCAACTTCTCGGGCCGCCTCTACGACGTCGCGAGCTACGGCGTCGACCGGGAGACGAACCTGATCGACTTCGACGAGGCCCGGCGCGTCGCGCGCGAGCGCCGACCGAAGCTCATCGTCTGCGGCGGGTCCGCCTACCCGCGGCGGATCGAGGCAGACCGCTTCCGCGAGATTGCCGACGAGGTCGGCGCCCTCCTTCTCTGCGACATGGCGCACTTCGCGGGGCTCGTCGCCGCCGGCCTGCATCCGAACCCGACGCCGCACTGCGACTTCGTGACGTCGACGACGCACAAGACGCTGGCGGGGCCGCGGTCGGGCTTCGTCCTCTGCAAGGAAGGGCACGCGGCGAAGCTCGACAAGGCCGTCTTCCCCGGGATGCAGGGCGGGCCGCTCCTCCACACGATCGCCGCGAAGGCGACATGCTTCAAGATCGCCGCGTCCGAGGGGTTCCGTGCCTACCAAGCTCAGGTCCGCGCAAACGCCGACGCGCTCGCCGACTCGCTCGCCGAGGCTGGGCTCGAGCTCCTCGCGGGCGGGACCGATACGCACCTGGTCCAGGTCGACCTGCGCCGGAGCGATTGGACGGGGAAGGATGCGGAGGAGCGCCTCCACGACGTCGCGATCACCGCGAACCGAAACACCGTCCCCTTCGACGAGCGCCCGCCGACGGTCGCGTCCGGCCTTCGCCTCGGGACGCCCGCCGTAACGATGCGCGGCTTCGAGGAGGAGGACCTCCGCGAGGTCGGGTCGATCATCGCCGAGGCGCTCGCGGACGGGGCCGATCTTGCGGCCCTCAGGAGGCGAAGCGAGGCGCTCCTCGACAGGCACCAGCTCTACGCGGGCTTTCGCGGTTACTCGACCTACCTCCACGGGTGAGCACTCCCGCCGTCACCGGCCAGGTCGTCGAGGTCACCCACCCGCTCGTCCAGCACAAGCTCGGCCTCCTCCGCGACGCCGATACGCCGACGCAGAGCTTCCGCCAGCTCGTCAACGAGCTGACCCTCCTTCTCACCTACGAGGCGACGAAGGAGCTCGCGACCGAGGAGGCGGACATCGACACGCCGCTCGAGCGGACGACCGTGCAGCGGATCTCGGGGAAGAAGGTGGCCGTCTGCCCGATCCTGCGCGCGGGCATCGGGATGATCGACGGCGTGCTCTCGCTCATCCCCGGCGCGCGCGTCGGGTTCATCGGGCTCTACCGCGACGAGGAGCGCCTTCAGCCCGTCGAGTACTACGTGAAGCTCCCGAACGACATCGACCAGCGGGACGTGATCCTCCTCGACCCGATGCTCGCGACCGGCCGCTCGACCGGCTATGCGGCGCGCCTCGTCAAGCGTGCGGGCGCCGAGAGCGTTCGCCTGATCGCTCTCGTCGCGGCGCCCGAGGGCGTCGAGCACATGCAGGCCGAGCACCCGGACGTCGCGATCGTGGTCGCAGCGATCGACCGCGAGCTGAACGACAAGGGCTACATCCTCCCGGGCCTCGGCGACGCGGGCGACCGCCTCTTCGGGACGAAATAACGACCCGACTCACCGCTGGTCTGCGCCGGGCTTCGCCGGCCCGCGCGCCTCAGCGTCGCTCGGCCGACGGCGCGAGCAACCCCGGCCGGGAGAGCGCCTCGAGCCAGACGGCTCGTGTTTCCTCGCGCGTCCCGCGCTCGGGCAGCCGTTCGAGCACCCAGGCCGGGCCGGCGGTCGGGATCTCGCCCTCGATCGGCGCGTTCCCCTGATGGCGCTCCTCGGCGAGCTCCTCGCCGCGGCCGACGAGCACCTCGCTCATCGTCTCGCCGGGGCGGATCCCGACGCGGTCGGTCGCCGGCGCTCCGCGCCTTCCTGCCGCTCGCCAGATCCGCTCGGCGAGCTCGCCGACCGTGAGCGTGACGGGGTCGGCCGGCCCAGCGAGGAGGACGCCTTCGCGCGCGAGGAGCGCGGCATGCGGGGCGAGCGTCGCGGCGTGGCCCATGGAGATCCAGTAGCGGATCATCCCGCTGTCGGTCACGGTGAGGGGAACGCCCGCCCGCGCCTGGCGCAGAAAGAGCTCGGAGACGCTCCCCGCGCTCCCGAGCACGTTCACGAACCGAACGGCGATCCGCCGTGCGCCCGCTCGGCGGGCGGCGAAGGCGGTCAGCTCCTCCATGAACCGCTTCGTCTTGCCGTAGAACCCGGCCGCGAGCGCGGCCTTGTCGGTCGAGGCGACGACGACGGTGTCGACGCTCGTCCGCTCCGCGGCGCGAAGCACGTTCCAGCTCCCCTGGAGGTTCGTGTCCACGAATTCCTCGGGATAGACCTCCGCCCAGTCGACGTGCTTGTACGCAGCGAGATGGAAGACCACGTCGGGACGGGCATCCGCGAGTGCTCGCTCGAGGCGCCCCGCGTCGCGGATGTCGCACAGCACGTGGGCGACGCGCACGTTGGCGACCGCCGGGCGGCTGCGCCGGTCGGCCGTGAGCGACGCTTCGTGCGAGTCGAGGAGCGTGATCGACTCGGGTCGGAACCCCGTCAGGAACGTCGCGAGCGCGCGGCCGATCGAGCCGCCGCCGCCTGTCAGGACGACCCGGCGCCCGCCGAATCGCTCCTGGAGCGGAAGAAGCGACGGGACGGGATCGCGGTGTCCGATCACGTGCGACCAATCGAGGCCGTCCGCGCGGAGGCGCGGACTCGGCCGGCGAAGCGGCGCCGCCGGCCGGGCGAGCGCCCGCTCGATCGCGCGGTAGCCGGTCTTCATCGCGGGGGAGCGAGCGGGATCGGGCTCGTTGATCTCCGCGACGATGAAGCGAACGAGCTCGCCGAGCCGCCGCGTAACCGGGTCGAGGTCGAGCTCGCCCGACCCGATCGGGAGGCCCTCGCCGAGGAGGCCGTGCGCGTCCGAGACGTGGGCGAGCTCGAGCGACGGCGCGAGCTCCTCGACGTAGCGCGGAAGGTCGAGCTCGTCGTCCGACTCGAGCTCGAAGAGCGTGGGATACGCCGCGGCGAACGACCGGAAGAGCGCCGCGTGCGACGTGTCGAGCGTGAACCGAAGCTCGGGGATGCGGGCATGCCAGCGGCGTAGGTCGCGCCAGTGACCGCCGATCCGCGAGAGGAAGACGCCGCCGACGCGCATCCGCAGCACGGGCGGGACGTTCTCGACGAGCGGGGTGATGTCGCGCGCGCGGCACGCGTCGGCGTAGAACCGCAGGAACCGCTCGATCTCGTCCTCGTCGATCGGAGGCGCGGCGCGGAAGTCGTCCGGAGCGAGCGGCGCGAAGAGATGGATTGTGAGCACGGGCGACCCGACCGCGGCCGCGAAGTCGGCGCTTCGCTCGATGCAGCGCCGTGCCTCGTCGGTCAGCCGGTCGATCCGGACGAAGGCACCGCTCGGCCAGGTGACCGGCGCCTCCGCGGTCAGGACGAGCTCGTGCCCGCGCGTCCCTGCCCGAACGGCGTCGATTGCGCGCGCCACGGCGTCCTTGTCCGCGACATGGGCGGGCGCGAGCGCCAGCTCGAGCCCGTGCCAGGGACCGCCCGCGCGCCGTTCGGCGATCTGCTCAGGCTCGGGCGCCGCCTTGAGCAGCGGGATGGCTGAGGAGCCAGTCGACATAGAGCTCGATTCCCTCCTCGAGCGGACGGACGCTGAAGGGTACTTCCGGGGGCGGCCGCTCGGCCGCGTAGCTCTCGTTCTCGCCGCGCCCCAGGTCCCCTGCGCGCACCTCGATCGGTGAGTCGGAGCCCGCTGCCGCGCGGACGAGCTCGGCCGCGCGGCGGAGCGGCGTGCCCTCCCCCCGCGCGAGCGTCACCGTCTCGCCCCACCGGCCCGCGGCGACGATGTCGGCGACGGCCGGCACGAGATCGTCGACGTAGACGAAGTCGCGCGTCCGCTCGGGATTGCCGACGATGACGAGTGGCTCGCCTGCGAGGGCCGACCCGGCGAAGCGGGCGATCGCTCCGGTCGCGCCCTCCAAGGCGACCTGCCCCGGCCCGAAGACCGACGTGAGGCGAACGACCGTCGTGGGCGCTCGGTGCGCCTCGCAGGCGCCTTCGCCGAGCCGCTTCGAGATCGCGTACGCGTCCGGCGGCGGCTCGACCGCGGCCCGGATGGTCGACGGGTAGACCAGTCCGACGCCGTGCTCCAGACAGCCTTCCAGGAGGTTCAGCGTCGCGCCCGCGTTCTCGCGCACGGCGCGCGTGGGGTCGGCGCGCGCGCTCGCAGGGTCGGGGACGCCCGCGAAATGGAGCACGACGTCGCAGCCCCCGACGAGCTCGCGCGCGGCCGGGTCGCCCGCGTCGAGGCGAACGACGTCCGCCTCGGCGGCGTGCGCGCGCGGGCGGCCGCCCGGCCGCGCGAGGCGGACGACGTCGTGGCCGCCCTCCGAGAGCACGTCCGCAAAACGCGAGCCGAGAAACCCCGTCGCCCCCGTGACCAGGAACCTCACGGGCGGAGGTAGTCGGCGACGCGGTGGCGGTAATCGAACGGCGAGACGAACGTGCACGGGGCCTCGCCGGCCGGCTCGCGCCCTCCCGCAAGCGCGGCGACGTCGGCGACGGTGAGCGTCTCCGCGGCGAGGTTGTGCGTCCCCGGCGGCGCGGCGAGCAGGGCCCGCGCCGCGTCATCGACGTGAACGAGCCCGATCGGCGCGCGGCCGCCGTCGTCGAGCGGCAGCGGCTCGCCCGCGGCAGCGAGGCGGCGGAACTTGTCCACCACGGTCTGCGACTCGGGTCGGTCATGCTCGACGGGGCTCGGCCCGTAGACGATCCCGAGTCGGAGGATCGAGAGCGCGAAGCCGGCGCGCCGCGCGTAGAGCGTGAGGCAGAGCTCGCCGTAGACCTTCGAGAGGTGCGCGAGGTCGCGCTGCTCTCCGTACGGGTGGTCGGCCGCGATCTCGCCGCGGAGACCGGGTCCGTACACGTGGAGCGAGCTCCCGAACACGAGCTCGGATGTTTCGCCTGCGGCGCACGCCTCGGCGACCCGCCGAACCCCTGTGACGTTCGTCTCCTCCGTGTAGTCGGGGTCGCGCTCGGCGACGGGGCGGCTCGCCTGGGCGGCGAGCAGGTACACGCGCCCGTCCGCAAGCGCGAGCACGCGCTCGACGTCGTCGCGGCGCCGGATGTCGGCCGTCTCCACCCGCGCCCCGCGCTCCTCGAGCGGCACGAGCTGCTCGCGCCGCGTCGCGTACCAGTTGTCGACGAGCACGACCTCGTCACCCTTCGCGAGCGCGGCGTCGGCGAGCGCGGCGCCGATGTAGCCAGCGCCGAGGATGAGCACTCAGATGCGGTGGACGTTCGGCCCGTCGGGGACGACGTTCCGCGCGTCGACGATCCGCCGCGCCGCGTCCCACAGCGGCTCCTCGCGGAAGGTGCGGTGGTTCGTCAGCATGACCACGCAGTCGGCGGTCTCCACCTCGTCGCGCGTCCACCCAACGCTCCGATGCAGCGTGCCGTCGAGCTCGAGGTCGGAGACCCACGGGTCGCAGTACCGGACGTCCGCGCCGCGCGCGAGGAGGAGTCGCATGATCTCGAGGCTCGGCGACTCGCGGGTGTCGTGCACGTCCGCCTTGTACGCCATCCCGAGAAGGAGAAGCCGGGAGCCCTTCACCGGCCGCGCGTCCTCGTTCAACGCGTCCGTCACCTTCTGGACGACGTAGGACGGCATGCGCGTGTTGATCTCGTGCGCGGCGTCGATCAACTGCGGCGAGTAGCCGTACTCGCGGACGCGCGCGGCGAGGAACTGCGGCACGACCGGGATGCAGTCGCCGCCCAGGCCGGGGCCCGGGTAATGCGGGAGGAACGCGAAGGGCTTCGTCCCGGCGGCCTCGATCACCTCCCACGCGGAGATTCCGAGGCGGTCGCACATGAGCGCGAGCTCGTTCGCGAGCGCGATGTTGACGGCGCGGAACGTGTTTTCGTGCAGCTTGGCCGTCTCGGCCACGATGGGCCGGGAGACCGGGACGACCACGTCGACGATCTGACGGTAGAGAAGCTCCGTGCGCCGGCGGCACTCGCTGGTGACGCCCGCGACGAGCTTCGGCGTCGTTCGAATCGTGAACGCCTTGTTACCCGGGTCGACGCGCTCGGGGGCGTAGCCGAGGAAGAACTCGACGCCGACCCTTCCGCCGGTTCGCTCGAGGATCGGCAGGACGATCTCCTCGGTCGTTCCCGGGTAGGTCGTCGACTGCAGCACGATCAGCTGCCCCGGGCGCAGGTTCGAGGCGACCGACTCGGCCGCGGAGACGACGTAGGAGATGTCCGGGGTTCGCGTCTTCGAGAGCGGGGTCGGCACGCAGATCGTTAGCGCGTCGAGGTCGCAGACGGCGGCGTAGTCGCCGGTCGCGCGAAGCTCGCCCTCGAGTCCCTCGTAGCGGTCGGCCGGAACGTCCACGAGGTACGACCGGTGCTCGGAGACGGCGCGAACGCGCTCCTCGTTCACGTCGATTCCCGTCACGTCGAAGCCCGCCTCCGCGAACGCCATCGCGAGCGGGAGGCCGGCGTACCCGAGGCCGACGATCCCGACCTGCGCCCGGCGCGTGGCGATCGCCTCGTCGAAGGACGTCGACGGGCCCGCGGCGGCCGACGCCTGGGAGAAGAGAAGCTCGGTCACCGGAGGCGCCCGATGGTAACAAAACGCTGGTAAGCACCCACTTCCGGGACAAGCAACCCCCTCTGCGATAATCGCCCGGGTGTCCTTCCCGGAGTCCCTCGAGACCCTCGTGGGCGAGGGCAAGGTCGTCTGGGGCTTCCTCTCGGCGATCGCGATCGTTCTCGCGCTGACGCCCGCGACGGCCTGGCTCGCGCCGCGTATCGGAGCCGTCGACGACCCGGGCGAGAGCGACCGGCCGCGCGTCCACAGCCGTCCGCTTCCGCGGATCGGCGGGCTCGCGATCGTGCTCGGAATCCTCGTCCCCGCCGCCGTCTTCATCCGACCGGACGGCCCCTACCTCGGCATCCTGATCGGGACCGGCCTCGTCGCCGTCCTCGGGCTCGTCGACGACGTGCGGCGCCTGCGCCCGAGCACGAAGCTTCTCGGGGTCGTCGCCATCGCTCTCATCCCCGTCGTCGCCTTCGAGGTGACGTTCGAGCGGATCTCGCTTCCGCTCCTCGGGAGCCTCGAGTTCGGCGTCTTTGCGGCACCGCTCACGATCCTCTGGATCGCGTTCCTCGCGAACCTCGTCAACCTGATCGACGGGATGGACGCGCTCGCGGCGGGGATCGTCTCGATCGCCGCCTTCTCGTTCGCTGTCCTCGCCGCGTCGTTCGGCCGCGTCGACCCGGCGGCGCTCGCCGCGATCGTCTGCGGAGCAACGCTCGCGTTCCTGCGGCACAACTACCATCCGGCGCGAATCATCATGGGCGACTCGGGCGCGCTCGCGCTCGGGTTCCTCCTTGCCTGCGTGGCGGTTCAAGGCGTGCTGAAGACAGCGGCGACGATCGCCCTGGTCGCGCCGCTTCTCGTGATCGCCGTGCCGATCCTCGACACCTCGTTCGTCGTCCTGAAGCGGCTGAAGTACCGCCGCCCGCCGTGGGGCGCCGACCACAACCACTTCTACCACCGCTTCCTCCGGATCGGGTTCTCGCAGCGGAAGACGGCCGCATACCTCCATCTCTGGGCGCTCCTCCTCGCCGCCTGGGCGATCCTCGTGCGGTTCGTGCCGCCGCGGCCTCGCGGCGAGTGGGACCTCGACAACGCGCTTATCGTCGCCGCGGTGGGCGTCCTCGTCGTCGCCGCGTCCGTCTGGATGGTCTACACGCTCGAGATCCTCAAGGCGCGGCACCTCCGCGTGCTGGGCTTCGGCCGCTGGCCGACGCGCAGGGGCGAGCGCGAGGAGGCGGTCGAGCGCGTCTTGACCGCCGAGCACCGCTGATGGCGGCGAGCGAGTTCCACCAGGGCCGTCTCCTCGACCACGTGCATGTGCGCGTTGCCGATCTCGCGGCGAGCAAGCGCTTCTACCGTGCCGTGCTCGCCGCGGTCGGGCGCGAGGTCACCTTCGAAGCCGACTGGGCGTTCGCGGCCGACGAGCTCTTCGTGAGCGCGGACGGCGAGCCGACGAGGGGGCTCCATCTCGCCTTCCAGGCTCCCGACCGCGAGACCGTGCAGCGTTTCCACGAGGCGGCGCTCGACGCCGGAGGGCGCGACAACGGCCGTCCCGGCGAGCGGGACTATCACCCGGGCTACTACGCGGCGTACGCGCTCGATCCGGACGGGACGAACGTCGAGGCCGTGTACCACGGGCCGGGGACGCGGTCGGCGGAGTCCGTCGTCATCCGACCGGTCTAGCGGCGCCGGGGAGCGCGAGCCGCAGCAGCTCGCCGGGGTCGCGCCGCGTTCGCTGGCGCCACGCGTCGGCCGGTTTCTTCTCGACCTCGATCTCGTCCGGATCGGCGAGGAGGCGCATTCGGCCCTCGCGGACGAGCCGCTCGTCGATCGCGCCCAGGCGTCCTTCGAAGATCGACCAGACCGGCGTGCCGAGGACGGCCGCTTCGCGGTTCATCGTTCCGCCTGCCGAGACGAGGAGATCGGCGAGCGCGACGAGGCTCCGTCCGTCGACGGCCCGGTCCGGGACGACGACGCCGGGGAGGCCGAGCGCGCGGACGGCCTCGCGCTGCGCGCCGGTCCGCGCGAGCACGACCGTCTGGGCGTCCGCGCGCGCGAGGCGCTCGAGAACGCGGGGAAGGAGCGGGTTCTCAGAGCCTCCGAGGTAGAGGGCGTACGACGGCGCCGTCCGGACGACCGCGAGCGGGCGCTGGGGCTCGACGCCGAGCTCCGCTAGGACGGCCGGGTCCGGTTCGAAAGCGGCGAGGTAGTACTCCTCCTTGAGGCCCGGGTAGCGGACGAGCTTGGGCGGGCGGGCGCCGTACCGCGCGAGCCGCTCGAGCGGGATCGCGTCGGGGACGAGGACGCGCGTGGCGAGCCGGCAGTTCGCATGGTGCTGGAGGGCCGCCCACTCGTAGTCGAACATCGTCGTGTTCGGGATTCGGAGCGCGCGGCAGACGGGCGGGAGGTCGGTCGAACCGTGGGCGAGGGCGACGCCGAAGCGACGTCCGCGCGCGAGTGCGAGTAGCTGCGGCACGCGGGCGAGTGCGGCCCGCGCCTTGCCGAGCGGCCGCGCGCCGCCGTAGCGGCCGACCACGGTGTAGGGATGACCCCAGCCGTCGAGAAGCTCGACGGTGTGCGACAGCGGGCGGGCGGTCACGATGACCTCGTGGCCGTCGGCCTCGAGGAGCTCGACGAGCGGCCGAAGGACGAGCACGTGCGCCGTGTTCGTGAGGTCGACCCAAGCGCGCACGCGGCGATCGTAGAGCGCGCGCGTTCCGGCGCGGTCGCGCGCAGGCTGGGCGCCGGCGTCGCGCTCCGGCGCCCCACCACGGTACGCTCGCCGCCCCGGGTGGTGACCGGCGGAGCAGCCCCGGAGAACGCGCCTAGGGAACCGGGGTGTTCCCCACCCCGCAATCGTCGGCCACAGGCCGAGGCGAGACCGGAAGAGGGGGGGTCCCGCGGAAGAACGTGGTTTCCCCGCGAGCGGGTGCCGAAGACGGACGCGGCGTGGGGGCCGCGGGGAAGCACTCGCGTGGACAGCTCTCGCACAAAGTCGCGACTCCAGAGCACGTTTCTACCGCAAATAGGCTGTTTTCGTGTGTCACGAAGTCGGGCCCGCTGATAAGCTCGGTTCCGCGTGGGATGATCACCGCCGCAATCGCAGATCGCCCGAGACTCGATCCCCTGAGCGCCGGCGCCATGCTCCTCGGCGTGCTCTTCGCGTGCGTTGCGGCGGGTGCGCTCGTCGGGTGGGCGGCCGGCTCGACTGGAATCGGCATCGCGATCGGGTCGGTCGTCGGGATCCCACTCGCGATCGGCGCGGTCTACCGGACGTACAGGGGCGCCTTCTAGCGCGATGGCGACTCTCCTGACGCCGCGGCCGATCCCCGATCGCCGCCTGGCCGTCGCGACGGGCGGGATGCTCGTCGCGCTTGCGCTTCCGGTGTTCCTCCTCGCCGGCTGGCGCGTTCAGGGTTGGGCGCTCGGCGGGGTTCTGTGGGCGGGGAGCCAGCTCCTGGGGTTCCTCTTCGCCCGCGTCGGGATCGGCGAGCCGACGCTCCGCGGCTCGGGCGTCGTGGCGTTCGGGATGATGCTGCGCGGCGTCCTTCTCGCGTTGGCGGCGATCGCCGTCGCCGCCACCGACCCGTACCTCGCGCTCGCGGGCGCGCTCGTGTACGCGGCCGCCTACAGCGCTGAGCTTGCGGTCAGCCTCACTCTCTATTTCTCGGGCGGGCAGCGGCCGTGAGGCCCTTCGTCCTCGCCGCCGAGGAGGAGTTCGATCCCTCGCACGAGTTCGAGCTTCCCGCGTGGGTGCCGATCGAGCTCGGCCCGCTCGACCTCTCGATCAACAAGGCCGTCGCCTACCTGTGGCTGGGCGGTCTCGTCACGATCCTCCTGGGGATCTGGGTCATGCGCTTCGGCCTCTCGCTGCGCCCCAGCCGTCGCCAGACGCTCGGCGAGAGCCTCTACGACCTCATGTACGGCCAGATCGTCGAAGGCAACCTCCCCGGAAAGGCGCGCGGGACGTGGTTTCCGTACGTCGCCTCCCTCTTCCTCTTCATCTGGATTCTCAACCTGATCGGCTTCGTGCCCCTCCCGATCTCGGACGAGCGCTACGAAATCGCGGGGCTCGACGTGCCGACGCTCGGGATCTACGCGGCCACCGCGAATCTCAGCGTGACGCTAGCGCTCGCCCTCATCACGTTCCTTGCGACACACGTCGAGGGCATCCGCTACAACGGCCCCGGCCGCTACTTTCGAAGCTGGATCCCGGCCGGGGCGCCGAAGGGGCTGCTCGGGCTGATCGTGCCGCTCGAGGTGATCTCGCAGTTCATGCGGCTCATCTCGCTCTCCGTCCGACTCTTCGCCAACATGCTGGCCGGCCACATGCTGATCCTCGTGATGATCGGCCTCATCTTCATCTTCTCGGCCTGGTGGCTCGTCCCGTTCGCGGTCGGGATCGGGACGCTCATCTACCTCTTCGAGGTCGTCATCGTCGTGACGATTCAGGCCTTCGTCTTCGCCCTGCTCTCCGCCATCTACATCGGCGGCGCCGTCGAACCGGAACACTAGGAAGGGAGACCACGTGGACCTCTTGCTCGCACAGGCCGAAGGGAACGTCGCCGACCTCGGCAAGGCGATCGCCTTCGGCGTCGGAGTCGGCCTCGGCGCGGTCGGCGCCGGAATCGGCATCGGCTACATCTTCGGCTCGATGATCCAGGCCGTCGCCCGGCAGCCCGAGCTGCGCGGGGAATTGACCGGGATCCAGTGGCTGGGGTTTGCCCTCACCGAGGCGGTCGTCTTCTACGCGCTCCTCGGCGGCCTGCTCGCGTTCGTCCTCGTCTGATGCTCGCGACGATCGTCCTTGCGCAGGAGGAGAACGGCGGCTCGCTGATCGACGTCGTCCCGGGCCTGATGGTCTGGACCGTCCTCACGTTCCTGATCGTGCTCTTCGTGCTCCGGCGCGTCGCATTCGGTCGGATTCAGCGGCTGATCGACCAGCGGCGGGAGCGGATCCGGGAGGCGCTCGACGAAGCCGACAAGGCGCGCGAGGAGGCCCGCCAACTACGAGAGCTCACCGCGCAGGAGCGCGAGGAGGCTCGCCAGGAGCGCGACCGCCTACTCGAGGAGTCGCGCCGGCAGGGGCAGGAGCAGCTTCGCCGGGCTCGTGAGGAGGCGGCGGCGGATCTCGAGCGGCGGCTCGAAGAGAACCGGCGCGCGCTCGAGGCCGAGAACCGGAAGCTCCACGAGCAGATCCGCCGCGATGTGGTCGAGCTGACGCTTCTCGCCTCCGAGAAGGTGACTCGAAAGTCGCTCGACGAAGACGACCAGCGGCGCCTGATCGACGAGACGATCGCGGACCTCGACGTGAAGCGGATCGCCTCGGAGAACTAGTGGCGGTCGCGCATCGAATCTACGCCGAGGCGCTCCTCGAGGCGGCAGCCGGGAGCGGCCGCCGCGACCGCGTCCGCGAGGAGTTCGACGCCTTCGCGGCGGCGCTGCAGGAATCCGACGAGCTCGCCGAGCTGCTGCGAAACCCGCAGATCGACCCGGACAGCAAGCGCGCCGCGCTCGAGGCCGCGCTCGCCGACGCCGACGAGACGTTCCTGAACCTCCTGCGGCTTCTCATCGAGAAGAACCGGATCGGCGAGGTCGAGGAGATCTACGAGGAGTGGCAGCGCCTGCTCGCGGCCGAGGAGCACGTCCTCGCTGTCGAGCTGACCACCGCCGTGGAGCTCTCCGACGAGGAAGCGGCCGAGATCGTGCGCAAGATCGAGACGGCTGCGGGCCGCCGCGTGGAGGCGACGCGGCACGTCGATCCCGACCTGATCGGCGGTCTCGTTCTGCAGGCTGGCTCCCTGCGCGTCGATGGAAGCGTCCGTGGGCGCCTGGACAGCCTGCGCGAGGAGCTGCTGGCGGCCAGGTAGCCGCGTCGCAGCCCTCGCGCTGGCGGCGGCGTTCGCCGGCGGCTGCGGCGGCGGGGAGCGCGGCGACTCGAACCGCTTCGGGATCTCCTCGGGCGGAAATCTCGAGTTCAGCTCCTCCGCCGACCTCGAGCGGGAGCTTGACGGGTACCGAGAGCTCGGCGTCTCCTGGATCCGGTTCGACCTGAAGTGGGAGATCGTCGAGGCGGAGGAGGGGGTTTACGACTGGAGCCGCTACGACCGAATCGTCGACGAGGCGCAGGCGCGTGATCTCCGCATCCTCGCGGTGCTCGCCTACGCGCCCGGCTGGGCGCGGCCGAACGAGAGCGACAGCGAGATCGATCCGGACGCTTACGCGGCGTTCGCCGCCGCCGCCGTCCGGCGCTACGCGCCGCGCGGCGTCCGCCACTACGAGGTCTGGAATGAGCCGAACCACCCCGGCTTCTGGAATCCCGAGCCCGATCCCGCTGCCTACGCGCGGCTCGTCCGGGCGTCGTACGAGGCGATGAAGGCCGCCGATTCCGACGTGACCGTCCTCGCCGGCTCCCTCGCTCCGACCGGCGGTTACGCCGAGCCGCCGGAATGTGCCGGAGGCGCGAGCCGCGTGAACCCGATTCCGTTCCTCGAGGCGATGTACGCGGAAGGCGTCCAGGGCTCGTTCGACGCGCTCAGCTACCACCCGTACACGGGCGGCGGCCGACCCGGCGACGACCACCCGTGCAACGGCTGGCACCAGATGGAGGGCACGAGCCCGAGCCTGCGCAGCGCGATGGAGGAGGCCGGCGACGCGGAGAAGGAGATCTGGGCGACCGAGTTCGGCGCGAAGGTGGACGAGGTTGGCGAGGAGGGCCAGGCCGAGCGGATCGCGGCCGGCCTTCGCCTCTGGCCGCGCTATCCGTGGGCCGGGCCGCTGATGGTCTACGCGTACCGCGATCCCGAGAACGACCCGTTCAACCTCGTTCGCCTCGACTGGTCGCGGCGACCCGCGTGGCACGCGTACCGCGAGGCGGTCCGGGCGAGTAGCTAGGGCGCCGAGCGCGTCGACAGCTCGTGGAGCGCGGGCGAGCCGGGTGCGCCCTCGACGAGGAAGAACCGCGGCTCGTTCCGACCCGGCCGGAAGGCGGATTCGGGCGCGAGCGCCGAGAAGCGGGTGACGCCGTCGGGGCCCTGGTAGGCCCGACAGACCGCCGCGATCCGTCCGTTCAGGGCGACGGCGAGCGAGTCGCCCTTCGCGACGCCGCCCGACAGCGTGCCGGCGAGCGGCGAGGGCACGGCGCCCGAGTGGGAGGGGAGAGACCGCAGCAGCCGGCTCCCGACGGCGTCGACGACGGCCTCGCCGTCGGCC
This sequence comes from Gaiellaceae bacterium, assembly GCA_036259875.1. GTDB lineage: Bacteria > Actinomycetota > Thermoleophilia > Gaiellales > Gaiellaceae > DATAAZ01. Next base: position 43,108 of record DATAAZ010000041.1, read on the forward strand.
CGGCCGCGCAGGGCGAGCTCGGAGACCGGCCGGCCCACGAGATCCCCGTACGGGCCGATGTCGAAGATCTCCCAGTCGCCGGTCCCGAACAGGGCGACCTGCCGGGCGACCGCGTCGTCGCGCGCGGCGAGCGCCTCCTCGAACGGGGCCGACACGGGAGGTATCCGCACGTCACCGGTGCCCCGAAAGCCGGGCGCGAGCGCCGAGCGACCGTCGACGTCCGGCCGAAGCTCAACGCCGAGCGCGTCCGCGATCGTGGGCAGGACGTCGACGATCCGGACGTGGGCATCGACGACGCGGCCGGCGTCGCGCCCGCCCGGCAGCCTCACGAAGAGCGGCACGAACGCGAGGTCCTGGAGGTTCCCGGGTGTCGCGTCGCGGCGCTCGTCGCCGCCCCGGAAGCTGATCCCGTGGTCGCTCGTGATGACGACGAGCGCGCGCTCGAAAAGGCCCGTGCGCCGGAGTCGCCGAAGGAGCGCGCCGACGAGGCGGTCCGTGAACCCGAGCTGGAGCAGATGGCGCTGGTAGGCCTGGAGCGCAAGCCCCTCGTCCCACCAGTGCTCGCCCCTGCGGCCGGGCGCGCGGGCGTTCGCGACAGCGCTTACGCGGCCGCTCGGGAAGTAGAGCCACGGCCCGTGCGGAAGGAGCACATGGAGGAAGTCGAGGGAGGGCGCATCGACCGCGCGCCGCCCGATCGACGCGATGAACCGTTCGAGCTCGCGGACACGGCCGACGTGAAACGTCTTCGGGTCGGCCTTCGGGACGCTCGTCTCGCCGCCGAGGCGGTCGAGTTCCTCGCGGCCGAAGTTGCCCCACGCCTCGTCGACCGGCGGAAGCCGCTCCTCGAGCGCCGGCGGCGCGACGAGGTGCGCGTACACGATGCGCGCGTCCGACCAGAGGGACTCGAGGCGTTCGCTCGCCGCCGGTCCCTCCCGCTCGCAGAGCTCGGGAGGACAGAGGCGAGTCTGGGTCTCGCGGACGTTCAGCGCGTAGCTCCCGCCGAGGAGCGTGAAGAGGTTCCGCGGATGGTCCTGGAACACGGGTAACGCGCCCTCGCGCGGAACGCGGCCGCTCACGAGCGCCGGGACGGCGGCAGTCGTCGAGTCGGAGACGGTCGTCGCGTTCCGAAACCAGATGCTCTCGCGCGCGAGGCGCGCGAAGCTCGGGTAGCGGCGGGCGTCGATCTCGTTTCGCGCGTTCAGGAGCGAGATCGTCGGCAGCTCGTCGAAGACGATGACGACGACGGGGGTCGAGGCGCTGACGCCGGCCGCGGCCACGTCCACCTCGCCCGGCAGAACGAGCTCGCGGACGGGCGATCCGAGCAGGAAAATGCCCAGGAAGACGGCCGGGGCGGGGGTCAGGATCGTGAGAAACGAGCCGACGAGGCGCGCGCGCGAGACAGCGAGCGCGCCCGCCAACCCGGCCGCGAGGGCGCCGGCGATCAGGGGAACCGAGCCGTCGACGCCGAGGCGCTCGAGCGCCTGGATCGCGAAGAGCGCGATTAGAAACGCGACGAAGAGGAGGTGAACCGCGAGCCCCGCGCGGGCGTCGAGCGCGCTCGCCGCGAGCTCGGCGGCGAAGAGTACGAGGGCCGGCCCGAACGTCACGGCGAGCGCGAAGAGGACGATCTCGGCCGCCGTGGATCCGCGGACGACGAAGAACTCGGCGTTCCTGCCGAGGACGTCGAAGAGCGGCTGGGCGACGGCGAAGGCTGACAGCGTGAGGAGGTGCGCCAGGCGAAGGACGGGCTCGCGGAGACGGGCCGCCCGCCGGGCGGGCGTCGCGTCGGCGTTCGCCATGGCCATGGGCCCTACCGCGGTCGACCGAAGTAGAGAATGCGCGTTCCGCCCGCGAGTTCCTCCGAGCGCTCGACGTCGAAGCGCTCGGCGAGCGCGCGCTCGAACGGCTCCCGGTCGTAGTCGGGGTGTGCGCCCCGCCGCTTCCGGGCGAGCAGGCGCGCGACACGCGGGTCGTCGCGGGTCGGGAACTCGATGACGAGGGCCGTTCCGAGCTCGCGTAGCCATGCGAGGAACTCGGGCACCGGCACATTCCCGGTGATCGCGACGTGGTGGAGGACGGCGAGGCAGACGGTCAACTCGGGGCGCCCGCGCGCGTCGAGCGGACGGCGCTCGACGCCGTGCCAGCCGAGCGCCGGGGACGGGTCGGTCACGTCGACGACGAGCGGGAGGATCGTCGTCTCGGCCTCGTCGCGAAGCGAGCGGTAGAACCGGTCGGTGACGGCCGCGTCGCCGTCCAGCGCGACGACGTACCGCGCGTTCTCGGCCGCGATTCGCGCGTGCCGGCCTTCGTTGCACCCGATGTCCCAGACGAGCTCCCACGAGCGCGAGTGGACGATGTCGCGGACGAAAGCGTCCTTCCGCTCGGCGTCGGCGTCGCTGTACGACGTGGTCGCCTCGTAGCCCGACCACTCGCTCGCGCCGGGGCGCCAGTCGAGCCGGCGCACGAGCTTCTCGAGCCGGCGGACGTTTGCGACGATCAGCTCCTTCCGAAAGCCGGCCGCGCGGAGCTCCCGCTTCACGTCGCGGGCGCTCGCCGCGTGCTTGCGCTCCAGGCGCGCGTGGAGGACGACGTGGGCGAGGACGCCGCGGCGGAAGAGGTCGCGGAAGGACATAACGGCGCGCGCGTCGGCGGGCGGAATGCCCCGGAGGCTCCCGCGGAGCCACGGCTGGTACGGGAGCCCCTTGTACGCCTGGACGAGGAGCGGGTTCAGGAAGAGCATGCAGAACTGGCGATAGCCCTGCCACGGCTCGCCGGGTGCGAGGGGCTCGAACGACCCCACGTCGACGAAGACCGGCCTCGCGCCGCGCCACTGGACGTTGTACGCGGACGCGTCCTTGACCGTCAGATCCTCGGCGAGCGCGCGCGCGAGCAGGTCGAGCTGCAGGAGCGCCGCGTCGCGGAGCATCGAGAACGGCCACTCGTACGGGTACGAGACGAAGGGGACGCGCTCGTGCTCCAGGACGGCGACGGCGTCCGCGAGGACGTCGCCGGGGACCTCGACGTCCTCGACGCGGGCTGTCGGGATGATCTTGCCGGCCGCGACGGCCTCCGCGAAGAACCGCGAGCGCGAGACGGCGAGCCAGTCCTCGAAACCCGTCGCGCTCAGCGCGCGGAGAACTCGACCGTTCTCATAGAAGACGCGGCTTTCCCAGTCGCGAAACGAGCCTGCGTCTGTGGGTGCGGCGGCCGGAGCCTCGGCCGAAGCCGGGCCGCTAGCGCTTCCCGACCGGCTCACCGGCCCGCTCGAGCGCGCCCTCGTCCACCGCCCGCCCGGCGGCTTCGCGGTCGGGCCGCTCGCGGATCTCCTCGGGCTTGCGGATGCCGAGGAAGACCAGGATCCGATGCCAGAACATCTTCAGGAAGACGGCCGCGGCGGCCAGTCCTCCGAGAATCATCTGGAGGATCATGCTGCCGCTACCGGGGTCGATGTAGGCGAGATTCATGTATAGGTCTCCTCTTGAACCGCTGAAGCTTTGTGAGCGCGAAGGCGGGCTATGTTAGCCGCCCGTCCGACGAAGGAGTCGCATGAGGATTCGACCGGAGGAGATCACCTCGATCCTGAAGCAGCGGATCGAGGAGTACGACGTCGAGACAGATACGGCCGAGGTCGGGACAGTGCTCCAGGTCGGGGACGGCCTCGCGCGCGTGTACGGCCTCGAGAACTGCATGGCGATGGAGATGCTGGAGCTCGAGCACGGCGTCGCCGGGATCGCCTTCAACCTCGAGGAGGACAACGTCGGGAGCCCGCTCTTCGGTGAGTGGGAGCTCGTCACGGAAGGCGAGGCCGTCAAGCGGACGGGCAAGGTCGTGAGCGTCCCGGTCGGCGAGGCGCTCGTCGGCCGGATCGTCAACCCGCTCGGCCAGCCGCTCGACGGCCAGGGCGGGATCGAGACCACGGAGACGCGGCCGCTCGAGTTCAAAGCGCCCGGCGTCGTCCAGCGCCAGCCCGTCAAGGAGCCGCTGCAGACGGGGATCAAGGCGATCGACTCGATGATCCCGATCGGCCGGGGGCAGCGTGAGCTCATCATCGGCGACCGCTCGACCGGGAAGACGGCGATCCTCGTCGACACGATCCTGAACCAGAAGGGCCAGGACGTGATCTGCGTCTACGTCGCGATCGGGCAGAAGGCCTCGACCGTGGCGCAGGTGTACGAGCGCCTGAAGGACGCGGGAGCGATGGAGTACACGATCATCGTCAGCGCCTCGGCGGTCGAGGCGGCCCCGATCAAATGGATGGCCCCGTTCGCCGGCTGCGCGATGGGCGAGTACTTCCTCTACAACGGCGGCCACGCGCTCTGCATATACGACGACCTCTCGAAGCACGCGGACGCCTACCGGCAGATGTCGCTTCTCCTCCGGCGTCCGCCCGGGCGCGAGGCGTTCCCGGGCGACGTCTTCTATCTGCACTCGCGCCTGCTCGAGCGCGCGTGCAAGCTCTCGGACGAGCTCGGCGGCGGCTCGCTCACGGCGCTTCCCGTGATCGAGACCCAGGCAGGGGACGTCGCCGCCTACATCCCGACGAACGTCATCTCGATCACGGATGGGCAGATCTTCCTCGAGAGCGGCCTCTTCTACTCGGGCGTGCGGCCGGCGATCAACGTCGGGATCTCGGTCTCGCGCGTGGGTGGGAACGCACAGGTGAGGGCGATGAGGAAGGTCGCGGGGCGGCTTCGCCTCGACCTCGCGCAGTACCGCGAGCTCGAGGCGTTCGCTCAGTTCGGCTCGGAGCTCGATCCCCAGACGCAGCGGACGCTCGCACGCGGCGAGCGCATGGTCGCGACGCTCAACCAGCCGCAGTACGCCCCCTGGCCGATGGAGGAGCAGGTCGTCGGCATCTTCGCGGGGATCCACGGGTATCTGGACGACGTCCCGGCCGGGCAGGTCCCGCGCTTCCAGGGGGAGCTCCGCGAGCACCTCCGCAGCGAGGAGACGATCTACGCCGCGATTCGAAACGAGAAGGACCTCTCGGACGAGCTGACCGAGAAGATCCACGCCGAGATCAAGCGTTTCAAGGAGAACTTCGCGGTGCGCGAGGAAACTGGCGTCCCGGGAGCCGCGTAACGGGTGGCCACCGTCCAGGACATCAAGCGCCGCGTCGGCTCGGTCAGGAACACGCGCAAGATCACGAAGGCGATGGAGCTCGTCGCCGCCGCGAAGCTCCGTCGAGCCGAGGCACGCATCGCGGCGCTCCGCCCCTACGCCGACCGGATGCGAGAGCTCATGATCGGGACGGCGCGCGCGACGCCCGCGCGCGGCTTCCCGCTCCTCGAAGCGCGCGAGCAGGTCGGTGCCGTCGCGATCCTCGCGCTCACCGGCGATCGTGGCCTCGCCGGCGGGTTCAACGCGCAGGTCCTCCGCCGCGCGTTCGCGCTCGAACGCGAGGCGAGGGCCGACGGTCACGACGTCCGCTGGCTCGTCGCGGGGAAGAAGGGCCGCTCGACGCTGCGTTTCCGCCGCTACGAGGTCGGGTCGGCCTGGACGGACTTCACCGACCGGCCGAGCTACCACGACGCCTCGGCGATCGCGCATACGGCGGCCGAGCTCTTTACCGAGCGGGAGGTCGACCGCGTGGTCATGGTCTACAACAGCTACATCTCGCCGCTCACGCAGCGCGTGACGACCGAGGACGTCCTGCCGATCCCGCGCCGGGCGCTCGAGGACGAGGAGGAGCGGACGGCGTACGAGATCGCGCTCGAAGGCGACTTCATCTACGAGCCCGAGCCCGAGGTCATCCTCGCCCGCCTCTTGCCGACGTACCTGGAGACGTCTATCTATCGCGCGCTCCTGGAGTCGGCCGCCTCGGAGCACGGCGCGCGGATGACGGCGATGCGAAACGCGACGAAGAACGCGGGCGAGCTGATCGACCGCCTCACCCTCGAGATGAACCGCGCCCGGCAGGCGGAGATCACGCAGGAGATCCTCGAAGTCGTCGCGGGCGCCGATGCACTCACGCAATAAAGGAGGGCGTCCATGGGCGAGCCATGGGTTCCCCCGCATCGAAGGAGGGCGTCCGTGGGGGAGCCCTGGGTTCCTCCACGTCCGCGCAGATGCGCTTCCGCAGTAGCCGCTTCCGCGGGCGCTACCACTTCATCTCGATCGGGATCGTCCTCGCCGCCGGCGGCACGCTGGCCGCGGTCGGCTCGGGACTGAGCGACGGCAGTTCTTCGGGCGGGGGCTCGCGCGCGACGGGGGCCCCCGCGCCGACGGAGGGCGGGACCCTCACGGTCGCGCTCGGCGCGGCGCCGGGGTCGCTCGATCCCGCCCGTCTCGCGGACCAGGCCTCTGCGACGCTCGTCTGGAACCTGATGGACCCGCTCGTTCGCCTCGGCGACGATCTCGAGCCCCGGCCCGGGCTCGCCCGTTCCTGGACGGTCTCGCCGGACGGGCGGCGGCTTACGTTCCGTCTCCACGAGAACGCCCGCTGGACGAACGGCGACCCGGTCACGGCGCGCGACGTCGCGTACGCATGGCGGCGCGTGCTCTCGCCCGACATCGACTCCGCGCACGCGCCGCGGTTGTTCGGCGTGAAGGGCGCTGCCGCCTTCCACCGGTGCATCGGCCTCTTCCAGTGCCGCCGGCTTGCCCGCGCCCTCGGGATCCGCGCGAGGGGCGTCCACGAGCTCGTTGTCACGCTCGACCGGCCCCGGCCATGGTTCCCCCTGCAGCTCGCACATCCGGCGCTCGTAGCCGTCCACCCGGAGACGGTGCGCCGGTTCGGCGACGAATGGACGTCACCGCAGAGGATCGTGACGAACGGCCCCTTCGTCCTCGCCCGCCTCGGCGAGACGTCGGTCTCGCTCGTCAAGAACCCGGATTGGCGCGGCGCCGTCGACGTGGAGCTCGCGCGCGTCGAGGCATTGGTTATCTCCAACGCGACGGCGCGAGTCCAGGCGTTCGACGCGGGTGACGTGATGGCGCTCGATGGGTCGGGGCTCCCGGCGACGGAGCTCCCCGCGCTTCGAGAACGGCGGGAGTTCGAGACGTACCCGGCGCTCTCGACGTACGCGTACGCGTTCAACACGGATTCCGTCTCGGACGTTCGCCAGCGCCGGGCGATGGCGCTCGCGATCGACCGTACGGCCCTCGTCGAGAACGTCACGCAGCTGGGGGAGGCACCGGCGACGGGCTTGAGCCCGCCGGAGCTCGTCGGCGACGACGAGCAGCGCGTCTCGCCCTGGCTCCCGCCCGACGGCGACGTCGGCGTCGCCCGCGAGGAGCTCGAGCGCGCCGCCGACGTCGAGCGGCGGATCACGCTCGCGCACCCCGACGCTCCCGGGCATCGGGCGATTGCGCTCGCCGTGCGCGAGGCGTGGCGCGACCTCGGAATCGAGACGACGATCCGCGCCGTCGACGCCGAGCGGTACCTGGACTCCCAAGGCCCGTTCCGGCAGGGGGACGTGTATCAGCTCGACCTCGCCTACGGGCTTCCGGAGGCGCTTCCGGGGCTCGTCGTCTGGACGTGTGAAGCGGACCGCAACAAGACCGATTGGTGCAGTCCGGGCTATGACCGCTTGCTCGAGCGCGCGCGCCGGGAAACGAGCGGCGCCGGGCGGCGCACGCTCTACGAACGCGCCGAGGAGCTCCTCGTCGGCGAACAGGGCGTGATGCCGGTCATCCCGATCTTCTGGCGGACGTATCCGAACCTCGAGTCCCTCCGGGTCGCCGAATCGCTCGAGATCGAACCGCACGGCGTCATCGACTTGACAGGCGTCGAGGTGCGCTAACCGAGCGGCGCTCGAGCGCGTCCGAGTCGGCGATGCGGGCTCGCTTCGCACCCGCGCTTCTCGTCGCGCTCGTCGCGCTCGCCTCCGCGTGCGACGCGGGCGGCGACCGCAGCGCCGCCGACGCTCCGGGTCGGCCCGTCGGCGAGGGGGCGGGCTGGAGCTTCGCCGAGCCGATGTCGCAGCGACGGAGCTACGTCGCCGCCGCCGAGCTCGGCGGGCGGATCTACGCGGCGGGCGGGATGGTGGGCGAGACCGGCCGGCAGCTCGCGCTTTTCGAGCGCTTCGACCCTGCAACGAACGCGTGGACGACGCTTGCGCCCGTTCCCGTGCCGGTGCGGGCGGGCGCCGGCGCGGCCCTCGGCGACGCCGTCTACGTGGTCGGCGGCGCGACCGAAGACGGCCCCGGTCCGCAAGTCTTCGCCTTCGACGTCCGGCGGGGTACCTGGAGCGAACGGGCACCGCTTCCGGAGCCACGCTACAACCACGCCGCCGTCGCGCTCGGCGGAAAGCTCTACGTTCTCGGCGGCTACCGCGGCGATCGGGAGCAGGACGACGTCTTCGTCTACGACCCGGTCCGCGACCGTTGGCGCCGCGCCGCCCCGCTGCCGCGGCCGAATCACGCCTTCGGGGCGGTCGCGTTCAGAGGCGAGATCTGGGTGATCGGCGGCCGGCGCGGCGAGGCGATCGTGCGCGAGGTCTGGATCTACGACCCTGACCGCGACCGCTGGCGAGCCGGCCCGACGCTTCCCGACCCGATGGAGCTCCTCGGCGTCGCGGCCTCAGGCCCTGAGATCCACGCCGTTTGGGAGTCGACGTACCACGTCTACGACGCCGGGGCCGGGGTCTGGCGCGAGGAACCGCCGCCGACCGTGCACCGCCACGCACTCTCGCTCTTCGCGCTCGACGGCGCGCTGTACGCGGTCGGCGGCTGCACGACCGAGCTCCGCGACACGCAGGTCGTCGAGACGCGCGCCTTGCAGCCGGGAGCATGACCCCCGCGTCTCGACCGGTCGTTTCAGACGGACGGCCGGGCAAGCCCGCCCGTCCTGAGGATCGGCGCCGCCGAGGCGGCGCCTTGGAGCCGCGCCCGTCACTCCCGCGTGTCGACCGGTCGTTTCAGACGGACGGCCGGGCAAGCCCGCCCGTCCTGAGGATCGGCGCCGCCGAGGCGGCGCCTTCCGGCCGGCACTCTAACCTCGCCGCTTGTGCGCCGTCTAACGACGTTAGTACCCGGCCTACTTGCCAATCGGCTTCGCGATCGCACCAGAGGAGGGCAGAACGTGGACACGATCAGAAGGATCCTGCTCGTCTGCGCCCTCGTCGCGGTCTCCGTACTCGTGGCCGCCGCCTGCGGGGGTGGCGGCGGCGGCGACGGGGACGCCGACGGGGACGGAGGCGGACAGCCGGCGGCCGAGCAGGTTATCCGCATCAACCTCGGCTCCGAGCCGCCGTCGCTCGACCCGGTCCTCGCGACCGACAACATCTCCTCGTTCGTCCTCCAGCAGATCATGGATCCGCTCGTTCGGCTGGACCAGGACTCGCAGCCCGTCGCGGCGCTCGCCGAAAGCTGGGACGTCGAGGGTACGACGCTGACGTTCCACCTGCGCGACGACGGCCAGTGGACGAACGGCGACCCGGTCACCGCCGAGGACTTCGTCTACTCGTGGAAGCGCCTCCTCGATCCGAAGGCGGCCGCAGAGTACGCCTACCAGTTCTACGGGATCGTCGGCGCCGAGGAGTACAACACCTGCGAGCGGAACTGCGACCGCCTCGCCGACCGGATCGGCGTCGAGGCGGTCGATGAGCGGACCCTTCGCGTCGAGCTCATCTCGGAGCAGCCGTGGATCGTCTCGCAGATGACGCACCAGTCCTTCTACCCGGTCCACCGGGCCACGGTCGAGGAGTTCGGCGACCGCTGGACGGAACCCGAGAACATCGTGACCAGCGGCCCCTTCACGGTCATCGAGTGGCAGCACGACCAGTCGATGGTGCTCGAGAAGTGGGACGAGTTCCGCGCGGCCGACGAGGTCGACCTGACGCGGGTCGAGATGCGGATGATCAGCGACGGCGTCACGGCGCTCCAGGCGTTCGAGGCGGGCGAGGTCGACGCGTGCCTCGACGACGCGTGCATCCCGCCGCAGGAGATCGACCGCCTCAAGGAGACGGAGGAGTTCATCGTCGTCCCGAGCCTCTCGACGTACTACTACGGCCTCAACCTGAAGAACGTGCCCGACGTGAACCAGCGGCTCGCACTTTCCTTCGCGCTCGACCGGACCGAGATCGTCGAGCAGGTCACGAAGGCGGGCGAAATTCCAGCGACGAGCATGGCGCCGGAGGGGATGCCCGGGTGGGACGTCTACCACCAGGAGTTCCTGCCGACGACCGCCGACCTGGAGCAGGCGCAGGCGTACCTCGACCAGGCGCAGAACCCGAAGACGGACCTGACGCTCGTCTACAACAACGCGCCCGGCCACAAGGAAATCGCGACGGCCGTCCAGTCGCAGTGGAGCGAGATCGGCATGAACGTCGAGATCAAGCAGCAGGAGTGGGCGCAGTTTCTCGAGTTCATCGGCCCGCCGCCCAACCGGCAGGTCGACGTCTTCCGGCTCGGGTGGCTCGGCGACTACGTCGACGCGTTCAACTTCCTCGAGCTCTGGAGGTGCGACTCCGGCAACAACAGCACGCACTACTGCGATCCGGAGTACGACGACCTCGTCGACCAGGCGCGGGCGACCCCCGAGGACGAGGAGCGCTACGAGCTCTACCGCCAGATGGAAGAGATGCTCTTCGGCGAGAACGGGGCGCACCCGATCGTCCCGATCTACTGGTACACGACGACGACGCTACGGAAGACGAACGTCGAGGGCTGGGAGCCGAACATCCTGGCCCAGTACGACCTGAGCCGCGTCACGATCACGGAGTAGCCGGCTAGGACGGAGAGGGGCGTGGCTCGGGCCCCGCCCGTCTTACCGGTCCTCGCACTTGCCCGCGAAACCGCCGACGGTCAGGATGAAAACGTGACCACCTTCGTCCTGCGAAGGGTCTTCTGGACGATCCCGGTCATCCTGCTTGTCATCCTCCTGACGTTCCTCCTCATGCGGCAGATCGAGGGGAACCCGTTCCGGAAGACGGAGCGCGCCGTCCCCGAGGCGATCCAGCGAAATCTCGAGGAGAAGTACAACCTCGACGAGCCGTGGTACGTCCAGTACGCGCTCTACGTGAAGGGGGTCTTCACGTGGGACTTCGGGCCGTCACTCGTGATTCGCGGTCGAACCGTGAACGACATCATCCACCAGCAGTTCCCGGCCTCGATCGAGCTCGGACTGCTCGCGTTCATGTGGGCGATCCTGCTCGGGGTCCCAGCCGGAATCCTCGCCGCCGTGCGCCCGAACAGCGTCTTCGACTACAGCGCGATGTTCTTCTCGAACGTCGGTTACGCGCTCCCGAGCTTCTTCGTTGCGACCATCGCGATCTACTTCTTCGCCGTCCGCTGGAGCCTCGTCCCGACCAGCGGCTGGGGCGATAGCTGGACCTTCGATTCCCGCAAGCTCCTCCCGTCCCTGACGCTCGGGCTCCTCCCGATGGCGTACTTCGCGCGGCTCGTGCGCGGCACGATGCTCGAGACGCTCCAGCAGGACTACGTGCGGACGGCGAAGGCGAAAGGGCTTCGCTGGCGGCGGATCGTCGGGCTCCACGTCCTGCGGAACTCGCTCATTCCCGTCGTGACCGCCGCCGGGCCGCTGCTCGGCTACATCATCACCGGCTCGTTCGTCATCGAGCTCATCTTCAACGTGCCGGGCATCGGGCGCTACTACGTCACGGCCGTCGAGGGCCGCGACTACTCGGTCGTCATGGGCCTGACGGTGATCCTCTCGCTCATCATCGTCGTCGCGAACCTGATCGTCGACGTCCTGTACGGGTTCCTCGACCCGAAGACGCGCGAGGCCGCAGCGTGACCGAAGCCGGCGTCACCGTTCGCGAGCGGGCGCCGGTCGAGGGCGCTGTCTCGACCGCGGCCGGCGCGCCGATCGCGCAGGCGGGCCTCTGGCGCGACGCCTGGCGGCGCTACGTCCGGAATCGCGGCGCCGTCGTCGCGGCGATCGTGTTCCTCATCATCGTCGTCTACTGCTTCGTCGTCCCCGGGTTCACGATCCCGCTGGCCGGCGTCGACGTGCCGGGCGCGTGGACGGCGACGCAGGACATCGACCCGAACAAGGTCGAGTTCTCGGACGCGAACCAGGGGCCGAGCCTCGCCCACCCGTTCGGGACGGATCAGTTCGGCCGCGACCTCTTCGCGCGGAACGCCGAGGGCGGCCAGGTCTCGATCATCATCGGGTTCGGGGCGACGTTCGCGATCCTCGTGATCGGGATCCTCTACGGGTCGATCTCGGGGTTCGTGGGAGGCAAGGTCGACAACGGGATGATGCGCTTCCTCGACGCGCTCTACGGGCTCCCGTACCTGCCCTTCGCGATCATCACGTTGCAGATCGTGGGCGAGGTCAGCGTCCTGACGATGGTCATCTCGCTCTCGATCGCGAGCTGGTTCACGACCGCCCGGATCGTGCGCGGGCAGATCATCACCCTGAAGGGGAACGACTACGTCCGCGCCGCGCGCGCGGTCGGCGCCCGCTGGTATCGCATCCTGGGCCGGCACCTGCTCCCGAACACGCTCGGCGTCCTCGTGATCGCCGTCTTCCTCGAGCTTCCCACGGTCGTCCTCGGCGAGGCGTTCCTCTCGTTCATCGGACTCGGGATCAATCCGCCCGATGCCTCGTGGGGAGCGCTGGCCGAGGAGGGCCGCGACGTCTACCGCACGTACCCGTACATCATCGCCGTTCCGAGCCTCGCGATCGCGACCCTCGTCCTCTGTGCGAACTTCATCGCGGACGGCGTGCGCGACGCCCTCGACCCGCGCACTCGCGAGACGTAATGCCCCTTCTCGAGGTAGACGACCTTCGGACGCACTTCTTCACGCGCGACGGCGTCGTGCGCGCCGTCGACGGCGTCAGCCTCTCGGTCGAGAAGGGAAAGACGCTCGGGGTCGTAGGCGAGTCCGGCTGCGGGAAGTCGGTCACGGCGCTCTCGATCATGGGTCTCATCCCGAAGCCGCCCGCGCGGATCGTCAGCGGCGCAATCACCTTCGAGGGCCGGGACCTCACGCAGCTCTCGGAGCGAGAGCTCGAGTCGATCCGGGGACGGAAGATCGCGATGATCTTCCAGGACCCGATGACGTCGCTCAACCCGACGCTCAAGATCGGGACGCAGATCACCGAGACGATCCGCCGCCACGTCGACGTGTCGAAGGAGGAGGCGCGCCGACGGGCGATCGACCTCCTCGGCGAGGTGCGGATCCCGCGGGCCGCAGAGCGGATCGACGACTACCCGCACCGGTTCTCGGGCGGCATGCGGCAGCGCGTGATGATCGCGATCGCACTCTCCTGCAGCCCCGCGCTCCTGATCGCGGACGAGCCGACCACGGCGCTCGACGTGACGATCCAGGCCCAGATCCTCGACCTGCTCGACGAGCTTCGCCGCGAACACGAAATGGGGATGATCATCATCACCCACGACATGGGCGTCGTCGCGGAGGTCGCCGACGACGTCGCGGTCATGTACGCCGGCCAGATCGTCGAGCAGGCGCCGGCGCTCGACCTCTTCGACTCCCCGGAGCATCCCTACACCGAGGCGCTCCTCGGGGCGCTTCCGCAGCTCGAGGGCGAGGACGTCCGGCACGGGCGCCTGACCTCGATTCCCGGCCGCCCACCCGACCTCATCAACCCGCCGCCCGCGTGCCGTTTCGCACCGCGCTGCCCCTATGCCGACTCGGGCGACTCATGCGCGGTCGACCCGCCGGAGCTGCGCGAGATCCACCCTGGCCACTGCGTCCGCTCCGCCCATCCGGCGAGCGAGCGCGCCCGCCGTCCGGAGACGGTGACAACGTGAGCGCGGCCGGCTTGCCGGACGGGGCGCTCCTCACCGTCGCCGATCTCCACATGCACTTCCCCGTGAAGAAGGGCGTCCTGATCGAGCGGACCGTCGGCCAGGTCAAGGCGGTCGACGGCGTCAGCTTCGAGATCCGCGAGGGCGAGACGCTCGGCCTCGTCGGCGAGTCCGGCTCCGGAAAGTCGACGACGGGCTACTGCATCCTCCAGCTGCTGCGTCCGACGAGCGGGTCGGTCCGGTTCCAACGGGAGGAGCTCACGACGCTGAAAGGCGAGGACCTGCGCCGGATGCGGCGCGACATGCAGATCGTCTTTCAGGATCCGTACGCGTCGCTCAATCCGCGGATGACGGTCGGCGACATCGTCGGCGAGCCGCTCGCGGTGCACAAGATCGGGAACCGGAAGAGCCGGGAGGCGGCCGTTCGCACGTTGCTCGACGTCGTCGGCTTCAACCCGGATTTCATCAACCGCTACCCGCACGAGTTCTCCGGCGGGCAGCGGCAGCGGATCGGGATCGCGCGCGCGCTCGCGCTAAACCCCAAGCTCGTCGTCTGCGACGAGCCGGTCTCGGCCCTCGACGTTTCGATCCAGGCGCAGATCCTCAATCTCCTCAAGGACCTGCAGCAGGACTTCGGCCTGAGCTACCTCTTCATCTCGCACGACCTCGCTGTCGTCCGGACGATGAGCGACCGGATCGCGGTCATGAACGCCGGGAAGATCGTGGAGATCGGGCCGGCCGAGGAGGTCTACACGAGCCCGAAGGACGAGTACACGAAGGCGCTCTTCTCGGCGGTGCCCGTGCCCGACCCGCGCCGCCAGCGGGAACGCAAGGCGGAGCGCGCCCGCACGCGCCTCGCCGAGGCGGCCCGCACGACGGAAGCTACCGCCTAACCCCCTCGGGTAGCGTTCGTCAGACTCAATACGGTGGTCGCAAGCCGGTTTCCACAGCCCCTCCCGTGTGACCGCGCCCTCGAGCTCGCGTCGCTTCGGCTCGACGGCGGGCTCTCGGAGCTCGAGTCGGCGGCGCTCGGCCGGCACCTCGGAGCATGCGCACGCTGCGCGGCCGCCGTCGCGGAGATCGAGGCCGCGACCGAGCTCGTGCGTGCCGCGCCGCTCGTGCCGCCGAGCCGGCGGCTCGAGCTGCCGAGGCGGCCCGTTCGCCCGGTTGCGCGGCTTGCCGCTATCGCGGCCGTAGTCGCGCTCGCAATCGGATTCAGCGCGCTCGGAGCGGCGATCGGCGGAGGGCCCGAGCAGCGCTCGCCGACAGCGCCGACCGACGTCGCCGTCCTTCCCGAGGACGACTTCGGCGACCTTCGCCGTCTTCCCCGTGGCGGCGAAGACGGTCGCGTCCCCGCGCCGCCGCGCCGGATCGGGGTTCCGGTCTAGTCGCGGGGTCTGCGAGCTTCCGCCGTATAGACTCGCCTGCGGACCCCGAGCCAGGAGCCCGCATGCGCGAAGGAAACGCGAACGTCGGCAGGATCGTCGAGATCAGGGGCGTCGTCATCGACGTCGCCTTCGCTGGTGACCTCCCGGAGATCTATCACGCGCTTCGGGTCCAGGTGCCCGCTCAGGACGGCCGCCCCGCCGTCGATCTGATCGCTGAGGTTCAGCAGCACCTCGGGAACGACCGCGTCCGCGCCGTCGCGATGGACTCGACGGACGGGCTCGCGCGCGGCGTCGAGGTCGAGGACACGAGCGCCCCCATCAGCGTTCCGGTCGGCGAGGCGACGCTCGGACGGATCTTCAACGTCCTCGGGAAGCCGATCGACGAGAAGACGGAGGAGGTCAAGGCCGAGGAGGAGTGGCCGATTCATCGGGAGGCGCCGGCCTTCGAGGACCTCGTCCCCCGCATCGAGGTCTTCGAGACCGGGATCAAGGTGATCGACCTGCTCGCCCCGTACGTGAAGGGCGGGAAGGTCGGCCTGTTCGGCGGCGCGGGCGTCGGGAAGACGGTCCTCATCCAGGAGCTGATCCGGAACATCGCGGAGGAGCACGAGGGCCTCTCCGTGTTCTCGGGAGTCGGTGAGCGGACGCGTGAGGGGAACGACCTCTGGCTCGAGATGACCGAGTCGGGCGTGATCGACAAGACCGCGCTCGTCTTCGGGCAGATGAACGAGCCGCCTGGCGCGCGCCTCCGCGTCGGCCTGACGGGGCTCACGATGGCCGAGTACTTCCGCGAGCAAGGTCAGGACGTGCTCCTCTTCATCGACAACATCTTCCGCTTCGTCCAGGCGGGGTCCGAGGTCTCCGCGCTTCTTGGCCGGATGCCCTCGGCGGTCGGCTACCAGCCGACGCTCGCGACCGAGATGGGTCAGCTCCAGGAGCGGATCACGTCGACGCGCAGGGGCTCGGTGACGTCGGTGCAGGCGATCTACGTGCCCGCCGACGACCTCACCGACCCAGCCCCCGCGAACACGTTCGCCCACCTCGACGCGACCACCGTGCTCTCGCGCGCCTTGACGGAGCAGGGGCTCTACCCGGCCGTCGATCCGCTCGACTCGTTCTCGCGCGCGCTGCAGGCGGACATCGTCGGCGAGGACCACTACCGCACCGCGACGGCTGTCCAGGAGATCCTCCAGCGCTACAAGGAGCTCCAGGACATCATCGCCATCCTCGGGATGGAGGAGCTCTCGGACGAGGACAAGCTGGTCGTCCAGCGAGCTCGAAAGATCCAGCGCTTCCTCACGCAGCCGTTCTTCGTGGCGGAGGCGTTCACCGGCTCGCCCGGCAAGTACGTCCGCCTCGAGGACACGGTGCGCGGGTTCGCCGAGATCATCGAGGGCAAGCACGACGAGCTCCCCGAGGGCGCCTTCTACATGGTCGGGACGATCGAGGAGGCGGTCGAGCGAGGCCGCGAGCTCGCGGGCGAGGAGCGCGACGAGGCGCCCGCCGAGGAGCGCCAGGAAGAACCGGAAGCGGAGGCCGAGGCAGAGCCCGAGCCGGCCGCCGTTTAGCTGCCAGTGGCGAACGGCGACGCGCGCACGTTTTCGCTCTCCGTCGTGACCCCCGAGGGTGCCGTCTTCGAGGGCGAGGCGGAGCGGATCGTCGTGCCCGGCGCGGCGGGGGAGATCGGCGTCCTGGCCCGGCATGCGCCGCTCGTCGCGATGCTCCGGGCCGGCGAGATTCGCATCCGTTCCGGAGACGAATGGCAGAGCTTCGCGGCCGGACCCGGGTACTTCAAGGTGCAGCGCGACCGCGCGATCGTGCTCGTCGACGATGCGGTGCGCGCGGAGGAGATCGACGTCGAGCAGGCGCGTCGCGAGGTCGAGGAGGCGCGCGCGCTCGTCGAGCGCGCGGACGCGGGCGAGGAAGGGCTGGACCGCTGGCAGCTGGAGCAGCGGCTCCGCCACGCCGAGAACAAGATCGCCGTCGCCGGCCGCGCCTGACCGCGGCGTCCGGCGTCCGGAGAACTGCCGCCCGAACGCGTGGCGTTGACGCTCGCCGGCAAACAACCTGGACCGGGCCGTTCACGCGCCGGCGGGCAGAATGCGAGCGTGGCAACCATGACGTCGACATCGGCGGAGGCCCGTCTACGCGCGCTCCTCGAGGAGCGGATCGTCGTCCTCGACGGGGCCTGGGGGACGATGCTCCAGCGTCAGGGGCTGACGGCCGGGGACTACCGCGGCGAGCGCTTCGTCGACCACCCGCACGACGTCACAGGCGATCCCGACGTCCTCAACCTCACGCGGCCCGACGTCGTCCTCGAGATCCACCGCGCCTACCTCGCGGCGGGCGCCGACGTCACCACGACGAACACCTTTACCGCGACGTCGATCGGGCAGGCCGACTACGGGCTCGAGCACGCCGTCTACGAGATCAACCGGGCGGGTGCCGAGCTCGCCCGCCAGGCGGCCGACGAAGCGGGCGGCCGCTTCGTCGCCGGCTCCGTGGGGCCGCTCAACCAGACGCTCTCCATCTCGCCGCGCGTCGACGACCCGGCCTTCCGGAACGTCACGTTCGGCCAGGTCCGCGACGCGTATGCGGAGCAGATTCAGGGCCTCCGCGACGGCGGCGCCGACCTCCTCCTCGTGGAGACGATCTTCGACACGCTGAACGCGAAGGCCGCGATCGTCGCGGCGCAAGAAGAGGCGCCCGAGCTCCCGCTCTGGCTCTCGCTCACGATCGTCGACCTCAGCGGGCGGACGCTCTCGGGACAGACGCTCGAGGCGGCCTGGACGTCGCTCCAGCACGCGCGCCCGCTGATCGTCGGCGTCAACTGCTCGCTCGGGGCGCGCGAGATGCGCCCCCATGTGGAGGAGCTGTCGCGGCTCGCCGACACGTACACGAGCTGCCACCCGAACGCAGGCCTCCCGAACGCGTTCGGCGGCTACGACGAGCAGCCCGAGCTGACGAGCGGCCTCCTGCGGGACTTCGCGCTCGACGGGCTCGTGAACGTCGTCGGCGGCTGCTGCGGCACGACGCCAGAACACACGCGCGCGATCGCGACCGCCGTCGCGGGGCTTCCCCCGCGCCGTCTCCCGGAGCGCCGCCGGGCGAGCCGCTTCAGCGGCCTCGAGCCGTTCGAGCTCTTCGAGGGGGCGAACTTCGTGATGATCGGCGAGCGGACGAACGTCACCGGCTCGGCCCGCTTCCGCCGCCTGATCGAGGCGGGCGACTACCAGGGCGCGGTCGACGTCGCGGTCGAGCAGGTGCGCGGGGGTGCGAACGTGCTCGACGTGAACATGGACGCCGACCTCCTCGACTCCGAGCGCGCGATGACGACGTTCCTCAACGTGATCGCGACGGAGCCCGAGGTTGCGCGCCTGCCGGTGATGATCGACAGCTCACGGTGGTCGGTCGTCCAGGCGGGCCTGCGCTGCGTTCAGGGGAAGGCGATCGTGAACTCGCTCAGCCTCAAGGAGGGCGAGGACGACTTCCTCACGAAAGCCCGCGAGGCGCGCCGCT
This sequence comes from Gaiellaceae bacterium, assembly GCA_036259875.1. Taxonomy (GTDB): domain Bacteria; phylum Actinomycetota; class Thermoleophilia; order Gaiellales; family Gaiellaceae; genus DATAAZ01. The sequence goes on from DATAAZ010000041.1 coordinate 61,700, forward strand.
TCGGCGCCGCGCTCGTCGTCATGGCCTTCGACGAGGAAGGCCAGGCGGAGACGGTCGAGCGGAAGGTCGCGATCTGTGGCCGCGCCTACGACCTCCTGACCGAGCAGGCCGGGGTCGCGCCCGAGGACATCGTGTTCGATCCGAACATCCTCGCGATCGCGACGGGGATCGAGGAGCACGCCGACTTCGGCCAGGCGTTCATCGAGTCGATCCCGCTCATCAAGGAGCGCTGCCCCGGATCGAAGGTGTCAGGCGGAATCTCCAACCTGTCGTTCTCGTTTCGCGGGAACGACGTCGTACGCGAGGCGATTCACTCGGCGTTCCTCTACCACGCGATCGCGGCCGGCCTCGACATGGGGATCGTCAACGCGGGCCAGCTCGTCGTCTACGAGGACATACCGTCGGACCTCCTGGAGCACGTGGAGGACATCGTCTTCAATCGGCGCCCCGACGCGACCGAGCGGATGGTCGCGTTCGCCGAGCAGGTCCGCGGCGAAGGGACGAAGCGGGAGCTCGATCTCTCGTGGCGCGAAGCGCCGGTGGAGGATCGACTCGCACACGCGCTCGTGCACGGAATCGTCGACTGGATCGAGGCGGATACCGAGGAGGCGCGCCGGGCCGTCGCGAGGCCGCTCGACGTGATCGAGGGACCGCTCATGCGCGGGATGGAGATCGTCGGCGACCTGTTCGGCTCGGGGAAGATGTTCCTGCCGCAGGTCGTGAAGAGCGCGCGCGCGATGAAGCGCGCGGTCGCCTACCTGGAGCCGTTCATGGAGGCGGAGAAGGCGTCGGGAAACGGGCGCGGCCAGGGCCGCGTCGTCGTCGCGACGGTGAAGGGCGACGTCCACGACATCGGCAAGAACATCGTCGCGGTCGTCCTTGGCTGCAACAACTACAAGGTCTTCGACCTCGGCGTCATGGTGCCGGCCGACCGGATCCTCGACACGGCGGAAGCGGAGGGCTGCGACGTCGTGGGCCTTTCGGGGCTAATCACACCTTCACTCGACGAGATGGTGCACGTCGCCGAGGAGATGGAGCGCCGCGGGATGACGCTCCCGCTCCTGATCGGCGGCGCAACGACGTCGAGGCAGCACACGGCGGTGAAGATCGCGCCCGCGTACAGCCAGCCGACCGTCCACGTCCTCGATGCGTCCCGGGTCGTCGCGGTCGTCTCCAGCCTCCTCGACGGCGAGCGCCGCGCCGCGCTGGATTCGGAGAACCGGGCCGACCAGGAGCGCCTGCGCGGTCTGCACGGCGAGCGCGAGCGGAGGCCGCTCCTGCCGCTGGCCGCCGCTCGAGAGCGGCGCGAGCGCGTCCCGTTCGACGACCTCCCCGTCCCCGAGTTCGTCGGCGCCCGCATCGTCGAGCCCGACGTCGCCGCGCTTCGCGACTACATCGACTGGCAGTTCTTTTTCCACGCCTGGGAGCTCAAAGGGAAGTTCCCGAAGCTCCTCGACGACCCCGAGAAGGGGCCGGCCGCGCGCGAGCTGTACGAGCACGCAAACGACCTTCTCGACGAGATCGTGCGGGACGGGTCGCTCGTCGCGCGCGGCGTCTACGGCTTCTGGCCGGCCCATGCGGAGGGCGACGACGTCGTCCTCGAGGGCGGACCCACGTTCGCGATGCTGCGCCAGCAGGTCGACCATGGCGACGGGCGCCCCAACCGGTGCCTCGCCGACTACGTCGACCCCTCGGGCGACCACGTGGGCGCCTTCGCCGTCGGCGTGCACGGGGCGGACGAGCTCGCGGCGCGCTTCGAGAACGAGAACGACCCGTACCGCTCGATCATGGCCAAGGCGCTGGACGACCGGCTGGCAGAGGCCTTCGCCGAGCTCCTGCACGAGCGGGCCCGCCGGGAGTGGTACGAGACCGGGTCGCCGCTTCCGACGGAGGAGCTGATCGCCGAGCGGTTCCGCGGGATCCGGCCCGCGTTCGGCTATCCGGCCTGCCCCGACCACTCCGAGAAGGCGAAGCTCTTCGAGCTCCTCGACGCGGGCCGGGTCGGGCTCGCGCTCACCGAGACGTTCGCGATGGTTCCGCCCGCGAGCGTCAGCGGCCTCTACCTCGCCCACCCGGCCGCGCGCTACTTCACGGTCGGGCGGATCGGGCGCGACCAGGTCGAGGACTACGCCGCTCGCAAGCGCCTCTCCGTGGACGAGGTCGAGCGCTGGCTCGGGCCGAACCTTGCGTACGAGCGCGCTCGCGCGCCCGTCTAGGGTCGGGTCACGACCCGCCGGTGCGGTCGGCACGCCGCCCAGGAACGCCCGTCGGCTCGACGAAGTAGGCGCCGTCCGCTTCGCTATCCTCCCGCATCCCCCGGGGCGAACCTTCCTCATGCGAACCACTCTGAAGAGAGGCTCGACGAACGGGACGACGGACGGCGCCCCGGTTCTCCCGCCCGGCCCGCTCACGCATGTGACGCGGTACGGGCCGCCGAGGCGGAGCCCGTTTCGCCTTGTCGGGAAGGTCGTTGCGTGGCTCGTCGCGGCGGTGCTCGTCGTGGCGGGCGGCCTCGCGGGCGGTGTCTGGCTCTGGTGGGAGCACAGCCTCGCCGCGACCGCGCCGTCGACGCCGGCCGAGCGCCTCGCGCAGCAGGCCCTCGACGCGCCGCTTCCGAACCAGCCCGCGGTCGCGATCGTGATCGGCTACGACCGCCGCATGGGCCCCGAGCGGGTGCTCGAGACGCGCTCCGACACGATCATGCTGATCCGTGCCGACCCCCGTTTGAGGACGATCTCGATGCTTTCGTTCCCGCGCGACCTCCTCGTCGAGATCGCGGGCTGCAAGGCGAGCGCGCCGCGTCTCGGGAAGATCAACGAAGCGTTCACGTCGTGCGGCCCGCGCGGAACGATCCAGACCGTCCGCGGGCTCACCGGGATCCCGATCAACTACTTCATCACGGTCGACATGCGCGGGTTCATCAAGATCGTGAACCAGCTCGGCGGCGTGTACATGGACGTCGACCGCCGCTACTTCAACGACAACGAGGGACTCGGGCCGGGTCAGACGTACTCGGCGATCGACCTCCGCCCGGGCTACCAGCGGCTGAACGGCGGCGACGCGCTCGCGTACGTGCGCTACCGGCACACCGACAACGACTTCTACCGAAACGCTCGCCAGCAGGAGTTCGTGAAGGCGATCAAGCACCAGCTGAGCGGGTTCTCCGCAGTCCAGGAGTTGCCCGGGATCGTGAACGTGATCAAGAGCAATGTCACGATCGGAGCGGGGGGGTCGAAGCCGCTCGACATCGAGACGGTCATCCGGTACGCGAAGCTCGCCTACGAGCTCCCGAGCGGCAACCTGTTCCAGGTCCGGATCGCGCCCGAGACGCTCACGCAGAACTCGTTCTTCGCGCTCTCGGCGCCCGAGTCCGAGATCGAGCGGGCGGTGGACGCCTTCATGAACCCCGACCCCGAGGCCCCCGTCAAGGCGGCGGCGGTCGCGACGGGCGGTCGGCCGCGCTCGCGCAGCCAGGGGCCGCCCGCCTCCCGCGTAACCGTCGAGGTGCGGAACGGGAACGGCGTCGCGAACTCCGCGGACGACGCGGCGTACCTCCTCCAGCAGCGCGGCTACAAGGCGGTCTCGGGCGGCAATGCCGACACCTTCGAGTACTTCGAGACCCAGGTGCTCTACGACCGCGGCGTGCAGGGAGCCGCCGCGGCGGCACGCGACATGGTGAAGCTCTTCGGCGATGCCGAGGCGGTCGAGGCGCCGCCGGGCGCCGAGCTAGCGACGATGCTCCGGGTCGTCGTCGGGAAGACGTTCCAGGGGACGCTCGCCCCCGTTCCGCGCGACACGACGCCGGTACACAGGCCTCCTCGCGTCGTCACCGACCCCGCGTCGCTCGCGCCCTTGATCCGCCGCCAGCAGCGGCGCGCGGGCTTCCCGCTCCTCGTGCCGACCGTCCGCGAATCGAACTCCTCGCTCTCGACGCTCGAGGGCGTCCGGCTCTACCGCCTCACCCCCGAGCACAAGGGGCTTCGCATCGTCTACAACGGCCCGTTCGGAACCGACTACTGGGGCATCCAGCAGACGAGCTGGACCGACGCACCAATCCTCGAGGGGCCGACGCTCGTTCGCAAAATGGGGGGACGCGAGTACCGCCTGTACTTCAACGGCCCCAACCTGCACATGGTCGCCTTCGAAGCGAACGGGGCCGCGTACTGGGTCGTGAACACGCTCCTGAACGCCCTCTCGAACGAGACGATGCTCGCGATCGCGAAGGGCTTGAAGCCGCCGAAGGCCTAGGCTCGGCCGCACGCGGAGCCGCTCGCGACCGGCCCCTACAATCCGAGGATGCAACGGGAGCCGATCGGGGTCATCGGCGCGGGCTGGGTCGGGCTCGTCACCGCGGCGTGCTTCGCCGAGCTCGGGCACGCGGTCACCGTGCGGGACGTCGTCCCCGACCGGATCGCCGCGCTCGAGGCGGCACGGATCCCGATTTACGAGCCGGGGCTCGACGAGCTGCTCGCCCGGAACCGCGACCGCCTTCGCTACACGCTCGCGATCGAGGACGTCTTCCGTGACGCTCGCCTCGCGTTCGTCTGCGTCGGGACGCCGTCGACGTACTCGGGCGATGCCGATCTCTCCGCCGTCTGGCAGGTGCTCGACGAGCTTCCGGACTTCGACGAGCGCGCGATCCTCATCATGAAGAGCACCGTCCCCGTCGGGACGGGGGAGAAGGTGCGGGAGGAGCTCGACTCACGCGGCCTCGCGCACGTCGGCTACGTCTCGAATCCGGAGTTCCTCGCCGAGGGAACCGCCGTCGAGAACTTCATCCACCCGGACCGGGTCGTGATCGGAAGCTTCACGACCGACGACGGCGACGCGGTCGCGGCCCTCTACGAGCCGCTTGGGGCGCCGGTCGTGCGGACCGACATCGCGTCCGCGGAGATGATCAAGCTCGCGTCGAACGCGTTCCTCGCGACGCGGATCAGCTTCATCAACGAGATCGCGAACGTCTGCGAGGTCACGGGCGCGGACGTCGTCGACGTCGCGCGCGGAATGGGGCTCGACCACCGTCTTGGTCCCTACTTCCTCCGTGCCGGGCTCGGGTACGGCGGGTCGTGCTTCCCGAAAGACGTTCAGGCGCTCAAGCAGCTGGCCGGGAACTCGGGCTACCACTTCCAGCTCCTGAACGCGGTGATCGAGGTCAACGAACTCCAGAAGCGGCGCGTGATCGGAAAGCTCGAGAAGCATCTCGGTGCGCTGCGCGGCAAGACGGTGGCGCTGCTCGGGCTCGCCTTCAAGCCGAACACGAACGACCTCCGCGAGGCGTCGAGCCTCGTTCTCGCGTCGCGCCTCCTCGCCGAGGGGGCGCGCGTGCGCGCGTGGGATCCCGTTGCGCTCGAGGACGCCCGCTCGCAGCTGCGCGGCGTCGAGCTCGTCGAGCGGATGGACGAAGCGGTGAAGGACGCTGACGCGGCCGTGATCGTGACCGAGTGGAGCGAGCTGCGCGACCTCGCGTCCGCGGAGCGCCGCGACGCGATGCGAACGCCGCTCATCGTCGACGGGCGCAACATGCTCGACCCCGGCGCGGCTCGCGCGGCCGGCTTCCTGTACGAGGGGATCGGCCGCCCGGCCTCCCCTCTTGACGCCGTTCCCCAGACGTCGGAGCGAGAGCCGGACCTCCGCGCCTGATGGAGGCGCTTCTGCTCGCCGGCGGCAAAGCCGAGCGGCTCGGCGACGCCACGCGCGGGCTCCCGAAGCCGCTCGTGCCCGTCGGCGGGCACCCGCTCGCGGCCTACGCGGTCGCGCGACTCACGGCCGCCGGCGTCGAGCGAGTCCTCGTCGCGTGCGCGGCGGGCCAGGAGAGGCTCTTCGCGTCGGAGCTTGCCGGGCTCGGCGCCGAGATCGTCCCGGTCGGTGAGCGGGAGCCGTTAGGTCGAGGCGGCGGCCTGCGGCTGGCCGCCTCCGCGAGGCGCGAGCGGGGCCCGGTCTTCGCGCTGAACGGCGACGAGATCATCGACGTGGATCCGGACGCGCTCGTCTCGTTTCACCGAGAGCGGGGCGGGGTGGCGACGATCGTCGTCGCGCCCATGCCGTCCGCGTTCGGCGTCGTCGAACTCGAGGGAGACCGGGTCGCCGCGTTCCGCGAGGCGCCGCGGCTTCCCCACTGGGTGAACGCGGGGCTGTACGTCTTCGACGACGAGGCGATTGAGCGCCTGCCCGAGCGGGGAGACCACGAGGCGACCACCTTTCCGGAGCTCGCCGCCGAAGGTCGATTGCGCGCGTTCCGCCACGAGGGTGTCTGGCTCACCGTCAACACGCCGAAGGACCTCCGCCGTGCGGAGGAGTTCTTCGCCGCTCACCCGGGCTGGACTCCCCCGCTCGTCGCGGCCGGCCGATGACCGACTCGCCGAACCTCGTCGACCTCGACCGCTTCGCGAGCGACGTCCGGCGGGTCGACAAGCCGTGGGGATACGAGATCGTCTACGCCCTCACCGACCGCTACTGCGGCAAGGTGCTCTTCATCCGCGCGGGCGAGGAGCTGAGCCTCCAGTTCCACCGTCGAAAGGACGAGGTCATCTACGTCCACGAGGGCCGGATCGAGCTCGAGATCGGCGACCCCGGCGGGCCGGTCGACCGGGAGGTGGTCGGCCCGGGCCGCGCGTTTCGCCTCGCGCCGGGCGTCGTGCACCGCTGGCACGCCCTGGAGGACACGGTCGTCCTCGAGACGTCGACGCCCGAGCTCGACGACGTCGTCCGCCTCGAAGACCGGTACGGCCGCGCGCAACCGCCCGCGTAGCGAAAGGGCTCCCTTCGCCCGAGGGGCCGCGCGCGGTCGGGCCGATAAGATGCCGCGCGGCATGGCGACGACCGCTCCCCGGCACGACGTCAAGGATCTCGCCCTCGCCGTCGAGGGGGTCGCCCGGATCGCCTGGGCCGACCGGCAGATGCCGGTGCTCGCGGCGATTCGCGAGCGCTTCGAGCGAGAGCAGCCGCTCGCCGGCTACCGGATGTCGGCGTGCCTGCACGTGACGAGCGAGACCGCGAACCTCGCGCGCACGCTGAAGGCCGCAGGCGCGGATCTTGTCCTCTGCGCGTCGAATCCGCTCTCGACGCAGGACGACGTCGCGGCCGCGCTCGTCGCAGAGTACGGCATCCCGGTCTTCGCGATCCGCGGCGAGGACGAGGACACCTACTACTCGCACATCCACGCGGCGGTCGACCACCACCCGCAGCTCACGATGGACGACGGCGCCGACGTGATCGGCGTCCTCCACAAGGAGCGCCGGGACCAGCTCGACGAGATCGTCGGCGGGATGGAGGAGACGACCACCGGCGTCATCCGCCTGAAGGCGCTCGAGGCCCAGGGCGACCTCGGCTTTCCGATCATCGCCGTGAACGAGGCGAACACGAAGCACCTCTTCGACAACCGGTACGGGACCGGCCAGTCGACGATCGACGGGATCGTCCGGGCGACGAACCTCCTCCTCGCGGGTCGACGCTTCGTGGTCTCGGGCTACGGCTGGACCGGGCGCGGCGTCGCGATGCGCGCGCGCGGAATGGGCGCCCACGTGATCGTGACCGAGGTCGATCCGCTTCGCGCGCTCGAGGCGGTCATGGACGGCTACGAGGTGCTCCCGATGGAGCGTGCGGCCGAGGTCGGCGACGTGTTCTGCACGGCTACGGGCGACAAGAACGTCGTCTCCCGAGCCGCGATCGAGCGGATGAAGGACGGCGCGATCCTCTCGAACACGGGTCATTTCAACGTGGAGATCGACATCCCGGCGCTCGAGGAGCTTGCGCTGGCACGACGCGCGGCGCGGCCGAACGTCGAGGAGTTCGAACTTCGCGACGGACGGCGGCTCTACCTGATCGCGGACGGCCGGCTCGTCAATCTTGCCGCGGCCGAGGGCCATCCGGCCGCCGTCATGGACATGTCCTTCGCGAACCAGGCCCTCTCGGCCGAGTTCGTTGTGAACCACGGCCCTGAGCTCGAGCGGCGCGTGTACGACGTCCCGGCCGAGATCGACCGCGAGATCGCCCGGCTGAAGCTCGAGACGATGGGCGTCGAGATCGATCGCCTCACCGAGGAGCAGGCCCGCTACCTGGCCTCGTGGGACGAAGGCACATAGACCTCGGGGACCTGAACCCCGAGGCAATACTGAGGCTCGAGGCAGACTGCGTCGTCTTCCTCGACCAGCGGCGCCTCCCCGGCGAGGAGGTCGAGCTCGAGTGCCGGACGTCGGGCGACGTCGCCGAGGCGATCCGGACGCTCGCCGTGCGGGGCGCGCCCGCGATCGGGATCGCCGCTGCGTACGGGTACGCGCTCGCGGCGGCGCGCGGAGAGAACCTCGACGAGGCGGCGCGCGTCCTCCTCGCGTCCCGGCCGACCGCGGTCAACCTCGCGTGGGCGATCGGCGAGCTCCGCAACCTTCCCCGCGAGCCCCACGTGCTCGCCGAACGGGCACGCGAGATTCACCGCCGCGAGGTCGACCGCTGCCACCGGATGGGCGAGCACGCCGCCGAGTTGCTCGAGCGCGGTGCGCGGGCGCTCACGCACTGCAACACGGGCGGCCTCGCGACGGGCGGCTACGGGACCGCACTCGGCGCGCTTCGCGCCGCGTACGCCCGCGGCCGCCTCGAGTACGTGCTCGTCGACGAGACGCGCCCGCTCCTCCAGGGAAGCCGCCTGACGGCATGGGAGCTCGAGCGGGCCGGAATCCCGCACGGGGTGATCGCCGACGCCGCCGCGGCGGCGATGATGGCGCGCGGCGAGGTCACGCACGTGCTGACCGGCGCCGATCGCATCGCGGCGAACGGCGACACCGCGAACAAGATCGGGACGTACGCCCTCGCCGTGCTCGCAGCGCACCACACGATTCCGTTCTACGTGGTCGCGCCCACCTCGACGGTCGACCTCGCGACCCCGACGGGCGCCGAGATACCGATCGAGGAGCGTGACGCCCGCGAAGTCACGGAGCACTTCCCCGCTCGGAATCCGGCGTTCGACGTGACTCCGGCCGCGCTGATCAGCGCGATCGTCACGGAACGAGGCGTGCACCGTCCGCCGTACGACGAGACGCTCCCGCTCAGCCGCGATCTCCACGAAGCGGGAAGCCCGGCGTGAAGGCGATGATCATGGCGGCGGGCCTCGGCACGAGGCTCCGCCCGCTCACCGACTTCCTTCCGAAGCCGATGATGCCGATCGCGAACCGGCCCGTCCTCCACCATCTGCTGAATCTCCTGCACAGGCACGAGATCCGCGAGGTCGGGGTCAACCTCCACGCAGCACCGGAGATGATCCAGCGCTACTTCGGGGACGGCTCCGCGCTCGACATGGAGATCCGGTGGTCGCACGAGCCCGACTTGCTCGGAACCGCAGGCGGGACGAAGAAGCTCGAGGACTTCTGGGAAGGCGAGACGATCCTCGTGACGTCCGGCGACGGTCTCCACGACATCGACGTGACCGCGCTCCTCGGGCACCACCGTCGCTCGAACGCCCTCGCGACGCTCGCCGTGAAGCCCGTCCCCGATCCCTCGTCGTACGGCGTCGTCATCCTCGACCGGGACACTCGCGTCCGCGGGTTCCAGGAGAAGCCGAACCGAGACGAGGCGCGCTCGGATCTCGCCAACTGCGGCGTCTACGTGATCGAGCCGGAGCTCCTCGAGCGCATTCCCCCCGACACGTTCTACGACTTCGGGACGCAGGTGTGGCCGAGTCTCGTCGCGGCCGGCGAGCCCGTGTACGCCTACACGACCATGTCGTACTGGAACGACATCGGCGACCTCGACGCGCTTCGAAACGGGATCCTCGACGCGGTGCTCGGGCACGTCCGGGTCGAGATCCCGGGCGAAGAGATCGCGCCCGGGATCTGGGCCGAGGACGGGTGCCGGCTGAACGCCGCGGCGCAGGTCGATGCGCCCGTCGTCTTGGGCCGGAACGTCGAGGTCGAGGCGGGGGCGCAGATCCGCGGGCCGGCCGTGATCGGCGCGGACTGCCACGTCGGTCGCGAGGCCGCCATCCGCCGCGCCGCGCTCCTCCCCGGAAGTGTCGTGCCCGAGGAGGGCCTCGCCGTAGCGGGGATCTTCGGAGACGCCTCGAAGCTCGCCGATAGCGTCGTTCGGTACCCCGCGTCGCGCTAGAACGCGAGTCGGCCGGCCGGCTGCGCGCCGACCGAAGCGATGCAAATATCAGCAATCAAGCGCCGGAAACGGCACGTAGCGCGCGATTCCGTGCGACCTGACGGCCTACGTTCGTTCGGTGAGCCTGGCGCGAACGCTCGATCTTTTGCTTCCGTCGCGATGCGTGAGCTGCGGCTCCGGCGAGACGCTCTTCTGTGCGCGGTGCCGCGAGCGGCTCGTCGTCGTTCGGGCGCCGCTCTGCGCGCGCTGCGGCGCGCCGACCGCCTGGCCCGTCGAGCGCTGCGCGGAGTGCGCGGGACGACGGCTCGCGTTCACGAGTGCGCGAGCGGCGGTCGCGTACGAGGCTCCTGCCCGCGCACTCGTCGCCGCGTGGAAGGAGCGCGGCGTGCGCGGGCTCGCGCGCGAGACCGGCGCGCTCGTCGAGGCACACGTTGCGCGGCCGAACGCCGACGCGCTTGCGTTCGTCCCGGGCGATCGCGAACGGATGCTCTGGCGGGGCGAGAACACGGCCGAGGCGCTCGCGCACGAGCTCGGGCGCCGCTGGGATGTTCCGGTCGTCGTCGCGCTTCGGCGCGCCGGCCACGCGAGGCGCCAGCGCGGCCTCTCCCGCGCCGAGCGGCGGGCGAACGTGCGCGGCTCGTTCGCGGCGGTGGGCGACGCGCCACGCGAGCTCGTTCTCGTCGACGATGTCTACACGACCGGCGCGACGGTCGCCGCGGCGGCGAGCGCGCTCCGGCGCGCGGGCGCCCGGTCCGTCGACGTCGTGACGTTCGCGCGGGTCGTCCGAACGGCAGCATGATCCAGCTGGAGACCGATTGGGGTACGCTCCGCTCGCGGTCTCGAAATCGACGAGGAGGCTTCCGTGAGGCTTCAGGTCAAGGGGAAGAACGTCGAGCTGAGCCCAGCCCTCAAGGACTACGCCCAGAAGAAGCTCGGCAAGCTCGAGAAGCACCTGAACGACTCGGCGCGCGTCGAGCTGGAGCTCGCGGCGGAGCGAAACCCGTCCATCGGCGCCAGGCAGATCGCGGAGGCGACCATCTGGACGAAGGGGCCCGTCCTTCGCGCGCGTGAGAGCTCCCCGGACATGAAGGCGTCGATCGACATGCTGGTCGACAAGCTCGAGCGTCAGGCAAGCCGGCTGCGCGCCAAGCGACGGCGCGGCCCGAGTCGAAACCACGGCGAGGCGTTCGACGTACGGACGGCCGTCGACCGCGAGGAGCCCATGATCGTGAAGACGAAACAGTTCGCGGTGAAGCCGATGAGCCCCGAGGAGGCGGTTCTCCAGCTCGAGCTGATCGGTCACGACTTCTTCGTGTTTCAGAACGCCGAGACGGGTGACGTAAACGTCCTCTACCGCCGACGGGACGGCCGGTACGGGCTCATCGAACCGCAGGTCGCCTAGCAACGTCCGAGTGACCGTGCCGTTCTGGCGGCGAGACGCGGAGACGCTGAACGAGCGGCTGGCCCGGGAAGCCGGCCTCTCGCTCTCGGGCGAGCCGACGGAGCCGTTGCACGATGAGCCCGAAGCGGACGAGCCCCGCGACGTCGCCGGTTTCCTCAAGCGCCTGACGCAGCCGATCTCCGACCTCGCGGTGATTCACGGCGCGCACCGCGCCCGCGAGTGGGACGTCGTCGCGGCGGCGGAGGTCCCCGGTATCCGCGGTGACAGCGTCCACTTCGTCGCGCTCCCCGAGGGTGGGCTCGTCGTCGACGAGGCGGTTCCGGAGGAGGCGCTCGACCGCCTCGCGGACGCGGTCGAAGGGTCGCTACCCGCTCCGTACCGGGCCGAGGCCGTCCGGCGTGGCGGAGACGTCTGGGCGATCGGCGCGAGGCGAACCAGCGTCGTGGAACTCCCGACGGCGCTCGCCGGCGACGATATCGAGCTCGCGGTCCACGATGGCGATCCGGTGCTCACGATCGACGGACGCCCGTCCGACGACCGGATCGCCGTGCTCGAGGATCTCGCCGCGACGTACGGCGACAGCTACGTGGCGCGCGCCTCGCGACTCGACGAGCGGCGCTGGGAGGTAGACGTCTTTCCGCTCTAGGGCCGTCAGGACGGGCCCGCGCGCGCTCGACGAGCGCTCACGGAAGGCCGCGGGCGAGCCGATACCCTAGGGTCATGCCGCAGAACTACGGTGCGCTCGAGCGCGTCCTTCGGATGGGCGAGGGGCGCCGGCTCAAGCGCCTCCAGGAGCAGGCCGAGTACGTCACGTCGATCGAGCCCGACTTCGCGGCGCTCTCGGACGCGGACCTTGCGGCGAAGACAGCCGAGTTCAAGCAGCGGCTCGAGAACGGGGAAGCGCTCGAGGACGTCCTCTTCGAGGCCTACGGCGCGGTTCGTGAGGCGGCCAGGCGGACGCTCGGCATGCGCCACTTCGACGTCCAGGTGATGGGCGCGATCGTCCTCCACGAGGGCGACATCGCCGAGATGAAGACGGGCGAGGGGAAGACCCTGGTCGCCACGATGCCGCTCTACCTGAATGCGCTGACGGGGCAGAACGTCCATCTCATCACGGTCAACGACTACCTCGCGAAGCGCGACACCGAGTGGATGGGGCCCGTCTACGAGGCGCTCGGCCTCCGCGCCGCGTACATCCGAAACCTGATGCCGTTCGCGGAGCGCAAGGAGGCGTACGCGGCCGACATCACGTACGGGACGAACTCGGAATTCGGGTTCGACTACCTCCGCGACAACATGGCGACGTCGCTCGACGCGACCGTCCAGCGCGGCCATACGTACGGGATCGTCGACGAGGTCGACTCGATCCTGATCGACGAGGCGCGCACGCCGCTCATCATCTCGGGCGAGCCCGAGACGGCCGCGAAGACGTACTACGACTTCGCGCGCGTCGTGAAGACGCTGCAGGGCACGCCCGCGAAGATCGGCGCGAAGGGCGAAGACGCCTACGAGGGGTTCGACTACATCTACGACGAGAAGTTCAAGACGGTGTCGCCGCTCGCGCCCGCGATCGAGAAGGTGGAGCGGGCGCTCGGGATCGAGAACCTCTACGACCCGCGCAACGCGCAGCTCGTCAACCACCTGATCCAGGCGCTCAAGGCGGAATCCCTGTACCACCGCGACGACGAGTACGTCGTGATCGACGGCGAGGTGAAGATCGTCGACGAGTTCACGGGGCGCATCATGGAGGGCCGCCGGTGGTCGGAGGGCCTCCACCAGGCCGTCGAGGCGAAGGAGCGCGTCCCGATCAAGGAGGAGCACGTCACCCTCGCGACGATCACGCTCCAGAACTACTTCCGCCTCTACGACAAGCTCGCCGGGATGACCGGGACGGCGAAGACGGAAGAGAAGGAATTCCAGGAGATCTACGACCTCTCCGTAGTCGAGATCCCCACGAACGAGCCGATGATCCGCGACGACCGGAACGACCTGATCTACAAGACGAAGGACGCGAAGTACGGGGCGGTCATCGGCGACATCAAGGAGCGCCACGACGTCGGTCAGCCCGTCCTCGTGGGGACGATCTCGGTCGAGGTGTCGGAACACCTCTCGCAGCTACTCACGCGGAACGGCGTGCCGCACAACGTCCTGAATGCGAAGGAACACGCGCGCGAGGCCGAGATCATCAAGGACGCCGGCGTGAAGCACGCGGTCACGATCGCGACGAACATGGCCGGCCGTGGCGTCGACATCAAGCTCGGCGAGGGCGTCACGGCGCTGGGCGGCCTTTACGTGCTCGGCACGGAGCGGCACGAGGCGCGCCGGATCGACAACCAGCTCCGCGGCCGCTCGGGCCGCCAGGGCGACCCGGGCGAGTCGCGCTTCTACCTCTCCGCCGAAGACGAGCTCGTGCGGCTGTTCGCCGGCGACCGGATCTACAACATCATCGAGCGCTTCAAGCTGCCGGAAGACGAGCCCATGGAGGCCTCGATCCTCTCGAAGCAGATCGAGAACGCGCAAAAGAAGGTCGAGGAACAGAACTTCGTCTCGCGCAAGAACGTCCTCAAGTACGACGACGTCATGAACGTGCAGCGGCAGGTGATCTACGCGCAGCGCCGGCAGGTGCTCGAGGGGGAAGACCTCTCGGGGGACATCTTCGGCTGGATCGACGAGCTCGTGGACGGAATCGTCCACCAGCACACGGAGTCGGATTACCAGGAGGAGTGGGACCTGCAGGGTCTCCTCGAGGAGATGGGCTCCTTCTATCCCGACCCGCAGATCACGCTCGACGAGATGCGCGGTCTCGAGCGAGACGAGTTGATCGAGGACTTCCAGGACGACGCCAGGGACGCGTACGCGAAGAAGGAGGAAGACCTCGGCTCGGAGCTCATGCGCGAGGTGGAGCGCTACCTGCTGCTCCAGGTCGTCGACGCGCGGTGGCGCGAGCACCTCGACGCGATGGAGTACCTCCGTGAGGGGATCCACCTGCGCGCGATGGCGCAGAAGGACCCGCTCTCGGAATACCGCGCCGAGGGGCACGCGCTGTTCCAGGAGCTGACCCAGACGATCCGCGAGGAGGTGCTCCGCTACCTCTTTCACGTCCAGCTCGAGCGCGAGGAGGCGGCGGAGCTTCAGCCGGCCGCGGCCGGCGACGGCCGCGACGGGGGCCTCGTGTACGAGCACGAGTCGCTCGCGGGCGCCGACGCGATTCACGCAGCCGGCGGCGCGCCCCTCGCGGCCGGAGCGGTCGGAGCCGGCACCGCTGCAGCGGTGGGCGGAGGCGCTGCGCCGCCACCCGCCCGCGCGCCGGTCGCACAGCAGCGGGTCGCGACCGCAGAGGAGAAGCTCGGACGCAACGACCCGTGCTGGTGCGGGTCGGGCAAGAAGTACAAGAAGTGCCACGGCGCTTAGATCGGCGACGCGAGCCCGCAGCCGCTTCACGGCGGGCATGACGACTCGCGTCGGACGGCGTCGATCCCCACGTCGCTGAAGCGCGCCGGGCAACGCCGGCAGCGCCGGCGCCGTCCTGCGCTTCGATCGTGCCCGCGCGACCCCGGGCGACTGCCCTGCGGGACTCCGGTACGTGGCTTTCCGCGCCGTGTCCTATTCCCCTCCGTTCGCGCCGCGCGGGGGAGGCGTCGGCGCCGTTCGCGGACGCCGGTACCATCCGTGCGTGGCCGAGCGCGCCGCCGTCGAGCGAGAATTGGAGGAGATCGGGACCCAGCTCGCCTGGGTCCGTGATTACCTTTGACCCCGACGCGCTGCGCGCGCGCCTGGCCGAGCTTGAGAAGGAGCTTGGCGCGCCCGGCTTCTGGGACGACCAGGCGCGCGCTGCGAAGGTTTCCTCCGAGCACGCGCGCCTGAGCCGCCGCCTCGAGCGGTACGAGGCGCTCGAGCGCGAGGCGGCCGATCTCGGCGAGCTCGCGGCGCTCGCGTCCGACGACGGCGAGCTGGACGAGGTTGCCTCCGCGGTCGCCGTGCTCAAGCGCCAGCTCCACCGGGTCGAGGAGGATGCGCTCTTCACCGGCGAGTACGACGCGGGCGATGCGGTCGTCTCGATTCACGCCGGAACTGGCGGAACCGACGCGCAGGACTGGACCGAGATGCTGCTTCGCATGTACCTGCGCTGGGCGGCCGACCGCGGCTTCCGCACGGAGCTGCTGGAGGCGTCACCCGGAGAGGAGGCCGGCCTCAAGTCGGCGACGTTCACCGTGCACGGCGAGAACGCGTACGGGACGCTGAAAGCCGAACGCGGCGTCCACCGCCTCGTTCGCCTCAGCCCGTTCGACCAGGCGCACCGCCGCCACACGAGCTTCGCCCAGGTCATCGTCAGCCCGCTCGTCTCGGACGACGTCGATCTCGACATCGACGAGGGCGACCTCCGGATCGACACGTACCGGGCGAGTGGCGCAGGCGGCCAGCACGTCAACAAGACAGACTCGGCCGTTCGGATCACCCACATCCCAACGGGCATCGTCGTCCAGTGCCAGAACGAGCGCTCGCAGCTCTCGAACCGCCAGACGGCGATGCGGATCCTCAAGAGCCGCCTTGCCGAGCATGAGCTCGAGAAGCGCGAGGCCGAGCTCGCCCGCGAGCGCGGCCAGGTGCTGGACACGGGCTTCGGGAGCCAGATCCGAAGCTACGTCCTCCACCCGTACCAGCTCGTCAAGGATCACCGGACCGGGGTCGAGGTCGGGAACGCGCACGGCGTCCTGGACGGGCGGCTCGATGAGTTCGTCCACGCATACCTGCTCGCCCGCGCAGCGGGGACGGATTCCCGCAAATAGCGGTTCCCGTCGAAGCGATCCGCGGCTTCGGTTACACTCGGCGACTCGCACGACCCAAGCCCGGCGCGGCCGCTCGGGCCGCAGCTTCTCCCGGTGACGGACACGAGCGTCGAAACACCCGCAACCACCGCCCCGGCGGCGATCGAGGCCGACGCCGCCGAGCGCGCGGGCGGCGCGCCGATGATCGTCTTCGAGGAGGTCACGAAGATCTACGAGCCGAACATCGTCGCGCTCCGCGACGTCGCGCTCGTGATCGAGAAGGGCGAGTTCGTCTTCCTCGTCGGTCCTTCCGGGTCGGGGAAGTCGACGATGATCCGCCTGCTCCTCAAGGAGCTCGAGCCGACGAAGGGGCGAATCATCGTCGGCGGGCGCGAGCTCGCGCGCCTCAGGCGCTCGAAGGTGCCCATGCTGCGCCGGAATCTCGGCTGCGTGTTCCAGGACTTCAAGCTCCTGCCGAACCGAACCGCGTTCGAGAACGTGGCGTACGCGCTGAAGGTGCAGGGCGAGTCCTCGAAGGGGATCCGGGCCAAGGTGCCCGAGGTGCTCGGGCTAGTCGGCCTCGCGAGCAAGATGAGCCACTACCCGGACGAGCTCTCGGGCGGCGAGCAGCAGCGCGTCTCGATCGCGCGCGCGTTCGTGAACCACCCGCCGCTCCTTATCTGCGACGAGCCGACCGGAAACCTCGACCCCGACACGTCGGTCGGGATCATGCAGCTCCTCTACCGGATCAACCGGACCGGAACGACGGTCGTCATGGCGACCCACGACCGCGAGATGGTCGACAAGATGCGACGGCGCGTGATCGCGCTGGACGACGGCGCCGTCATCCGGGATGAGCGCCGCGGAGGCTACGGGTAGCGATGAGCCAGCAGATGCGCCTCTTTCTCGCGGAGGCGATGCGCTCGCTTACCGCCAACCTCTCGACGACCGCGGCGGCGACGATCGCCGTCCTGATCGGGATGTTCGTCTTCGGCCTCTTCCTGGCGGTCGGCTCGTACGTGAACTCGTGGCGCGAGAACCTCGAGAACCAGGTCGTCGTCAAGGTGTTCTTCTCGCAGGACGCGACGCCGGCGGAGATCGAGGCGGTCCGCACGCAGACCCTCCAGTTCCCGCAGACGAAGTCGATGACCTTCGTCTCCAAGGAGGACGCGCTCCGCGAGATGCGCGAGAAGCACCCCGAGCTTACGCGCGGGCTCGCCTCGAACCCGCTCCCGCCCTCGTACACGATCAAGCCGAAGAAGGCCGAGCAGGTCCGGGAGATCGCCGGCCGGCTCGATCCTCCGCCGCCCGGCGTCGACACCGTCACCTACAAGGAGAAGACGACCGAGAAGGTGCTCCTCTTCGCCGACGTCGTGAAGTGGGGCTCGCTCGTCGGAAGCCTCGTCCTGCTCGCCGCCTCGACGATCCTGATCGCGAACACGATCCGGCTCTCGATCTTCTCGCGCCGCCGCGAGATCGAGGTGATGAAGCTCGTCGGCGCGACGAACTGGTTCGTTCGCGGCCCGTTCATGCTCGAGGGGCTGATCTGCGGCCTGATCGGCTCGATCATCGCGATCGTCCTTCTCGTCGTCGGCAAAGAGTTCGCGCTGCCCGCGCTCCCGTTCCTCGAGCGGGCGGGAAGCGAAGCGGAGGCGTGGAGCTTCTCGCTCATCGCGCTCCTGGTCGTCGGCGTCAGCCTGCTCGTCGGTGCGATGGGCTCGGCGATCACGCTCCGGCGCTTCCTCAAGATCTAGTCCCGGACGCTCGCCGGGCCGTCCGTATACTGCGCTGGCGGCGCGATGAGACGCAAAGTGGCCATCGCAGGCGCGGCGCTCCTGCTCGCAGGCGCGTTCGCGCTCGGCCTCGGCGTCACGAGTGGGCGCGAACGCCCGGGGGCGCTCGCGCCGGGCCCGCGCGACGACCCCGTGCGGGTGATCGACCAGGTGCGGAACGTGCTCATGGAGAGCTACTACCGCGACATCCCGCCCTCGGTGCTGGCGCGCAGGTCGATCGACGCGATGCTCGTCGCGCTCGACGATCCGTACACGGACTACCTCACGCCGTCCGAGTACGACGCGCTCCGCGACCGGACCGCCGACGCGTACTCGGGAATCGGGCTGACGGTCGAGCCCGGCCGGCACGGGCTCATCGTGCGCGACGCCGTCGCGGGCCCCGCGCGCGAGGCGGGGATCCGTCGCGGTGACCGGATCGTCTCGATCGACGGACGGCGGATCCGCTCGCTGCCCTTCGACCGTTCGCTTCGCCTGATCCGCGGCCCCGAGGGGACGCTCGTCCGGCTCACGATCGCGCGCCCGCATGAAGGCACGGTCGACTTCACGGTTCGGCGGAGCCGGATCGAGCTGCCCGCCGTCCGCTCCCGGATGCTGAGCGGGCGGATCGGCTACATCCGCGTCCTCTCCTTCCGGGCGAGCGCCGTCGAGGCGATCGAGAGCCGCGCCGCGACGCTCCTGGACGAGCGCGCCCGCGGGCTCGTGCTCGACCTCCGGGGGAACCCGGGCGGCCTCTTCTCGCAGGCGGTCGGGACCGTTTCGCTCTTCGTGGCCGAGGGTGTCGTCTGCGTCACGGAGGGCGCTCACCAGGGACGGCGGGTGACCCGCGTCACGGGGCGCGCTCCGCTTGCGGACGTGCCGCTCGCGGTGCTCGTCGACAGCGAGAGCGCCAGCGCAGCCGAGGTTGTCGCGGCGGCCCTCGACGACAACGACCGGGCTTCGATCGTCGGCGAGACGACGTACGGGAAGACGTCCGTCCAATCGCTCCGCGAGCTCACGAACCGCGCCGCGCTGAAGCTCACGACCGCCGTCTTCCTGACGCCGGACGGGCGGAATCTGACCCTGACCGGGCTTCGACCCGACGTCGAGGCGGTCGACGAGCCGCGGACGCGGCGGGACGAGGCCCTCGTCCGCGCGACGGCCGTTCTTAGAAGGTCGCTCTAGGGCCGGCCATGGCCGGCCCGCGCGCGGCGCGCGCCGTATGCGAGCTCGCGCGGCGAGGAAAGCTGCTCGTCGGCGAGCCGTTCTTCGAGGGCGGCGCCCCGCTCGTCGTCGACCGCAAGGGGGCGGGCGACGCCGGGGTCGGCGACCTCGTCGTCCTGCGGACGGGCAGAGGCCGCGCCCGCGTCGAGCGCGTCCTTGGCCGGCCGACCGACGTGGGGGTGGTCCTCGAAGGTCTCCTCTGGCACATGGGCGTGCGGCGCGCGCACGCCCCGTACGCGCCCGAGCGGGTGGACGCGGCCGAGCCCGACCGCGTCGACCTCCGCGGGCTCCTCGCGTTCACGATCGACCCCGAGGAGGCGAAGGACTTCGACGACGCGCTCACCGTGCGCCGCGAAGGCGACAGGCTCCGCGCCTGGGTGCACATCGCCGACGTCTCCGCGTACGTCCCCGCGGGCTCGCCGCTCGATCGCGACGCCGCGGAGCGCGCGTTCTCCGTGTACGTGCCGGGACGCGTCGAGCCGATGCTCCCCGAGCGGCTCTCGGCCGACCTCTGCAGCCTGCGCCCACACCAGGAGCGGCGCTGCGTGACGGTCGAGGTCCCGTTCGACGCCGAGCTGGAGCCGGGCGAGCCGCTCCTCTACCGGAGCACGATCCGGAGCCGTGAACGCCTCACGTACGGCCACGCCGAAGCGATTCTCGGCGGACGCGAGCGCGCGAGCGAGGAGGTGGCGGAGGCGCTCCGGCTCGCCGAGCGCCTCACCGGCGAGCTGCGCCGCCGCCGTTACCGCCGCGGGGCGCTTCGCGTCGAGACCGGCGAGACCGCGTTCGCGTTCGACGGCGAGGGCGGCGTCGAGCGCGCGTGGATCGAGACGGAGCCGCTTGCCCACATGCTCGTCGAGGAGCTCATGATCCTCGCCAACGAAGCGGTCGGCGCGCTGCTCGCCGGTCGGCGTCGGGAGGCTCTGTTCCGTGTCCACGAGCGTCCCGATCCGCAGTCCGTCGAGCTCCTGCTCGCGAAGCTCGCCGATCTCGAGGTTCCGACGCCGAGCGCCCCGGAAACGCTGACGCCCGCCGAGGCCGCGCGCCTCGCCGCGCGCGTGTCTACGCGGGTCGCCGAGTACGCAGCGCAGTCCGGCCGCGGCGGCGAGGCCTTTCCGACGCTCGTGCTCCGCGCGCTGAAGCAGGCCCGCTACGACCCGCGGAACCTCGGCCACTCGGGCCTCGCGAGCCGCGCGTATTGCCACTTCACGTCCCCCATTCGCCGGTATCCCGACCTCGTGTGCCACCGTGCGCTCCTCCACGAGCTCGGCGTCGGTGACGAGGGGATTCCCGACGATCTTCCCGAGCTGGCCGAGTGGGCCTCGATTCGAGAGCGCGACGCCGCGGAGGTCGAGTACCGCGCCGACGAGATCTGCCTCGCGTGGTTCCTCGAGCGCCGGCTCTTCGATTCGGGCTGGGACGCCGTGTTCGACGCCGAGATCGTCGGCGCGATCGGATCCGGCATCTTCGTGCGCTTCGACGGCGTCTTCGAGGCGTTCCTTCCGGCTCGCCGGCTCCCGGGCGACTACTTCGAGCTGAACCCGCTCGGCACGGCGCTCGTGGGGCGAAGAACGGGCCGGCGTTACCGGCTCGGCGACGCGCTCGCCGTGCAAGTCGAGAAGGTCGACCGCATCGAGGGCAAAGTCGAGGTTCGCCCGGCCGAGGCAGGGGAAGAGAAACCGCGCGGGCGCCGTTACTCCCCGAGATGAAGCTCGAAGGCATCCATCACGTCACTTGCATCACCGCGGACGCACCCAGAAACGTCGACTTCTATGCGCGCGTCCTCGGGCTCCGGCTCGTCAAGAAGACGGTGAATCAGGACGACCCGACCGTGTACCACCTCTTCTACGCCGACGAGAAGGGAAACGCGGGGAGCGACATCACCTTTTTCGAGTACCCCGGCGTGCCGCGCGGCCGGGCGGGCGCCGGCATGGTGCACCGGATCACGTGGCGGGTCGCCTCCGACGACGCGATCGCGTTCTGGGAAGAGCGGCTCCGGGCCGAGCGCGTGACAACCTCTCGGGAGGAAGGGCGCCTCCGCTTCGACGATCCCGAGGGCCTCGCGCTCGAGCTCGCGGTCGTCGGGACCGAGGACGAGCCGCTCGTCGCCGAGCACCCGGAGATCCCGGCCGAGCTCGCGCTCCAGGGGTTCGATGGCGTTCGCGCGTACTCTGGCGCTCCCGATGCGAGCCTCCGGTTCCTGGACGTTGGCATGGGGTTCACCGCGGTCGCACCGCCCGCGGAGTGGGAGTCTCGCGGTGAGGAGCGCGGGTCCGGGTACGTGCTTGACGACGCGCCCGCGGCGCGGGGGCTGAGCGGCGCGGGAACCGTTCACCACGTCGCGTGGGCGTCGCACATGGACGACCACGAGGCGTGGCGCGAGCGGGTCGCACAAGCGGGGGCGACGCCTACCGCGGTGATCGACCGGTTTTACTTCCGCTCGATCTACTTCCGTGAGCCGAGCGGCGTCCTCTTCGAGATCGCGACGATCGGACCCGGGTTCACGACGGACGAGCCGCTCGAGACGCTGGGGGAGAGGCTCTCGCTCCCTCCGAACTACGAGCACCTTCGCGAACGCCTCGAGCCGGTGCTGACGCCGCTTCCCAACCCGCGCGAAACCCTCGCGCCGCGGTAGGGGCGGCTGAATGCGGTGACGAAGCCGGCACAAACGCGCGCCACCCGCGCGAGCCTGCGCGTTACGCTGACCGCGGGGGAACCCTAACCGGGGTCCCCCTGGGGAGGTGCACGCGAGGGCGGCGCCTAGAATCGCCGCGTGGCGAAGCGACTGGGGACGAGGCTGATCGCCGAGAACCGGCGGGCGCGGCACGACTACCACCTGCTCGAGCGCGTCGAGGCGGGGATCGCGCTCACTGGAACCGAGGTGAAATCGCTTCGCGAGGGGCGCGCGAGCCTGCAACGCGCGTTCGGCGACGTCCGGGACGGCGAGATCTACCTGGTCGGCGCGCACATCGCGGAGTACGCGCAGGGGAACCTCGCGAACCACGACCCCGATCGCGACCGAAAGCTTCTGCTCCACCGGCGGGAGATCGACTCGCTCGCCGGCAAGGTCCAGGAACGGGGCCTCACGCTCGTTCCGACGCGAATCTACTTCAAGGATGGCCGCGCCAAGGTCGAGCTCGCGCTCGCGCGCGGGAAGGAAGCGCGCGACAAGCGACGCGCCATCGCCGAACGAGACGCCCAGCGGCAGATCGAGCGCGCGCTCAAGGCGCGCTCCCACGAGGCGGAATAGCAAAAAAAGAGGCGAGTCTCCTGCGGCCCAAGACTCGCCTCATTGAGCGACTCCGCGAACCGCTGCGGCCTCGGCTCTCGGAATCGTTGTAGCCCCATTTTCCCGTAGCGGCGACACTAGGCAATCACCCTTTTTGGGGAGGTTTACGATCGCGGCCGCGCCGCCCCGATCTCGGCGACGAACGCGCCGCCGCCGACCACCCGCTCGGCCGCTTCGCCCGCGGCGTGCCGGACAGCGCGATCGGAGCTAACGAGCCAGTACCGCTCACCGCGCAAGGCGAGCTCGGCCGCGCGGCGGACGATCCAGTCGTCGGCGCTCTCCGCGCCGGTTCCGACGACGACCGCGTCGTCGCCCGCGTCGCGTTCCCCAGCCACGCCGCCCGGCCCCAGCCCGTCGAACGCAAGGACGGCGCGCACGCCCTGAGCGCGCGCCCAACGGCCGGTGCGCTCGACGAGCTCGGCCTCGGGGACGTTGGGCCAGCGCGAGCGAAGGACGTTGCGGGCGTCGACGAGCACGATCACGGCCGTGCGACGGTACAATTTTCCTGGACATACGGGGGCGACCAGGTCTCGACGTGGTCGGTTCTCCGGCAGAGCTGCAAGCCGAGGTCCCCGGTCGGCCTCGTAAAACAACCGGGAACCAAGCAAGTGCGAAGAACGAAAGCGATCTCGCACTCGCCGCCTAGCTTCGGTTAGGTAGCGCGTCGCTCCGGCTTCGGCCCGTGGGCCGGGAAGCGGCGTCAACGAACGGGCTCGCCGCCGAGGGAGCGCCGGTCGCCCGAGGCGGGACTCCAAAGGACGGCTAGTCCGTCGGCAGGCCGCCTGCGAGCCGGCCGGCGGGCGAATCGAGATCGCAGGACAAGCTTGTAGACGCTCGGGCCGGCGCGGCCGCGGACGCGGGTTCGATTCCCGCCGCCTCCATCGTCCCTGCAAATCGCGATAGCGGGTTGGAACATCTAGTCGTCGCCCTCCTGGAGTCCGAGGAGGGCCTTCGCTAGGTCGGCCGTGTCGAGCTGCGCATAGCGCGCCGTCGATCGAATGTCGGCATGCCCGAGCAGGAGCTGCGTCAGGCGGAGGTCGCGGTGGGCCCGCTGGAAGTCGGTCGCGGCGGTATGCCGGCCTCGGTGCATCCGCATCCCGCTCGTCGTGCCTTTCTCGACGCGGCCGGCGCGCTCAAGGCAGCGATACCACCAGAGGTGCACGAGCTTCCCGGTGGGCTTCCGGTCGTGCCGTCTGCGGGTCACGTTCGCGTACCCGACCTGCTTCGTGGCGACCGCCAGGTACGCGTCTGGCCCGTGCTCGATAGGGCCGAGCGCTTCCTCGAGGACGTCCGCACCGACGAACCTGAGCTCGCCGAGCGCCTTTCGGCTCGAGCCGGTCGAGCTCGCCGGCTAGGCGTCGCTCACGGTCTCGATCCGGATTGAAATCCCCTCTAACTCCGGGAGGATCGCTGCAAGCTGCGGTGACCCGAAAGGGGGAACACCTATGAAACTGCGTCTGTGGCTTGCGTCCGCGGCCTGCGTCGTGGGCGCGACCGTATTTGCCGGTAGCGCCGCCGCCGACCCGCCGACCGTGGACGAGTTCTCGCCCGTCGGCGACCAGATCGCCTGCGGCGAGACGATCCTCACCATCAGGACGGGGACGGTTCTCACGCGAACCCACGTCCACCCGCTTCAAAAACGGGCGCTTCCGCGTCATTGTCTGGGCTGCCCCGCAGGGCGTAACGGCGACGGACGAGGAGGGGACCGTGTACCGATTGCGCGGGGTCGAGCACGGGAGCTTCACGACCCCGAACCCCGATGCTGAGGGCGGTGAGATCGTCGTACCGGTTCAGGCTGAACATCCTCGGCCCGGGTGGGCTGTTCGGCACGGTCTACTTCCGTATTCAGGTGAAGCGGAACGGCACCGACGTCTTTCGCGACCGGGGAACGTGCCAGTTCGTCGAGCTGTAGAGCACATGTAGAGCTCTCAGCTCGCAGACGGGGCCCCGCCGATGGGCGCCTCCGGCTGCTCTCCAATGACGGGGTCGCCGGCGTGGCGGATGAACGGACCTTCGTCTCCCCAGGGCTGGCCGCGGGTAGCTTCCCTCCATGAGAGAAGGCGCCATCGTCGTCGTCTTCCTCGTGCCGGCGGCATTCATCGCGTGGTCGTCCATCCGCGTGCTCATGGCGCCGCAAAAGGGGTGGGCTGCCGGACGCTCGCGCTGGATGGTGTTCGGCTCGAGAAAGAGGGGGGAGCCGCGCCCGGAGCGACGCGAACTGCAATTCTGGGCCGCCGTCTGGCTCTCAATCGCCGCGGCGATGCTCGCGCTCGGCGTCGCGCTCGCCTTCGTGCAATAGCCGGGCCGCGAGCGTCAGCCGTTCCGCCCGCCGATCGTTTTCCAACCGTTTCGCGGGGTAGAAGATGCTCGTGGTTCTCGCCGCCTCCACCGTCGCCATCGTCGCCATCGTCGCAGCGATCATCGTCGTCGCCCTCGTGGTCTGGTACGTCATGCCGCGAGGGGGGCGACGAAAGCGCGTGTAGGCGGCTAACGAAGCGCAAACCTAGCGCTGCCACGTTTCGTCAAACCCTCCTATAACGTGAAGGCGTGAGATGAGATCGGTACGCATTGCAATCAGCCTCGCCCGCGTGCCGCTCCGCGAGATCAGCCGCAAAGTCGAGGAGCTCGAGGCGCTCGGCTGGCGCGAGGACAGGCGCGGCGACCCCTGGGCAGCATCCTTCGTGAAGGATTTCCCCGAGCGCGAAGACAAAGCCGCGGAGGCCGAAGTTCGGGGCGTGATGGGCAACTACTGGGTCGACGCCGCCGAGACACGAGCGCTGCTCAGCAAGTAGGCCTGCACCGTAATCCGAAGCTTCGCCCGCGCCGGTGGCGGGCGCCGTGACGTAGGAACTCGAAGGCGAGTCAGCCGCCGCTTCGGCGGTGAGTCCACCGTATGAGCGCCTCGCTCGCCTGGGAGAGCGCGCGCGGTCGAAGAGCTCGGCGAGCGAGCGGGCCGCGGGTGCCGCTCTCCTCCCCCGCAAGCCGGCGAGGAGCGCGAGCACCGCGTGCGCCTCGTCGAGCGAAACGTCGCCGATCTCGCGGCAGTAGCGCCCGTGCCAGAAGCGCGGCCCGCTCGAACCGGGCCGGCTCGCCGTCGACGAGGAGAAGGCAGAGCTCAAGGGCTTCGGTGAGGC
This sequence comes from Gaiellaceae bacterium, assembly GCA_036259875.1. GTDB lineage: Bacteria > Actinomycetota > Thermoleophilia > Gaiellales > Gaiellaceae > DATAAZ01. Next base: position 87,376 of record DATAAZ010000041.1, read on the forward strand.
CGACCTGCGGGAGGTCGGCGGCGGATGAAAGAGCCTCGGTCGCGTTGCCGCGATCGAGCGCACGGCGGAAGCGAGCGTGCGCGTGTCCCCGAGAGGTCAGGGAACGTATGTTCGCATGGCGTTGATGGGAAGCCGGTGAAGTGAGCGCGTGAACCACCGTCGGAGCGATGGATGAACTAGCCACCACGAGACGATCGTTAGTACGAATCGTGCTTCGGGCCCCGATGCGGCGGGGGCCGGAACACGAATGGGAAGGCGCGGCCTTGCGTTCGCGATCTTCCCTCGCTGAGGGGGGCAAGCACGCGGCAGCGCGCCCCCTCTTCTCATTCGCCTGGGCCGCCTCGAACCGGGCTCAAGGAGTTCCTTGTAAAGGTCGAAACTTTCCGGGAGGCCGGGGCACCTGCCTCTCCCGGGCGGGCAAGGGCCGAGAAGGGGGCCGCAGCCTTCCGGCCCCGCTCCGGCCTCACTGATCAAACGTCCTAAACGGCAACCGCCGAACCCAGCCGTCACGAAACCGTCCCTTTGGGGAGTTCTTTCCATTCCGGTGGAGGGTGCTTCCTCTCGGTGCCCGCTAGAAGGTGACCTACGGGCCGCGTTTCCCTGCGGCGAAACGTGGCGATCGCTAGGAGCCCGGCGGTTTGCACCGAGCCGCTCGGGCTCCTATTTTCTGAACGGCTGACCTCAACCGCGGTCTCGCTAGCGGATCTTCGGGCTCGTCGTCAGCCGCTCGCGCTTCCAGCTTCGGGGAAAGCTCCTGCCTCCACTCCTCATCGCTCGGCGACCAACTAACGCCTGCTCGAACGCCTCTTGCACGCTGATGTCCTGCATCGCGGGCGAGCGTCGAGTCGTAGGATCGGCGGATGTCGGACGACAGAAGGGAGCACTGATGCACGCCGTCGTCGTGAGAAGCACGCTTCAGGATCTGGAACGGGCAACGACGTTCCTGAGGGAGCAAACGCTCCCACGGGTCAGGCAAGCGCCGGGCTTGGTCAGTGCGCAGTGGGTGAAGATTGACGAGAACACGGGCGCTTCGATGCTTACCTTCGAATCCGAAGAGGCCGCGCAGACAGCGGTGGAGCAGCTCAGCAAGAACCCGCCACCGACGGATGCGCTGACGATCGACAGCGTTGAGATCGGCGAAGTCGTCGAGCGCATCTAGCGGCGTCGCTTACGCGCCGCGGATCACACCTTCGAATAACGAGCACGCGGGCGGCTAGGACCTCATCGAGCCGCCGGGGCCGAAGCCGCCACCGAGGTTCTCGCCCGTGAGCATCTTGTACTGCTCGAAGGTGAGCCCGTCGGCGAGCGGACGCCCGAGTAGCACTTCCTGCTCGGCCCTCGTGAGCACGGGTTCCGGCTCAGGAGACGGCGACGGGAGCTCGGAATCTCGCCCACGTGGAAATTTGTCTGGGGGGAGGGTGTCCCGCGTATTCGCTGCCTGTCGCGCCTATGGACATGTGGACCATTCTGCGGATGAGCCAGGACGTTTTCGCCTCATCATCGAAACCGGCGCTCGCCTTTGACCGGCGGCGAGGCGCCCCGTGGTTCGGCGGGAGCACCGAGTCTTCGTCTATGCCCCGACGTCGAGTCGCTCGGCGATGAAGATCGCAACCACGTATCCGGCAGCAAGGACGAGTGGAACGAGGACGGCGCGGCGGGGCTGATCTTTCCAACGCGTGATGAGGTAGATGCCAACACCCCAGGCGACGAGGCCGGCGAGCACGATCGCTGGATGGACTGCTACGCCGGTTCCGAAAATAAAGAAACCGAAGGCCGTGGACGATGCCGGCTAACGCGACGGCGATCCCTCTGAACACCTTTCGCGCTCGCACGAGCGGGTTCATTGTTGCGCCGTCGAAACCAGCAAGAGCAGCAAGCGGCCACGTCACAATTTTCGGCAGATTGCGCCGCGGCGTCCCGTGCAACTGAGCAAGGTGGCCGCCGTTACGCGTCGAGCTCGACCGGCTCGAGGCTAAGCCGCCGGCCGTGGCGGCCTCGCGATTAGCCACCGCCAAACGGCCGGTGTCGCGTCCACGTTTCCTGCGGCATCTCTTGCACGGGCGCGGAACGCATGGACCCCAAGCGTGAGCCCTCGGTACGTCGCCGGTGCGGTGCAACGCCGCCACGCGCGGCGGTCGATCCTGCACTGGAACCTCGATCCGCGCTCCGTCGACCGGAATCGGAACGTCGCTCTCCTCGAGCGCGTGAGTCTGGCGGGGGCCGAGGTGATCCGCGTGTTCGGCGGCGTCGTGTCGAGCCCGGTCAACGTGTAGGTGTAGGAGCCGCTGTCGGGTGCGTGATCATTCCCGTGTCGTGAGAGGGCCGTCCGTACCCGGAAGGTGAACACGTTCACGACGCCGAGGTCGGTCCGGCTGACGATGATCAGCGGCCCCCACGCCCAGCTCACCTGCTCGGAAGCGGGGTCGAAGACGGTGTAATCCGTTCCGTTCCAGCGGCCAAAGGTGTACGTGCTGCCCCCGGTTGCGCTCCCGATCAGGTGAACGAAAACCTCTGCGCCGAACGCCGCCGGGTCGCCCGTCCGGGGGTTTGCGTCTGCGTCGATCAGAAGTTCGAAGACATCACTGGGCGTTTGCATCGGAAGATTGAGCACATCGATGTCGAATGCGATTCTCCCGGCCGGGTCGTTCGTGACATTCGAGATCGTGATGTCGCCGGCCCCTAGTGTTTGGTCACCAGCTGGGTCTACGTAGGGAATACGCAACCCGAATGCGCCGTCGGTCGAGAGGTTGCGATCGAAGGCGTGGTCGACGGTCGAGCCCGTCGCGGCCGGCCTGGAGTCCGCTCCGGAGAGCGCTGACGCTGCGAGAGCGAGCCCAACTAACGTAACGATGAACGGTGCGGCTTTGGACGTACCCCGTCCTTCCAGTCGTGCCTCTAGTCAGGCCCGATCGTCGCTCTGGATGCGGTCGAATGCAAGAGGCCGACCGGTACACAGATCTGACACGAGCGCTACGCCTCGAGCTCAACCGGCTCGAGCCGAAGCCGCGCGCTAGCTCGCGGCTCGTCGGCGCGGGCCGCAGCGCGCGGCGCAAAAACGGGGCGCTAGGCCTCCGGGGCGAGTCCGAGCTGCTGCAAGAACTCCATCTGGTCGAAGTAGAAGCGGTGGCTCATGATGCGGCCGTTCTCGACGGTCGCGACGTCGCACTCGCGCAGGCGGACTCGCTTGCCGGTGGGCGGAATCGTCTCGCCCGTGGGCGTCGCGAGCGGCCCTGTGTGGGTTCCGAGGAAGTAGCCCTCGTCGATCGCCGTGTTGCCGGACTCGACCTTCGACAGCGGCTCCCACGAAGCGTCAGGGAACCCCTGACTGAACTGGTTGAAGTACGCACTGATTGCATCTCGACCGCGGACCTCTCCGGCGTCCGGCGTCATGACCGTCGCGTTGTCGGCGTAGAGGTTCGACACTTCGTCCGCTCTCCCGCCCATGACGGCGTCGGTCAGGCGGTCCATCACGTCTCTTGCCTCGCCCATCGCTCCTCCTTGTCTCGACGGCCACGATCGTACGACCGCTGCCGCGTGGACTCAAGCCGCCGCGCCGTCCGGGCGACTGACGCCCCTTCGCAACGCGCGGCGCAAAAACCTCACCTCGACGTCGTTCTACTCGCCGAGCTCGACCGGCTCGAGTCGAAGCCGCTCGGCTAGCTCGGCGTCGTCGGCGCACGGACGAGCCGCTCGCGGCGCATCACGCGCGCCGCAACCACATTGGGACGACCTGCAACCGACCTGCAACCGGTGCATTGCACGTTCTTCCCAACCGACCAAGGAGGGACGGATGAAAGGCCGACTCGCGCTCATCTCCACCGCCGCGGCGTGCGTGCTTGCGACGCCCGCAGCGCTCGCGGCACCATCGCCGCCCGGTGCCGTCGTTCGTGACGAGAACGCATCGTGTGTGGGCCTCTTCGCCGCGTTCAACGCGCCGCTCGGCCCCGGGATCAGTCAGGAAGCCGGGCCGGGGTTTGGATCGATGGTCGTCGCTCCGTTCGCGCACGAGCGGCTCCCGTGCCCGTGACGGGGACGAACGCCCTCGGTCGGCGCTAATCCGCACGACCGACGACGGGGGCGACGCCCATAGGATCCCTTGCGGGCGTCGTCCTCGTTCGCTTTCGGCCGCTGACCGCGCGGCGCGGTTCCGCCGCAGCACAAGCGCCGATCCAGCCTCCGGTTAGTCGGCGAGTTCGATCGGCTCGAGGCGAAGCCGACGAGCTAGCTCCGGTTCGTCAGCGCGGACGTCTCGAGGAAGCGCTCGGCGTCCTCGCGATGGACGAAGAGCTCGACCGCCTTCTCCGCTCGTCGCTCACGACAGCGAAGGCGAGCATGCGGAGAGCCTACGCTTGCTAACCGTTTGCTAACGAACGCGCTGAAACCCGTCGGTACGAGGCGTCATGAAAGGCTCTCCCCTCCCCCGAAACAGCCTGCAAATGGGGACGTCCCGACACACGCGGGCACGCCGTGTAACGGGGCTCGTAGAATCCCGCCTTCTCGTGCTCTTCCGAAGACGAGCGAAGAAGCCGCGGACGCGGAGAGTCCGCAAGCTTCGGCTCCTCGGTCTCGTCACCGTTCTCGGGCTCGTTTGCTCGGTCTCGTTCCTGTACGGGCTCATGACCGCGATTGCGAGCGAGATTCCGGAGCTCGACCCGCGCAACCAGGCCGACCTCGAGGAGGACGGCTACATCTACGCGTCGGACGGCAAGACGATCCTCGCCGTCCTCCGCGGCAGGGAGAGCCGTGTGATCGTCGAGTCGAGGGAGATCGCACCGGTCGTCAAGCAGGCGATCGTTGCGGTCGAGGACCGACGCTACTGGGAGCACCGCGGCGTCGACGTGCGCGGCGTCTTCCGCGCCGTCTGGGCCGACCTCCGCGAGAAGGAGTTCGTCCAGGGCGGCTCGACCATCACGCAGCAGCTGCTCAAGAACACGTACCTGCGCGACGAGCGCACGCTGAGTCGCAAGCTCAAAGAGGCGGCGCTCGCGTGGCAGCTCGAGCGCCAGTGGTCGAAGGACCGCATCCTGACCGCCTACCTGAACACGGTGTACTTCGGGAACGGGGCCTACGGCATCCAGCGCGCCGCGCGCGTGTACTTCGGGAAGAAGGCGCGAGAGCTCACGCTGCCCGAGGCCGCGCTCCTCGCGGGGATCCCGGCGAACCCGGCGGCCTACGACCCCGTCACGAACCCGCGTACGGCGCGCGAGCGCCGCCAGACGGTGCTCGACATGATGCTGGAGCAAGGGCTCGTCACGCCGAGCGAGCACCGGGCCGCGTCGAAGGCCCCGCTCCCGCGCCGCAAAGACGTGCACCTCCCGATCGTCCAGGGACCGGCCGGCTACTTCGGCGAGTACGTGAAGCAGCAGCTGATCGACCACTACGGCTCCGGGACCGTCTTCGGCGGCGGGCTCCGGGTTACCACCTCGATCAACCTCGAGCTCCAGAAGCGGGCGCGCGCAGCCGTCGAGAAGTGGCTGGGAGAGCTGGACGGTCCGTCGGCCGCGCTCGTCGCGATCGACCCGCGGAACGGGCGCATCCTCGCCATGTACGGGGGCTCGAGCTTCCGCCACAGCCAGTTCAACCTCGCCGTCCAAGGCGAGCGTCAGGCGGGATCGGCGTTCAAGCCGTTCGTCCTCGCCTCCGCGCTGACGCTCGGCATCTCGCCGCAGACGACGTTCGATTCGGAGCCGACCACCATCAACCTCGGCGACCGCGTCTGGTCGGTCGCGAACTACGAGGGCTCGTACCTCGGCACGATCGACCTCTACGACGCGACGACGCATTCCGACAACGCCGTCTACGCGCAGCTGACGGCGCTCGTCGGGCCGCGGAACGTCCGCCGCGTCGCCCACGCGCTCGGCGTTGAGAGCCCGCTCGATGACTACTTCGCGATCGGGCTCGGCGTCGAGGCGGTGAACCCGCTCGAGATGGCGCGCGCGTTCGCCACCTTCGCGAACGAGGGGGCGCGCGTCGACGGGCGGGTGCTCGGGAACCGTCCGCGCGCCGTCCTGTCCGTCCGGCGGAACGGGCGCGTCGAGCGCAACGTTCCGCGCGAGCGCCAGATCCTCGACCCGAACGACAACGCAATGCTGACCTCGATGCTCGCGAACGTGGTCGAGGCGGGGACAGGCGAGCGCGCCGCCCTCGACGACGGCCGGCCGGTCGCCGGCAAAACCGGGACGACGGAGAACTACGGCGACGCCTGGTTCGTCGGCTACACGCCGCAGCTCGCGGTCGCCGTCTGGGTCGGGTATCCGAACAAGCTCGTCCCGATGCTCGCCGAGTTCAACGGCGACCCCGTCGCGGGCGGGACGTACCCCGCCCTCATCTGGAAGACGTTCACACAGAGCGCGCTTCGGTACATGAACGAGCCGCCGCTCGGCTTTCCGTCGCCCGAGTGGGAGTCGGCGACCTCGGTCCGCGTCGTCCAGCGGAACGGCCGGTGGCTTCTCGACAACGGCTACTGCGAGGGCGCCCGCTCCGTCCTGTACGTCGTAGGCTTCGAGCCGGACAAGCGCGCCGATTGCAAGCCGAACGAGGTGGACGTCCCGCGCGTCATCGGCGCGACGCTCGCCCAGGCGCGCTCCCGTCTCGCGAGCATGCCGCTCACGGCGGAGGTGATCACGCGACCGGCCGAGCCGGGCGACCGGCTCGGCGTCGTCGTCGACCAGTACCCGAAGTCCGGGACGCTCTCGTCCTTCGACACCGTGCGGGTCGTCGTTCCGAAGGCGACCGACGCCGTCATCCCGAGCGTCGTCGGCCTGAACGTCGAGCGGGCCGAGGAGGTGCTCGCCGACCGCGGCCTCGTCCCGGTCGTCGAGGCGACGACGGATGGCCGTCCCGGAATCGTCCTCGCCCAGTCGCCGGGCCCCAACGTCGCCGCGACGGAGCGAACGGTCGTCACGCTGCGCGTAGGCCGCGGCTGAGATAGCGCGAGCCCTGCTCGGCGTAGCGCCACGGGAGCTCGACCGCGCGGCTGATGCCGACGCGCGGCCCGCGCACGACTTCGACGTCTCCCTCGCGCGGGAGGAGGGCAAACGGCGGCGCGTCGAGCGGGAGGCCGTCGTGCTCGCGCGTCACCGCGAGCGCCTCGCAGAGGCGGCCGGGACCGGCGCACAGAAGCCGCGGGTCGTCGACGCCGCGGCGCTCGCGCATCCGCTCCAGCCCGAGCGTCGGCTCGAGCGCGCGAACGAGCACGGCCTCCGCCCGTCCGTCCTCGTCGCACACCAGGTTGAGGCACCAGTGGATCCCATACGAGCGGTAGACGTAGGCGTGGCCCGGTGGGCCGAACATCGAGCGGTTTCGCGGCGTCGCGCCCGCGTATCCGTGGCTCGCGGGATCCTCGCCGTCGTACGCTTCCACCTCGACGATCCGGCCGCCAACGCCGTCGACGACGAGCGTGCAGCCGACCAGCTCGGGGGCGACCTCGTGCACGCTCCGCGCGAAGAACTCGCGCCCGAGCGGCGTCAAAAGAGCTTGTCGGCCTCGGCCGGCCGCGCGGTCGACTCGAGGAGGCGCCGGGCGCGGCGCCCGAGGTCGCCGAGGTCGACGCGGCCGCGGTCGGCATCCTCGACGATCCGCCTCGCGAGCGCGATCGCCTCGTCGACTACGGGCGTCGCGAGCGCCTCGCGGTCGCCCATCTCGGCGAGGATCGAGCGCTCTGTCCGCGACGCGACGATTGGATCCGGGATCCCTTCGACCCAGACCCGCGTCCGCTTGCCGCCGCCGCGCTGGTCGCCCGTGATCGGGTCCAGGGCGTAGATCCGGTCGGCGCGCGCGAACTTGCCGAAGCCGAGAAAGACCATGCGCGGCGCATCGGCCATCGCCGCAAGTATCGCAGCGGACTAGGCCGACGAGCCGCCGCGCGCCTGCTGGGACCGCCGCGACTGGGGACTGTCCCAGGGACAGTCCCCAGGACGTGGCCCACGCGGACGACTATCGGGGTTCGTTCGCGCCGGCTGACTGGCCTTGCCGAGCCGCAACACCGGCGCGGGGACTGTCCCTGGGACTGTCCCCCTGGGCTATCGAACATGTCGTCCGTGGCCGCGTCCGGTGAGACCTCGGACGGCGCGCCCGGGATACGTCCTCGAACGCTGACTACGAGCCGGGGACGGGCTCGGCCGGTTGCGCCCTCTCGGCGTACTCGAGCCAGTGCGACCATTGCTCTCGCCGGCCGCGGACTGTGTCGAGGTACGCCGACTGGACTTCGCGTGTGACCGGACCCGGCTGTCCGATCTCCCGGTCGTCGACGGAGCGTACGGGCGTGACCTCGGCGGCGGTTCCGCACATGAAGACCTCGTCGGCGAGGTAAAGGTCGGCGCGAATCAGGTTCGTCTCCTCGACGGAGTAGCCGAGGTCTTGCGCGATCTGAATCACCGTGTCGCGCGTGATCCCCGGCAGGATGGACGACGAGAGATCGGGCGTCGAGATCTGGCCGTCCTTCACGACGAAGATGTTCTCGCCGGAGCCGTCCGCGATGTAGCCGTCCTGCGTGAGCAGAATCGCCTCGTCGTAGCCCGCCGAGTTCGCCTCGAGAACGGCGAGCATCGAGTTGAGGTAGACCCCGGTCGCCTTCGCCACGTGCGGAATCACGTTCGGCCCGATTCGCTGCCAGCTCGAGATCTTGGCGCGGACGCCTTTCTCGAGCGCGTCATCGCCGAGGTATGTCCCCCACGGCCAGCTCATCACGACGACATCGATCGGGTTGTTGCCGGGCGGCACGCCGAGCTCCCCGTACCCGTAGAAGGCGAGCGGGCGAAGGTAGCACTCGGGGAGACCGTTCGCCCCGATCACGTCGTAGCAGGCCGTGCGGATCTCGTCGATCGAGTACGGAAGCTGCATCTGAAGGAGGCGCGCGGAGTTCTGCAGGCGCTGGAGGTGATCCGTGAGCCGGAAGACGGCCGGGCCTCGCTCGGTCTCGTAGCAGCGGATGCCCTCGAAGACCCCGGACCCGTAGTGCAGGCCGTGGGAGCCGACGTGGATCTTCGCGTCGGCCCAGTCGACGAGCTCGCCGTTCATCCAGATCTTTTCGGTCTCTCGCACTTCGCCTCCTTACTCCTCGAGCCTCGCGTTTACCCGGATATCGACGTTGCCTCGTAGCGCGTTCGAGACCGGGCAGCTGCGCTCACCCTCCTGGGCGAGCCGCTCGAACTCGGCTGCGTCCATTCCCGGAACACGACCCGTTACGTCGAGGACGCTCGACGTCACGCGCAGGCCCTCGTCCCCGAGCTCGGCGGAGACGACCGCCTCGACGTCGAGCTGATCGGGCGGGTTTCCTGCCTCGTTCAGCACGTTCGAGAACGCCATCGCGTAGCAGGCCGCGTGGGCTCCCGCGATCAGCTCCTCGGGGCTCGTCCGTCCATCTGGCCGCTCGACGCGCGAGGTCCACGTCACCGGGAGCTCCTCGACCGCGCCACTTCTTGCGCTGACCGTGCCGCTCCCGCGGTCGAGCCCTCCTCGCCAGACGACGTGCGCGCTCCGTTCGATTCCGCCCATCGTGTCCTCCTCAATCCGTATTGTCGCTTACCAGGTCGGCGGCGCGCGCCCTCGCTACCCGCGCGAGGTCCGTGGGGGCGAGTGCAGCCATGTGACGCGGCGAGCCTGCGCCGAACCAGACGACGTCGTGCGAGACCAGCAGGCGCTCGATCAGGACGAGGTCGACGCCGCTCAGCGGGAACGGCGCCACGCCCCCCGCCTCGAACCCGGTCACGCGGGCGACGTCGTCGGGCCCCGCGGTTTTCGCGCGCTCGCATCCCGCCGCCGCGGCGACCTTCGCACGGTCGGCTCGGCGATCACCGGGGATGAGGGCGAGGATCCAGCGGCCGTCGCACGCGAAGAGAAGCGACTTGACGATCTGGCTCAGGTCGCAGCCGGCGGCCGCCGCCGCGTCCGTCGCCGTCGGCGTCCCCGCAGCGAACTCCTCGATCCGGGCCTCGACGCGCGCTTCGCGGAGCGCTCCCGCGACGCGCTCAACCTGCGCGGGCCAGGCCCCCACTAATCCTCGGGGAGGACGATGAAGCGAGCGTCCACGAACCCGGGCTCCGTGCGCAGCCGCTCCAGGACGGCGACGGGCGGCGGCGAGTCGAGCGAGAGCGCCATCAGCGCGCGCGCCTCGCGGCGGTTCCGCGAGACGGCCATGTTCGCGATGTTGATGCCCGCCTCGCCGAGGATCGTCCCGAGCCGCCCGATCATGCCGGGCGTGTCGTCGTTGATCGCGAAGAGCATGAGTCGGTCGAGCTCGACCTCGATCTCGTACCCGAGCGCCCGCACGAGCTGGCGGCGGCCTTCACTCCCGATCGTCGTCCCGGCAACGGCGTACGCGTGCCCGCCTACGTGGGCGGTCACCTCGATGAGGCTCGTGAAGTCGGGCGATGCCGAGCTTGCCTCTTCCCGCACGTCGATACCGCGCTCGCGGGCGAGGAGCGGCGCGTTCACGTAGTTCACCGTCTGCTCGACGCGCCCTTTGAAGACGCCATTCAAGGCGGCGACCGTGAGGAGCCGGGTGTCCCGGGCAGCGAGCGCGCCGAGGTAGCCGAGGTCGAGCCGCGTCGGCGTTCCGCGCCCGAGCTCGATCGCGAGCGCGGCAAGGTTCGCGGCCAGGGGGAGGAAGGGCCGCAGGTACTCGAGCTCGTCGGCGGCGACGGAGGGCATGTTGACCGCGTTCGTGACGACGCCGCCGTCGAGGGCGGCGGCGACCTGCTCGGCCACGATCATCCCCGCGCGGTCCTGCGCCTCCTGCGTTGAGGCACCGAGATGCGGCGTCACGACGACCTCGTCCACGTCGAGCAGCGGACCCGAGTACGGCTCCGCCGAGAAGACGTCGAACGCCGCGCCCGCCACCTTCCCGTCGCGGATCGCCTCGACGAGCGCGTGCTCGTCGACGAGCTCGCCGCGGGCGACGTTCACGAGGCAAAGCCCGTCCTTCGCGCGGGCGAGCTCCGCGCGCCCGATCAGGCCGCGGGTTTCGGGCGTGAGCGTCACGTGAAGCGACAGAAAATCCGTTTCGGCGAGCAGCGCGTCGAGCGTGTCGAGCCTGTCGACGCCGAGCGAGCGGAACCGCTCCGGCGCGACGTACGGGTCGTACGCGACGACCCGCATCTCAAGCCCGCTCGCCCGGCGGGCGACCTGCTGTCCGATCCGGCCGAAGCCGACGAGCCCGAGCGTCTTGCCCGCGAGCTCGACCCCGGCGAACCGCGAGCGTTCCCAGCGCCCCTCCTTGAGCGCCGCGTGCGCCTGCGGGATCTTTCGCGATAGCGCCAGCAGGAGGCCGATCGTGTGCTCGGCGGCGGAGACGACTGTCGACTGCGGCGCGTTGGCGACCACGATCCCCCGCTCGGACGCCGCGTCCAGGTCGACGTTGTCGACCCCTACCCCGGCGCGCCCGATCACCTTCAGGCGCTCCGCCCGCTCGATCAACTCGCGCGTGAGGCGCGTCCCGCTCCGGACGATGATCGCGTCGTAGTCGGCGATCCGGTCGGCGAGGTCGCCGCCCGAATCCACGTCGACGTGGAAGCGCCTCCGCAGGAGCTCGATTCCGGCATCAGCGATCCGCTCGCGGACGAGGACGCGGGGCGCGCCGGGCAGCTCGGCCTCGCGCGGGACCGTCACCTCGGCCTGCGAGCTCATGGTGCTAGACGCGGACCGCCTCGCCGCCGAACGCCTCGAGGGCGGCCGCGGCGGCGACACCTCGTTCGACGTCGGTGCCGAGGTCGGCCAGCACCTGCTCGAGCGCCGTGAGCGCGGCCGTCACGTCGAAGACGTCGACGTAGCCGATGTGGCCGATCCGCACGATCTTGCCCGCAAGCGCGCCTCGCCCTCCTTCGAGGGTGATCCCGTGCCGCTCCGAGACGGCGCGTATGACCGCGGCGCCGTCGACCTCGCCGGGCATCCGGATGGCCGTCACGACGACCGAGCGGTCGTCGTCGGGGGAGAAGAGTTCGAGCCCCATCGCCTTCGCGCCCGCCCGACAGGCACGGCCGAGGCGAACGTGGCGGTCGAACGCGGCGTCGAGCCCCTCGGCGAGGAGGATCTCCAGGGCTGCGTCCAGCCCGTAGACGAGTGTGATCGCCGGTGTGAACGGCGTCGCCGGACGGTCCTCGCGCTGCGCCTTCAGGACTCGCTCCCAGTCGAAGTAGAAGCGGGCGGTCGCGGCGTCGTTCGCTGCGGCGAGCGCCGCCTCCGAGACGGAGACCGTCGCGAGGCCGGGCGGCGTCATGAGCGCCTTCTGAGAGCCGGCGACGACGACGTCGAGGCCCCACGCGTCCGTCTCGAGCGGGACGGCGCCGAGGCTCGAGATCGCGTCGACGACCACGAGCGCGCCGGAGCCCGCGACCCGTGCAGCGATCTCCCCCACGTCCGCGACGACGCCTGTCGACGTCTCGCTGTGTGTCAGGAAGACGGCCTTCGCGCCGCCCGCGTCGGCGAGCGCCGCCGCAACGTCGTCGGCCGCAGGCGTCTCGCCCCACTCGTAGCGCACCGGAACGACATCGCAGCCGTAGGCATGCGCGAGCGCGATCCAGCGCTCTCCAAAGTTCCCGGCCGACACGCAGACGACGCGGTCGCCGCGCTCGCAGATGTTCGCGACCGCGGACTCCATCCCGCCCGTGCCGGACGACGTGAAGAGTCCGACCTCGGCGTCCGTCCGGTAGACCTCGCGCAGGCGGGCGAGCGCGCGCGCGAGCACGGCTCGGAACTCGGCCGTGCGGTGGTGAACGAGCGGCCGGGCCATCGCCGCCGCCACCGCCGGGGGGACCGGGGTCGGACCGGGCGTCATGAGATATCGCTTCGAGGGCATGCCTGCCTTCTGAGGTTAGTTGCTCGCGCGGCGAGCGGGAGTCCGGCGGGCCGACCGTACGATGGCGCCGTGGAGGCGCTCGTCGCGTTCGCCGCCGCGCTCGTCGCCGTGCGCTTCGCGGGCGACCTCGCTCGGCGGTTCCGCGAGCGCCGCTCGCCAGAGCTCCTCGCCTGGTCGGCGTCGCTCCTCGCGTACGCGCTCGCGTCCGGAGCGCTCGCGTGGGGCGCCGCCGCCGGCTGGACGGACGAGGCGTTCCGCACCTACTACCTGTTCGGAGGTCTCTTGACCGCGCCGCTCCTCGGGACCGGCTCGCTCCTCCTGGTCGGGAGGCGCTGGGCCGCCCCGCTCGCACTCGTCTACGGCGGCATCGCCGTCGGGATCACGGTTGCGGAACCGCTGACGAGCCCAGTTCGTGGCGAGACGATCCCCGAGGCCCAGGCGCACTTGGACGTCTTCCCGGCCCGCGTCGTCGCGATCGCCGGGAACGCGGCCGGGACGATTGCCGTGCTCGCGGTCGGAGTCGCTACCTTCCGCCGCCGCCCCGTCGCGAACGCGCTCATCCTCGCCGGGACGGCGGTCGCCGCGGTCGGAAGCGCCGCGGCCGGCCTCGGAGCCGCCGAGACGTCGGCGTTCGCGCTCGTCGCAGTGGCGCTCCTCTATGCGGGCTTCGTCGCCGCGACCGGTCTCAGGCCCTGATCCGCCAGCGCCGCACGGCGGGCGTGGGGTCGAGCTTGCCGGCGGCGTCGATCGCGCGGACGCGGAACGTATGCGGCCCGCGCCGAAGGCGCGTGTAGCTCTTCGGTGAGCGGCACGGGAACCATGACCGGCCGTCGAGCCTGCAGAGGTACGTGACGCGGCGCTCGTTGGCCGTGAAGCGGAACGTTGCGCGCCGGCTGCGCGTCGAAACCGGCGGACCCGACATGATCCGCGTGTTCGGCGCCGGATTCGGAGGCGGCGAGGGGGGCGGTGGTGGCGGAGGCTGATCGGGCGGACACGTCGGCGATCCCGGGTTCGGGGCGCTCGTGGCGACGAAGGTCGCGCAGATCAAGAGACCTAGGCCGCCGCTGCCCGGCGGGATGTAGCAGCGGGGCGCATGGGTCGACGTATCCGGACAGTTCTCCCACCGATCAAGGCGTGAGTTGGCACCCGGCGTCGGCGACAGCAGAATTCCGTTAACGTCGTCGATCGTCGCCACGCACGTGCTTCCGCAGTCGATTCCGACTGGGTTGCTCGTGACTCGGCCGGTTCCATTCCCCTTTAGGAACATGTTGATCGGGCAAGGGCCGGCGCACTCGACCGAGGCCGCTTCCGTCGTAGACGCGGGCGCGGGGACTGCCTGCGCGGGCGCTGCCCCGAGCACGAACGCCGCAGCCAGTGCCACGGCGAGTAGCCCGAGCCACTTGCCGAATCGCCGTTTCCGCTCCCTCGCCTCGCTCATGTCAACCCCCGCGCCGCCCGGCCGACGCGCGCACGAAATTCTACCCCGGCTCGGCTCGACGCCATGCCCGCCGACACGCGCTTTACGGCCCGCTTACAGGCGTTCAGCCGGCGCGACGCGAGCCGGAGAGCGCCGCGGCGACGCCGAGGCCGACGAAGACCGTTCCCGAGACGTACCGCTGCGCACGGGCGAATGCCCGGCTCTCGCGCAGCCACCCGCTCGCGCTCCCTGCGACGATCGCGTACGCGCCGTCGCTCACGACCGCGACGGCGATGAAGAGAACGCCGAGGATCGCGATCTGAAGCGCGGCGTAGCCCGCGTCGGGGTCGACGAACTGCGGCAGAAACGCGAAGAAGAAGAGCGCCGTCTTCGGGTTCAGGACGTTCACGACGGCGCCCTGGGTGAAGAGGCGGCGGAGCGACCGCTCGCGCCGGATGCGGACCGCCTCGACGTCGTCGCGAGCGAGCAGGCGCCGCACGCCGAGGAAGACGAGGTACGCCGCGCCGGCGTACTTGACGGTCTCGAACGCGACGGCCGACGAGACGAGGAGGGACGAGAGCCCCACGGCCGCGGCGGCGATGTGGACGAGCGCACCCGCCTGGATCCCGAGCATCGAGACGAGGCCGGCCCGGCGCCCGCGGTCGATCGACTGCGCGACGATGTAGAGCACGGCCGGTCCCGGGACGACGAGAAGGGCCACGGTCGCCGCGAGGAAGAGCGCGAGCGTGGACGGCTCGGGTATCACGCGCGCAGCCGCTCCCGCAGTCGCTCGTTCACGATCTTCGGGTTCGCCTTCCCCTGCGTCTCGCGCATCACCTGGCCGACGAAGAAGCCGAGGAGCCCCTCTTTCCCCGCGCGGTAGGCCTCGACCTGCGACTCGTTCGCCGCCAGGATCCGCTCGATCACGGGGTCGAGCTCGGACTCGTCCGAAATGGCGGCTTCCGCGAGGTAGCGCTCGGCGGAGAAGTCGGGATCGCCGCTCGCGCGCAGCGCCTCCGCGAACGTGCCCCGCGGGATGCGGTCGCGCTCGGCGATCAGCTTGGCGAGCTCTTCGGGATTCGTGGCCGCCGGCTCGACGCCCGCGGCGGCGAACTGGTTCATGAGCACGTTCACGGCCGCCTTCGCGTCTGCTCCCGAGAGAACAACGCGCTCGAAGAGCGCGGCGAGCTCGCGCGATCCGTTCAGCACCTCGGCGTCGTAGAAGGCGAGCCCGTACTCGCTTTCGAAGCGGCGGATCCGCGCGCCCGGAAGCTCGGGGAGCTCTTCGGCGAGCCGCTCGACGAGCTCCGCCGAAGGCTCGACCGGGACGAGATCGGGCTCGGGGAAGTAGCGGTAGTCGTGCGCCTCCTCCTTCGTCCGGAGCGGCGAAAGCCGGCCCGACCCCGGGTCGAAGTGGAGCGTCTCCTGGACAACCTCGATGCCCGACTCGTACGCCTCGACCTGCCGAGCGACCTCGGCGGCGATCCCGTCCGCGACGAACTTGAACGAGTTCATGTTCTTGAGCTCCGTCTTCGTCCGATACGCCGCCTCGCCGGCGCGCCGTACCGAGACGTTCGCGTCGCAGCGAAGCGAGCCCTTCTCCATCTCCGCGTCCGAGATGCCGAGCTCGACGACCGTCTGGCGAAGCAGACGGAGGAAGTCGCGCGCCTCCTCGGGCGAGCGGATGTCGGGCTCCGTCACGATCTCGACGAGCGGCGTGCCGCCGCGGTTGAAGTCGACGAGCGAGTGGGCGGCGCCCGCGATCCGGCCGGCTGCGCCGCCGACGTGAATCGTCTTCGCCGCGTCCTCCTCGAGGTGAGCGCGGACGATCCCGACCGCGCGGTCGCCGCCGGCCGTCGGGACGACGACGCGTCCTCCGCTCGCGAGCGGGACGTCGTACTGCGAGATCTGGTAGCCCTTCGGAAGGTCGGGATAGAAGTAGTTCTTGCGGTGGAAGAGAGCGCGCGGCGCGACCTCGCAACCGAGCGCGAGGCCGAGCTTGATCGTCCACTCGATCGCCTGGCGGTTCGGGACGGGAAGGGCGCCGGGGTGCGCGAGGCACACGGGGCAGGTGCGTCTGTTCTCGAGCCCCGCCTCCGTCCAGACGCTCTCGCAACGGCAGAACATCTTCGTCCGCGTCTTCAGCTGGACATGGATCTCGAGCCCGACGACAGGCTCCCAGCCGTTCGCCGTCACCTGAGCCGCCCCGGGACGTAATCGAAGGCGAGCGCGCGCTCGAGCGCGTGGCCGACGCGGAAGAGGAGGTTCTCCGAGAACTGCGGGCCGATCAGCTGGAGGCCGACCGGAAGCTCGTCGCTCAGGCCGCACGGGATCGAGAGACCGGGCAGGCCGGCCATGTTCGGTGGGATGGTGAGGACGTCCGAGAGGTACATGGCGAGCGGGTTCTCCGCCCGCTCGCCGAGCCGGAATGCGACCGTCGGCGACGTGGGGCCGACGAGAACGTCGAAGTCCTCGAACGCGGTCGCGAACTCCTCCTTGATGACCGTCCGGACCCTCTGCGCCTGGCCGTAGTACGCCTCGTAGTAACCGGCGGAGAGCGCGTACGTCCCGAGCATGATTCGCCGCTTCGGCTCGGCCCCGAACCCTTCCCAGCGCGTGCGCTCGTAGAGCTCCGTGAGGTCGCCGTCGACCGCCGCCCGGTGGCCGTAGCGGACGCCGTCGTAGCGCGCGAGGTTCGAGCTCGCCTCCGCGGGGGCGATGAGGTAGTAGCACGGCAGGCCGTACTCGACCGAGCGCGGGAGGCTCGTCTCGCCGACCGTCGCGCCGAGGTCCTCCGCGAGCCGAATCGCCGCCTGGACGCGGGCGGTCACGCCCGGTTCGATCCCCTCGGCCTCGTTCAGCTCGCTCGGGACGCCGATCCGGACGCCGTCGAGCGTCTCGGCTTCTGGGATCTCGACCGGGGTGGGCAGCTCGACCGTCGTCGCGTCACACCGGTCGCGCCCCGCGACGATCTCGTAGAGGCGTGCGCAGTCGCGCACCGTCTTCGTGAGCGGACCGACCTGGTCGAGGCTGGACGCGAACGCGACGATCCCGTAGCGCGAGACCGTCCCGTACGTCGGCCGCAGGCCGACGACTCCGCACAGCGAGGCAGGCTGCTTCACGGAGCCGCCGGTATCCGTTCCGAGCGCCCAGGGCGCGAGCCCGGCCGCGACCGCCGCCGCAGACCCGCCCGACGAGCCGCCCGGGACGCGCTCGGGGTCCCACGGGTTTCGCGTCGGCCCGTACCCCGAGTTCTCCGTTGACGAGCCCATCGCGAACTCGTCGAGGTTGGTCTTCCCGAGAAGCGGGAGGCCGGCGTCGCCGCAGCGGGACGCGACCGTCGAGTCAAACACGGGGACGTAGCCCTCGAGGATCAGCGAGCCCGCCGTCGTCGGGACGCCCTTCGTGGTGATGACGTCCTTGAGCGCGATCGGGACGCCCGTCCCCGGCCCGTTGGCCGTCTCGTTCTCCGCGGCGACGTGCAGATAGCAGTGAAGCTCGTCGTCGCGCTCGGCGATCGCGGCGCGGTAGGCGTCGGCGAGCTCCGCGGGCGAAACGTCGCCGCGCCCGAGCAGACCGGCGGCGTCCTCGGCCGTGAGCCGAAGCGTGTCGATCACGAGCCCGTTTCCCCCCAGGGGGACCCCCCTGTGCAGCACCCCCGCGGCGAGCGTACTTCGGCTTCGCTCGTGTGTGGCGGGCAAATTGTGCCGGGCAAGCCGCGGGCGCCTCTCGAAACACGCACGCTCATCCGACCGCCGGGACGCGAAACGCGCCGTCCGCCGGGTCGGGCGCGTTCGCGAGCGCGTCCTCACGCGGAAGCGAGGGGCGCGGCTCGTCCTCGCCCCAGACGTTGACGACGTCGAGCGGGTGCGACGTCGGCTCGACATTCGCGAGGTCGAGCTCGCGGACCTTTCCGACCGCCTCGAGGATGGCGCCGAGCTCGTCCCGGACGCGCTCGATCTCATCCTCGGGAATCGCCAGCCGCGCGAGCCGCGCGACGTGGAGCACGTCGTCTCTCGTGATCGCCATTTCGGTTCAGTCTAGGTGCGACTTCTCCCTCAAAAACGACGGGCCCCGTCTCCGGAGCCCGTCAAGCCGGTTCTGGACGCGAGCCCCTACAACGCGCGTACGTTGGTCGCCTGGAGGCCCTTCGGCCCCTGCTCGACCTCGAACTCGACCCGCTGCCCCTCTTGGAGCGAGCGATAGCCCTCCATCTCGATCTTCGAATGGTGGACGAAGACGTCGTCTCCGTCCGCCCGCGAGATGAAGCCGTAGCCCTTCTCGCTCGAGAACCACTTGACGGTGCCCTCTGCCAAGACTCCTCCTTCACAAACGAACGACGGCCCGGCAGCGAGCCGTCGTCATGATGCAACGTGCGGCGACTGTAGCGCCTACGCCAATGGGTGTGCAAGCGCCCGCGCCTGGTAGCGCGCCGCCGTAACCGTGTTTCGAAGGAGCATCGCGATCGTCATCGGCCCGACTCCGCCGGGAACGGGCGTGAGAAGCCCAGCCACCTCGCGGACGTCCGCGTCGACGTCCCCCACGAGCTTCCCCTCGTCGCGATTGATACCGACATCGATGACGGTCGCTCCAGGCTTCACCATCGCCGCGGTCACCATCCGGGCGCGGCCGACCGCGGCCACGATCACGTCCGCCTCGCACGCGAGCGCATCGAGCCCGCGAGTGCGGCTGTGCGCGACCGTCACGGTCGCGTGCTCGGCGAGAAGAAGGAAGGCAACCGGCTTGCCGACGATGTTCGAGCGACCGATCACGAGCGCACGGGCGCCGCGAAGCTCGACGTCGTATTCGCGGAGCAGCTCCATGATCCCCGCGGGGGTCGCCGGTACCAGCCCGGGTCGTCCCTGCACGAGGAGGCCCGCGTTGACGGGATGGAAGCCGTCCACGTCCTTCAACGGGTCGATCGAGCGAATGACGCGGTCCTCGTCGATCTGCGGCGGGAGCGGAAGCTGGACGAGGATCCCCGTCACCCGCGCGTCCGCGTTGAGCTCCGAGACGAGCGCGAGCAGCTCTTCCTCGGACGTCTCGACCGGGAGCTCGTGGTGGAACGGCTCGATCCCGGCCTCGCGGCACGCCTCTTCCTTCCGACTCACGTAGAGCGCCGACGCGGTGTCCTCGCCGACGAGGACGGTCGCAAGCCCGACCGCCTGCCCGAGCGCGGCCACGTCGCGCGCGACGTCGCCACGGATGCGCCCCGCGAGCGCGCGCCCGTCCATGAGCGTGGTGGCCACGGCCGCGGACCCTAGCGAGCCATGTCACCCGAAAGGCGGATCGCAAGGCGAGGCGGCGAACTCGATAAGAGCGAAATGGGCCGGTGTGACGGCTACTACAGGCTCGAGAACCGTCGCTGTGACCGAGACGGAGAAGACGTCGTGCGCGCTTGCGACGGCGAGCGCTACCTCGTCTGCGCATATCACCGGCGCCAGGCGTGGACGACCGACGTGGCGCGATGGGAAGGCGAGACCGGCCTCCGCGCGTCGCGACGCGACGCCGCTTCGCGCACGTCGCCGCAAGCGGCGCTCGCTCGCCTGGGCGTAGCCCGACAGTCGACGACGCTCCTCGAAAGCTCGTAATTCAGCCCGCCTAGCAGTTAGCCTGGTCGGCGTCGCAACTCCCGACATCCGCGTCCTCCCCCTCGAGCGCGCCGCGCTCGCGCAACCCCGCGTCGTACGTCAGGTTTCCTGCCGCGAGACGAGGGGCATCGGTCGTAGTAGGCGCCGCAGTCAGCGGCTTCGAACCGAGGGAGGGTCAAGGGATGAAGGTTGCTCTACTGCTGAAACGACTCGGCCTGACGAGCACGCTCTTGCACAGCATGGGAGCGGCGTCGATCGCCGGGAGCCTGTCGCTGTGGGGACGCTCGGCTGCCGTTACGGATAAGGACGCGAAGGCTCGCGCCGAGCGTCTCGCCATCTTCGTCGGCCTCTGGCCGCCGACGTTCTTCCTTCTCGGCAAGGTCTTGCAGGACCTGGAGGCGACTCCGGACGAGCAGGTCGAGCGAGCGCGGATGCAGGTCGCGGCTTAGGGAAAGCGAGGATCGAGCCGGGCGGTGATTTCCTGGCCGCTCCGTTCGTAGCGGCTGGATTCCCGATCAAGGGGCGCAGGCGACCGCCACATCGTCGCTTGCGTCGCTTGCGGCCTTTCGTTTCGCCGCGTGCTAGTGACGGCGTCGCGGCGGCGGCAAAACGCGCTCACGTCTCGACGCGTGCGTGATCCCGACCAAGCGATGACCGCGAACGCCGACGTCGTCCGCCGTCGCTACGCCGCCCGCGCGGCAGGCGACTTCGACGGAGTCGCGCGGCTGCTCGCCGACGACGTCGCCTGGCACGAGCCGGGCCAGTTCGACTACTCGGGACACCACTCGGGGAAGGACGCCGCGCTTGCGCTGCTGCGACGGCTGGCGGCAGCGACCGGCGATACCTTCACCCTCGCGCCCGGCGAGGTGGTGACGACGCGCGAGTACGCGGTCACGATCGTCCGTTGGTCGGCCGAGCGCGACGGCAAGCGCGCAGAGGGCGACGAGGTTGCCGTCTACCGCCTCCACGGCGGGCAGGTCAGCGAGGCTTGGTGCTTCCCCGAGATCAGCGACGCCGCCGAGCACGACGCCGTCTTCACGTTGGCCGGGACGGAGCTGCGCTAGGAGCCTGGCCCGCTACGACGACATCGAAGACCGAGGGTCGGTTTTGAGGAACCGCCTGCCGAACCCTCCTGACCGTGGGTTTTTAAGGCGTGCGGCAGAGCCAGGGAACTCGCGAAGAGGGCGGGGCCGCGGGGCAGTCCGGCCGGCAAAGTCAGTCCTCGCCACTGGCGCATTCAGTGGCGAATACGGCCAAGGCCTGCAAATGAGGGGTTCTACGCAGTCTCAAAACCCTTTCGAGGTCATTGGCGGATCGAGGGTTCGAATCCCTCCTCCTCCGCTATCCCCTGCTGCAGCCGAAGCCAAGGCCGGGTTCGCGAGTGCGCCTCACCGATGTTGTAGCGTCGGCGCCCGATGGTGTGCTGCCACTCCGTCCCGCTCGAGGGGCGCGAATCAACATTCTCGGTGGATCGGAACCCGATCACCTTCGGTCGCGGCGCGCTCGAGGAGCTCGGGCCGTGGGCGAGGGCACTCGAGCTCTCGCGGATCGCCGTCCTGACGGACCCCTGGGTCAGGGAGCTCGAGCAGTTCGACGGCGCGCTCTCCTCGCTTCGCGCGGCCGGCGTCGACGTCGCCGTCTACGACGAGGTGAAGGTCGAGCCGACCGATCGCTCCTTCCTGGACGCGGCGCGGTTCGCAGTCGAGGCGAGGGCGGACGGCTTCGTGTCGATCGGTGGAGGCTCGGTCATCGACACGACCAAGGCCGCGAACCTCTATGCCACCCACCCGGCCGAGCTCCTCACCTACGTGAACGCGCCGATCGGCGAGGGGCGTCCGGTCCCCGGACCGCTCAGGCCCCACCTCGCCTGTCCGACCACGTCCGGCACCGGCAGCGAGTGCACCGGGATCGCGATCTTCGATCTGCTCTCGAAGAAGGCGAAGACGGGAATCGCCGATCGCCACCTGGTCCCCACGCGCGCGTTGATCGATCCCAACACGACGGAGACGCTCCCCGGCGCCGTGGTAGCGGCGAGCGGGTTCGACGTGCTCTCCCATGCGCTCGAGTCGTTCACCGCGCACCCGTTCACCGCTAGGGGCAAGACGGCTGCGCAGTCGCGACCGCTGAGCCAGGGTGCGAACCCGTGGAGCGACATCGGCTGCAGGGAGGCGCTCCGGCTCTGCGGCCGGTATCTCGTCCGAGCGGTGCAGGATCCGTCGGATCGCAAGGCCCGCGAGGACATGATGTGGGCGGCGACACTGGCCGGGATCGCCTTCGGCAATGCGGGCGTCCATATCCCCCACGCCATGTCCTATGCGGTCGCCGGACTGGTCGACTCGTTCGTTCCCGACGGCTACCCGCAGAAGGAGCCTCTGGTTCCCCACGGCATGTCCGTCATCGTCAACGCTCCTGCGGTCTTCCGCCGGATCGCCGCGACGTCGCCGGAGCGCCTCCGCGAGGCGGCCGAGCTCCTCGGCGCCGATGTCCGGGACGCGGAGCCCGGAGAGGCGATCTCCATCCGGATCGCCGGGATGATGATTGCAACCGGAATGCCGAACGGGATCTCGGGCGTCGGCTACGGGCCGTCGGACGTCGCGGCGCTCACCGAGGGCTCGATCATTCAGAGACGCCTTCTCGAGAACGCCCCCTTGCCCGTCGACCGCGAGCTCCTCGCCGAGCTCTTCACAGGGTCGCTCACCTGCTGGTGATCCGATGCTCAGAAGCGACTACAAGCACTTCCTGACGGTCGAGACCCGCTGGATGGACAACGACGTCTACGGCCACGTGAACAACGTCGTCTACTACTCCTTCTTCGACACCGCGGTGAACCGGTACTTGATCGACGAGGGCGTCCTCGACATCCGGGACGGCGAGACGATCGGGTTCGTGGTCGAGACCTCGTGCGCGTACGAGAACCCGATCGCGTTTCCGGATCGCGTCACGGCCGGGATTCGGGTGGCGCGAATCGGGACCTCCAGCGTTCGCTACGAGATCGGCATCTTCAGGAACGACGACGACGAGTCCTCGGCCCACGGCCACTTCGTCCACGTCTACGTCGACCGCGCCACGAGGCGATCCCGCCCGATCCCGGAAACGCTGCGGGCGGCGCTCGACAAGATCACGTAGAGACGGCGGACGGGCTACGGCGGTGCAGCCCATTAGCCGGAAGCCGGGTCGTGCGCCGGCAGCTTCTTGCCGGGGTTCAGGAGGCCCTTGGGATCGAATCCCGCCTTGATCTGCCGCTGCAGCGCCGCGACGGGCTCCGACCATTCCGCATACCCGCGCTTCAGAAGTCCGAGCCCATGCTCGCCCGAGACCGATCCACCGAGCGCGCGGGTAAGCGCGAAGAGCTCGGCGCTCGCCCTGCGCGCCGCCTGCTGACCGGACGTGTCGTCGCGCGCGACGAGGAACGTCGCGTGGAGGTTGCCGTCGCCCGCGTGCCCCCAGCTCAACCCGATGAGCCCGTGTCGCCGCCCGGCCTCGACCGTCCCGCGGACGGCGTCGGCGAGCCTCTCGACCGGGACCTCGATGTCCTCGCTGACCTTGCCCCCCTTCGCTCCCGCGACGGCGAGGGAGACGCCGTCCCGCCAGCGCCACAAGGCATTGCGGTCGGCAACGGTCTCGACGGCCAGCGCACCCTCCTCGAAGATCCGAACGAGGTCGTCCCGCACGCTCGCCGCCTCCGCCTCGCTCCCGTCCGCCTCGGCCAGGACGGCGAAGGCGGAGCCGTCCGGCACCCGACCGGGGTACGCAGGGGCGGCGAGGCGGAGGGCCCCGTCGTCGAGAAAATCGAGCGCCGCGGGCATGACGCCGGTCCCGATCACGTTCAAGACGGCCTCGCAGCCGGTCTCGAGATCGGGGAAGAACGCGACCACGGGAATCACCGACTCGGGAGCCGGAATCAGGCGGAGCCAGGCGCCGGTTACGAGCCCGAGCGTTCCTTCGGAACCGATCAGGAGGCGCTTGAGGTCGAGACCGGCAACGTCCTTGCGGAGCACGCCGCCGACCCGGACGACGTCCCCGGGAGGGACGACGGCTTCGATCCCGGTAACCCAGGCGCCGGTCGTCCCGTACTTGAATGCATGGGGGCCCCCGGCGTTCGTGGCGATATTGCCGCCGATGTGAGACTGCTCTGCGGCCCCCGGGTCGGGAGGGAAGAGCAGCCCGTTCTCGCGAGCATGCCTGCGCAGGTCGGCGGTTCGAACGCCGGCCTCCACCTCGATCCGCCAGAGCTCCGGGACGAAGGCACGGACGGTTTGCAGGCGATCGGTGGAGAGGACGACGCCTCCCTGGGGCACGGCGCCCCCGGCGAGCCCGGTGCCACCGCCCCGCGGGACGACGGGAACCTCGCGCTCGTAACACCAGGCGAGCGCCGCGGCGGCGGCGTCGGCGCTCCGAGGAAGCACGATTGCCTCGGCCCAGCCCTCGATCCCGCGCTCCTCGGTGGCGTCGCGAAGGAACTCCGCGGTGGTGCCGGGAAGGACGTCGTCCCGTCCCAGGAGCGCCGCCAGCCCGTCCTCGATCCGGCGGCGGGGTGACCGTGCGGCTCGCACCTGCTTGGCCCTCAGACTCCTAAGAGCGAACTCGGCTGCCGCGGCTCGTCCGCCATTTGACCGGCGGCGGCACCTGGCCTCGAGCGCCTCCTTCGCCGGCGTGAAGACGGCCTTTCATCCGCTCGAGGCTTCGCCCTCACAAAGCGAGGTCACGACCCCGGGCGCCTCAGCGACGAAGACGCCGATGAGATCCGAGACAAGCGCGCGGACACCGAGCGTCTCCCCGAGCTCGTCGAGCGTGCTCGCGTCGAGGATCCCGATCCGACACCGGAGCATGAGCGTAGGTACGGCCGGTCGAACATCGATCCGACAACTCTCTCATTGAACACGACCCGCCGCGAAGCGTTTCACGCGGTGATTCGCCACCCGTGTGGTGAACCGCGGTCTGAGCGCCGCGGGCGGCCTCGCGGCCGACCTGGACGTCATCGAGACGGTGGCTAAGAATGATTCGGACCGTCCGGCAAGTTTTGCCTGCGAACCCAATTCGAGAGGCGCGGAGCGGATTCGAACCGCTGTAGGAGTCATTTCGGCGGCTGACACAGGTCGAGCGAGCGAGCTCGACGCCCACTAGGCGAGTTTCTCGAAAAAGCGGACTTTGAGAGAGACACGGAGGCGACCCGCCTGCGGCTACGAGTCGCCCCCGTCGCTATCCGAAGGCGTTTCGACGGGTCAGCGCCAAAGGGGGGCCGCTCCCCTAAAGCGGCTGATCGCTGCCTCGGACAGCGGACGGGCACGGTAGCGCAGGCTTTCGCGCGGGAGGTGGCGTTTACGGTCACCCGGGTGATCACGGCCGTTTACGAACGCAAGGACGCCGAGCGCTTTCTCGAGGAGGTCCGTGCCGACGAGCCTGAACTCGCGGAATTACTTCGCCTCGAGCCGGTTGAGACGACGCCTAGCCATGCGCTGGACGCGGGTGGCGTGGGACGTCGTTAAGCGTTGACGAGTCGCTCCCGGCTCGGCGATGATCGCGTCTCCAAGCGAGACAAGGAGGCCCGACATGGCGAAGTTCTTGTTACGGGCGTCGTACACCTCCGAAGGCGTCAAGGGCCTGCTTCGCGAGGGCGGCACCGGCCGGCGCTCGACAATCGAGCAGCTCGCTCAGGGTCTTGGCGGAAGCATTGAGGCGTTCTACTTCGCGCTCGGCGAGGACGATGTCTACGTGATCGCCGACTTTCCGGACAACGTCACCGCCGTCGCAGTGAGCGGAGCGGTCAACGCAGCTGGCGCCGTCCATCTCACGACCATCCCGCTTGTCACCCCCGAAGAGGTTGACGAAGCAACGAAGAAGTCGGTCGACTACCGACCGCCTGGCGCCTAGGGAGGGAGAGTCGTCCGCCTTAGAGAACGTCGCCCGACGACCCTGAGCTAGCTGACCGACTTCGCTCGAGCCGGTCGAGCTGGCTAGTCCACGCCGACCTGACCATGCTCGCCCGGCCTTCGTCTCGCGCTTGCAAGGGCGCGGGGGGTTGCGCTCGCGGCGTAGCTGTACTACTCAATCGCTGCCTCAACAACAAGGGCCAGGATAAGCCAGCCCACTGCGAGCAGCAGTCCGGCGATCCCGAGCACCAGCAACACGTGCCGCCGCCTCCGGCCGCCGTACGCGATCAGCGCGACCGAGACGGTTGCCGGAATGAAGACCGACAACCAGAACTCCGTCGTCAGAACCGCGATCACGGCCAGACAGTACGCCTGGGCCGCGTTTCGCCATCGTTTCGTCAAGCCCTCCGAGCCGAGCGGCTTCGGCTCGAGCCGGTCGAGCTCGACGCCTAGCGGCGCGTCGGACCTCCCCCAGCACCCCGACGAACGCGTTTCGGGCGTCACCTACGCCGGTACACGCTGACCATGGCAGCGAGAGGCGCCGAAGCGGCTGCCGCGTACGGCCTCGCGCTCAAAGCCTGCGACCAGCTTCTTAGGGAAGCTCGTGCGGGCGAGATCCCGGAAGACGAGTGGACGGTCGAGGAGCTGGAGGAGTTGCGCGCCACGCTTGCCGCCCGCGTCGCGAGCCAGCGCAACGGTTTCGTCGATCGCGCCTAGAGGCTTAGTTTCGCCGACTTAGTCGCGACAGGCCTACGGGCGGCTCTTCGACTGCGACCGAGCGGCGTTTGTGCGCCGCCGCAGTGCGGGAGCAGCCGTCCGTGCGCGGCTGTCTACGAGGCGTATTCGAAGGCTGCCGATTCCCCGTATTCCGGCTCGTACCGACCGCGAATTGACTGGCCGCGCCCGGAGCTTTTCCCGATCGAAAACGTTGGCGCGAAGGCGATTATCCCGTTCGACACGGTCGTCGGTGCCCCGTCGGGCCCCCTGGCGGGCTCGAACTGGATGTCCGTCTCCCCCTCGACCGACCCTGACGGCGTATCGCCGTCCGAGAACGTCACCTTCCGGCGCCGCGGCGGTTCGGCTTCGCCGATGAACGCCACGAGGTCGGCGAACGGACCCCCTTCCTGGCCCGAGATGATGCGCTCGATCGCCTGTGCTTGCTCGTCGGACGCGTCCTCGTCGACGATGATGCCAACCTTCCAGTTGCCCGCGCCGGGGTTCGACGCCACGTGTATGTAGAGCGCGAAGTTGACGCCCGACAGATCGGTGCCGTCGGAGTTGCCGCTCTCGATGTGGAAAACGGTGCTCATATCGCATTCCCCATCGGGGCTTGTGGGCGACCCGTCGATGAAGCAAGCACAGACCAAGCGGCAGTTGCAATGGAGGACGTAGCGCCCGGCAATCCGGTAGGCCATGATCGTCTCCTTCCCGGGAGTGGTCGGGGGACTGTAACTCGTTCGAGATCATCCAGAACCCCCATCCGTCACGAGCGATACACAAGGTCGCACCGGTTCCCTAACGCTAGCCCTCCCCGACGCAGGTGAGAGGAGAATTCGGCCCCGGGAAGCCGAACACCACTTGATCGTGCTCGGCGCACACGTCCGGCCGTCCTCCCGGGCTGCCCGGCACACGCGCACGGCTTCCGCCTCATCGTCCAGTCGCACGAAGTAGTCGCCGTCCTCGTTTACTTCGCCCTCTGGGAACTCGACCGCCTCCGCGTCCAGCGCCTCGGGTTCAGGCGTCGTGGGCGGTTCCTTCGGCGACCTCGAGCTGACGCGCATCTTCGTGCGCCACGCGTCGATATCGACGACGAGCAAGCACTACATGCCCGCCGACCGCGTTGAACTCGTGGCGGGGATGCAGCTCGTCGACGAGCGCTGACAGAAAGAGTGACTTCCGAAACGCCGCGGTCTTGCGGCAAAAAGAGGCGCGGAGCGATTCGAACCGCTGCCACGCATCGAGATTTTCGATCGAGCCGTAACCCTGGGAACCGAACCGACCGCGGAAGCAGGCGTGGACTCGCCCGTGCGAGGCGGCATAGGGGCCAGGTGGGGACTCACGTCGGTGGAGGGATCTACGTCTTCGAAAAGGGGACAGCTAGTCCAGCCTGCCTTGCGGTGAAGGGGTAGAGGCGGAGCGCTACGGCGCTCACGCAGACGCCCGTATGGGCAGGGACGCTTTTCCCTCCCCGCTCCCTCACCAGAAGACCTCGCTACCGGTCGCCCTGCGATGCGGCGTTGCGCTAGCGCGCAGCCTGCGGTATGTCCGCGTCGCGTGCGCGTCCGCAGAGCGCCGGACGAATGAAACGGCTGAAAGGCTGAAGCTGGCGTTTCCCGGCACGGAACGAACGGCGCTGGGGTCAAGCGGAATCCCTGCAAACGGGCACGTTGTATCTGCTCAACGTCGCGAAATGGCGTCCCCGTGTGGTCCCGGTGTAGTCTCGGACAACTCGCGAGTTAGGACGGCGCGGGCGACCGCCGCAACGCCGCCCGCGCGCCCCGCGGTTGGACACGCTGATGGTTCCAGCTCGCACGGTGAAACAAAGCGGGCCGACCACCCAGGAGGCCGACCCGCTTCTGGCTTCGCGCTCCTCCGCGGTGGCGAGTGCGATTCCCGCTCGGGAGTCCAGGCGAACCTATACCGGCGCGAGCAGGGCCTTTGCTTGGTATTTCGTTAGGTACTGGCCGCGGCCGGCTCGGCGGCGCGCATGCGCTACGCTCGTGATCCAAGGCAAGCGTGGCCGACCTCTACGTTCTCGCCCACCGCGACTTCGGGCCGATCAGCACGTTTCTTACGCGCGAGCAGGCTGAGAATGAGCTCAAGCGCGTCTTCGGCAACGAGCCGACCTGGGTGGGGAAGTTGATCGTCGAGCCGTTCGAGCTCGTTGTGGAGGACGACGACTAGCCCGCGACGAGCGCGTAGACGATCGCCGACCGCGCGAATTACCCCACGCTCTACCGCAGACCCGGGCAAGCTCCCCCGTCCCGGTGGGTACACGGCACCGGTACACCGCTAAGCGGCACGTCCGAGGAAGGGGAACATGACGGCAGCAGACACCCACCGTCTCCGGCGGCGGCTCCTGATCCGAGAGGCGAACGAGCACATGGCGGCCACTTTCGAGCGTCTTGAGCTCGATGGCCCGCGCGCGTTCGTGTGCGAGTGCCGCGGATCGTTCTGCATGGAGATCGTGTACATGACGCTCGCCGAATTCCGGGCCCTCGAGGCGGCAGACGGACATCACGTCGTCATCCACAGGCACGGGCCGGCCCGCGACGAGGACCTCGTTGCGGCGAACGAGCGCTTCAGGGTCGTCGCTCTGACGCCGATCGGCGCGGCCGCCTAGCCCGCGTTGAGCGCGACGGCTGCATCCCCCGCGCCCCCGAACCGATCACCTTCTCCTGCGCGAGCTTCCCGGACACTCCCGCGCCTTCAGCTTCGTCAGCAGAAACGGGGCGTGATCGCGGTCGGCGGCGGCCCCAGATGCACGTTGAAGTGGAAGTTGAGGAACGCGCGCTGCAACTGCTCGTTGCCGCACCTAGGCGGGCCGACATCGACTGGGCCCGCCGGCGTCGCAAGGACGTGCTCGTGCGGCAGCGGCGGTACCTGCCCGCGCGCCGGAAGAACCCACAGGGCCGCACCCAAGAGAGCCAGCGCCATCAAGACCATGAATCGTCGCATCGCTCCACCTTTCGCCGGAGGACTAGGACCGCGGGTCATATACCTGGGAGGAACTTCGTACACAACGAAACTTTCGTGCAGGTTGGCCGGGGGGTGTCCAGCCTCGTGAGCGTCCCCGGACGCCCTCCGCACTGTTCCCGGCGAGAAAAACCGCATCTCGTCTACTTCGCATGAGCGGCGGGAAAGACGACGTCTGCGCGGAGTGCGGCAACCCGCTTGAACAAAAGCGATTCGGCCGTCGACGGCTCTTTCACAAGGCGTGCAAGAAGCGCGCCGAGAAG
The DNA here is from genome assembly GCA_036259875.1 of Gaiellaceae bacterium. GTDB lineage: Bacteria > Actinomycetota > Thermoleophilia > Gaiellales > Gaiellaceae > DATAAZ01. The sequence goes on from DATAAZ010000041.1 coordinate 117,006, forward strand.
CGCCGCGAGCGGGAAAATCGGCGACTTTGGCCCCCCATTCGTCCCCCCGCGGACGAGCATTTCGCACCCATTTCGCCCCTGAACGGCCCCTTTCACGAGCTGAGCAGGAAGCGCTCCTCGGTCGGCCGCTCGGGGACGGGCTGACGCTCGACGAGTACCGAATTCTCATCGGCGACGGCTTTGGACCCGGCGGGTCGATGCGGTTCTAGGTGGTTTACGGCAGAGACGGGTCGCGCTCCTGCAGCTTTCCGCCGCAAGGACCGCCTCGGTTCGCGACCCGCTCATCTCCGTATCGACAGCACGACGAGCTTCATCACGGACGAATGACCGTCTCGCTCGCCCGCGAACTCACGACCCAATGAGGCCCGCGATCTCGCTCTCGTCGAGAAATCAATCCGGACCGAGGCTAGGAACCATGCGGAGTAAGGCGCGGAGCGGATTCGAACCGCTGTACGGGGCTTTGCAGGCCCCTGCCTAACCTCTCGGCCACCGCGCCGGCCGGTCCTCCATCGTAACGGCGGCTCGCGAGGATTCGGGCTGCGTGGCGCGAATAGGGCGAGGCCGGCCGCGCTGACCTTGTCCCGGGGTACGTTGCGCGGTCGCGAGGAGCCCCGGCCCTGGTCGGGGCTCCGTCCCTGCTAGCCCTGACGCGGAAGCGAGATCCAGACGTCCGCGCCTCCGCCGGGCGCGTTCGCGGCAGACGCCGTCCCGCCGTGCGCGCGTGCGATCCCGTCGACGATCGCGAGCCCGAGCCCGGCCCCACCCCGCGAGCGGGCCGCATCGGCGCGGCTGAACCGCTCGAACGCGTGAGGGAGAACCTCCTCCGCGAAGCCGTCCCCTTCGTCGCTCACGCGGAGCCGCACGTGACCGTCGTGCTCGTCGGCGAAGAGCCGAACCGAGCCGTCGCCGCACCGAAGCGCGTTCTCGAGCAGGTTCGCAAGCGCCTGCTGGAGCCGCAGGGGATCCGCGACGACGCGCAGGCCGGGCGGCGAGCCCGCATCGAGCCGCGTCCCGCGTCGGCGGCGCGCCGCTCGAACCGCTCGACGACGCGCGCGAGAATCTCCTCGACGGAAGTCGAGGAGGCACGAACCGGCAACCTGCCGTCGTCCGAGCGCGCGATCACCAGGAGGTCCTCCGCGAGCTGAGCGAGCCGATCGGTCTCCTCAGGCGTCCGAAACTCGTGGCCGGCATCCGAGACGAAGCGCCGCTCTCGCGCGAGCGCGTCCTCGAGCCGCGCCAGCATCGCGTTCAGCGTCTCGCCGAGCCTCGAGATCTCGTCGCTTCCCTGCGGAACCGCAAGGCGCTGCCCTGGGCTCGTCGCGGAGACGGCGGCGGCGCGGGCGCGCATCGCCTCGACCGGCCGAAGCACCGCCGCCGCGAGCCCGTAGCCGGCGAGCGACACGAGCGCGAGCGCGATCAGACCCCCGGCGAGGAGGATCGTCGCAAGGCTCGCGAGCGCCTCGTCGCGATCGTCGACCGCAGAGCCGACCACGACGACCAGGCGCTCCCGGCCCGTATCGACCGCGGTCGCGAAGACGCGCGCGGGGTCGTCGAGCTCCCTGGACGCAGGGCGGTCGACGAAAAGGCTCTTCTCCCGCGCGCGTGCGAGGTCGTCTCGCGAGAGGAGCGGGCGGCCGAGGGACGACGGAGCGGCATCGAGCGGGCGGCCGTTCTCGCCGAGCACCTGCGTGAAGCTCTCCTCGCGCTCCACGAGATCGCCGTACGCGTCGAGCCCCCTGCCCTTGCGCCGAACCAGCGCGCTCACGTCGGCGGCCCGGGAGCGAAGCGCATCGTCCGTCGCGTCCCGAGCGTCGAGTCGAGTCGGCGCGGCAGGGCTGGGACGGAGGTTCGTGTCCGCTCTGCGAGCGGTGCATATAGGCGGCCGGCAGCACCCCGGCGGCGCCGACGTCGAGATCTCTGTTCTCTTCGCCGACCTCCGGGGGTCGACGGCGACTCGCCGAGCGAATGCCGCCGGAAGAGGTCTCGCGCCTGCTCGCCTGCCCCTACGGCGTCGCGGCCGGCGCATCGACGAATGGGACGGCATCGTCGACACGTTCGTCGGCGAGGCTGCAGTCGCGCGGGGCGATGCAGGGTTCCGAATGCGGAAAAGACGCGAGTCGTCTACGACGTCTTCTCGAGGATGCCTTGCATCTCGTCGCGATTG
>DATAAZ010000042.1:0-18823 GCA_036259875.1 Gaiellaceae bacterium
GTCGCGAGCGACCACGACGAGGCCATAGCGGGCGTCCTCGTAGACCGGGCGGAGCTCGATCTCGCCGTCGCCGACGTGGACGACGATGTTACGGGCAATCTCCGAGATCGCTGTTGCGATCAGCGTCGCGTCGGTGCGCGAGAACCCGAGCTCGACCGCCAACGCGCGGCCCTCGGCGCGCGCCGTCACGAGATCCCCGTCCGAACCGATGGCGATGCGGACACCGTCATCGCCCATCCTCTTCCCCCTGTCTCGGGTCGACGAGGATCGCGAGTGCCTCGTCGAGATCGAGCGCAGTCTTCAGTGGGTCGAGGTTGAGGTCGAACTGCACCATCGCGATCGCGACTTCCGGCTGGATCCCGACCACGACCGTCTCGGCGCCGCGTAGGCGGGCCGTCACGGCGATCGCGCGCAGCGAGCGCGCTGCGAACGAGTCGATCACGTCGAGCGCGGTGACGTCGACGACGACTCCGCGCGCGCGAATACGCCCCACGAGGTCGGAGAGCTCGTCGCGAAGCGCGAGCACCTGTGAGTCGGAGAGGTCGGACTGGACGGATGCGACGAGAACGTCGCCCTGGCGGAGAATCGCGACGGACATCCCGCCTTACGCGAGGCCCCCCGTCTCAGCGCCCTCGACGAGCAGTCGTTCGGCCTCCTCGAGGCCCCCCTGGAGGTCACCGACCGTTCGCAGCATCGAGAGATCGACGCCGAGATCGACGAGCGTCTGGGCGATCGTGGACGAGAGGCCCGTGATGATCGCGCTGGCGCCCATCAGCCGCGCCGCCTCGACCGTCTGGACGAGGTGGTTCGCGACCTCGACGTCGATCGACGCCACGCCGGTGATGTCGATCACGACGAGCTTCGCCCGATGAGACTGGATCGCGCCGAGCAGCTGCTCGGTGAGCTGGCGGGCCCGCTGTGAATCGAGCACGCCGATGATCGGGAGGATGAGAAGCCGCGGCCTAACCTGGAGGACCGGGGTCGAGAGCTCCCGGATCGCATCCTGCTGCTCGCGGATGACGCGCTCGCGTTCCTCCACAAAGCTGACTCCCACCGTCACGGCGATGCGGTTTGCCGCCGGTTCGTACGCGTCGAGGATCCGGTTGAGCAGGTCGGCATCGTGCTGATACTTCTCGAATAGCGAGCGGGCGAGCACGTCGCGGAGCAAGAGAACGATCCCGAGCACCTCGTGCGTCTCGACGCCGCGTGGGATGATTCGCTCCGACAGATCTCGCGCGTACGCCTGCAGCGTCTCGACGCTCCCGGTCTCGAGCGTGTCGACGTAGTTGTCGTAGACAGCCGTAACCTCCGAGAAGATCTCCTCGGGAGTCATGACGCCGAGCAGCTCGGCGTCGGTGATGCGGCGCACCCACTCCTCGCGGAGCCCCGTCCGGTTCTGGCGTAGGTAGTCGACGAGCTCGTGCAGGAGGGACGGGTCCGCATGCGGCGAGCGCAGCGGAGCATCGGCGACCCGGACGGTTTGATCGGTCATCTCGGTCCTCCCCTCACGATTGGTCACCAGCGGGAACGCCGGACGGCCGGGCCCGGGTTCCCTCGAGGAACAAGCTCGCGATGGACGCGGCCGTATCCTCGCGTCCGTGCGCGGGCCGTGCCGACAGTACGGCGACGACGAGCCCGACGAGCGATTCGCTCAACCACGACGGCGGGAGGTCGGCGCGGAGCTGTCCCGAGGTCTGACCGGCCTCGACAAGTCGCCGGAGCGGCGCCAGCAAGAGCTGGTCGTAGATGTCCGGGTCGGGGCGAACGCGCTCGCGCGCAAGGACGAGGAAGAGATCCCCGACGTCGAGCAGCGCGCGCACCGCGCGCGCCACGCCTTCGGCGGCGCCGACCTGGTGGACGCCCGCCGAATCCAGCCGCTCGCCCGCACGGGAGACCGCGAGGCGGGCAAGCTCGTCGAGGAGCGTCTGCCGGCTCGGGAAGTAGCGGTAGACCGTGGCACGCGCCACGCCGGCGGCCGCCGCGATCTCGCCGATGCTCGCTTCCCGTCCTCGCGCCGCGAGCACGCGCGCGGCCGCGTCGAGAATCGCGCCCGACACGCGCTGCTGGAGCGGGGCGACCGTCGCCGCGTGCCCCTCCCCGACCTGGTGGGCCGGCTCGTGCATCACCGCAGAGTGTAGTGTGTCGCTTTCTGAGACATGAATGTCTTATAATCGAACGCTTGGATCTTCCGGCTCAAATGCGAAGGATCGCGTTTCCATTCCTCCTCGCGCTTGCAGGGGTAGTCGTGTTCGCAGCCTGGCCCGGCCGCGGGCGGGCTCACCCCCGCGGCGGCCTCGGCGTCGCGGGCGATGCACGCCGCCCGGACGGAGGCGCGCTGTCGGATTCCACGATTTCGGACCGGGGCGGGGTCAGCGCCGGGAGGGAGGGGCACGGCAGAGCGGGGGGCGTCGCGTGTTCCCCGCTCGCCGGTGCCGCCGTTCGCCCGCTGGGGTCGGGACGACAGGGCGCGTCGATCGCCGGGCTCACGTTCATCGTCCTCGGCGCGGCAGCGCAGTTCGCGTGGATCGGATTACTCGCGTGGGTCGTCGTCGAGGTTCTTCGCTGACGTCGAGCGCGCGTACTGCGACCCGCCCGATGTGCTCAGGGACGCGCTGAAAGGAGGAAACCGTGGCGACAACCGACCCGTGGACGTACCGAAGCGGGATCGCCGTAAGCGACTTCGTCGGCTACGACGTCGAGGCGGTGGACGGGGCGATCGGCGAAGTGAGCAAGGCAAGCTACGACGCCGGGGCGAGCTACGTCGTCGTCGACACCGGGCCGTGGGTCTTCGGGAAGAAAGTGATGCTGCCCGCGATCACCGTCGAACGCGTCGACCACGGAGTCGGGTGTGTATGGCTCGACCAGACGAAGGATCAGATCGTGAACGCGCCGGATTTCGACGAGAAGCGCTACCGGGACTACGACTACCGGAATCGAATCGCCGCCTACTACACCGGCCGAGTGGCTCCGTCAGCAGGGGCGACGGATGGAAAGCCGGCGCGCGAGGAAACGTCCGCAAGCGCAGGCCCGGCGCGAGCGCGCGGACGCTTTCGGTACCGCCTGGTCGACCTCTCCGGCAGCGAGGTGGCGCACGTCCGGTCGGAGCGTGCGCTTCGCGCGGACGATCACGTCGTCGTCCCCTCGCGACACGGAGAGGCGACGTGGCGGGTAGTCGCCGTCCTCGGAAATTGCGCGACGGTGGTCGCTGCGGACTCCTCACGCGAGGGGAGCACGCAGCAGTCCGCCTGATCTTCGTCGCGCGCTTCGGCAGCCGTTCGCAACAGGCTCACGTCGTCGTCCGGCTTCATAGGGCGAGGCTTCCGATCGTCTCGCTGGGCCGCCGTGGCGTTTGCGATCAGTTTCGCGACGCCGCCTCGTCTGAACGTGCAACGACCGAGCGAGCGAGGAGGAGATCGCGATGCGGAGCGTGATCGTAAACGAGTTCATGAGCCTCGACGGCGTCGTGCAAGCGCCCGGCGCCGCCGACGAGGACGCGAGCGGCGGCTTCAGCCACGGCGGCTGGCACCTTCCCTACTTCGACGAGCTCTCGCAGCAGCGCGTCGTGGAGGCGATTATCGGCGCGGGCGGCTTTCTCCTCGGGCGCCGCACGTACGAGATCTTCGCCGGATACTGGCCGAACGCTCCGGACGAGGAGCAGGTGATCGCCGAACCTCTGAACACGAAGCCGAAGCACGTGGCGTCGGCGACGCTTTCCGAGCCGCTTGAGTGGCAGAACTCGAAGCTCCTCCAGGGCGACGTCGCCGAGGCCGTGGCGGCGCTGAAGCAGCAGGACGGCGCGGACCTACACGTGATCGGCAGCGCGGAGCTGGTGCAAACGCTGACCGCACACGACCTCGTCGACGCGTTCCGGCTCATGATCGACCCGCTCGTCGTGGGCGGCGGCAAGCGCCTGTTTCGGGACGACGGGTCGCTGAGGCCGCTACGCCTCGTGGACAGCGAGGTGACGAACACCGGCGCGATCCTCGCGACGTACGCTCCTGCGGCGGCGCGCTGACCACCGCCCACCGACCGAAGAGCGAACCGCGCCCACGCACGGTAGAACCCGCGCGCATGCCGACGCGAGACGTACAGCTGACGAGCCCCGAACGCGTCCTCTTCCCGGATGACGGGACCACGAAGGCCGATCTCTTCCGGTACTACGAGGCGGTGGCGCCCGTACTGGTTCCGCACCTCCGCGACCGCCCCTTCACGATGAAGCGCTACCGGGAGGGAATCGCGGGCGAGGGCTTCTTCCAGAAGCAGGCGCCGAAAGGGAAGCCGGACTGGATCCGGACGCGCCAATTTCGGACGTTCCCGCGCGAGGGCGGCTCGCGGCTCGTCGACTTCCCGCTCGTCAACTCGCGGGAGGCGCTCCTGTGGATGGTGCAGATGCATTGCATCGACATGAACGCGTGGTACTCCCGCGTCGACAAGCCGGATCGCCCGGACTTCGTCGTCTTCGACCTCGATCCGCCCGACGGCGGCTTCTCGCTCGCCGTCCGCGTCGCGCATCTCGTCCGCGAAGCGCTCGAAGGGCTCGCGCTCCGCTCGTACGCGAAGACGAGCGGCGCCGATGGCATCCACGTGCTCGTCCCGATCACGCGCCGTTCCACGTTCGAGGAAACGTACGAGTTCGCGGAGCGCGTCTCCCGCTCGATCGAGGAGCGCCATCCCGGGCTCGCGACGACCGAGTGGCTGAAGAGGAAGCGAAGCGGCGTGCTCGTCGACCACCGCCAGAACGGCTGGGGGAAGACGATCGCGTCCGTCTACTCGGTTCGTCCACGCCGGGGCGCGCCTGTTTCGACGCCGCTGCGCTGGGACGAGCTGACCGAGGACGTGACGCCGCGGCAGTTCGGCATGGCGGAGGTGCTAACGCGGGTGGAGCACGTCGGCGACCTCTACGAGCCGGTCCTGCGCGGGGGGCAGGCGCTCGGGCCTGCGCTCCGGAAGCTCCGGTAAGCGAGCCTTAGCGGGCCTCGGCCTCCGTCAGCCCGTGGCTCGGCGGCGACGGCTCGTCGGGAGAACCCGGGCGCCGGCGGAGCTCCCCGTCCTCGAGGTCGAAGTGGCCGATCGCGCGGATCGGCGGCGAGTAGACGTGGATCGTGACCGCGCCTTGCTCGTGCTCCATGCGGTGAATCCCCGTGCCCGGGAACGAGAACGAATCGCCCGCCGCGTACTCGCGGAGCCGGCGCGGGCCCGAGACGACGAGCGGTTCGTTTCGCACGCGGCCCTCGACGACGTAGACGCCCACGGACGAGCCGTCGTGGTCGTGGAAGCCCGTGTCGCGCGGCTCCCACCACGTGTTGAGCCATGCCTCGGAATGCTCGTTCCGCCAGAGGAGCGCGGCCGCCCCCTTGCCGCCTCGCCCGAGCGCGGCGACGTCGACGAGCGCGCCGACCGTACGCGCGAGCGCCGCGCATTCGCCGGGGTCGAGCCCCCGTCGAGACGCGGAGAGCTCCTCGAGCTGCGCAGGATCGAGCACGCCGTCATTGTCCCACCGTGAGCCGCATCGCGCGCCTCGAGGCCTGGCCCGTCAACGTCCCGCTCGAGGCGCCGTACGCGATGGCGCCGGGCTTCGTAGCCGGGATCCACCGAACCGTCGTTCGCCTGACGACCGAAGACGGCGTCATCGGCCTCGGCGAGGCGAGCGCGCCGGAGGACGCGGGCGACCTTCGCGGCGACCTCGGACAGCGGCTCCTCGGACGCGACACGGACGAGCTTCGCGCCGAGCTCGACCAGCGCGAGCGCCCGCTCGCCGAGCACCGCACCGATGCCAAGGTGCTCGTCCGAAATCCCCTCGCGGGCGTCGAAATCGCCCTCTGGGACGTCGCCGCCCGCGAGGTCGGCGTCCCGGTCCACGAGCTCCTCGGCGGTGCGTGCAGACACGAGATCCCGTTTACGGAGTACTTCGCCTATCGCGAGGGACGCGAGCAGACGGCTGTCGAGGTCGCTGCGTACTGCGCACGAATGGTCGAGGAGCACGGCTCGCCCGCGTTCGAGGGCAAGGTCGCCGTACGCTCGCTCGAGGACGACGTCCGGCTCGCGCGCGAGGTCCGTGCGGCGATCGGACCCGGCCGGGTGCTCCGTCTCGACGCGAACATGGGCTGGAGGCGCGAGACGGCCCGGCGCGCCGTCGGCCTCCTCGAGCCGCTCGACATCGCGAACGTCGAGGAGCCGGTCGCCGGGTTCGAGGCGATGGCGGACGTCCGGCGCGACAGCGCGATCCCGTTCTCGGCTCATACGCCGGACGTCGAGCTCGCGGCCACGCTCGGTGCGCCGGACGCGCTCGTCGTCGGTCTCGGATTCGCGGGCGGGATCGCGGGCACGCGCCGCCTGATCGCCGACTGCGAGGAGCGCGGCGTCGGCTTCTGGTTCTACAGCGGAGACCTCGGGATCGCGACGGCCGCGTACCTGCACATTGCCGCGGCGACCCCGTACCTCAGCCTCCCCAGCCAGTCGCTCCTCCGCTGGACGACCGAGGACGTCGTCGTGGGCGGGCCGTTCTCGCCCGAGCGGGGCGTCGTCGCGGTTCCGAGCGGACCGGGTCTCGGCGTCGACCTGGACGAGCGTGCGCTCCTCCGGGCCGTCGAGCGCTTCTCACGGGAAGGAGCCTACGACTTCTACGCGGGGCCGCCGCTGCCGCGCTACTGACCGCCCGATCGGCCTCCTCCGTGCCGTCTCTAGCGCACCATGCGAGTGTCCGTAACCGCGACGGTCTGCGGGCTCGTCACGTGGACACGGAAGAGCGCATCCCGGCCGACGATCTCGCCCGGAGGGAATGTCGCCTGGATGCAGGTGAAATGCGCCCACCGTTGCTCGCTGGCTCGCGTGCTCCCGCGCCCCTCGCCCCCGCAGGCGAGCGTCGCGGCGTCGAGCGTCACGAATCGGCCGTCCACGGCGATCCGCGCACCGTCGAGCCTCCTCAGCAAGGTCTCGCTGCTGACCGCGGCGTGGCCGTGCTGGAACTGGAGCTCGACTGCGTCGATGTACGAAGTGGCCGGCTCGCCGCCCTGCATCACGCGAATCTCGAGGGTCGTCTCGCGCCGGTCGGTCGTGAAGCGGCCGACAAGCTGCTGCCACGTCCCGTTACCGGCAACCGGCGGGCTCACCAACCGATCGCCGCTCGACCCGATGACGCGGAGCATGTTCGAGGTGCCGGGCGGCGACTTCACCCATGCGACGAGCGTGTGCGGGGTCGCAGGGGGAACTAACTGGCCGCGCACACCCGCGCCGACATCACCCGGCGTCGTGACGGCGAGAGCAAGCGACGCGTTTCCGAGCTTGCTTTCCGCGCTCGTACGACGGAGCGCCCCCGCCGCGCCGTCGTACGCGGCGAGGTACCACCCCCGTGCGCTTTCCTCGAAGTTGCCGTCGGCGACGAGAATTCCGCTTCCGCTCGTCGCCGCGACGTAGCCCTCCGCGGTCGGCCCGCCGCGGTCGTCCGCCGTCGTCGTCGCCGCAGTGACCGCGCGATCGACGTCGTCTCGGGTCTCGATCGTTGACCGCGGCGGCGTCGCTGCCTCGTCACCTCCGGCACAGCGAACCACCCCAGCGAGGACGATCAGAAGGACGACTACGAGCCACAGAGGGGACGCCCTGAACACGACGGCCTTCCTCCCCCTCGCCGCAGCGAGGCCGTTTGCAGCGTTTCCCATCGCGACCGTAACGCGCGGCGAACCGCGGTTCAAGCAGGCCGGCCTCGCGTTACGCCGGTGTTGTCCGTTCCCACGCCCTCGCCGTCGTAAGCTTCCCGGCATGGTCGCCGCGATGTCGACGATCACCGGCCCCGCCGACGGGATGGCCGAGATCGCCCGGATGGCGAAGGAGACGCTGGACGGCTGGCTTCGCGCGTACGACGGCTACCGAGGCTTGATCGTCTTCACCGACGAGAAGAACCAGCGGGCGCGCGTGATCACGCTCTGGAGCACGCCCCAGGACGAGGCGCGCGCCCGCCAGAGCCGCGGCGCGATGAGAGACCAGGTCGCAGCGATGGCAGGAATGGTCGTCGAGGGCCTGGAGGTGTACGACGCGCCCGTCGTCGACGTCCTCGCCGAAAGCGGCCGCGCGTAGCGGGAGCCGTCAGCCAGTGGCGAGCCCGTGGTACTCGGGTCGGGCGAACTCGCCGCCCTGGGGGGCTCCGCCATGGCACTCCTCGCCCAGCTCGAGGGCGTCGACCGGGGCGTAGCCGATCCGCCGTGCGGCCGCGTCGTTCGCCCACCAGGTCTGGCCGGTCGCCGAGACGCCGTAGACGATCTCGAAGCGCACCTCGCGCGCCGTCAGCGCCGCCCAGACGAGGCGGAACGTATCGCCGGGCGAGATCCACATCGGGCGGGTCGGCCCGTCAGGCGGCTCCGCTGCGAACGCGCCTATTCGCACAGCGACGACTGCGAGCCCGAACTTGTCGGCGTAGAGGCTCCCGAGCGCCTCGCCGAAGACCTTCGTCACGCCGTAGAGCGAGTCCGGGCGTGGCCGGTCGGCCGGCGCCACGCGCTCGTCGCGGCGGTAGAAGCCGGTCGCGTGGTTGGAGCTCGCGAGGACGACCCGTCGGAGGCCGCAGAGCCGCGCCGCCTCGAAGACGTTGTAGGTCGCGCGGATGTTCGCATCGAGGAGCCGCTCGAACGCGTCTTCCGAGGGGATCCCGGCGAGGTGGACGACGGCGTCGGCGCCCTCCAGCGCGTGCCGAGCCGCCTCGAAATCGGTCAGATCGGCCGTCAGCGCCTCCTCGCCGCGGCCGACCGGCTCGACCGTCTCGCGATCCACGAGCCGAACGAGGTCCGCCTGCTCGCGAAGCGGCTCGCGCAGCGCCCGTCCAATCAGCCCGGCCGCCCCCGTGAGAACGATCCGCATGGCGCGTAGTCTTACGCGGCTGTGAGCCGCAAGATCGCGATCCTAGGGGCGGGGAAGATCGGCGAGTCACTCATCGCCGGCCTCATCGCGTCGCGCTGGCGCGAACCGGGCGAGATCGTTGCGACTGCCCGGAGCGACACGCGGCTCTCCGAGATCGCGGAGCGCTACGGCGTGCAGACGACCCGGTCGAACCGAGAGGCGGTTCGCGACGCGGCCGTCGTCGTGATCGCCGTGAAGCCGCAGGACATCGAGGAGCTCCTCGCCGAGCTCGCCGGCGCGATCTCGCCGGCCCAGACGGTGCTCACGATTGCGGCGGCTATCCCGACCGCGCTGATCGAGCGCCACCTGGGAGACGAGATTCCGGTCGTGCGGGCGATGCCGAACACGCCGGCGGCCGTCCACGAGGGGATGGCGGGGCTCTGCCCGGGCAAACATGCACGCGACGAGGATGTCCGGCGTGCCGAGGAGGTTCTCTCGCACCTCGGCCGTTCGGTGCGCGTCTCCGAGAGCCATATGGACGCCGTTACGGCCGTTTCGGGCTCCGGGCCCGCGTACTTCGCGCTCCTTGCCGAGTCGATGATCGAGGCGGGCATCCTGCTCGGCCTCTCACGCGAGATCGCGACCGACCTCGTCGTCCAGACGATGCTCGGGACGGCAAAGCTCCTCCGCGACGAGAAGATGCACCCCGTCGAGCTCCGCGAGATGGTTACCTCGCCGGGCGGGACGACGATCGCGGCAATCCGGGAGCTGGAGCAGGCGGGGGTGCGCGCCGCGTTCCTGAACGCGATCCAGGCGGCGATGCGCCGCTCACAGGAGCTAGCCGAGGGCGGTTAGCGGGTCGAAGGCGGCGCCGCGGACCCGCGCCTCGAAGTGGAGGTGCGGCCCGGTCGCCGACCCCGTCGCGCCGACCCGGCCGACCCGGGTCCCGGCGGCGACGCGCGCGCCTCGCGCGGCGGTGATGGCGCTCAGGTGCGCGTACCACGTCGCGACCCCGTGGCGGTGGAGGATGACGACGAGCTTTCCGTAGCCGCCGCCGTCCCGCCCCGCGAAGACGACGCGGCCGGCACGGGCCGCCCGGACGCTCGCGCCGTGGCGCGCGGGGAAGTCGAGGCCCGCGTGAAAGCGGTCGCCGCGCGGGCCGAACCGGTCCGTCGGCGATCCTCCGATCGGCCAGGCGAGCGAGACCGGGGAGCGGGGGAGAGGGCCCCTCAGCGCTGCGTACGTCGCCGGCCCGGGGGCACCGTCGGCCGGAAGGCGCGCCCAGCGCTGGAAGCGGCGGACGGCCGCTGCCGTTCGAGGCCCGAACGCGCCGTCGAGGCGCCCCGACGGGAATCCGTGCCAAGCGAGGCGGAACTGGACCTGCGAGACGTCCCAGCCGACGTCGCCCGTCTGGAGGACGCGCGAGCCGTAGTCGTGCCGCCCGTACCGGCGGAGCGCGCGGCGCGTCTGCCGACCCGCGACACCGTCGACGGAGAGCCGCGCCCGCGCCTGGAGGCGACGGACGCCCCGCTCCGTGCTCGGCCCCCAGACGCCGTCGATCGTGCCGCTGTAGAGCCCGTGCGCGCGCAGGCCGATCTGGAGCGCGGCGACGCGCGGGCTTCCCATCGCGGCGGCCGAGCCGGCCGCCAACACGAGCCCGCAGAGAGCGATTCCGCAAGTGAGAATGAACCGCTTCACCGCCGCAGCCTCCCGACCTCTATCGGCCGGGAGCTGTTATCCCTGAAGTGAGGGGCTCGAGGGTACGACGACCGCGTCGGCGGCGCAACCGAAGACGAGCGCTGCGCGGGCCTCGCCGCTGCTCACACCCGCGAGCGAGCGGTGCTGGAGGTCGACCTCGATCTCGTCCCAACGGTCGAGGCCGAGCGCGGTGGCGCCCTCCGCGGTCCCGATCGCGAGCAGCTCGTCGAGCGGGATCACGTTTCGTCGGAGCGCCTGGCGGCGGGCGATCCCCTCCAGCTCGCGGAGCTCTTCGAGCGGGTCTATCCTGACGTTCGAGTCCGCGCCGACGCAAAGCGGGATCCCGCGCGAACGGATCGCCTCCACCGGCACGAAGCCGTCGCCGAGGTTCGCCTCGGTCGTCGGGCACGCGCACACCCGCGCGCCCGCGTCGGCGAGCAGGTCGAGCTCGGCGTCCGAGGCGTGTGTCGCGTGGACGACCGTCGTCCGAGGACCGAGGCACCCGGTCCTCGCGAGGAGCTCGATCGGGCGCACGCCGTGCTCCGCCAGGCACTCGTCGACCTCGCGCGGCTGCTCGTCCGCGTGAACGTGGAGAACCAGTCCCTCACGGTCGGCGTAGGCGCCGATCTCCTCGAGCCAGTCGGGCGGACAGGCGCGCACGGAGTGCGGCGCGACGCCGATCGAGGCGCCGCCGGCGCGCAACCGCTCGACGTCGTCGAGGTAGTCGGCCGGCGAGCGCTGGCGAAAGCGCTCAAGGCCGCCGCGCGCGTACGCCACGTGAAGGAGCACGATCGCGATCCCCGCGTCGGCCGCCGCGTCGAGGGCGGCCTCGGCTTCGGCGGCCCCGAGGTAGTGGAACTCGCCCACCGCCGTGTAACCGGCCGCCCGCATCTCGCGGTAGACCGTCGCGTAAGCGTCGCGTACGTCGTCCGCCGCGACGCTGCGCGCGAGGTCGAGCATCGCATCGCGCCACGCCCAGAAGTCGCCGCCTTCGGCCCGCCCGCGCAGCCGCCGCTGGAAGGCGTGGCTGTGCGCGTTCACGAAGCCGGGAAGCGCGAGCCGCTCGGCCACCGCGCGAGGCTACCACCGGCCGACCCGCCCGTCCGGCGCGGGCGCGGCCGGGGTCAGACCCAGGCCGTGACCAAGCAGGACGTGTTGGGTGAGCGCTTCGCGCGCACGTTCGCGGGCGGGATCAACGGGGCGACGTCGATTCCAGCCGTGTCTGGGGTCAGACCCCGGACGCGGCCCGGCGAGGCGGGCCCCGAGTGGCCAGGGCGGCCGCGGGATACGATCTTCCGCACGATGGCAGCTCGCGCGATCCCGGCTCCGCTTGCGCAGCTGCCGAACGCGCTCACGGTCTTCCGCTTCGCGCTCATCCCGCTCTTCGTCGTCCTCGTCCTCGCGGACGACGGAGCGGGGAGCCGGACGACGGCGGCCGTCTTCGCGCTCGCCGGAGCGACGGACCAGGTCGACGGATGGCTCGCGCGCCGCTGGCGGGTCGAGTCCCAGTTCGGGAAGCTGGCCGACCCGCTCGCCGACCGGCTCATGATCGACGCGGCCGTGATCCTCCTCTGGCTGGACGGCCGCCTCCCGTGGCCCGCGCTCGCCGTCATCCTCGCGCGGGACGCGGGGCTCGTCCTCGGCTACCCGGCCGTTCGCAAGCGCGGCTACGAGTTCGAAGTGAACGAGCTCGGGAAGCTCGCGACCTGGGTCCTCTACGCGTCGCTGATCGGGGTCATCGCCTCGGACGACGCGACGACCTGGCCGCTCGTGCTCTTCTGGACGGGCCTCGCACTCGCCCTCGCGGCCGCGGCGCTCTATCTCGCGAAGGCGTGGCGGGAGGTACGAGCGCCGTGAAGGCCGTCGTGATGGCAGGCGGGGAGGGGACGCGCCTTCGGCCGCTCACCTCGAACCAGCCGAAGCCGATGGTGCCGATCGTCGGCAAGCCGTGCATGGAGCACATCGTCGAGCTCCTCTGCCGGCACGGATTCGAGGACATCGTGGTGACGCTCGCCTTCATGCCGCAGACGATCCGAAGCTACTTCGGAACGGGCGAGGGGCACGGCGTCACGATCAGCTACTCGGTCGAGGAGACCCCGGCGGGGACGGCCGGATCGGTCAAGCTCGCCGAGGAGGCCCTCGACGAGCCGTTCCTCGTCATCTCGGGCGACGCCCTCTGCGACATCGACCTCGAGGCGCTCGTCCGTTTCCACCGCGAGCGCGAGGCGCTCGTGACGATCGCGCTGAAGAGCGTCGACAACCCGCTCGAGTTCGGGATCGTCGTCACGGACGAGGATGGGCGGATCGAGCGCTTCCTCGAGAAGCCGTCCTGGGCGCAGGTCTTTACCGACACGATCAACACCGGGATCTACGTCGTGCAGCCCGAGGTGCTTCGAGACATCCCGAGCGACCGACCGTACGACTTCTCGAAGGAGCTCTTCCCGCTGCTCCTCGAGAAGGGCCGGCCGCTCTACGGGTGGGTCGCGGAGGGCTACTGGCAAGACATCGGCAACCTCGACCAGTACCGGCAGGCGAACTTCGACGCGCTCGACGGGCGCGTACGGCTCGACGTCCCCGGGATCCGCCTGCGCGGCAACGTTTGGGTCGGGGAGGGCGTCGAGCTCGACCACGTCGAGGCGGTCGAAGGGCCTGCGTTCATCGGGAACTACTGCCGTATCGGGCCCGAAGCGAAGGTGGGGGCGTACTCCGTCCTCTCGTCGAGCGTCTCGCTCCGCGAGAACGCGCGGATCAACCGCTCGATCGTCGACGCCGGGACCGCGATCGGCCAGAGCGCGCTCGTCGAGGGCGCCATCGTCGGGCGCATGTGCGACATCCGCCCGCACGCCCGCGTGCACGAGGGGGCGGCGATCGGCGACCAGACGACCGTGGGCGACGAGGCGGTCGTCTATCCCGGGGTGCGGATCTACCCGTTCAAGGAAATCGAGGCGGGCGCGCAGATCGACCGGAACGTGATCTGGGAGGCGCGCGCGACCTCCACGGTGTTCGCGCGCGAGCGGATCCGGGGTCTCATCAACATCGACCTGACGCCGGAGACCGGCGTCCGTCTGGGCCTCGCGCTCGGCACGGCGCTGAAGCGCGGCGCGCACGTCGTCACGAGCCGCGAGGCACCGCCGTCGTGCCGGCTCCTTCGCCGCGCGGTGCTCGCCGGGATCAACGCCACAGGTGTGCACGTGGCCGACCTCCGGGTCATGCCCGCGGCCGTCAACCGCCACCTCCTGAAGAGCGAGGGCTTCGACGCCGGCCTCCACGTGGGACCGAGCACGAACGACGTCGAGGCCGTCGAGATCGAGCTCTACGAGCCACCCGGCGTGCAGGCGTCGTCGAGCTTCATGAAGGAGATCGAGAAGCACTTCTCGCGCCAGGAGTACCGGCGCGTCGCGTCGAGCGAGGTAGGGGAGATCCGCTACCCCGCCCGGGCACCGGAGAGCTACGCGCAAGACCTCCTCGGGACGCTCGCGGCGGACGCGATCCGCGCCCGACGCTTCCGAATCGTCGTCGACTACGGCTACTCGTCGGCCTCGCTCGTTCTCCCGCTCGTCCTCGGCCCGCTCGACGTCGAAGCGGTCGGCCTGCGCGCCTACGTCCGCGAGCAGCAGGCCGTCCCGGCCGGAATGGCGGTCGCCGAGTCGCTCCAGGAGACGCGCCGGGTCGTCGCGGCGGTCGGCGCGGACCTCGGCGTCGTACTCGACCCGAGCGCGGAGCGGCTGTACCTCGTGGACGAGCGCGCCCGCGTCGTCCCGGCCGAGCAGGAGCTCCTCCTCTTCCTGAGCCTCATCACCTCGAACGGGCGGCGCGGCACGCTCGCGTTCCCGGTGACGGTGACGAGCCTCGTCGACAACCTCGTCGCCGGCACCGAGCTTCGGGTCGAGCGGACGCCCGCCTCGGTCGCCGCGCTGACGCGGGCGGCCGCGCGCGACGGCGTCGTCTTCGCGGGCTCGGCGAGCGGCGGCTTCGTCTTCCCCGAGTTCCTCGCCGGGTACGACGGCGTCGCCTCGCTGTGCAAGCTCCTCGAGCTTCTCGCGCCGGTCGACCGACCCCTTTCGGAGCTCGTCGACGAGCTTCCGGTCCCTGCTGTCGTCCACCGGGCGCTTCGCTGCCCGTGGGCCCGCAAGGGCGCCGTGATGCGCGTGCTGACCGAGCGCATGAAGGGCCGCGAGGTCGACACGCTGGACGGCCTCAAGGTTTTCACCGAGGCGGGCTGGGCGCAGGTCCTCCCCGATCCCGCGGAGCCGATCGTCCACGTCTTCGCCGAGGGCGAGACGGAGGCGGACGCGACCCGCCTTCGCGACGAGTTCGCGGCGCTCGTCGAATCCGTGATCGACGGGGCGGAGGCGTAGGGGCGGTGCCCCGAGCTCACAACCCTCAAGTCGAGGTTGAAGGATGGTGTCGCGGCTGGTTTACTTTGCATGGCCGCTCTGACTGCCGTGGAGGCCCCCAGTGGAACCGCTCCCTGATCTGAAGACGCTCTCGGACGCCGAGCTTCGCGACCTGATCGACCAGCTCGTCGCCGAGGAGCACGAGATCTCGTACCGTCGTCGGCTGCTGCACGGCAAGATCGACATCCTGAAGGCGGAGCTCCAGGCGCGCCTCCAGCAGCAGGTGGGGCAAGAGGGCGAGAGCCCGCTTTACGAGGTCGACGTCGACAAGCTCGCCGCGATCCTCGCCGCGCGCGCCGCCCCGCCGAATCCCGAGCAGTGAGCCACGTTCACTGCCCCGAGTGCGGCTTTCAGAACCCGCAGAGCGCGAACTACTGCTCGAAGTGCGGCGCTCTCCTCATTCGGGACGAGCCGGGCGGCCACACGACGATGACCTTCGCGCCCGAGGAGCTGGTCGACGAAGAGGGCGCCCCGCTCGAGGAGCTCGGCGTCGAGGGCACCGCGCTCGTCGTGCGCGCGGGCGGCGGTCGCCAGGGCGAGACGTTCCCGCTCGAGGGGGGCGAGATCGAGATCGGGCGCTCGCCCGATGCCGACGTCTTCCTCGACGACGTGACGGTCTCGCGCTCCCACGCCGTTCTCTCGCGAGATGACGGGGGCTACACGATCGAGGACCGCGGGAGCCTCAACGGCACGTACGTCAACCGGCGTCGCGTCGAGAAGGCCAAGCTCGAGGACGGGGACGAGGTGCAGATCGGGAAGTACCGGCTCACCTTCTTCTCCCGCTAGCCCGGCAGCGATGGCGATGACGGCCCCCGACTCGCGCGAACGGCGGCTCACGATCGGCGCTGTCCGCGATCGCCTCCGTGACGAGTTTCCCGACATCTCGATCTCGAAGATTCGCTACCTCGAAGGACAGGGCCTCCTCGCGCCGCGCCGGACGCAGAGCGGCTACCGGCTCTACAGCGACGACGACGTCGAGCGTCTCCGCACGATCCTGCGCCTCCAGCGGGACGAGTTCCTGCCGCTTCGCGTCATCCGGGAAGAGCTCGCCTCGCCCGGCGCCAAGCGGCGGGGCGGACGCCGGCGTTCCGCCGACGCGCTCCTCACCGTGCGCGACCCGGAGATCGATCTCCGGACGCTCTGCGAGCGCTCGGGCGCCGACGCGGGCTTCGTGCGCGAGCTCGAGGAGTACGGGATCCTGGAGCCGTCCGTCGAGGACGGGGAGCGGCGCTACCCCGAGCGCGACGTCGAGGTCGTCGCCGCGTGCGCCCGGCTCGCCCGCTACGGGATCGAGCCGCGCAACCTGAGAAGCATCCGGAACGGCGCCTCCTCGGCGGCCGGCCTCCTCGAGCAGATCGTCGCGCCCGCCCTCCGTTCTCGCAACCCGGAGCGGCGCTTGGCCGGGATCGAGGACCTCGAGGCACTCGCCACCGCGTCCCAGGAGCTGTCCCAGCTTCTCTTCTGGCGGGCCCTCCGCTCGCTTGTCTAACCTCTTGCGCTCGTGGCGGAGCTGAAGGCGAAGATCCGCGACATCCCGGACTTCCCTCGCCCGGGGATCGTCTTCAAGGACATCATGCCGCTCCTGGCCGACGCCGAGTCGTTCCGGGAGACGGTCGAGGAGCTCGCCGACTTCGCGGAGCCGCGGCGCCCGGATCTCATCCTGGGCGCCGAAGCGCGCGGGTTCATCCTGGGCGGGGCGCTCGCCTACCGCCTCGGATGCGGCTTCGTCGCGGCCCGGAAGCCCGGCAAGCTGCCCTGGGAGACGGTGAGCGCCGAATACGAGCTCGAGTACGGGATCGACTCCCTCGAGCTCCACGCCGACGCAATCGCGCGCGGGGCGCGCGTGCTCGTCCACGACGACCTCCTCGCGACCGGAGGCACGGCACGCGCGAAGGTCAACCTCGTCGAGCAGCTGGGCGGCGAGGTCGTCGGGCTCGCGTTCGTGATCGAGCTCGCGTTCCTGAACGGCCGCGAGAAGCTCGCCGGCTACGACGTGCGTTCCCTCATCCAGTACTAGCTTCTGCGCTCCGCGCAGATCCGCCACAGGAGGCCACGTTTCCGAGTTATCGTCCTTCTAGTCTTTCTGGCCGAAGGCGAGAGAGACATGTACGACGGGCTGACTGGGCGCTACACCTTCGCGTGTCCGGCAACGGGCGAGGCGCGGGTGCGTCTCTCGCGGTTCCGCTCGCTCGAGCGGCTCGCCGGTACCGCGCACCCGGCCGTCTACAAGGTGGCGTTCGCCTGCCCGTGCGGAGAGGAGCACGGCGGGCTCGTGAGCCACGACGAACTCGATTGGGCGCCGCTCGGCGCGTTCGCCGCCGCGTTCTTCAACGTGATGACGCGCCGACTCGAATCGGCCGCGCGCGACCTCCTGGACGAGGCGGCCCGCCGGATTGGAGCCGGCGCCTGGCCCTGGAGCTTCTTCTGCTACCCGGAACGGCGCGCCCGGCCCGTCTTCCCGTCGGCGTTCCGCGTCCTCACGCCGGCCGACGACCGGGTGGCGGTCGCCGTTCGCTGCCCCTGCTGCGGCGGGACATCGGTGAACGTCGTCTCGACGCGACACGTGGACGAACCCTTCTTCAACGACGGCCGAGTCGACGTCGTCGAGCACGTCTTCGAGGCAGACCGCGAGAGGATCGTGGCCGAGTTCCGCGAAGACCTCGAGTCGGGAGCGTTGTTCGACGCGCGCCGCCGCGAGCTCGAGCCGTAACCCACGCTCGGGTTACAGCCGTTGCAATAACGGGAAAAGTCCTGGAAATGGGCGATTGCCCAACGACAGAACGGGGTGAGACGCATGGGATTGCTACGACGTAGGTCCGCGGAGCACGATCGCGCGTACGGCGGCGAACGGCTGCGTGACGAGACGAGGCGGACGGGGACGAGCCCCGGGCTGCTCCGTGCGCTCGCGACACTCGTGGGCGTCGCCGCCGCAGGCCTCCTGATCTGGATCGCGCAGGCGGTTACCGACGGCCCGATCGGCGACCAGTCGGAGGCGACGAGGGGCGAGTACTGGCTCGCCGTCGCGCTTCTCGCCGGCGCCGGTCTCGTCCTCGGGCTCTCCCAGCTCGTCGGCGGCTGGACGAAATGGGGCTGGCCGACGATCAGCCCGGCCGTCTTCCTGCTCGGCTTCCTGCCGACGCTCGTTGTCGGCGGCTGGATCCTGCTCGCCAAGCAGGCCGGGAGCGACGCGCAGGAGACCCGCGTCCAGGGCTGGAGCGACGACCTCGGGATCGCCGGGTTCGTGAACGACCTGGCCACGTTCCTGCCGGCCATCCCGCTCGTCATAGGCCTCGTGCTCGCCTTCTCGTTCGACACGACGGGCCCGCGGACGCGCCGGCTCACGCGTGAGCCCGTCCTCGCCGACGAGGACGTGCACGACTACCGCACGGAGCGCGCCACGCCGACGGCGGCACCGACGGAGACGACCACGACCTCCGGGACGACGGTCGCCGAGGACCTTCGCCGCCGCGACCGGCCGGTCGACACGGTCGGTGCCCGCACAGCGGACGATCGCGTCGACGCCGACCGCCGAACGACCTAGGGCTCGCAGGGCGAGGCGAGCCGGCCCGCTCGCCTCGCCCGCTTCCCTCGCGCCAGGGAGGGCCTCGATCGCGGGCGCGACCGATATTGCTCATGTGCCCGCCCCGCACGACCGCCCTGCCCGCCGGCCCTTCGGCATGAGCCAACTCCTCGAGCACTGCGAGGCGCTCGGCCGCCTCGCACAGGGGGCGTCGGCGCCGGCGCGAACGCGTCTCGAGACCGAGCTCGGCGAGGAGGAGGTGCTCGCGTGCGTTGTGTGTCCCGAGCCCGTCAGCCCGGCCGAGCTCGCCCGCCACTGCGCCGCGCTCCTCCCGTCGTTCGCCGTCCCGCGGTACGTCGAGTTGATGGACGAGCTACCGCTG
>DATAAZ010000043.1:0-9980 GCA_036259875.1 Gaiellaceae bacterium
TACACCGTGCCTGAGACTGGTCTGCCCGAGACCCCGGAAGGAGCCCGTGAGCGATCGAGATGACTTCGTCGCGTGGACGCAAACTCGGCTGAGGGATGCTGAGATCGCTCTGCACAACGGCGACCCAGGTCCGCGGTTGGCCATCTGGTCCACGCAAGAGCCGGTGTCGGTACTCGGCGCTGCCCGTTCGGCAGTCGGTCAAGAGGCGGTGCGCGACCTGTTCCACAGCCTCGGCGACACCTTCTCGAACTGCACCTCGCACGTGTACGAGCTCGTCGCTGCGGACGTGGTCGGTGACATGGCTTTCACGGCCGGGTACGAGCGGACGCAGGCATCGATCAACGGTGAGCCGCGGCGGTACGTTCTCCGTGCGACGCAGGTGTACCGGCGAGAGGACGGCGACTGGAAGGTCGCCCATCGACACGCCGACACGGCTGAGGACTCGGAGGAAGCTCGTCGCCAGCTAGTCGCCGAGCTCGACCGGCTCGAGGCGAAGCCGCTCGGCTAGCTCAGCCGGAGCCAACGCGCACGTCTGCATCACACGCAAGCTCGTTGGCCGCAACCTCCCGATGAGCGGAGTAGCTCCCGACGGTCGCGCGGACTTCGAAAGGGCCTCCCTGTTCGCAGCCCGGTACGGCGTCGGGGATACGGAAGTGGGTTTCCTGGACGCCGCCCAGTGCGAGGACGCCCCCACGACGCGGAACGCCGCTTACAGCGGTGGCGCCCAGGCGTCTGTGACTTCGAGCTCTCCTCGAAGCCTTCTCGTCAGCTGGCGGTAAGCGCCTGCCTCGCCGACCGCGACCACCAGCGCCGCCTCGCCGCCCGGCCCGACCGCAGAGACGCCAAAGGTCTCGAGCTTCCGACCGGGCAGGCGATAGCGCTCGCGGTCAACCTCGTAGAGCTGCCAGCCCTCCGGCAGCGCCCGGGTCAGCTCGTCAAGGGCCTCGATAACCTCGGGCTCTTCCTCGTACGGCCCGACGAAGCCGCTCTCCACCGACTCGGGCGGAAGCGGCGGAACCGGCGGCGCCCAGCCCTCCGCGATCTCGAGCTCGCCCTCGAGGCGGCGAACTAGTTCGCGATACGCGTCCGCCTTGCGGAGCGCGACAACGAGGGCCGCCTCCTCGTCAGGTCCGTGCGCCGCCGCGGCGTAGGTCTGGACGGAACCACCGGGCAAGCGGAAGCGCTCGCTTTCCAGCGGTTCGAGCTCCCAGCCCGCGGGGAGTGCCGCGGCGGCCTCCTGCTCGGCGACCTCGACCTCGTGCTCGTCTTCGCCGCTCGGATGAGTCATGAGCCGCTCGTCGCCTCTGGCAAGGACCTCGGTTCCAGGCGTTTGCTTGGTTCTACCCTCGCACGCCGAGACACGCGGCGCTCGATCTAAGCGACCACCAGTACCAAGGTCCTGCTTCCAATCCTGACTCTTAGGCCCGAGGAGCGTGATATGCCGCTGTCTGACAAAGCGACCGCGCTCTACGTCGATCGCTCCGCACCTAGCGTACGAGGCGTCAGAAGAGGCGAACGCGAGCGATCCGCGGTGACGGCCGTCCGCCGCGCACGACCGAGGCGGGCGAGGCGCTCGTTGGCGGACCTGTTCGGGTCGGCAAGCCGCGCGCTCGCGCTGACCGGTCGCCTCGCGGACGGCTGGGTCCCCTCGCTCTTCTGGGCGACGCCCGAGCTCGTCCCCGAGATGCAGCTGCGGATCGACGCCGAAGCGGACGCGGCCGGCCGCGACCCCACGGAGATCCGCCGCGTCTACAACGTGGGCGGCATGATCGCGGACGGCACGGCTCACGACATGCTCAAGGGCCCGCCCGCCCACTGGATCGAGACGTTGACCGAGTTCGCGGGCGAGCTGGGCTTCCACCCGTTCATCTTCTGGCCCGACGAGGACCCACTCGGGCAGCTCGAGCGCTTCGCGACGGAGGTCGTCCCGGGGCTTCGCCCGAACGGCGAGCGCGTCTGAATCCCGTGTCCGCCGGGTAGCCGTTGGACGAGAAAGGCGTGGAAGCACCCCGCGTACTCGTCGCGTACGACGGCTCCGAGCCGGCCCGACGCGCCCTCGGCCGCGTCGCACGGTTCATGCCCGACGCGAGCATTGCGATCGTCTCGGTCGCAGAGCCGGTCTACCGCGATCCGCGCTACGCCGGCTTTGCCGACCCGAACGAGGAGAATCGGCACCGAGAGGCGCTCGAAGAGGCCCGATCCATCCTCGCGGAGAGCGGGATCGAAGTAACGACAGCGGCCCCGGTCGGACAGGCGGCGGATGAGATCGTTCGGACAGCAAGCGAATCCGGCGCGGACCTCGTCGTGCTCGGCGCCCGCGGCCTGAATCCCGTCAAGCGTCTCCTCTTGGGGTCGGTGAGCACGAAAGTGCTTCACGAGGCGCCGTGTGACGTGCTCGTCGTCAAGTAACCGGCTCAGGGCCGCGGGAGCCCGCGGGGTACTCGAGCAGTGCGACGAGGCCGTCGCCCCACGCCTGCAAGACGGGCGTGACGATCGCCACGCCTCCTCTGCCTCGTCGCCGCCCACCGAGAGGCTGTTGCCCCCGCGGAGGAGGTCGAGCAGCACGTGGGCGTACGGCGAAAGCTCGGACGGCGGCGGCTCTCCGATCAGCTCGAGCCGGTGCGGTCGCGCCGGCGGACCGGCCGCCCTGCCCGTCAGAGAGAGAGCGATGTCGTCGGGGCCGTCAATCCCGATCCCCAGGATCCCGGCGGGCTCGAGCGTCTCGGCCGCCGGGCCCCGCCCGAGCGGAAGTGGACGACGATCCCCTTCCGCCGCCGGGCGAGCGCCTTGCCCGCGCGAAGCACGAAGCGAGTGCCGGTCCACCGCTCGCTCTCGACCTCGAGCTCGGCGAACGTCTCGGTGCCGCGAGCCGGGTCGACGCCGTCCTCGTCCGCGTACGCGGGAACGGTCCGTCCGCCGCCGTCCGGATCGCGGGCGAGCCGACCGGCCGTATAGCGCGCGCCACGCGTCGTCGATGCCGCGTCGGCGGGGCGGAGCTCGCGGACCGACCGGAGCGCCTCGAGCTTGCGATTCCGGAACTCGTCCTCGCCGAGCGCGCCCGGCGGCTCCATCGCCACTGCCGTCGGGCGTGGCCCGCACGCTCCGGGAGGCCGGGCGGTACGACGATGCGAGACGACGATGCGGAGGTGATCACGCGCGCGCGAGCGCCCGCGGGCCGCGCGCTGCCTCGGATTGTTAGCGGGCCCCGCCGACCCAGCCGCGATCCATCAACCGGCGCGAGTCGACGCCGAAGAAGTAAGAGAGCGGCCCGATCAGGACGATGAACGCCAGCATCAGAACAGCACCCATCTATCTCACCTCCCCCTCTACCTGTTACAACGAATCGATTCCGCTCGCGCTTCCAGGACTCGATCCCGCTCGCGCCCGGCCGTAGCCGGCGCGACAACGATGCGTCTTCGCTCTGGGCGGACCGCCTTCACTTCTCCCGTCATTGGTCTGCCTCCCGGGGTACTCCGGGATGCCCTGCGGGCCGATCGTCGTCGCGACGGCCCGTGACGCGCGCGTTCCCGCCCGAGCTGCATGCGCAGCCGGCGCGCACGGCTCGGTAACCGCGTTATCGTCGGCCCACGAGCGTGCACGAGCGGCGGCAGAAGAATCTCGTCCTCATCGTCGCCCGCGAGTTCGCCTCGAGGCTCGCCACCGCGACCTTCATCGCCGACGCGGACGGGAACCTCGTCTTCTACAACGAGCCGGCCGAGGACCTCCTCGGGCGCACGTTCGCCGAAGCCGGCGAGATGTCCGCCGCCGAGTGGGCGGGAGTTTTCGCGGTCGAGGACCTGGACGGCTCGCCGTTGCCGCTCGAGCGGATACCGGCGGGCATAGCGTTACTCGAACGACGCCCGGTGCACCGTGACGTCCGGGTCACGGGCCTAGACGGCGTCAGGCGCAAGATCTCGGTGACCGCCTTCCCACTCCTAGCACGGGCGGACGAGCTCGTCGGCGTCGTCGCCATCTTCTGGGAAGCGCAGAGCGGGTAGAAGGCGTGCAGGCGACGGTCTGGGGATGCCGCGGGTCGCTTGCCACGCCGGGGCCGGGCACCGTCCGTTACGGCGGCAATACGTCATGCGTCGAGCTGCGGCTCGATGACGGCACCGTCTTGATCCTCGACGCCGGGACGGGCATTCGCCCGCTCGGGCTCGAGCTCCCGGAGGCGCCGGAACCGATCCATCTCCTGCTCACCCACTTGCATCTCGACCACCTCGAGGGGCTCGGGTTCTTCCTGCCGGTCTGGAACGCGAACAACGAGGTGCACATCTGGGGACCTCCCTCCCCCGTGCGAAGCCTCGACCAGCGAATCGCGCGCTACCTCTCGCCGCCGCTCTTTCCGATTCGACTCGGGGACCTCCCGGCGCGGGTCGTTTTCCACGACGTGCCGCGCGAGCCCTGGAAGATCGGCGGTGCCCGCATCGAGGCAGCCCCCGTCGCCCATCGGGGACCGACGGTCGGCTACCGGATCGAGGGCGATGGCGCCGTCCTCGCGTACATCCCCGATCACGAGCCGGCGCTCGGTGCGGACCTCGCCGAGCTGAAACCCGACTGGATCTCCGGCATCGCCGTGGCGCAGGGTGCCAACCTCCTCTTCCACGACGCCCAGTACTCCGAGGACGAGTACGCAACCCGGATCGGCTGGGGTCACTCGAGCGTGGCCCACACGGTGACGTTCGCCCGCCGCGCCGACGTCGAACGACTCGCGCTCTTCCACCACGATCCGATGCACGCGGACGACGACCTCGAGGCGCTCGAAGCGCGCGCCCGGGATCTGTGGGGCGCGGCCGGCGAGCCGCCGACCCTCGCACGAGAAGGGACGACCGTCGCGGTCGCCACCGGCGTCACGACCGCCTGAAGCACGCAGCCCCGCACTCCAACGACGGAGAACGCAGCTCGCCCCATGACGCGGCCGCTCGTAACCTCGGCATCGACATCCGCCGACGTGGCTGAAGATCGAGGCGAGGAGAAGAAGACAGTTGCGGTCCCCATCGAGACCAGGTGCAACGTCGCCGACCGCCACAGCGGCGTCCCCAGGTGATGCCGAGCCAATCGGCGAGTCCGGTCAGCGCGGTCAGCCCGGTGACGACGGAGGCCCGTCACGAGCCCAAGCCACCATGCGGTCGCCATGGTGCTCTCGGGCACGCCGAGCGCGAGAGCACGCCGAACGCGGTCGTAGCCGTGTAGATCCCGATGGCCGCGTCGGTCAGCGGCGGGTGGAGAGGATGACCTGCAAGCCCTTGGCGAGATAGCCGAGCTTCATGCCCTGAGCTCGTGTCGCCCGCCCCCGGGTTCGCGCGCGTTCGCAAGCAAGAGCAGTCCGAGGACGGCGACGAGAACGACGCCCCCGACGGCGTAGCGCGTCCACGTCGGCGTCGTCTCGGCGCCGCCCGAATAGTCGTCCCAGACGACGCGGAGATGTCCGTCCGGGAGCCCGACGACGGGCGTCTCCTCGTCGCCCACGTTCAGCTCGAGGCGGCCGGGAAGCTCGTCCTCGCCCGTCATGACGTGGACGGGCACGCCGCTTGCGATCACGTCTCCGCCGACGCGAACCTCACCGACGCCGAAGACGGCGACCTCGGAGCGGACGGCCGGCAGCTCGTCCGTCCCGATGCCGCTCTCGCCGTGGTGCCAGACGTCCAGACCGACGCCCCACCACGTGCCGTGGCGGCCGAGCGGATCGTCGACGAGTGGCCGCTCGACCGTAATCGCGTACGTCTCCCCGTCCGGATACGCGACGCGGGCGGAGATCGCGAGCTCGTCATGCGGCTCGAGGGGCGTGACGCGTCCGCCGCGGTCTTCCGCGACTAGCCGAAGCTCGGCCTCGCCGCGCTCGAAGTCGTCGCTGTACCAGGTACCGCGCTCCACCTGAGCCGCACCGGACGCGCTCAGCTCGGCATCGTCACCGCCCGGGTCGGTCGCCGGAAGCGCGGCGACGAGGGGAAGTACGAGGACGGCGAGCGCCGCCCCGGCCGGCAACCACGCGATGCGCGGGCGGCTGCGCGCCGTCAGGAACGGGAGCGCGGCGAGCATGACCGCCACGCTCGCGACCAGATAGATCGGCAGGCTCTCGAGCCACAGCTCGCGGTAGTCGAGCCACGAGACGTTCGCGGGGGGCGGCTCTTGGCCCAAGATGCGAAGCGGCTCGTCGGGAAGGCCGTTCGGGCCGAGGAAGTGGCCGTACGCCGCCCACATGAAAGCGAGCGTCGCGGCGCCCGCGACCGCCGATACCCAGTCGCGCCCCGCGAGCGCCCACCAAAGGAGCAAGAACGGGACCGTCAGAAGAAGCCGAACGAGGAACCAGGTGAAGCCGGGGAAGTCGCCGAGGACGGCGGCAGCGACTCCGCCCGCGAGGACGACGATCGCCACGCCGGCGACGAGCGCAACGAGCGCTTCCCGCCCCGCCGTCGGTTCTGCGAGTACGACCGCGCGGCGGCGCCAGAGCCAGAGCGAGAGCAGGTAGCCGGCGTAGATGACGCCGAAGTGGACCGGGAGGCCGGTGATCCACGTGTGCTCGAGGTCGAGCCAGTTCGGGTGCGAGGGCAGCCCGATCGGCGAGAAGGTCCAGTAGTAGACGGTCAGGACGACGGTGTGGACGGCGGTGATCACCGCCCCGCGGCCGATGCCCATTCCGAGCCACGCGGTTCCGAGCCCGAAGACGGTTGCGATCAGGAAGGTCTTCGTGACCCAGTACGTCCAGTAGGGGTCGTTCTCCCAAAGCAGCCCGTGGCCGATCGCGGCGTCGGCGAAGATCGCCAGGAGGGCGACCATCGCCGCGAACTTCGCGACGTCGCGAGTCGAGAGAACGCTCGTCGTCTTCGTCGCGTCGCCCCCGTCCGCGTCCTTTCCCGTTCTTGGTCGTGTCGCTTCGGTAACCATCGTTTCCTCCTGACTGGCCGTTCAGCGCGGTTCGCCCGTTGCGTGTCATGGCGTCGCGGCCGTCTTACTTCGATCGATGTTCAGCGGGGCGTACCGATCCCGGGTCGAAGGGAGCGAGGGCCGCGGAGACCTCGACCGCCCCACCGTCCGCGAGAGGTCGACGGGGACGCGGTAGGCCGCGAGGGCGTCGAGAAGCGTGTGGGGCAACATCCGCAGCGCGCGCACGAAAAGGCGCGCCGGGTACGCTCGCGACGCTCGCCAGCCGCAAGCGGTCGAGCATCGAAGGCGCGCCGAGGCACTCGGCAACCGCCGGCACCGCCGGATGCCAAAAGACGGGAAAGAGCACGCTCCTGAGCGTCAGCCCGCCGTTCCCCTGCACCAGGAGCCATGTCCGCCACGCGCGAACCGGCTCGACGTAGTCCGGAGCGAGCATCACTCGCTCGTCACTTTGTGCGGGCTCAGCTGCGTCCTCGAGCGGCGACTCCGGAGACTCCGCCGGTCGCTCGCGCGGGACGGGGTCGTCCACGGGCTCGACCGTGTACATCCGGCGAGGGTCGTCGATCTCCATCGCCTACGGCCTTTCGCCTCTTCCGTCCGGCGAGGCGGCGATTGCCATCTCCCGCGCAGCCGCAGCCGCCTCGCGAATCGCGTATTTCGCCGTCCACGTCGTAAAGCGGCTATGCCCTCGAAAGCGGTCGAGGTCGGCAAGGATCGCCGCCAGCGCGGCCTCCACCACGTCTTGCACCGGCGAGGCACCCTCCCATCTCTGGCCGTCGTCGACGGCGATTCCCCGTCGGCCAAGCTCGAACTTCGCGGCGACGGCGAGATGCGCTCGCAGCCGCACGAGCGCCTCCGCCCGAGTCGCCGCGTCGCCGCGCAGCGCAAGCGCCCATCCGGCGGAGGGGTCAAGCGGCCGGACGCCGACTGATTCGTCCACCGTGGTGTCCTCCAGGTCCGCTCCACGCCGCTAGCGCGACGCCGAGATCGGCGAAGAACGAGCGCGGGTCCTCGCCGAGCGAATCGACCTCGACCTGCCAGCGACCGCCGGCTCGCACGAGACCTGCCGCGAGGCCGTGACGCGCAAGGCAGCGGACGAGATCGGCGCCGGCGACGCCGTCGTCAACGGCGATGAAGACGGGGTCCGCCACTACGCCGCGTCCTTCGAGAGCGAGCCCGGCCGAAGCGAGTTAAGTACCGGCATACGGAGGATGCCGCCGACGCTCTTGACATCCTCGACGGCGTTCGCGGTGCCGACGCCGTCCGAGTCGCCGACGACCACGCGGTAGGCGGCCGGCAGGATCGCTTCGATCTCGTCCTCGCGAACCGTCACGTGAAGGCGCACGAACAGCCCGGTCACGACGACGAGCTCGACCCCATCGTCGCCGAGGCGGATGTCCTCGACCGAGCCGCGCTGGCCGTCCGCAAGCAACACTTGGTAGCCGCGGAGGACGGGCCCCCACTCGTCAACCGCCCTCGCTTCGCCCGCCCGTCCTTCCATTGCGTCTCCTTCCCTGCGGCACCCGCCGCACGCCTGACCTCGATTGTAGAGCGTGAGAAATAGCTTTCAGCGTTTCGGAAGCTACGCTTTACGCGAGTTAGACCCCCCGCATCGCCGCCCCGACGATGTAGCCAGCACGGGGATTCCGGAGCTCGACGACGCGCTCGGTGGACTCTTCTGGGGCGACAACGTCGTCTTGGAGGTCGCCGATCCGCGGGTGGCCGAGCCGTTCTACCGCGCGGTCGCGACCGCCGCCGACCGGTACGACAGGCGGGCACACGTTCGTCTCCGCCTAGCGTCCTCCGCCGACGCGGTTTTCCCCGGCGCGAGTTGCAGCGACGGCACGCGACCCGAAGCGGGCCGCGCTCTCCGCCGCGTGAGACGGGGATGACGTGGTCTGCGGTGAGCGGGTTGTCGGGCGAGCCGGGATGGCCGCATACGCTGCACCACGGCTGCGCTCGGATCGCCGCCTTCGCACGGCGCTGGTAGTCGGAGCCGTAGCCGCGTTCGGTCGTCGTACCGCGCCGACCATCCCGCTTCGCCTGGCACGTCAAGCAGCGGCTGCCGGAGCGCGTCAGGGTCAGCGAGAGGTACCCAAAGAACGCGCGCTGTGGCATCCTCGGCGCGATCGACCGCCCGACGCGGTCACGGGAGGAGGTCATCGCATGGAACGAAGCGCTGAAGGTCAGTCCGAGAGTGAGCGGAACAAGGCCGTCGTTCGCCGGTTCATCGAAGAGGTTCAGAACAAGAAGAACATGGATCTCTTCGACGAGCTCAACGCTCCAGATTTCGTCAACCTGAGCGCGCCACCTGGCATGCCGAGCGATCGCGAAGGCGGCAGGATGTTTCTTGGCGGCTTCCTAAGCGCGTTCCCCGACTCGCAGGTGACGATCGACGACATGATCGCTGAGGGGGATCGCGTCGTGACGAAGAAGACCTTTACCGGGACGCAAACGGGCGACTTACCTGGGATCCCGGCGAGCGGAAACAGCGTGTCGATTCAGTACGTGGACATACTTCGCCTGCGCGACGGGAAGATCATCGAGCACTGGCTCTGCATGGACCAGTTGAGCTTCCTTCAACAGCTCGGAGCCATCCCCCCCGCCTAGGCCGCACCCATGGGCGGCGCGCCGCGCCTCGAGTTGCAGCGCCGGCAGAGCACGCGGAGCGGCCCCAGCGGGTTGCCGCCACGCGCGAGCGGAATGAGGTGGTCTGCGGTGAGGCCGCGCGTGGCGCCGCAGTGAGAGCAGTACGGCTGCGCGGCGATCACCGCCTTCGCTCGCCGCTGGTGCGCTGCCCCGTAGCCTCGTTCGGTCGTCGTGCCGCGCCGTGCGTCGCGCTTCGCCTGACAGCTGGCGCACCGGCTGCCGGTCCTCGTCAGCGCGCCGGAGGGCTTCAGGTGCCATCAACGTCCCGCGGTGCGCCACCGACTCCCCAGCCACCGCCGAATTCGAAGCCGACCACGTCTCGGTACTGCTCCCACGTGAGCCCGTCAGCGAGCGGCCGGCCGAGGATGGCTTCCTGCTCAGTTCGCGACAGCGGCCTCTCAGGGGGCGAAATGGGTGCGAAATGCTCGTCCGCAGGGGGGCGAATGGGG
>DATAAZ010000044.1:0-21292 GCA_036259875.1 Gaiellaceae bacterium
GAGACAGGCCGCGATGAGCGTGCTCCGCGAGCTAGTCGCGGAGAATCCAGAACAGCGTCGCTTCAGCCGGGCCGAGATTCCGCCAGCGCTCGATCGCAGTCGCCTCGACGAGGAGGACCTCCCCGCGGCGAAGGACAGGGCGGCCGGTCGCGAGCAGAACCTGGACGAGCCCGTTCGCGACCGCGACGAGCTCCGTCCCTTTGTGAGCGATGTGAGGTGCCCCGGTTTGGCGCGGCGCGAGGTGGACGAGGTAGGCGCGCAGGCCGGCGGCCGGGTCGTCGAGCAGCGGCACCGGCTGCTCGCTCGCGCCGTCGCGTCTCCGCGGGTGTTGGCGGCGGCCGAGCCGGTAGCCGGCGACCACCTCGCCGCGCAAGAGCTCGTCGAGCGTGATGTTCAGCTTGCCGGTCAGCTGGAGCAATGTTTCGAGCGAGAGACCCCGCCGGCCGCGCTCGGCCTGCGAGACGGCGCTCGGCGAGACGCCGGCAAGACGCGCCAGGTCGGACTGGCTCAGGTGGCGCTGGAGCCGGGCGGCGCGCAGCGCCGTCCCGACTCGGGCGGCGACAGGCGCGGGGGTAAGCGTTGGCACACCGTCGACGTCCTGATACCGAAAGACGGTCCCCTCGATGCCGGGCGGGCGGCCCTCCGCCTTCGCGACCCGCAGCCGTGCCTCTCCGACGACGAGGACGCACTGCGTCACCTCTTCAATCGTGCGCCGCAAGCCGGGATAGAGCTCGCCTGAGGGCACGGACCAGTACGCGATCGCTCCGAGGTCGAGCAGCTGCGGGCAGCAGACCGCGAAGAAGCGGGCGGCGACGTCGCTCCCCCAGCGTTCGATCATCGTCTCCATCGGGTCGAAGAGCAGGAGGTTGCGCTCGCTCGGCCGGCAGCGCTCGACGATCGCGCGCATAAGCGGCGCCGGCTGTCCCAGGTCCCCGCCAGGCAACGCCTCGACGAGGTCGAAGCCGGTCACGGCCGGTCGGTCCGCGGAGAGCGCGACGTAGACCCGCCTGTCGTACCGGTCGGCCGCGGTCGCGACCGCGCGGTAGAACGGCTCGGCCGCCCGCGGATCGGCGACCTCCAAGACGACGTTGTCGCCCCAGAAGAGTCCACCGAGCGCGTCGTCGAGCTCCGGAATCCCCGTGCTCCCGACATCGTCGAGCGGCGGTGCGGCGCCTTCCGGCGGAGCGGGCATCTCATAAAGCATAGCTTCCGACGCGGTGCGGTTCTGTCTCTGCCGCTCTATCCTGAGCGGAACGGTTCGCGGCGGCTGCCGCGGGGAGGGAGAGAAATGGGAGCACAGCCCGGCGAAGCGAGGCAGGTGGATGATTGGGGGCCCGTTCGCCGCGGCTATGAGGTGAGGCTTCCGGACGGCCAGCGCGGCTCCGTCGAGAACATTCGCCTAGGGGACGACGGGGTCGAGCTAACGGTTGCGACCGGGTTGTTCGTACGTCGTCGGCTCACGATTCGCGAGGCCGAGGTCGAAGCGATCCTCCCGGCCGCCTACCGCATCCTCGTTCGGGGCTCGGACGTCGACGGCGCGGCGAACGGCGCCGACGACGTCGAGACCGTCGGCGGCATCCTGCGCATGCCCGTACTTGACTCGCTACGGCCCGGCTCGGCGCGGAAGGACGCGGCATAGTGGCGGACTCCGGTTTCATCGCCGACGCGCGGCGGGCGAGCGTCCGCCTCTCGAAGAGGAGCGGCGCGGCGTGACCGAAAATTGACGAACGCGCACCGATGAGCGTTGTCGTGATCACGGGAGCCTCCGCCGGCGTCGGGCGCGCGACCGCCGTCGCCTTCGCACGCACGGGCGCGCGCCTCGGCCTCGTCGCGCGCGGCCGCGCCGGCTTAGCCGGAGCCCGCCGAGACGTCGAGGCTGCGGGAGGAAAGGCGCTCGTCCTCGCCGTAGACGTCGCCGATCACGAGCAGGTCGAACACGCCGCGGCCCGAATCGAAGAGTCACTCGGGCCGATCGACGTCTGGGTGAACAACGCGATGGCGACGATCTTTGCGCCGTTCGCCGAGATCGCGCCCGAGGAGTACAGGCGCGCGACCGAGGTGACCTACCTCGGTTACGTGTGGGGCACGATGGCGGCGCTCCGCAGGATGGTTCCCCGCGATCGCGGCGTGATCGTCCAGGTCGGGTCGGCGCTCGCCTATCGAGCGATTCCGCTCCAAGCCCCCTACTGCGGCGCGAAGCACGCGATTCAAGGCTTTACCGAGTCGATTCGCTGCGAGCTCCTCCACGAGGACAGCCACGTCCATGTGACGACCGTGCAGCTCCCGGCGCTGAACACGCCGCAGTTCGACTGGGGGAGGAGCCGGATGCCGCGAAAACCGCAGCCGGTGCCTCCGATCTACCAGCCCGAGCTGGCCGCGGACGCGATCGTCTGGGCAGTGCGAGCGAGACGGCGCGAGGTCTACGTCGGCAGCTCCACCGTTCTCACGATCCTCGGCGACAGGCTCGCGCCCGCACTCGGCGACCGCTACCTGGCCCGCACCGGCTACGAGGCGCAACAGACGGACGACCGGGCTGAGCCGGACGACCGCGACAACCTCTTCGAGCCTCTCCCGGAGGAGTGGGGCGCTCACGGGCGTTTCGACCGAGAGGCGCATCCGCGGAGCATCCAGTTCTGGGCGACGAAGCACCGTCGCGCGATCGGTGCGCTCGCCGTCGCAGCACTCACTCTCGGCGTTGCGGCTCGAGCGCGGTAGGCCGAGATGGAGGCGCTGAGCTGGCGTGAGGTCGACCTGGGTGGCGTCGCGCTCGCGGGACTCGTTGCCGGCTACGTGATGGCGCTCGCAGGCCTCTGGTCCGGGCGGCTGCCGGGTCTCGTCGCGGTCGACATCGCCGAGTTCGGCCGCCGCTACATGGTCTCCGACCGACCGAGCGCCTGGCTGTTCGGGATGGCCTCGCATCTCGCGAACAGCGTCGTTCTCGTGCTCGCCTGGGCGATGGTGATCGAGCCGAACCTCGAGTGGCCCCGCCCGCTCGAGGGTCTCCTCTGGGGCGAAGCTCTCGCTCTCACGCTCGCTGGCGCCCTCGTGGCGCCGCTCTCGGGGCTCGGGCTGATGGGCCGGAGGACCGGTGATCTGCGTTTCGCGGCGACCAACGTCCTCATCCACGCCGTCTGGGGGCTGCTGGTCGGGGCGCTGTACGTCCCGCGGTGAACGGCGCCCGCGTCCCCCATCCGATCGAGGTCCTCTACGGCGACGGGGTCGCGATGGCGTGCGACCTCGACGGAGAGGTCCGCGCCGACGAGCCGCACGGTCTCTTCGCCGCCGACACGCGTGTCCTCTCGACCTACCGGATGACGATCGGGGGGCAGAAGTGGCAGCTGCTCGGCAGATACCGCTTGGGGCAGGGCACGGCGCACTGGCGCTTCCAGAGCCCGGCGATTCGGGATCCGAGCGGCCCGATTCCGCAGGGGTGCCTCTTCCTCGAGCTGAATCGACGCGTCTCGGGCGCGCTCCACGACGACCTGTGCATCGCGAGCTATGCGCGCGAGCGCGTCCGCACGACGCTCGTTCTCCAGCTCGACGCGGACTTCGCCGACGTCTTCGAGGTGAAGGAGCAAGAGCGCGTGCCGCCTCGCCTCACCGTTCAACGCATCCCGCTGCGCGAGGGGATTCGGCTCGTCTACGAGCACCGTGACGTTCGCCGCGGTCTGCGCCTCACCGTTACGCCGACCGGCGGAGCCGTTCAATTCGTGGGCTCGCTCGTCCTCCTCGATCTCGTCCTCGAGCGGGGCGCGGAGTGGCGCCTGTGCCTCGACGCCGAGCCCGAAGTAGACGGGGAGGTGCTCCGCTTCGCGGGCGACCCGCACTCGCCCGAGACGAATCCGCTGCGCGAGCGGATGACCCTCACGTTGAGCGCCTGTCCGGTCCTCGAGGCGCCGTTCGAGCGCGGCTGCACGGACCTCCACGCGCTCGCCCTCCCGGCGAACGGCGCGCCACCGTACGTCGCCGCCGGAGTCCCGTGGTTCTACACGCTCTTCGGCCGAGACACGCTCGTCCCGGCCCTCATGGCCGGGCTCCTCGGGACTTGGCCGGCGGAGGGCGCGCTCGCGGCGCTCGGCGATCTCCAAGCGAGCGAGCGAGACGACTGGCGGGACGCCGAGCCCGGTAAGCTCCCGCACGAGCTTCGGAGAGGCGAGCTGGCGCGGCTCGGGCTCCGCCCGCACGACCCGTACTACGGCGCGCACGACGTGCCCGCGCTCTATTGCCTGGCGCTCTGGAACGCGTGGCGCTGGACCGGCGATCGCGCGCTGCTCGACGCGCATCTCGACACCGCTTCTGCGGCGCTCCGCTGGTGCGAGGAGCTGGGCGACCGCGACGGCGACGGGCTCCAGGAGTACGCGACGCGAAGCGAGCGCGGCTACTACAACCAGAGCTGGAAGGACGCGGGCGACGCGATCGTCCACGAAGACGGGACGACCGCCGCGCTCCCGCTCGCGACGATCGAGCTCCAGGGCTACCTGTACGGCGCGCTCCTCGCGATGGCGGAGCTCTTCGACGCGTCCGGTGACGGCTCCGAGGTTGAGCGGCTCCGCGCGGCGGCGGGTGACGTTCGGCTACGGGTCGAGGAGCGCTACTGGCTCCCCGATCGCGGGTTCTACGCCATGGCGCTCGACGGCGAGAAGCGGGTCGTCGCGAGCATCGGCTCGAACCCGGGGCAGCTTCTCTGGACGGGTCTCCCCGCGCCGGAGCGAGCGCGCGCCGTCGCGCGCCGCCTCGTCGCGGACGATCTCTTCACCGGCTGGGGTCTTCGGACCCTCTCCGCTGAGCATGCCCGCTACAACCCGCTCTCGTACCAGCGCGGGTCGGTATGGCCGCACGACACCGCGTTGGCGGCGGCGGGGATGTGGCGCTACGGCCTCCGTGAGGAAGCGGCGACCGCCCTGCGTGGCGTCCTCGAGGCCGCGTGCGCCTTCGAGGGCGATCGGCTGCCCGAGCTCTTTTGCGGATTCGACCGCTCGATCGGGCCGCCGGTTCCGTACCGGGAGGCGAACGTCCCGCAGGCGTGGGCTGCGGCCGTGCCGGTGCTCGCCGTCCAGCTGTTCCTCGGGCTCGTGCCCGATGCACCGCGGGGCCGCTGCTTCGTCGCGCCCTGGCTCCCTGACTGGATGCCGTCCCTCGAGGTTCGCGGTATCGCCGTCGGCGAAGGCACGCTCGACATCGTCGCGAGGCGCGACGAAGAGGAGACGGCGGTCGAGATTACGAGTAGCGGCGTCGAGGTGATCGAGGATGGGACGGCGGCGCCACTCTGGGGCGACCCAGCGCGCGCCTGACGAGAGGTATCGCCGCTTCGACGGGATCGCCCTCGACGAGCTCCCGCTCGTTCCCCTTCGCGCGGCCGCGGAGGTCGCGTCGCATCGGGTCGACCGGGTCCCAGCCCCGCAACTCTGGAAGCCGCGCCGCGCGACGGCGGTTCTCGACCGCGTAGGCCGGGCCGGCGAGGTAGACCCGCCTGACGCTTCCGCGCTGTGAGTGCCTAGAGTGCGCTTGTGACCGAGGTACGTCCCACCGACGAGTTCGTCGCGCTCGGGCATGCCGGCTCCGAACACTTCGTCGGCTTGGAGACGTTTGAGAACCCGGGCGTTACGCGAGTCGAGATGACGAGCGACGAGCTGACCGCTCTTTGCCCGATCACCGGGCAGCCCGACATGTACGAAGCCACGATCGAGTACACGGCGAAGGGGCTCTGCCTCGAATCGAAGTCGCTGAAGCTCTACCTCGCGCGCTATCGCAACGAGGGAGCCTTCTGCGAGGCGTTGGCCGTGCGAATCCGAGACGACGTCGCGGAGGCGCTCGAGCTGGATGCGGCCGACGTGACCGTGACGCTGACGCAGAAGGCACGCGGCGGGATCACGATCACCGCGAAGTCCTAATTTTGCGCTGACGCCACGGACGCGCATTGCGGCGTGCGCGCTCGCCTGGGAGAGGACAACGCGCCGGCATCCCGGTCGGGAGCGCCAACGAACGCGGCCGTCCGTGAACGATCTGCCGCCATCTTGCTCGTCCGCCCGCTCGGCTGCGCGCCTGCTTTACTTTGTATAGTGTCCGTTCCTTCAGAAAGTAAAGCAAGGAGGATGGGATGAGCGTGATCGACGAGCTCCTCGAGAACGCGGAGAGATATGGCGAGGCCTTCGAGAAGGGGGAGCTGCCGCTCGTGCCGGCAAAGCGCGTCGTCGTCGTCGCGTGCATGGACGCGCGACTCAACCCGGACGGTCTGCTCGGTCTGAGCGAAGGCGACGCGCATGTGATTCGAAATGCGGGCGGCGTCGTGACAGACGATGAGATCCGCTCCATCTCAATCTCGCAACGCCTCCTCGGAACCGAGGAGATCATGCTCATCCATCACACCGACTGCGGGATGCTGACGTTTAGCGACGACGACTTTCGGCGCCAGGTTCAGCAAGAGACCGGCGTGAAGCCGGAATGGGCGGCCGAAGCGTTCGACGATCTCGACGAGGATGTCCGCCAGTCGATCGCTCGGATCAAGGCGAGCCCCTTCGTCCCCAAGAAGGAGAAGGTGCGCGGGTTCGTCTACGAGGTGGAGACGGGCAGGCTCCGGGAGGTCCGCTAGCCGCCGGCATCGCGGCACTCGGTCCGATGCGCGAGCGGCGTCTCGGCAAGCAGCGCCGGGCTTGGCAGGACCGATATGTGCCCGTCCGCGGATCGCAGTGGACTGACTGACTTCAGCGGTTACGCAGGCCGGTCGGAGCCATACCAGGCAACGGGTGCGTGCCCGATGCGGCTTGGAGAGCGGAGGGGGAGGGATTCGAACCCTCGTCGGACCCAGAGGCCGAACCGGTTTCGAAACCGCCTACAAAGCGCCGACTTGCAAGTGCTCTAGCCCGTCTTCGCCAGTGAATTCGCCAGTCAGAGCGCGTCGTCGGTCAACCGTCCTCATCCTGTGCAGCGACGGTCGCCGCGCCCGACCCGACGGCTATTGACCCGAGCGCCACGAAGGCGAGCAAGGCGACGACGCCGACCGCCAGGACCGGCCCGCCGTCGG
This sequence comes from Gaiellaceae bacterium, assembly GCA_036259875.1. Taxonomy (GTDB): domain Bacteria; phylum Actinomycetota; class Thermoleophilia; order Gaiellales; family Gaiellaceae; genus DATAAZ01. Next base: position 7,022 of record DATAAZ010000044.1, read on the forward strand.
CAATGAGCGTCAAGGGAACCCCGACGGCGAGGGTGAGCAGCGTCGTCCAGAGGAGCGGCCGGGGGCACGCCGCCACCGGAAGCCCGCTCTTCTCGGCGTCCGGCCCGGCGGCTTCGCGGTCGAAGCGGCCGCGCAGAACGAGGCCGAAGAGGAGGGCGAGGGAGGGTACGAGGATCACGGCCCCGAGGGCGACGCCGACGATCGTCGCGGTCAAAGTCGGCCTCCCGGCGGCCGCTTCGTCCACAGTGAGGCCAGGAAGGAGCTCGGGTCGCTGCGCCAAGGCCCAGCCGACGACGATTGCCGCGACCGCGGCTGACGCTCCGTAGCGCGCGGCCTCGAACCGGCTTCGGCGCACGAGCTCGACGGTCGCCAGCCCGGCGGCGGCCGACCCGACGACGGGGAGGATCGCCGGCCAGCGCAACAGGCCGCGTCGGAGCGTCTCGGCGTCGAGCGAGACGACGAGGAGCCCGGCGAGCGCCATTACGCCGGTCGCCGCGCCCGCCGCGAGCGCGCGCGCGCGAAAGGAGACCGTGAGATCGTGGCGACCGGCTCGCGCGGCATCGCCGGCGAGGTACACGGCAGCGAGGTAGGCGCCGGTGGCGACCGCGAGCACGCCGACGGCGAACGAGGTCGGGTTCACCCAGCTCGTCACGAGATCGCCCCGCGCGTTCCCGACGGGCACGCGTCCCGAGGCGATGCCGCCGACGGCGGTGCCGAGCGCGAACGGCGTCAGGATCGAGGAGACGGAGAAGACGGCGTCTACTGTGCGTCGCTCGATCTCACGGGCCGTGCCGGCGTGGACGGCGTACGCCGTTCCGCGAAGGACGATCCCGACCGCGGCGATGAAAAACGGCACGGTCAGCGTCGAGAAGATCGAGGCGAACGCCTTCGGATACGCAGTCCAGCAGATCGCGAGCACGAATATGAGCCAGACGTGGTTCGCCTCCCAGACGGGGCCCATCGCGCGGTAGGCGTGCTCGCGCCGCGCTTTCGAGCCCGCGTCGCGGCGCCCAGCGAGCTGCCAGAACGCGGCGCCGAAGTCGGCGCCGCCGAGCACCGCGTAGGCCACGAGCCCGACGAGCATGAGGACGAGCGGGACCTCGGCGAGCGTCACCGCCGATCCTCCTCCTCGGCCGGTCGCGCGGCGCCCGCCAGCACGGGCGCGACGCCGCCTGGGCGCCCCGCGATTTCGACGGGAGCGCGTGCCAGCCGCCTGAGAATCCACGCGACGGCGGCAATGAGCCCGGCGTAGACGAGCAGGAGCGAGGCGTACCCGACCGGGACCCCGTTCGCGCCGGTGACCGCATCCTCCGTGCGCATGTGGCCGTAGACGACCCACGGCTGGCGCCCCACCTCCGTCGTGATCCAGCCGGCGATCAGCGCGACGACGGACAGCGGGCCGGCCGCCGCGACGGCCCGGTAGAACCAGGGCGAGCGGGGAAGCCGCCTCCGTCGAAGCCAGACGACGAGGTAGACGAGCGAGAGGGCGGCGAGCGCGAGGCCGATGCCGACCATCGTCTGGAAGGCCACCCGGACGACGTTGACGGGCGGCCGCTCGTCGGGCGGCACTTCCTCGAGCCCCTCGACGCGCGCGTTCGGGTCGTGGAAGGCGAGCAGCGAGAGGAGGCGCGGGAGCGGGATCCCGTAGCGGACCTCCTCGCCGTCGTACCAGCCGAGCAGGTGGACCGGTGCACCCTCTTCGGTCCTCTGAAGCCCTTCGAGCGCGGCGAGCTTCGTCGGCTGCTCGCGGGCGACCTCGCGGGCCGCCCAATCGCCCACGACGATCTGGACCGGGGAGGCGAGCGCGGCAACCGTGAGCGGCACGACGAGCGCTACCCGCTCGTAGGGGCCGCGCCGACCGCGCAGCCAGCCCAACGCGTAGACGCCGGCGGTGAGGAAGCCGGCGACGATGTAGCCGGCGAGGTACATGTGAACGAGCTCGTGCCAGAGGTGGTGGTTGCCGAAGAGGGCAGCCAGCGGCCTGACGTCAGTCACGCGCCCGTCCTCGAACGTGAACCCGCTCGGGTTGTTCATCCACGCGTTCACCGAGATGACCATTAGCGAGCCCGTGAACCCGGCGATCACGACCGGGACTCCGGCCAGGAAGTGCGCGCGGGCCGAGAGCCGGTCCCACCCGTAGACGTAGATCGCGATGAAAATCGCCTCGACGAAGAACGAGAAGGCCTCGAGCGTGAACCCGAGCCCGAAGACATCGGCGAACGTCGCCATGAAGCCGGGCCAGAGAAGGCCGAGCTCGAAGCTGAGGATCGTTCCCGTTACGACGCCGACGGCGAAGAGCGCGAGCATCGCCTTCGACCATCGCCTCGCGATCGTGCGATAGACCGGGTTGCCGGTTCGCAGCCAGAGCGCCTCCATGAAGAGGACGAAGGCGGGAAAGGCGATCCCGAAGCAGACGAGCGGGATGTGGACCGCGAACGAGAGCGCCTGCATCTGCCTGGCCTCGAACAGGTACTCCTGGTCGACGGGAGCGAACGGGGCGGCCGCAGCGATGAGCACGCTCAAGCAGCGGCGCCGTTCCCGGCGAACCGACTCCGGTTGCCCAGGAGTCGCGCTGCCTCGTGCAGGAGCGTGGACTCGGAGTCGTTCACGGCCCCGTCAATCCCGATATCACGCCAGCGAAGGCTACGGCCGGGACGCGGCCCGTGTCAGCCGCCGCCGCGGCGGCGCTTGCCGATCCGTAATCCGCCGGGCTCCGCCGGGTGGTAGTAGCCCGGCTCGTCCTGCCTGAACATCGTCACGACGCCGTTCGTCTCGAGGATCGCGGTGTGGACGGCGCCGAGATCGGGGAATCCCTGCCGCCGTGCGATCGCCCGCAGCTCCGACAAGGAGATCCCCGAGCGGCGGAGCGCCTTGTGAACGGGCCGTCCCTGCGAGATCAGGAGCGTCGGCTCGCCCTCCACCGCTCGCGATGCCCACGGAAACGCGTAGGCCGTCCGGCTCACGAGCTCGTTGATGGCGAAGAGGGTGACCGCGCCGATGACCGCGCCGGTGACCGAGATGTCGTTTCCGATGATCCCGTTCTGGACTGCGTTCGCCACCAGCAGCAGGACGACGAGATCGAGCGTGTTCGCCTGGCCCAGCTCCCGCTTTCCGACGATGCGCAGGATCGCGATCAAGAAGAGGTAGATGAGGATGGCGCGGAGGACCTTCTCGCCGGCGCTGACCTGCAGGTCGAAAATGTCCTGCCACATGGCGACGGTGTGCGACGCAGCGCGGGCGAGTCCTGCTCCGAGGGGGCAGTAGCCTGCTTCGCGGCGCTGCTCGGCGATGAGCGCCATGGACGCTGGCTGCTCGCTCCCGCCGGCGGCGTCCGGCGGGTCTCGCGCCGGTACCGGCCCGCGACTCTCGTGCTCGAGACGGATTTCGAGACGGGGGACGGCGCCGTTCGGCTCGTCGACTGCATGCCTCTTCGGCAGAGGCACCCGAATCTCGTCCGGATCGTGGAGGGACTCGCCGGGCGCGTTTCGATGCGGATGCAGCTTGTCGTGCGCTTCGAGTACGGGTCGGTTGTCCCGTGGGTCACGCGCCGGCGCGGCCTTCTGTCCGCTGTCGCGGGGCCTGATGCGCTAGCTCTGCGCGCTCCGATCAAGACGCGGGGAGAGCGCTTGACCACCGTGGCCGAGTTCACAGTCCACGCGGGGGAATCGATCCCGTTCGTGCTCACCTGGCACGCCTCGCACGAACGGGCGCCGCGTGCGATCGATCCTCACCGTGCCGTCGGGGAGACCGAGGCGTGGTCGAGTCGCTGCTCGTACGAGGGGGAGTGGCGCGACGCCGTCCTGCGCTCGCTCATCGTCCTCAAGGCCCTCACCTACGCGCCGACCGGCGGCATCGTCGCCGCCGCGACGACGTCGCTCCCCGAGCAGCTCGGAGGCGTCCGGAACTGGGAACCGCTATTGCTGGGTGCGCGACGCGACGTTCGCGCTCTACGCGCTGATGACGGCCGGCTATACGGGGGAGGCGCGCGCGTGGCGGGACTGGCTCGTCCGGGCCGTAGCGGGCGACCCGACGCAGATGCAGATCATGTACGGCGTCGCCGGCGAGCGCCGCCTTACCGAGCTCGAGCTCGGCTGGCTGCCCGGGTACGAGGGATCGGCGCCGGTCCGGATCGGCAACGACGCGTCGACTCAGTATCAGCTCGACGTGTACGGCGAGCTGATGGACGCGCTCCACCAGGCCCGCCGGGCGGGCATCGCGTCGCATCCCACCGCCTGGCACGTGCAGCGCGTGCTGCTCGACTTCCTCGAATCGGGCTGGCGGGAGCCCGACGACGGCATCTGGGAGGTGCGAGGCCCGCGCCGCCACTTCACCCACTCGAAGGTGATGGCCTGGCTAGCGCTCGACCGTGCCGTCAAGGCGGTCGAGCGGTTCGCTCTCGCGGGGCCGGTCGACCGATGGCGCGCCTTACGGGACGAGATCCACGCCGAGGTCTGCCGTGAGGGCTACGACGCCGAGCGTCAAACGTTCACGCAGTACTACGGGTCGAGCGAGTTGGATGCGAGCCTGCTCATGATTCCGCTCGTCGGCTTCCTGGCGCCGTCCGACCTCCGCGTGGCCGGGACGGTCGAGGCAGTGCAGCGCGAGCTTGTGCAGGACGGCCTTCGTCCACCGTTACTCGACGAGGACCGACGTCGACGGACTCCCGGCGGGAGAGGCCGCCTTTCTCGTCTGCACGCTGTGGCTTGCCGACAACCTCGCCCTTCTCGGTCGGCACCGGGAGGCACGCCGGCTGTTCGAGCGGATCCTCGACCTGCGCAACGATCTCGGGCTTCTCTCCGAGGAGTACGACCCGGCGTCTGACCGGCTGGGTCGGAAACTTCCCGCAAGCGCTCTCGCACGTGGGGCTCGTCAATACGGCCCACAACCTGACGACGACCCGCGGCCCAGCTGAACATCGCCTCAGTTCGTGAGCCGCCGCTAATCGCCCCCATCGGTACACGGTAAATCGCCAGCGTGCCGGTATCCGCCTGGGCGCGGCGGATCTCGTCGCGGGCGTGCTCGGCGAGCTTCAAGTATTCATAGACCGCCGCGTGCGTCGCAGTTCCCGTCGCCGTTCACGCGAGTTACTCGCGATTGCGCTACACGAACGACGCGGGTTTCCCGCGCTTCAGCGGACCGAGAGCCCGGCGAGCAAGTCGCAGCGCCGCATGACCCGAAGGAAGGCGGAGGGGGAGGGATTCGAACCCTCGATCCGCCTAACGACGGATAACGGTTTTCGAGACCGCCGCATTCGTCCGCTCTGCCACCCCTCCGGCAACGAACGCGAGCGCTCGTATGGTAGCCGCGATCCAGGCCGATCTAGCAGGCCGTGCCGCCGCCGCAGCCCATTGGGTCGACCACGCGGTTCGGAATCCGCGCCAGCGAGAAGGGGATGCTCTGCTCGCCGCGGAAGCGAGCCCGGACGAACCCCCACCGGGCGCGCGTACGGAACGTCCGCGCAAAGACGCCGTGCGCGTTCGCGCGCGCGACGCCGAGCCGCCGCCAGCTACCCCCAGCGCCTCGGATCTCCACGGCCACGCGCCCGCCGCGGCTCGTCGGCGTCCGGCCCCAGACGTAGACCCCCCTGGCGCGGCGGAAGGCGACGACCGGGAACCGGAACGCGGTCAGCGAAAGCTTCGGCGACCCTCCGACGGTGTAGAGACCGGACTGGTAGCGGCCCTGCGGCAACGGGTCGTCGATGATTCGCCACCACGTCACCACCGTGAAGCCGTTCTGCCAGAGGCGGTAGAGCGCTTCGGCGACCCAGCGCGCGTGCAGTCGTGCCGGGACGCCGCGCGGGTCCGGGGGGCGCGTGTCCCAGCTGAGCTCCGTGGCCCAGAACTGGACGGGCCCGTTCGAGCGGACGTGCCCAGCGCGAATCGCCGCTCTGACCGCCCGCCGCATCCGGGGCAGGTCGCCGAGGGACACGTTGTCGCCACCGGCTCGATGCGTCGGGCCGCCGAGCGTGTACGGGTGGTGCGACCAGATGTCGAAGATGAGCGGGTCCCCGCGCAGGTCGCATGTCGGGCGGAGCGACGGTGAGAGGCAGAAGAGCTCGCGGACGAAGGCGAGCGGAGCGGGCTTCCCGCGCCGGGCGAGAGGTGCAAGCGAGCCGGCGATCACCTTGTTCACCGGGTTGACGCCCTTGACCGCGCGCGCGAAGCCGTTCACGAGCGCGCGGTACTGGAGCGCCGAGACGATCCGGCCGCCCTCGTACTGGGGCACCAGGTGGTAGTCGCGGTTCGGCTCGCCCCACGGAAGCCAGTAGCGGATCCGCGGAAGCGGCGGCTGGCCCGGCGGCGCGAAGGAGCCGCTGTAGCGCTTAGCGGCGGCGCGGCCGAACGCGGCGAAGGCACCCGGGTCGGGTCGGAACGTTCCGCGCCCGTCGTTCCCCGCCCCCTCGGCCCACGCGGGCGCATACATCACGTTCGCGTACGGCTCGAGCCCGCGCGCGCTCGCGAGCCGAACCTGCCGGTCGAACCACTCCCAGTTGTAGTGCGGGTTGTTCGGGTCGGCGGGGTCGAGGCCGGCTGGGATCGGCGTCGGCGCGACGCTCTTCCAGGTGAGGAACAGGCGCACCATCGTCGCCCCCGCCGAGCGCGAGCGATCGAACGCGGCCTGCTGCGCGCGCTGGTCGAGGAAGTGCAGGGGGTCGAAGACGGCCGTACGAAGTGGCCGAGCCGCGCTCACCGGGGAGGCGGCGGAACCCAACGCAAGCAAAAGCAGGAGTGCGACGAGGAGGGGGCGACGCACGAACGCGGGAGTCTATACACCCGCCCCGATGGCTTAGCAGCGGACGGGGCCTCCGCAGCCGAACGGGTTCACGAACCGGTCGGGCGCGTACGTGAGCGAGAACGGAAGGCTCCGCTCGCCGTTGAACCGCGCCCGCACGAAGCCACGCCGGGGCCTGGGTCGGAACGTCTTGGTGAAGATCCCCGAGCCGCCTGCGCGCACCGTCCCGAGCCGCCGCCACGAGCCGCCCGTCTTGATCTCGACGATCACCCGCCCGGGGGCGCCGAACGGGGTGCGACCCCATACGTACGTCCCGCCGGCGCGCCGGAGGGCGACGACCGGGAAGCGGAACGCGGTCAGCGAGCGCTTGGGGCTGCCGCGCGCCGTGAAGAACCCGGACTGCTGGTAGCTCGACCGAAGTGGGTCGTCTTGAATGCGGAACCAGATGACGACGGAGACGCCGTTTCGCCACATCCGGTAGAGCGCCTCCGAGACCCAGCGCGCATGCAGCGGCATCGCGAGTCCCTGCGGATCGGGCGGGCGCGTGTCCCAACTGAATTCGGTCGCCCAGAACGCGGGACCGCTCCGCGAGTCGACATGCCCGAGGCGGACGGCGGCGCGCAGGAGTCGCCGCATCTTGGGCAGGTTCCCGAGCGAGACGTCGTCACGGCCGCCTGCACGGTGCGTCGGCCCGCCCGACGTGTAGGGGTGATGTGCCCAGACGTCGAACGGGACGGGCGCGCCGCGAAGATCGCATGCGCGCCCGCCCGAGCGGGTGACGCAGAGCATCGCGCGCATAAAGGCAAGCGGCGCCGGCTTTCCACGCCGCCCGAGCGGCGCGAGGCCGCCCGCCACCACGCGGTTCGCCGAGGCGGCGCGACGAACGCCGGCGGCGAACTGAGTCACCATCCGCCGGTACCAGCCGGCCGACACCATCCGTCCGCCCGCGAACTGCGGCATCAGGAAGTAATCGCGGTTCGGCTCGTTCCACGCCTGCCAATAGCGAATGCGCGGGAGGCCTGAGCTCCCGCTGTAGCGGCGTGCGGCCGCCTCCGCGAACTTCCCGTACTCGGCGGGATTCGGACGGATGTCAGCCCCGGTCGAGGCCGTTCCCGCTTTCGCCCAGTCGGGCGCAAAGAGAATCGCGACGATCGGCTCGAGGCCGCGACTGGTCGCGAGCTGCACCTGACGATCGAATTCCGTCCACCGGTAAGCCGGATGTGCTGGGTTCGCCGGGTCGAAGTCGGGCGGGCGCGTCGCCGGCGCCACGGTGTCCCAGTGGAGGACGAGGCGGACGACCGAAGCCCCTGTCTGCCGCGTGCGGTCGAAGGCGGTCGCCTGGCGTCCCGGGCTCGAGAAGAGCGCGGAGTCGAGGATCCCCGTGCGAAGCGGGCCCGCGGCAGCGGGCGGCGACGCCGCCATGACCGCGAGGAAGACGCAGAGAAGACCGACAGAGCGCCGCACGACTCCGAAGCCTAGAACGGTATCCAAGGCGACGCGGATGCGCTCTGTGCTAGCAGCGACTCGCGCTGCGACAGCCGGACCGGTTCACGTAGCGGTCACCTTGCGTCAGGAGGCGGTGTAGCCGGCTATCGCCTCGAGCGCGCACGACGCGCTTGCAGCCTTCGCCCGAGGATCCCCGCAACTCCGAGTAGAAGCGTCAACGCCGCGAGGCCGCCGAGGATCAACAGCGGGATCGGGAACGAGCTCGGATCATTAGGTCCGATGTCCTCGAGCGCCGTTTGAAACGCGCCTCCCGACGGCTCCTCGTCGCCCGTTACCGAGCCGACGTCAGACGGTGTGTCACCGCCGCCCGAGCTACCGCTCGACCCTTTGTCTCCCCCTCCGCCTCCCGATCCGGCGTTCCCCGATTCATCGCCCGTCCCATCGCCTCGAGCGACGGGCGAGCCGCCGGCCACCTGCGCAGTGTCGCCCCGCAGAGCAGCCTGGAGTGCGAGTCGGATGTCGTCTGGAGCGCTCGAGTACGCCTGCATGTCCTCGGGGAGGGTTGCCAACGCGTCGCGGTAACACTCGACCCGGTAGGTCCTGTCGATACGGCCGTTGTCGAACCAGTCGTCGACGACCTCGCGAGCACAGCCGCCGCTCTGTGCCGCGGCGGTGGGCGCGAAAACGAGTACGGCCGCAAGCGCGGCCGTCCATTTCGGAAGGTATGCGGCGAGGTGACGAAGGATGCGGCTCGACTCCTGGGGCTCGCATGAGAATAGGGCCCGCCGGTCGACCGCGTCAAAACCTCTTTAGAGATTCTTGAGAGGGCCTCGGCTGAGAGCCCTGCTGAAACGCCCGCAAACCCCTCTGCTAGCGTCGGCACAATGTCCAGGGCGGTCGGCCACACGGCCGGTTTCAGCCTGCGTGCAACGGCTGTCTCGACGCCGAGAGCATGGCCGGCGGCGCTCGGGATCGGACTCGCCGCTTTCGTCGCGAGCGCGATGTTCGCGGGCGGCGGCTCGACGACGGACTCGCTCGTTTGGATCGGCGGCGGCGTCGCCGTGCTCGCGGCCGCGGCGGGCGCCGTCTCGTTCTCGGGCGTCACCCGCCTCCCGTGCCTCCGGAGGCTCGAGGCGATTTCGCTGGCGCTCCTGGTCGCGTTCGTGGCCTGGAACGGAATCTCGATCGTGTGGTCCGTCCAACCCGACCGCTCGTGGGACTACTTCAACCGAGGCCTCGTCCATCTCGGCTTTCTCGTCGCCGGCCTGTTCGTCGGAGCCGTCGTCCCGCGCGCCCTCGCTCGCACCGCGGCCGTCCTTGCCGGCCTCGTCGCCGTCACGCTCGCGTGGGCGCTCGCCGGCAAGTTCATCCCGTCGCTCTACGAGGACGGTGGCCGAATCGCGCGCTTGCGCGAACCGGTCGAATACTGGAACGCGCTCGCGCTCCTGTTCGTGATCGGACTGCCGCTAGCGCTGTACCTGGTTGGCGATGCGCGGCGACGGCCGGTCGTGCGTGCGACCGCGGTCCTCTTTACGTACGGGCTCGTGGTGGGGCTCCTGCTCACGTACTCCCGCGGCGGCGTTGCGGTGTCCGCGGTCGCGGTCGCCCTCTGGTTGCTCGCCGCACGCAATCGTGTCGTCTCGCTCGTCGCACTCGCGGTCGCGGCACTTCCGGCGGCCGCGGTAGCCGTCTGGGCTTTCGGCGAGCCCGGGATCACCCGTGACGGCGCCGCGTACGCGACCCGGGTGCGCGACGGAGCGCAGTTCGCCGGGGTGTTCGCGCTCGGCGGTGTGCTCGTGCTCGCTCTCGCGTACGCGCTTGCCCGGCTCGTGCGCACGCGCGGCGGCGAGCCGTTCTCGCTCGGAATACGAAAGCGCGCCTTCGTGGCCGGCACCGGGGTCGCGGCCGTCGTCACGGCCGTGCTCGTCTTCGTGGCAGCCGATCCGGCCGCGTGGGCGCGCGCGCAGGCGGATGAGTTCACGAACCCGCCGACCCTCGGGCTGACGCAGGAGCCGGGCCGCTTGGCGAGCGTCAGCTCCAACAATCGCTGGACCTGGTGGCAGGAGGCATGGCGCGCGTTCCGGGCCGAGCCCCTGATCGGGACCGGCGCCGGAAGCTTCGAGGTCACGCACCGGCTCCTGCGGGAGAACTCGCTCTACGTGCTCGAGCCGCACAACCAAGCGCTTCAGTTCCTGAGCGAGACGGGAATCGTGGGGTTCCTGCTCGCGGGAAGCGCCGTCGCCGCCGCCGCCGCGGCGGTGGTGCGCTCGCTGCGGCGCCTCGAGGGCCGCGAGCAGGCGGCCGGTATCGCGCTCGCCGTCGGCGTCGGTGCATACCTGGTGCACTCGCTCGTGGACTGGGACTGGGACTTCGTCGCGGTCAGCGCGCCTGCGTTCGCAATCACCGGCGTCCTGTTCAGCGCCGGCGTGCAGTACGACGTCCCGACGCGCCGTAGCGTTCCCTGGCTTGCCGCGTGCGTGCTGCTCCTGGTCGGCGTTCTAGCTTCGCTTGTCCCTCCCTGGGTCGCGGATCGGCGCGTCGACCGGGCGTACGCCGAACTTGTTGCCGGCGACGCGGCGAACGCAGCCGCGCTCGCCGATCAGGCGACCGCCCTCAATCCGCTCGCGCTCGAGCCGTGGTTGGCGCGTTCGGACGCGGCGGTTGCGCTCGGCGATGTCTCCGACGCGCGTAAGGCGCTCGTTCGCGCCGTCGAGGTGCAGCCGCTGAATGCCGAGGGATGGCATGCGCTGAGCGTCTTCGAGGACTCCGTCGCCGGGCGGCCCGACGTAGCGCTCGCGTACGCGAGACGCGCGCTCGAGCTCGACCGCTTCGGCCCGGCCGCGGCGCTCGTCTCCGACCTCGAGGCGCGCGCGGGTCCGGGATAACGTGGAGGTCGGAATCGACGTCTCCGCTCTCCGCCAGACGCAGGCGGGAACGGCGCGCTACATTCGCGGGCTCGTCGGCGGCCTCGAGCAGACGGACGTCGACTTGCACCCGTTTTCCTTCGGTGGGCCCGGCCGGCTCACGGCGCTGGCTCGCGACGCGGGGTGGTATCCGGTCGCCCTTCCGCTTGCAGCACGAAGGGAGGGCGTCGCCGTTCTCCATTGCCCGACTTTTCGGGGACCACTCCGAGCGAGCGTCCCGCTCGTCGTCACGGTTCACGACCTTGCCGTCCTCCGCCACCCCGACGCGTTCAACCGCTGGACGCGCGCGTACAGCCGCACGGTCGTGCCGCTCGTCGTGCGCGCCGCTCGCCGAATCATCTCCGGCTCGCGTTTCACTGCTTCGGAGCTGCACTCCCTGCTCGCCGTCCCGGCGGAGAGGATCGTCGTAATCCCCTACGGGACCGGCCCACCGTTCGAGCCTGCCGGGGCTGCCGAGGACGGCGACTACGTGCTCTGTGTCGGCACGCTCGAGCCGCGGAAGAATCTCCCGCGCCTCGTGGAAGCGTTTGCCCGAGCGAAGCTCGACGGATGCGAGCTTCGAATCGTCGGCTCCGCCGGTTGGGGAAACGTCCAGCTCGCCGGCGAGCGCGTTCGCTGGCTCGGTCGCGTACCGGACGACGAGCTCGCGCGCCTGTACCGCGGCGCCCGCTGTGTCGCGTACGTCTCGCTCTACGAGGGCTTCGGATTGCCGGTCCTGGAGGCGCTCGCCTGCTCGGCGCCCGTCGTCGCGGCCGACATTCCTCCGCTCCGGGAAGTCGCCGGAGACGCGGCCGTGTACGTCGATCCGCTCGATCCGGACACGATCGCGGCCGGCTTGCGGGAGGCGGTGCGTCGCCGGGATGGCCTCGCAAAGGCGGGTCCAGAACGCGCTCGTATGTTCTCGTGGAAGCGGGCGGCCGAGGAGACGGTCGCCGTCTACCGCGACGCCGCAGCGTGAGCGACCCCGTCGTCGTCTTCGACGCGGATTTCCTAGGTCGCGCCCGCACCGGCGACGAGACGTACACGGAAAACCTCCTCCGCGAGCTCGCTCGCCTGGATCACGGCCTGCGCCTCGTCGCGATCACGCGCCGCCCAGACCTCGTGCCGACGGGGATCGAGCCGCTCCGTCTCGACTCCGAGAGCCAGTCGGCGCGCATGGCGTGGCTGCTCCCGCGGGTCCTTCGTCGCGTGCGGCCCGCCCTGGCGCATTTCCAGCACGTCGTTCCGCCGCTCTTCCGCGGGCGCTCGGTCGTGACAGTTCACGTCCTCTCGTTCGAGCGCGACCCGCGTTTGCTCGGCCTGAGAGATCGCGTGCTCTTCCGGACGTTCGTACCCCCGTCCGCGCGCCGAGCCGCGCGTGTGCTCGCCGTCTCCGAACGGACGAAGCGCGACGTGCTCGAGATCTATCGGGTTCCGGAGGAGAAGGTTGTCGTCACCCCGAACGGCGTCGACCCAGCGTTCACGCCCGAGGGGGATCGCTACGACGGGCAGCCGTACGTGCTCTTCGTGGGGGCGCTCCACGCCCGGAAGGACCCGCTCGCTGCCGTGGAGGCGCTCGCGCTCGTCGGGATAGATCTCCGGCTCCTTATCGCGGGCCCCGACAAGGGCGCCCTCGCGGATCTCCGGCGAACCGCGCGGCGGCTAGGCATCGAGGAGCGTATCGAGCTCCTCGGCCATGTCACGAAGGAAGAGCTGGCTGCTCTCTACCGAGGTGCGGCATGTCTGGTCTTCCCCTCCCGCTACGAGGGGTTCGGGCTCCCGGCGCTCGAAGCGATGGCGTCCGGCACGCCCGTCGTCGCGACGACCGCGGGCGCGCTCCCGGAGATCGTCGGCGACGCCGCCGTTCTCGTAGAGCCGGGAAACGCCGCTACGCTCGCGTCGGGGATCGACCGCGCGCTTGCCGAACGCGACCGGCTCGTCCCCGCCGGGCTCGAGCGCGCTCGTCGGTACAGCTGGGAGGAGACGGCCCGGCGAACGCTCGCCGTCTACCGAGAGCTCGTGTGACCGTCGCCGCCGTCGTCGTCACGCACGGCCCCAGCGCCGAGCTCGAAACCTGCCTAACCTCGCTTGCGCCACAGGTCGACGAGCTCGTGGTGGTTGCGAACCTGCCCGGGCCACGACCACCACTTCCTCGCGGTGCGCGACTCGTTGAAAACGATCGGCCGCGCGGGTTCGCGGCGAACGCGAACCGTGGTGTCGCCGAGACCAACGCGCCGGTCGTCGTCGTCGCGAACCCGGATACGGAGGCGGCTCCGGACGCGGTCACGATCCTCCACGCCTTCGCCGCCGGCCGTCCGCGCTGCGGGGTCGCCGGCCCCGAGCTTCGCTTTCCGGACGGGTCCTGGCAGCCGTCGCGCCGCCGTTTTCCCACTGTCGCAGGGACGCTTGTTCGCCGCACGCCGCTTCGGCTCGTCCTTCACCCGCGCGAGCGCCAGCGCGGCCACTACCTTCTCGACGAGCGCCCGAGCGAGCCCGTCGAGGCGGACTGGATGCTCGGCGCTTTCCTCCTCCTCCGGCGCGAGATGCTGGTGGAACTCGGCGGGTTCGACGAGGGCTTTCGGCTCTACGGGGAGGACATCGACCTCTGCTATCGCGCGGAGAAGGCGGGCTGGGAGCGCTGGTACGTGCCGGCTGCGCGCGTGACCCACCGGTACCCGGCGGTAATCGATGAGCGGTTCCTCACACGGAGGACTCTGTGGCACTGGCGCGGCATCCTCCGGTTTGCCCGCAAGCACCCGGAGCGCCTACGCGCCCTGTAGCCCGCGTGCAGGGTTTTTCGACTCCATTGCTAGGATCTCCCGCTCGTGAGCGTGACCGCCGTCCCGAGCGCGCGGGCCGGCCTCAGGAGTCGGTTCGTCTGGCTGACTGACTACCACGAGCTTCTTCGCACCCTCTTTCGCCGCGAGCTCCGGGCGAAGTACAAGGGGTCTGGGCTCGGGATTTTCTGGTCGTATATGCACCCCCTCCTCATGATGGGCGTGTACACGCTCGTCTTCTCGATCCTGTGGCGGGCGGTGGACATCCCGCACTACCCGCTCTTCGTCCTCGCCGGGCTCGCCGTATGGGCGTTCTTTCAGGGCGCCGTGCAAGCAGGCACCGGATCCCTTGTCGCGAACGCTCACCTGATCAAGAAGGTCTGGTTCCCTCGCGAGGTCGTCCCCGCGGCGGT
>DATAAZ010000045.1:0-13519 GCA_036259875.1 Gaiellaceae bacterium
GCGAGCGCGACGGCGAAGACGATCGGAGAGAGCCCGAACCCGAGCTTCAGCCGCAGGAAGGGGACGAGCGCGATCATCGGCGTCGTCACCATCGCGACGATGTACGGCGCGACGACCTTCTCGACGAACGGCTTCTGTGTGATGACGGCCGCAAGCACGAGCCCGACCGTCGAGCCGATCGCGAGCCCGATCAGGAACTCCTGCATCGTCACCCAGAGATGCGGTGCATAGAGCGACCCGAAGTCCGCGACGAGCGTCCTTACCACCGCGGTCGGCTTCGGAAAGACGTACGTCGGCGTGTCGGTCAAACGGAGGATCGCCTCCACGCCGAAAAACACGGCCGCTGCGAGCGCGACGATCGTCCCGATCTCGAGCGCGCTCTTCGCGGTCGAGATCGAGGTCAGCCCGGTCCAATCGATCGGGCCGTGGTCGCGCGCCGCCGGCGGCTCCTCGAAGCTCGGGATCTCGTCGCGCAGCTCGGTCGGAACCTGGCTCACTCGATCTCCAACGTGCGCGGCCCGCTCGCCTCGACGGTTCGTTTGATCTCCTGGATGAGCGCGATGAACTCGGGCTCGAATGTCATCTCGATCGTGCGCGGGCGAGGTAGGTCGATCTCGTAGACGCGCGCCAGCCGGCCCGGGCGCGGCGTCATCACGACGACGCGATCTGCGAGGAAGATCGCTTCGCCGATGTTGTGCGTAACGAACACCACGGTCTTCTGACTCTCGCTCCACAGCTTCAGAAGAAGCAGGTTCATCTCGTCGCGGGTAAACGCGTCGAGCGCACCGAACGGCTCATCCATCAGCAGCACCGCCGGATCCTGTGCGAGGGCGCGCACGATCGAGGCACGCTGCTGCATGCCGCCCGACAGCTCGCGCGGCATCGAGCGTTCGAAGTCCGCGAGCCCGGTCGCCTGGACGAGGGCGGCGACTCGGCCCCGATCGGGCGTCGCCCCCTTGATCTCGAAGGGAAACTCGATGTTCTGGCGCAGGTTCCGCCACGGGAGGAGGTTCGCCTCCTGGAAGATCATCCCGATCTCGTCCGGGCGCGGCCCCGCGATCGGCTCGCCGTCGACGAGGACGTGCCCACGCGTCAGCCCGTGAAGCCCCGACATTGCCCAGAGAAGCGTCGTCTTGCCGCAGCCGCTCGGGCCGAGGATGCAGACGAACTCGCCGTCCCGGATGTCGACGGAGAAGTCCTCCAGCGCGTTCACGGGACCCGACTTCGTCTCGTAGATCTTGGTCGCCTCGACGATGCGGATCCTCGCGCTCGCGGTCGGGGCTTCCTCGGCCCTGGAAGGAGCAGCAGGCGTGCGGGGTTCTAGAACCATCCCTCCTCGTCGGGGTTCGCATACTGCATGAACTCGACGACTGCGCCGTCAACCTCGACGAAGCCAACGGTGAGGAAGCCGTCGCCGACATCGAACGGCTCCGCGACGACGACGTGCCCTTCCATCGCTGCGTGGACGTCGACCACCCGGTACGCGACATGCGGCTCCGTGCGAAGTGATCCGGTCACCGGGCTGTCCGCCTCGTAGCGCAGCCACTCGACGTTGAAGGGATGGGCACGCGGGCTCGTCACCCAGACCCGGGTCGCCTCGACCCAGCTCTCGCCCTCCTTTTTTTCCTCCGTCGGGACGCCGACGTGGTCGAACTTCGACCGGTCGAACTGCAGCGCCGCCTCCTTGATCTCCGCGAGGCTAATTGGTAGGAAAGCTTCCTAACACAGCCGTAGGAACCGGTCAAGCTTGGCAAAACCCATCACGAGCGGGTCCCCGCAGCTCATGCGCCGGCTCAACGCCGCGCTCGTCCTGCGGGCGATCCGCGAGCACGGTTCCGCGACGCGCGCCGGAATCCAGCGGGCGACCGGGCTGTCGAAGCCGACCGTGCGCGAAGTCGTCGACGTTCTCATTCAGACGGGATACGTGAGCGAGTCGCTAGCGGATGGCGGCGCGCCCCGACCGGGCCCACGGGCGCGGCTCCTCTCGTTCCGCGCCGACCTCGGCCACGTCCTCGGCATCGACATCGGCGCGAACAAGATCCTCGCGTTCGCGGCCGATCTCAGCGGGAAGATCGTCGGCTCCGAACGTTCGTCAACCGACGGTGGGAAGGGAGCCGAGATCGTTCTCGCAGCGGTGCGGAATGCGGCGCGCCAGGCGCTCGAGCAGGCACGGCTCGGTCGCTCGAGTGTGAAGGCCGTGGCGGTCGGGACGCCCGGCATCGTCGACCCGCGCAGCGGCAGAATTACCCTCGCGCCGCAGCTGGTCGGTTGGGAAGGCGTCAGGCTGGCCGCGGCGCTTCGGCGTTCGTTCCGGTGCCCGGTGCTGGTCGACAACGAGGTGCATCTGTCGGTCCTTGCCGAGCGATGGCTCGGTGCCGCGCAAGGAATCGACGACGCCGTCTACGTCCAGATCGGCGTGGGGATCGGCGCGGGCATCCTTATCGGAGGCAACGTGTACCGCGGCTCCGCCGGCGCGGCCGGCGAGATCGGATACTTGCCGATACCCGACGGCGATCCGCCGCCGGCCACCGGGCTGGGTCACTTCGAGCACGCGGCGGGAGGCAGCGCGTTCGCGCGTCTGGGACGTGAGGTCGCGGATGAGCCCGGCGGCGCGGTTCTGAGGGAGCTCGCCGGCGGCGACCCGACGACGGTCGACGCTGAGGTCGTCTTCCGGGCCGCGGAGCGCGGCGACGAGGCTGCTCAGCGCCTGCTCGACGAGCTTCTCGACCGGCTCTCGCGTGGCCTAGCGTCGGTGGCTGCGGTGCTCAACCCGGCGACGGTGATCATCGGCGGCGGGCTTTCGCGAGCCGGGGAAGCGCTCCTCGTGCCGCTCCAGCGTCGCGTCGCCGAGCTCGTGCCACTGCCGCCCCGTCTCGTCCTCTCCAGCCTCGGCGACGAGGCCGTCGCGCTCGGCGCCGTGCGCCTCGCGACCCAGACGGTCGACGAGCGGCTCTTCGCCGTCGAGCAGGCCGCAATCTGATGCGGGTTCTCGCCGTCGGGGCGCATCCGGACGATCTCGAGATCCTCTGCGGGGGAACGCTTGCGCGCTATAGCGAGGAGGGACACGACGTCGTCATGTGCCACGCCACGAAGGGCGACCGCGGGAGTTTTGAGTACTCGGCGGAGGAGATCTCGCGCATCCGGATTGAAGAGGCACGGCGCGCGGCCGAGATCGCCGGCGCAGAGCACACCTCGCTCGGACTCTCCGACGGCGAGGTAAACGCAGCCGATCCATCGCAGCGGCGCATCGTCGTCGACCTCGTTCGCGACGCTCGGCCGGACGTCATCATCACGCACTCCCCGGGCGACTACATGGCCGACCATAACGAAACTTCGAGACTCGTCTTCGACGCGAGCTTCCTGTCGAGCCTGCCGCTGCTCGAGACCGGCAAGCCGGCGCATCCGGTCGTCGCTCCGATCTACTTCATGGAAACCGTGAGCGGGCTCGGCTTCACGCCGACCGAGTTCGTCGACGTTACGGGAACCATCGAGACGAAGGTTCACATGCTCGAAGCCCACGAGAGTCAGCTCCGCTGGCTCCGGGAGCACGACGCCGTGGACATCGTCGACCAGATGCGCACCGCTACCGCGCACCGGGGGTTCCAATGCGGTGTCCGCTACGCGGAGGGCTTCGCTCCCTGCCTGACGTGGCTGCGGGGGACGACGAAGCGGCTCTTGCCCTGAAAGGAGACTCATGGCCGTCGATCTGACGTTCGACTACGCGCTCGCCGACTTCATCTCGTTTCGTGACCGGGAGGCGTGCGAGCGCGTGCGGCGCATCCCCCGGGGAGAGCTGGCGGAGCACCCGAACCCCGACTTCAGGATCCGGATCATCGACGATGCGGGCGCCTTCTATCGCGCGTTCGCCGAGGACATCGTCGGGCGCATTCGCGCGGCGGCGGAAGAGGGTCGGGAATTCGTCGGCATCTTCCCGGTCGGCCCGATGCCGCAGTACGCGCTCGCCGCGCGTCTCATCAACGAGGAGGGCTTCTCCTGCCGGCACGTCCACTCGTTCAACATGGACGAGTACGCGAACGAGAACGGCGACACGGCGCCGCCGTCGTGGCCGGGATCGTTCCAGCGGGCGATGACGGAGCGCTTCTTCGGCGCGATCGATCCCGATCTGCGGCCGCGCGAGGAAAACGTTCACTTCCCGACACGCGAGACGATCGCCGACTACTCGGCGATGATCGAGGACCTCGGCGGGGCGGACGTCTGCTACGGCGGGATCGGCTGGTGCGGGCACATCGCCTTCTGGGAGTCACACCTCGGCGAGGAGTTCGAAGGCGACCTCGACGCGTACAGGCAGGCGGGTGCGCGCCTCGTCCAGCTCCACCCGATGACGATCATGCAGAACGCGCTTCACTCCTTCGGGGGCGACTGGTCGTGGGTTCCTCCGTATGCGAACACAATCGGTCCACGCGAAATTCTCGGCGCACGGCACCGAAGCTTCTGGCTCGACGGCGACCTCGGAGGAGGCGTCTCCTGGCAGCGGTTCATCGCGCGGCTGGTAGCGCATGGTCCCGTCTCGGAGTTCGTGCCGGGCTCGATCCTCCAGACTGTGCCTACCGACTACGTGATCCTCGGCGGAGTCGCGGACGACGTCGAGATCCATATGTCCTAGCAGTGGCTCGAGGGGCTCGAGCCGGTCCTTCCCGGGCGAGGCGGCGGTGCGCAAGTACCTGATCGTGAACGCGGACGACTTGGGGCTGACCAGCGGCGTGAACCGCGGAATCATGGAAGCCCATCGGGACGGCATCCTCACGAGCGCGAGCCTGATGGTGGAGGGGAGGGGGAGCGAGGAAGCCGCCGACCTCGCGACGGCGACGCCTCGCCTCAGCGTCGGGCTGCACTTCATCCTCGACGGGGAAGGGCGCTGCTTCCTCCGGGACCCGGCGGCGGCCGCGCTGGAGATCCGGCGCCAGTTCGATCGATTCCAGACGCTCCTCGGACGGCTCCCGACGCATCTGGACACACACCATCACGTGCACCGCGAGCCGGGTCTCCTTCAGCCGCTCCTCGCCCTGGCGGACGAGCACGGCCTGCCGCTCAGGGAGCACTCGCGGATTCGACACGTGCCCGAGTTCTACGGTCGCTGGGACGATGCCTCGCATCCGGAGAAAATCTCCGTCGAGGGGTTGGCCCGGATCCTCGAGAACGAGATCGGGGAGGGAGTATCCGAGCTCGGTTGCCACCCCGGCTACATCGACGACGACTTGCGCTCGACGTACGGACGCGAGCGCGAGCTCGAGCTCGCGACGCTGACGAGTCCTCGGTTGTCGAACGTGCTCGCGGCGCACGGCATCGAGCTTGTCAACTTCTCCGAAGCTGCGCGCCTCCTCGCTCCGGTTCACCAGTGACGACGATTGCCGTGCGGCGGCCGGGAATCATGGGTCAGGGGCCGTCTAGGCTTTGACGACGCGCGTACCGCGCTCGCGGAGGCGGACCGCGCTCCGGACGTGCGAGTCCATGCCGAGCTCGCGGTAGATCGCGAGCGCCTCGTCGACGAGCTGCCGGGAACGCTCGCGGTCGCCGGAGGCGTTTCGGGCAAGCAGCATCCGCGCGTAGTCCTCGTGCGTATACGCGAACCAGGGGCGAGCGCCCATCCTTGCGTTCATCGCGATCGCATCCTCGAAATGAGAAGCAGCCTCATCCAGGCGCGACAGTGCGGCAGCGAGCAGACCGAGGTACCGCGCGACCGACCCCCGGATCCCCTCGGCCATGTCGGCGACGTTCAGCGCAGCCCAGGGAAAGAGCAACACGTAAAGCGCCGAGGCCGAGTCATCGTCGCCCACGAGCGCCGACGTCTCGGCGAGCAAGCTCATCGCGAACAGCCATTCCTGATCGAACGGCAGCTCCGAGAAGTCGTCTTCACGCAGTTCCGCGAGCGCACGCATCGCCTCCGGGAACCGTCCCAGGCGCGCGTGGAGATGGGCGAGCACGCACCGAAAGACTGGGCGGCCTGGATACTCGGTGACGAGATCGCGAATTTCCGCCTCAACGTCCTCAAGGTTTCCGAGGAAATCGGCGAGCGTGTAGCGCTGCAGGCGGTGCACAGGGAAGGCGCCGGGAACCGCGCGTTCCCCGAGCACGAACGCCCGCTCGACGAGCTGCTCGCCCTCGCTCAACCTGCCCGCGGCGAGAGCAACCATTGCGCGTGCGCCGCAGACGTCCCAGAGGTGAGCGGGCTGCCCGAGCTCCTCGGCGAGGGGGCTCGCGGCGTCCAAATCAGCCTCGACCGCAGCGATGTCGCCGACGACGACCTGTGCCGCGACCCGCTGCATGTATCCGTCCACCACCCTCTCTCGGTCCCCGATTCGCTCGGCCACCTCGCGGAGCTCGCTCGCGACGGCGATGCATTCCGCGAGCGTGTCGGGCGCGAGTACAGCCATGGCGCGGCCATCGAGCGCTTCAACCAGCGCAGCGGGGCTTTCAGCCCGGCGCGCAAGGTCGACGGCCTCCCTGCTCAACGCGTCGCGCCGATCGCGCGAGCGCTCGTCACGTAGAGCGCCCGCGAGACGGGCGAGCAGCCTGGCCCGGAGCTCGACATCGTCCGCGCCGATGCCGGCCAGTCCCTCCTCGAGCAGCGGAACGAGCCCGGGGGCGTCACTGCCGCGCGCCCAAACCATCCGCCCGCCGTACTCCGCCGCCGCGCGGGCGAGCTCGCGCGAGAGACCGAGACGGCGCGCGATCCCGGCGGCCTCTGACAAGGCCTCGTCGGCGGCGGGCGTGTTCCCGGCGCGTCCGGCTGCAGTGCCACGCAAGAGAAGGAGCTCGCATCGCGTCCTCTCGTCCGAATCGCCTGCGACGTCGAGCGCCTCGAGCGCGGTCTCGTAAAGGCGCACCGCCTCCTCGTAGGCGAGGAGGTCGAGCGCTCGGTCGCCGGCGCGTCGGGCGTAACGGACGCCCCGGTCGAAATCGCGCCCGGCAATCGAATGGTGCGCGAGCTCCGCAAAGTGCGGCCCAGGCTCGTCGCCGTAGAGCGCCTCGAGCGCCTCGACGGTCAGCCTGTGCGCGCGGATTCGGCGGGGGCTCGAGAGGCCCTCGTAGAGCGTGTCGCGAATGAGGACGTGCGCAAAGCGGAGGCGAGTGGAGCCGCCCGGAACGTCAGAGACGACGCGAGCGACGATCGCCTCATCGAGCGCGTCGAGCAGCTCGTCTTCCGACGTATCGCTCACGCGAGCGAGCGCGGCGAGGTCGAACTCCCGTCCGAGCACTGACGCACGGACCAGCACGCGCTTGCATTCATCGGAGAGGTGGGTCACGCGGCGGGCGATCACGTCGCGGACGGTTTCGGGGATCACGATTGGTCCTTCGGCCGGCTCCGATGGCAGCCCCTCAACAGCGAGGAGGCGCACGGTCTCGCTGACGAAGAGCGGATTCCCCTCCGTTTCCGCGTGGAGCGCGGTGACGAGCTCGTGCGAGGCGAGATCCGAGGCAGTCAGGTCTACGTAGGTCGCCACGTCTCCCTCGCTAAGCCCGCGCAGCGGTAGGCGACGCGTTCCCGGCTCCCGGGCAATCTCGGACACCATGTCGATCAGCGGTTGCGCCGGAATCGGGTCGACGTCCCGGTAGGCGCCGACGACGAGCATGGGCGCCGAGCCGAGCTCGCGCGCGAGGAACCGGAGAAGCAAAAGCGAGGGCGCATCCGCGGCGTGCAGATCGTCGAGGACGAGGAGGAGCGGCCGGCGTGCCGAGGCGTTCCGCAGGAATTCTGCCGTCGCCTCGAATAGCCGGAAGCGCGCAGCCTCCGACTCCTGCGCGGGCGGCGACGGAAGCTCAGGAAAGATCTGGTGAAGCTCGGGCAGGATCTGCCCGAGCTCGACCGCGCCCGCGCCGAGCTCGTTCCGCAGCGTCTCGGAGTCGACGTCGCGGATGTAGGCGCGAAGCGATTGCACCCACGGCCAGTAGGCGGGCGCTCCGCCCGCCTCCCAGCAGCGTCCGACCGCGACCCGCATCCCCCGGCGCCTCGCACGGCGAATCAGCTCGTCGGCGAGGCGGCTCTTCCCGATCCCGGGCTCGCCGACGAGCAGGCAGAGGCGGCCGCGTCCAGCGAGTGCATCTTCGAGGTCCGCGAGCAGCGCGCCGAGCTCCGCTTCGCGCCCGACGAAGTCGCCGTTCAACTCTTCGCCCGCCTCGTCGGCCTCCCCGCCGGCCGACACGACGTCGAGGGAGGGATCCTGTCTCAGGATCGCCTGCTGAAGCTCGCGGAGCTCGCGACCGGGCTCGATCCCGAGCTCCTTGACGAGAACGCGGCGGGCCGCTTGGTACGCCTCGAGCGCTTCCGCTTGGCGGCCGGCGCGGTAGAGCGCGAGCATCAGCTGCCTGCGCAGCCGCTCGCGAAGCGGGTACTCCTTGACGAGCGCCTCCAGCTCGCCGACGAGCTCGCTGTGCCGCCCCGACGCGAGGTCTGCCTCAAGCCGATCTTCGAGCGTCGCCACCCGCAGCTCCTCGAGGCGAGCGATCTCGGTCTGCGCAAACGGCTCGTAGGCGACATCGGCAAGCGGAGGCCCGCGCCACAGGGCGAGCCCTTCGCGCAGGCGCGCGGCCGCTCGCTCCGGCTCGCCTTGAGCAAGCGCATGTCTCCCCTCGCTCCGGAGGCGCTCGAAAACACCGAGATCGAGTTGCTCTCTCTGGAGTCGAACCTCGTACCCCGACCCCCGCGTCAGGATGACGCGGTAGACATCTTCCGACGCGCGGTCCGGCTCGAGCAGTTTCCGCAGCCCGGAGACATGCCCCTGGAGGGCCGTCACAGCCGTGTTCGGCGGTCGCTCGCCCCAAAGCTCGTCGATTAGACGGTCGCGCGAGACGGTTTTGTTCGCGTGCAGGAGAAGGAGCGCGAGCAGCGCCCGCTGTCGTCCGGCCCCGAGTGGAACGACGCGGTCGCCGTCTCGGACCTCGATCGGCCCAAGGATCCGGAACTCCACGCCGCCATCGTCGCAGCGTTAGCGGGTCCTTACCAGGGCCTTACCGGCCCCTTAGCGGCGCGTCCAATGCTCCAGGTCGAACGCGACGTTCGATGAAGAGGAGGGATCATGAGCTGGAGGAACATCACTCGCCACATCGCCGCGGTTGTGCTTGCGGGCGCGATCCCCGTCGCCCTTACCACGGCGTTCGCCGAGTCGGCCGGCTGGAGCGACCGCCTCGGCCTCGGGCTTTTTCTCATGACGATCAGTGTCTGGGGTATCACGACCGTGCACTGCCACAGGATGGAGAAGCCTCATAGGCAAGCTCTGCGAAACGGTTGACGAGAGGCGCCGCTCGGCAGTCGTCTCTCGGCCGGGACTGCCGCGCCAGCGCGAGCAGGAGCCACCGCAAGGTGAGCAAGCGAAAAGGCCCGCTTTGCGGGCCTTTTCCCTCTTTCCCGCACGACCCGAACTGCGAGCGTCCGGTTAGCGGCCCGCCTGGGTGCCGACGTTTGGCAGGGAGCTTGCACCATACGCACCTTTTGTCCGTGACGGTCGTGCGGCGAGCTTGGATTGCTACACGTGCGCGCGTCCGAGCTCCGGGTTCAAATCCGGTAGTCGAAAAGTGGTGGAAACCGGTCCCCGGGCCCGTCAAAACGAAAAGGCCCCGCTTAGCAGGGCCTTTTGAGTAGCGGGGGCAGGATTTGAACCTGCGACCTCCGGGTTATGAGCCCGGCGAGCTACCTGACTGCTCCACCCCGCGTCGCTTGGCGCAGGATACCACGCATTGGGCGATACGATGACTCGCCGGATGCGCGTAGGGGTCGTCGATCTCGGAAGCAACTCGACCCGCCTCCTCGTCGCCGACGTTACGGACGGGACGGTCGAAGAGGTCGAGCGGCGGCTCGCCGTCACGCGGCTCGCGGAGGGCGTCGACGCCCGGCGAAAGCTCCTGCCGACGGCGCTCGCCCGCGTGAGGAACGTCCTCGTCGACTATCGGCGCGCCGCCGAGAGCCTCGGCGCCGAGCGCACGCTCGCGCTCGGGACGAGCGCGGTTCGCGATGCCGAGAACGGTGAGGCCTTCCTGGGCGAGATTGAATGGAGCTACGGCTTCACGACTCGGCTCCTTTCGGGCGACGAGGAAGCGTTCCTCACGTTCCGAGGCGTCACGGCCGGGCGGCCGCTCACGGACGGGACGCTCGTCGTCGACGTGGGCGGCGGGTCGACCGAGCTCATCCTTGGCGGGCCGGGCGGCATCGCGTTTCACGAGAGCCTCGACCTGGGCTGCGTGCGGCTGACGGAGCGCTTCCTCGAGCACGATCCTCCGTCCGCGACCGAGCTTCGAGCGTGCCGGAGCGCCGTCCGCTCGCTGCTCGAGGAACGGGTCCCCGAGTGGGCACGCCCGGCGCGCGCAATCGGCGTCGCCGGGACCGTGACGACGCTCGCAACGCTCCATCTCGGGCTCACCGACGAGGATCCCGAGCTCCTGGACGGCCACGTCTTGCCAGGCGGCTGGATCGAGCGAGAGCTGGTCCGCCTCGCGGCAAGCGAGATCGCCGTCCTTCGCGCCACGTCCGGAATCCACCCCGATCGCGCGCCGGTGCTCGTCGCGGGCGTTGCCGTCGTCGCAGAGGTGCTCGCGCACTTCGGCGTCCCGGAGCTCGAGGTGAGCGAGCACGACATTCTCCACGGCGGCGCGCTCGAGGCGGCGGCGCTGCCGGAGCCGCAGGAAGGGCTCGCGCCTCCGGGCGCGTTCACGTGCTGCTGACGATGCCCGTCCGGACCGAGACACGATCCGCTGCGCTCTTCGAACGAGCCCGCACCGTGCTCCCGGGCGGGAATACGCGGACGACGCTGTTCGTGCCGCCGCACCCCCCGTATGCGGCGTACGGCGAGGGATACGAGCTCGTCGACGTGGACGGCCGCCGGGTTATCGACCTGCACGCGAACTACACGGCGCTCGTCCACGGTCACGCCCACCCTGCGCTCGTCGCCGAGGCGACGGAAGCGGTCCGGGAGGGATCCTGCTTCGGGCTTCCGACCGAGGCCGAGGTCGAGCTCGCCGAAGCGCTCTGCGGCCGAGTCGCCCCGCTCGAGCGGGTCCGGTTCACCAACTCGGGGACGGAGGCCGTCATGATGGCGATTCGGGCCGCCCGGGCCGCGAGCGGCCGTCCCGGGCTCCTTCGCTTCGAAGGCGCCTACCACGGCACGTATGACGCGGTCGCCACGGAGACCTCCCCCGGCGTCCCGGACGGCGTCGGCGCGGACGTCGGGGTCGTCCCTTTCGACGACGAGACCGCCTTCCTCGCCGCGCTCGACGACCGCGGCGACCAGCTCGCCTGCGTTCTCCTCGACCTGATGCCGAATCGGGTCGGCCTTCGCCGGGCGAGCGAGAGCTTCGCGCGACTCGTCCGCGAGGAGACGCGCCGCCGCGAAATCGTGCTGATCGTCGACGAGGTGATCACGTTCCGGCTTTCGTACGGCGGCATCCAGGAGCGGTACGGCATCGAGGGCGACCTCGTGACGTTCGGGAAGGTGATCGGCGGCGGCTTCGCGATCGGCGCCTTCGGCGGGCGCACCGACCTGATGGCCGCCTTCGATCCCACCGAGCCGGGCCACGTCCCGCACGGCGGCACGTTCTCCGCGAACCCGGTCGCGACGCGCGCGGGCCTCGCGGCGCTGCGGCTCCTCGACCGGGCCGCGATCGACCGGGCCAACATGCTCGGCGAGCGCCTGCGGTCCGAGCTCGCGAAACTAGGCCTCGAGACGGCCGGCCGAGGGTCTCTCCTCCAGGTCGGGGTCGAGCTTGCGGACTGGTGGCGGCTCTACGAAGCGGGCGTCCTCGTGACGCCGAACGGTCTCGCAGCCGTCTCGACCGTGATGGACGACGCGGTGATCGACGAGGTCGTCGCCCGCTTCGCGCGCGCGATCTAGCGGACGCCCGCCGGCTCCTCGTCGGCCGGCGGCGGCTCGTCCTCCATGATCCGCCGAACGAGCGGCTCGCGCGCGACCACGCCGAGCAGACGGCCGCCCTGCGTGACCGCGAGGCGTTCGAGGCCGTGCTCAGCCATTACCCGAAGCGCCTCGTCGAGGGGAGCGTCCGGGGAGATCGTCGTCACGTCCTCGTCGGCGAGGTCACGCGCCGTGAGCGTCCGGACGTCCTCGCCGCTCGCGACCGCAGCCACGATCGACTCGCGCGTCACGCAGCCGACGAGGCGGCCGCCCTCGACGACGAGCGCGGTGTCGACCTGGGGGCGCGAGAGGAGCGCCGCGACCTCACGCGCGGGCGCGTGGGCGGCGAGCACGCGGGGGTCGGCGACGAGCGCGTCCCGAACGGTCACGGGTAGATCCCGCGCGCGTGCAGCGCGTCGGCTACCTCGCGGATCGAGGTGACGAGGGCGGCGCGGCGCAGGCTGAGCGACTCCTCGTCCGCCAGCGTCCAGACGCGGTCCAGCGCGTCGCGCATGAGCTCGCCGAGCCGCGTGCGGATCTCCTCGCGCGTCCAGAAGAGGCGCTGGATGTCCTGGACCCACTCGAAGTACGAGACCGCGACGCCGCCCGCGTTCGTGAGGATGTCGGGCAAGATCGGGATGCCGCGCTCGCCGAGGATCTCGTCCGCCTCGAGCGTCGTCGGGCCGTTCGCGCCCTCGGCGACGAGGCGCGCGGCGATCGCCGCCGCATTCTCCTCCGTGACCTGTCGCTCGGTCGCCGCGAGGACGAGGACGTCACACGGAAGCTCGAGCAGCTCGGCATTCGTCAGGTCGCTTGCGCCGCGGAAGCCGGCGACTCCGCCCTGCTCGGCCCGCCAGCGGTCGAGCGCGTCGAGGTCGAGCCCGTCCTCGTCGTGGATGCCGCCGTGGATGTCCGAGACGGCGACGATGCGGGCGCCGCGTGCGACGAGCTCGTGGGCGGCGACGCCGCCGACCTTTCCGAACCCCTGGACGACGCAGCGCGCGCCCGCGAGGGTCGAGCCGAGGCGGTCGACGGCTCCCTCGACGATCATGACGACCCCGATTCCGGTCGCCTCGGGCCTCAGCACGGATCCGCCGACCACGAGCGGCTTTCCCGTCACGATCTCCGGAACGGCGTACCCGACCTGCATCGAGTACGTGTCCATCATCCAGGCCATCGTCTGCTCGTCGGTCGCCATGTCCGGCGCCGGGATGTCACGCTGCGGGCCGATCACCGGCAGGAGCTCCGAGGTGAACCGCCGCGTGAGCCCCTCCCGCTCGTGCTCGGAGAGGGCGCGAGGATCGCAGCGGACGCCGCCCTTGGCGCCGCCGTACGGCAGTCGGAGGAGCGCGCACTTCCACGTCATCCACATCGCGAGCGCCGCACACTCGCCGAGCGTCACGGCGGGGTCGTAGCGCACGCCGCCCTTCGTCGGCCCGAGGACGCTCGAGTGCTGGACGCGGTAGCCCTGGTACACCGCGAGCGAGCCGTCGTCGAGACGCACGGGCACCGCGACGGCGAGCGTGTGCGTCCACCCGTCCACCGTCTCGTCGAGTCCTTCCGCGCGGCGGTTGTAGCCGGCGTTGTTGACCAGCACATCGACGCCGCCGAGCTCGTCGGCGAGGCTCGCCACGACGTCGCCGGCGCGCTCGGGCGTCGCG